>JAVBIX010000001.1 GCA_030756895.1 Synechococcus sp. SP2 MAG
CAGCTGGCCAGTGCACCATGGTTTTCTCGCATCACCACCATCGTGACCCCTGCTGCCACTGATCCTGGGCACTTGTCTGCTGTTAGGCAGCAGAGCAGTTCGATATTGCTGGAGTGGTGGCAGGCCCATGGTCGCCGAGATCCTCAGCAGAAGCCTTGGATGTACAGGACAGATACGTCTTGGCCGCTGCCCAACCAGTTGTTGTCTCCCTATGGCATTTGGATTGCTGAGGTGATGTTGCAACAAACCCAGTTGCAAGTGGTGTTGCCCTATTGGCAGCGCTGGATGGAGGCTTTCCCCACGCTTGAGGCGCTGGCTCAGGCGAGCGAACACGATGTGTTGTTGCTCTGGCAAGGTCTTGGCTACTACTCGCGAGCCCGTCGTCTTTTGGTCGGGGCGCAGCAACTGATCGAGCAGATCGCTCCTCTGTCAAGCACGACGCTGTCTGCTTGGCCAAAGGATCTTGAGTGCTGGATGTCTCTTCCTGGGATTGGACGAACCACTGCGGCTGGGATTCTTTCGTCTGCCTGCAATAGCCCCTTGGCCATTCTTGATGGCAATGTGCGCCGGGTGTTGGCTCGGCTTCATGCCCACCCGCGCTCACCCTCTCGCGATGAGGGTTTGTTTTGGCAGTGGAGTGAGCTTCTGATTGAGGCAGATCCAGCGCGGGCAAGGGATTTGAATCAGGCCCTGATGGATCTGGGTGCCACAGTTTGTACACCCCGTTCACCAAACTGCGGCGTCTGTCCTTGGCGGGAGCAATGCGCTGCTTACGCTGCTGGCGATGTGGAGCACTATCCCGTGAAAGACACCCCTCGAGCTGTGCCTTTTCAAGTGATCGGTGTGGGAGTGGTGCTGAATGACGCCGGTGAGGTGCTGATCGATCAACGCCTCAATGAAGGTTTGCTTGGGGGGTTATGGGAATTTCCAGGGGGGAAGCAGGAGCCCGATGAAGCGATTGAAGACACGATTTCGCGTGAGCTACGAGAAGAACTGTCGATTGAGGTGTCTGTCGCTGAGGAATTGATCACGTTGGAGCATGCCTACAGCCATAAAAAGCTGCGTTTTGTGGTTCACCTCTGTCAGTGGCGAACGGGTGAACCTCAGCCGCTTGCGAGCCAGCAGGTGCGTTGGGTGCGACCGGAATCTTTGGCTGATTACCCCTTCCCAGCAGCCAACGCCAAAATCATTGCGGCGTTGTTGAAGCATTTGGCTCGGATGAGCTGATTGCCTACAAACCGTTGGCATTGTTGTTTTCTTTGGCCAGCCTGAAGTCAGCCGCTTTGCTGTCATGGTCGATCTCACCGCTTTGGCTCCTCGCGTGTTCTGCCTGGGTGAGGCGTTGGTGGATCGACTTGGTCCCCTGGGGGGGGATCCAGCTACGGCAGCGCCGGAATCTTGTGATGATCGCTTGGGCGGTGCACCCGCCAACGTGGCCTGTGCTCTCGCTCGGCTCGGAACACCTGTTGGCCTGATTTCTCGCCTCGGTGAGGACGCGATTGGTGCTGAATTTCTTGAGTTGTTTCAGCGCCGGGGCGTTGATGTGCAAGCCCTTCAATCCGATCCAAGCCGGCCTAGTCGGGTGGTCTTGGTTCGCCGTGATGCCAATGGCGAACGAGTGTTTCAGGGTTTTGCAGGAGATCAGTCCCTCGGGTTTGCTGATCAGATGCTGGATCGTGCTGAATTGGAAGCGGTCTGGCCTGGTGTGTCAGAGCAGGCTCGCTGGTTGTTAATGGGCACGATTCCGCTGGCGACGCCGGCTTCCGCAGAGACCTTGCATTGGCTGTTGGCTCAGGCGAAAACGGCAGGCATCTCACTGGCTTTGGATGTGAATTGGCGCCCCACGTTTTGGGATCCGCAGGCGGATCCAGCAGAAGGACCCGATCCCTCAGCATTGGCGGCCATGAAGCCATTGCTGGATCAGGTGGCGTTGCTCAAGCTTGCGCGCGAGGAGGCTCTCTGGCTGTTTGATAACGATGACCCCTCGGAGATTCAATCTGTTCTGCCACAGCATCCTGATGTTGTTGTCACCGATGGCGGAAATCCCGTGCGCTGGACGATCGCTGGTCATGCAGGAACCATGCCTGTTCTGACACCAGCGCGAGTGGTAGATACCACGGGTGCAGGAGATGCGTTCACGGCTGGATTGCTTCATCAACTGGTGGCCTTATCCGCGCAAGCCGATCTGTCACGGGATTGCGATTCCGCGTTGGTGGAAACCATGGTTCGCTATGCGGCGGCTTGCGGTGCTTTGGTTTGCGTTGGAGCCGGTGGCATTGACCCTCAACCGGACCCAGATGCTGTGGCTGATTTCCTCAATCAGGCCTGATGAAGGGAGGGCTTGCAACCGATGAGGATGGAGCGATGGCTGGGATGTTCGTGGTTCGGTTGAGTGCGCGCAACA
>JAVBIX010000010.1 GCA_030756895.1 Synechococcus sp. SP2 MAG
CAATGTAAAGGAAGATTGAGCTGGTGACACGATGTCCGGCGTGAGCGCTCCTGATCCCAGTGATCAGCTCAGCTGATAGCTCCTCTCTTGGAGTGGGTTTGAGGCCTGAGGGTGGTGCCTGAAGGGAAGAGCTGAAGGTCTTGATGATCACCAGGTCCAACAGGGAGTCCTGTGTAAAGGCAATAAAAAACACCACGCGACGGTGGTGTTGATCCCTGCTTTTGTAAGCAAGCCGCTGGAAATGTGGCTCAGACGGCTCCGGTTGCAGCCACCGGCTGCATCATGCCCCCATCTCCATTCCCAAAATCATCATCATCTGAGTTTTCGTTGGATTGGGTCAGTACGTATGCCCCAATAAAAAAGCTTCCAACGATGCTAATAACAAGTTGGAACGGAAAGTTGATGCTTTCAGAGACGACGTATTCGCCCATCAATAAATCTCCGTTACTTTTCTAAATATAGTCGGGAAGACTGGTTTTGTCATCGTGTTAGTCAGTTTTTCCAACTGGAACGGGTGACAGGTGAAGGGATCCTTATTGGACAAGCCGCGAAGGATTGTTTGTGATTAGCACGTTGCTTTTAAAAGAAGCCAGCGCACAAAAAAGCCCCCTCCTTTTGGGAGGGGGCTTTCTAGTTCAGTTGATCTGAACTTTTAAGGGGTTCCGGATCAACCGATTGCAGGTGCTTGAAGTGCCACAGGTGTGGACTCAGCAGCTGCCAGGTCGAGAGGGAAGTTATGAGCGTTGCGCTCGTGCATCACTTCCATGCCAAGTCCAGCTCTGTTAAGAACGTCGGCCCATGTGTTCAGGACGCGGCCCTGACCATCAAGGATTGACTGGTTGAAGTTGAAGCCGTTCAAGTTGAAGGCCATGGTTGACACGCCAAGGGCGGTGAACCAGATGCCGACTACAGGCCAGGCTGCAAGGAAGAAGTGAAGGCTACGGCTGTTGTTGAACGAGGCGTATTGGAAGATCAGGCGACCGAAGTAGCCGTGAGCAGCCACGATGTTGTACGTCTCTTCTTCTTGGCCGAACTTATAGCCGTAGTTCTGGGACTCGGTCTCGGTTGTTTCACGAACCAAGGATGAGGTCACCAATGAACCGTGCATGGCGGAGAACAGTGAACCACCGAAGACACCAGCCACTCCAAGCATGTGGAAGGGGTGCATCAGGATGTTGTGCTCAGCCTGGAAGACCAACATGTAGTTGAAGGTTCCAGAGATGCCCAAAGGCATGGCGTCAGAGAAAGAACCCTGACCGAAGGGGTAGACCAGGAACACTGCAGATGCAGCAGCAACAGGTGCGCTGTATGCAACACAGATCCAAGGGCGCATGCCCAAGCGGTAGGAAAGTTCCCACTCACGTCCCATATAGGCGTAGATGCCGATCAGGAAGTGGAACACAACCAGTTGGAAAGGACCGCCGTTGTAGAGCCACTCGTCGAGTGAGGCAGCTTCCCAGATTGGGTAGAAGTGCAAGCCAATGGCGTTGCTGGAAGGAACAACAGCACCAGAAATGATGTTGTTGCCATACATCAGTGAACCTGCAACAGGCTCGCGGATGCCGTCGATATCAACCGGAGGTGCGGCGATAAAAGCAACGATGAAGCAAGTGGTAGCGGCAAGCAGTGTGGGGATCATCAGAACACCGAACCAACCGACATAAAGACGGTTGTTGGTGGAGGTGACCCACTCACAGAACTGCTGCCAGCCGTTAGCGCCGGAGCGCTGCTGGATGGTGGTAGTCATGAATACGGAAAAGAAGGTCTCGCAAGGAGACGGTTACGGAAGGGCAGGACGCCCTGCCGAATGCATTGTAAAGCAAGTTTGCGGTTTGTAACCACTTGTTCATGCGGTAATCCTGAAGTTCGCGGCCGGGCGTTGCAGCGGATGCAGTTGTTAGCGTCCGCACATGAGCAACGCAGCGCCAACAAACACCTCAAGGGCAGCAGGCGAAAGAGTTCTGTTTGTGCGCTTGCCATGCAATCCGATCTTTCCGATTGGCCCGATTTATTTGGCTGATCACTTGCACAAGTGTTTTCCAGATTTGCCTCAGCGCATTCTTGATTTGGCAGCCCTGCCGGTCCTTGATGTAGAGGGCGTTCTGCTCAACGTGGTGGATCAGTTTCGGCCCACGCTGTTGGTGTTCTCTTGGAGAGACATCCAGATCTATGCCCCTGTGGATGGACGCGGTGGGAATCCGCTTCAAAACTCATTTGAAGTTTTTTACGCACGCAACCCTTTGAAGCGGATCAAAGGGGCCTTGGGCGGATTGCGCTTGATGACTAGT
The DNA here is from genome assembly GCA_030756895.1 of Synechococcus sp. SP2 MAG. Classification (GTDB taxonomy): domain Bacteria; phylum Cyanobacteriota; class Cyanobacteriia; order PCC-6307; family Cyanobiaceae; genus Synechococcus_C. The sequence goes on from JAVBIX010000010.1 coordinate 2,289, forward strand.
CATTACGGCGAGCTTCATCGCAATCAGAAATTGGTGCGCCATGGTTTGAAACGGGCGCGTCGCCATCGTCCCGAGGCCCGTGTTGTCCTTGGTGGAGGAGCGGTCAGCGTCTTCTATGAACAGCTGGGCCGGTCCTTGCCCAAGGGCACCATCATTTCAATCGGTGAGGGCGAACCCCTTCTAGAAAAGCTCCTTGCTCAACAACCGCTTGATGGAGAGCGTTGTTTTGTTGTGGGAGAGGCACCTCGCCCGGGTTTGATTCACGAGCAACCCGAAAGCAGGCCCAAAACTGCCTGTGATTACAACTACATCTCTTCAATCTGGCCACAGCTGGATTGGTACTTAGAAGGCGGAGACTTTTACGTCGGTGTTCAGACCAAACGAGGTTGCCCCCACAACTGTTGTTATTGCGTTTACACCGTTGTGGAAGGCAAGCAAGTGCGGGTCAATCCTGTGCAGGAAGTTGTCGCTGAAATGCGTCAGCTCTACGACCGTGGAGTGCGTGGCTTCTGGTTTACCGATGCTCAGTTCATTCCCGCTCGCAAATACATCGAAGATGCCAAAGAGCTGTTGCGCGCGATTAAGGCTGAAGGTTTAACGGGGATTCGTTGGGCGGCCTACATCCGTGCCGACAACTTGGATCCCGAGTTGGCTCAGTTGATGGTTGAAACGGGCATGAGTTATTTCGAAATTGGCATTACCTCAGGCTCCCAGGAACTCGTGCGCAAGATGCGTATGGGGTACAACCTGCGCACTGTTTTGGACAGTTGCCGCATGCTTGCCGAGGCGGGCTTCCGTGATCATGTGTCGGTGAATTACTCCTTCAACGTGATTGATGAACGGCCGGAAACGATTCGGCAAACCGTGGCGTACCACCGCGAGCTTGAAGCGATTTTTGGTGAAGATCTGGTGGAGCCTGCCATTTTCTTTATCGGCTTGCAGCCGCATACGCATCTCGAGCAATACGGCTTCGATCAAGGCCTGATCAAGCCTGGCTACAACCCGATGAGCATGATGCCTTGGACGGCACGAAAGCTTCTTTGGAATCCTGAGCCGATGGGCAGCACGTTTGGCAGGGTTTGCCTTGAAGCGTTTGATCGCGATCCCAGTCGTTTTGGCAAAACGGTGATGGAAATTCTGGAACGCGACTACGGCACAGCTCCACTCGAAGAAGCCCTGCGTGCGCCAGTTGAAGGCCGTAAGGCCTTGGCCACGGCGATCCGCTAGCTCAGCGCCACCAGCGGCGACGCACCAGAATTAATCCCGCCAGCCCAGCCCAGCCCAGGAGGCCTCCGATCGGATTGGGATTAGCCCCGCCTGGACCAAGGAGCCAAGCAGGACCTGTCGCCGGCACGCTGATTAGGCCGGCTTGCAGGGCAAACCAGCCCCCGACCAATCCGCCGTGGAGTCCAACCGATCCCCAGAGTGCACCTTGATCGGCTCGCCGTTGCAGCGCTAGGGCCAGCCCCAAGAGAGCAAGCCCTACTAACAGGCCGACCGCTTCGATCGCTGGCAGCTGATACCAGGGATGCACCAGAGCAAAGAAGGTGGCCTGCAAGCCAATGGCCCGTTGCCGGCCTCCCAGCAGCTCCAATTCACCCCAGAGCCAACCACGGAAGAGCAACTCCTCAGCGAATCCCGCCCCCAGCATCAGGGCGATGGCATTAAGGAGTTGTCCGGCCGTGAGTTGCCCCTGCCATTGGCTCTGGCCGCTGAGCAGTAGGACCACAACCACGCCAACAAGAAGCGCAGCGGCCTTAAGGAATCCACGAACGAAGGCGCGTAGGCCAGCAGCTGCAGGGACGACAATTCCCAGTTGCTGCCAGGGATGCTCGACGCCCCAGCTCCGGCGCAAGCGCCAAGGAAGGGTGAAGAGCAGAAGCAGCAGCGCCACTACCACTCCGGCCAGGTTTACCTGGTCCGGGCGCCATTCGGGAAAAAGCAACGCTAGCGGTCGTGCACTCAGCAAACCCAGCCCATAGAGCACCGGTACATAAAAGAGTGTTCCCCACCAGTGCAACGTTGATCTGGGGGGGGGCTGCATCACTCTTCTGGTTCGATGGTGCTAGTCAGGCCCTTGTTCTTCAAGGTTTCGCAGTAGAACTCTGCCGGTTCAATGTCGCAAACGATTACCAGGCCTACTCCCGTGTTGTGGGTTTCCAGCATCACGGCCATCGCGTCTTGCTCACTGAGCTGGGGAACCACCTGCTGAAGCGTGACGACGACGTACTCCATGCTGTTGACAGGGTCGTTGTGAAGCAAAACCTTGTAGCGGGGCGATGTTTTGCGCACCCGCTCTGTTTGCTTGTCAAGAACCGCAGCCCCACCGGGGCTACGGCTGGGTGTATCCACCATTGCCACTGATTCCCACTACTCCCAATCTAGGAGTGATGAGGTCATAGGTTGCGAATGCGGGCCATGGCTTCGTCCACATTGCTACGGCTGTTGAAAGCGGAAAGGCGGAAATAGCCCTCTCCTGCAGCACCGAAGCCACTTCCTGGGGTCCCCACCACGTTGGCCTTCTGAAGGAGGTGATCGAAGAAGCTCCAGGAGTCCATTCCCGAAGGCGTTTTAAGCCATACATAGGGGGCGTGCTGACCTCCATGCACTTCGATTCCTGCAGCGCTGAGCTCGCGCCGGATGATGGCAGCGTTCTCCATGTAAAAGCTCACGAGCGCCTTCACTTCCTGTTGCCCTGCATCGGAATACACCGCTTCTGCGCCGCGCTGAATGATGTAGCTCACACCGTTGAACTTGGTGCTCTGCCGACGGTTCCAAAGCCCCCAAAGCTCCACCTCTGAACCATCGTCGGCTTTGCCCTTGAGCCCTTTAGGAACAACGGTTAAGGCGCAGCGGGTGCCTGTGAATCCGGCGTTTTTAGAGAAGGAGCGGAATTCGATCGCACAGTCGCGAGCGCCCTCGATTTCATAGATGGAATGGGGCAGCTCGGGATCTTGAATGAACGCTTCGTACGCGGCATCAAACAGGATCAAGGCCTTGTTGGCACGGGCGTAGTCAACCCATGCCTTGAGTTGCGCTTTCGTCGCTACAGCGCCGGTGGGGTTGTTGGGATAACAGAGATAGATCAGGTCAACAGGTTCACTGGGAATCTGCGCTGCAAACCCGTTGTCGGCGCTGATCGGCAGGTAAGTGAGGCCGCCATAACGACCGTCATCACCAGATTCGCCTGTACGGCCAGCCATCACATTGCTGTCGACATACACCGGATACACCGGATCGGTCACTGCAATGCGATTGCCACTCCCAAGGATGTCGAGAATATTGCTGCTGTCGCATTTGGAGCCATCCGATACAAAGATCTCCTCTGCACTGATCTCGCAGCCCCTGGCTTGGAAGTCATCGCGGGCAATTGCCTCGCGAAGCCAGCCATAGCCCTGTTCAGGCCCATAGCCGTGGAATCCTTCCGCTGTCCCCATCTCGTCGATGGCTGATTTCATGGCGTCACGGCAGGCCTGCGGTAGCGGCTCTGTGACGTCTCCGATGCCGAGACGAATCAGCTGGGCCTCGGGGTTGGCGCTACTAAAGGCCTTCACCCTGCGGCCAATCTCAGGGAACAGATAACCCGCTTTGAGTTTCAGGTAATTGCCGTTGACCTTGACCACGAATGACTGGAGTTGCTTCGGGCATCCTGCTACATACGATGAAAGAAGCAGGGCCTGGTGGTCGTGATTGTCGCCCCGTCCCACACGAAGCAGGATCCTGATCCCCACGCTGTCGTGGCGTTTGATCAGCTTGTTGATGCCTCAATCAATCGTCCCGCCCGCTACATGGGCCATGAGTTGGGGGTTGAGCCACGGGATTGGGAGGCGGCGCGCGTGCGCTGGGCTCTGACCTATCCCGAGATTTACGAGGTGGGCTCCAGCAACCTCGGCCACATCATTCTTTATTCCATCCTTAATGCTGTTCCTGGTCAGCTGTGTGATCGGGCCTATCTTCCCGAGGCTGATCTTTCAGAGAGGCTGAAAGAGCGGAATCAAGCCTTGTTTGCTGTGGAGAGCAGGAGGCCGCTCCCCGCCTTTGACATCCTGGGCTTCAGCCTCAGCTATGAGCTGGGTGCGACCAATATTCTCGCCATGTTGGATTTGGCGAAGGTGCCGCTTTATGCGGCAGAAAGGGGAGACTTGCCTCTCTCTCATCCTGAATCTCCGCCACTGATTTTTGCAGGCGGCCCCACAGCCACCAGCAACCCTGAGCCTTACGCAGCTTTTTTCGACTTCATTGCTTTAGGCGATGGGGAGGAGCTTCTCCCTGAAATTGGATTGGTGGTGGCAGAAGCCAAAGCTGAGGGCTGGTCTCGAACGGACCTACTTCGTGATCTCGCTTTTGTCCCAGGGGTGTATGTGCCGTCCCTTTATGGACCTGATCAGCAAGGGATCAGCGTGGAGCCGCTGGAGGCTGGTCTTCCGGATCGCTTGTTGAGGCGTGTTGCCACTCCCATGCCCCATTACGCGATGGGACTCGTTCCCCATGTGGAGACCGTGCATGACCGATTGACGGTGGAAATTCGCCGTGGTTGCACCCGAGGCTGTCGTTTTTGCCAGCCGGGAATGCTGACAAGACCAGCGAGGGACGTGGAGCCTGAGGCCGTGATTGAGGCGATTGAAACGGGAATGAAGCGAACGGGTTACAGCGACTTCTCTTTGCTGTCGTTGAGCTGCAGCGATTACCTGGCGTTGCCCGCTGTGGGGGTAGAGCTTCGCAATCGTCTTGCCGATCGCAATGTCACGCTTCAGTTGCCCAGCCAGCGGGTGGATCGGTTTGATGACGACATCGCTCATATCCTCGGGGGCTCCCGCCAGTCGGGCCTGACGTTTGCACCGGAAGCCGGCACCCAACGGCTGAGAGACATCGTGAACAAAGGCCTCACGGATGCAGATCTTGTCGCTGGAATCCGCACGGCAATGCAAAACGGCTTCCGCAAGGTGAAGCTCTATTTCATGATCGGACTGCCGGGTGAGACCGATGCCGATGTGCTCGGCATTGCCGAGACCTGTCGGATGTTGCTCGATTGCTGCCGCGATTTGGGTCGCCTCAATCTCAACATCACCATCAGTAATTTCACCCCGAAGCCGCACACACCGTTTCAGTGGCATAGCGTTTCAACCTCGGAGTTTTTAAGGCGTCAGCAGTTGCTGAGGGAAGCTGGAAAGCGCCTCCGCGGTGTGCGCTTCAACTTCACGGATGTGAGGCTTTCCGCTATGGAGGACTTCGTCGGTCGCGGCGACAGGAGCTTGGCTCCTGTTATCGAAGCGGCATGGCGAGCGGGTGCAGGCATGGATGCATGGTTTGAGGCCCTCGATCGCACCTATGAGGCTTGGACGGGTGCCATTGCAGCAGCAGGCCTTGAGGGCCGCTACCGAGCCCTTGAGCTCGGCGGCTGGGGACGTACGAATGCACTCAGCGAGGAAGGGTTGGATGCGTTTTGTTCTCAGCCCCTGCCTTGGGACCACATCGACACTGGGATTGATAAGCGCTGGTTGGCAGAAGATCTCAAGCGAGCTCTTGAAGCGTCTGTTGTTCCGGATTGTTCGTTCGAGGGATGCAGCAGTTGTGGGGTCTGTGGCCCTGACCTAGGCCACAACGTTGTGATTCCTCCTCCTGAGATCCCTGTTCAGAAACCAAGGCAGGCTCCGCCAAGCGATCGAGTGTGCCGGATCAGGTTTCGTTTCAGCAAAACAGGCGCGATGGCCCTGCTCAGCCATCTCGATTTGGTGCGCTTGTTTGAGCGTGCGCTTCGACGTGCTGAATTGCCGATCAGTTTCACCGGTGGCTTTCACCCCCTTCCCCGTCTTCAGCTCGCCTTGGCGTTGCCGCTTGGCGTGCAAGGGGAGGGGGAATGGATGGATTTGGAATTTATTGAACAAGTTGAGGCGCTAGAGGTTTTGAAGCGTTGGCAACAGACCCTTCCCCCAGGGCTTTTGTTGTTGGAGGCCTATGAAGTGCCCGTGTCTGGCCAGAGCCTTTCGCAACAATTGGAGGCAGCCCGATGGAGCTTTGAGCTGAAACCTCAAGCGGGAGAACCTTCGATTTCCTTTGAGCAGTGGAAGCAGGTGGTGGATGATTTGTTGGCGCGAGACACGCTCGTTTGGGACGACACCGACAAAAAAGGACGTCCTCGTCGGCGCGACTGCAGGCCTGCTTTAGAGACGCTTGAGATCGTGGCTCCGGTTGATGGCGCGGCGATGAGCGGGGTAACGCTTGAGTGCTTCGCTCACATCGATGATCTAGGCAGGAGCCTCAAGCCCGCTCAGCTTCAGCACTGGTTGTCTGAAGCCTTGGAGCAGTCCTTGCATCTTCACAATGTGCGTCGCCTCGAACTACGGCTTATGCGGTGCTAAATTCAAAACAAGACGTCAAGCCACGGGCCTGCGCCACGGTTTCGTCCCGACCTTCTTGCTCCCACATCCTGCGGAATAAGAGGCCAGAGTCTCCTGTTTCAAACAACGCCTAGGCGTTGCAGTCGAGCTCCAAATCAGAGGAGTAATTCACTCCGAATGCTTAGACCTAATCGGTCGCTTGAATTCATTCCAACCCCGTGCGACATGCCGGCTGGCTGTTGATCGGGCTCCAGCCCTGACGGGCGTCGTCAGTCATTGTTTATGCCCCAACAAATTGTTATTGCTGAGCAACTGCGCATTGCCGCAGTTCTCACAGATGAGTGCGTTGATGAATTAATCGTTGCCCAGGGGCGTTACCAGATCGGTGATGTCTATTTGGGCACTGTTGAAAATGTTCTCCCAGGGATTGATGCTGCTTTCGTCAACATCGGTGAAAGTGAAAAAAATGGCTTCATTCATGTCACTGACTTAGGCCCTTTACGCCTTAAAAAAGGTGCCGCCGGAATTACAGAACTGCTGGAACCACGTCAAAAAGTTCTGGTTCAGGTGATGAAGGAGCCCACGGGGACCAAAGGTCCTCGGTTGACAGGCAATCTGGCGCTGCCAGGTCGTTATCTCGTGCTTCAACCCAGCGGTCAGGGGGTCAATATCTCCAGGCGCATCGGTTCGGAAGGAGAGCGGAACCGGTTGCGCGCCCTTGGTGTGTTGGTGAAGCCCCCAGGGGCGGGCCTGCTGATTCGTACGGAAGCCGATGGAATCAGCGAAGAATTGCTGATTGATGATCTCGAATCGCTTTTACGTCAATGGGAGGCGATCCAAAAAGCTGCCGAGACTGCTTCCCCCCCGGTTCTTCTCAACCGCGATGAGGATTTCATCCATCGCATTCTTCGCGATCACACCGGTTTGGATTTGGACCGGGTGGTGGTGGAGTCACCCGCTGCTGTGGAACGGGTGCGTTCTTTCCTCGGAGACGAGGGAAGTCACGTTGTGGTGGAAGCCCATCCCGAGCCTTCTGAGCTGCTCGAGCACTACAAAGTCAATGGGGCTATTCGTGATGCTCTCAAGCCGAGGGTTGACCTCCCCTCCGGTGGCTACGTGATCATCGAGCCCACCGAGGCCCTCACGGTGATTGATGTGAACTCTGGTTCGTTCACTCGCTCGGCGAACGCGAGGGAAACGGTGCTCTGGACCAACTGTGAGGCGGCCATTGAGATCGCGCGGCAGTTGCGTTTGCGCAACATCGGTGGGGTGATCATTGTCGACTTCATCGACATGGATTCCCGTCGTGATCAGTTGCAGTTGCTGGAGCACTTCACCGGTGCGATTCGTGATGATGCAGCTCGCCCCCAAATTGCCCAGCTCACGGAACTCGGTCTTGTTGAGCTGACGCGTAAGCGTCAGGGTCAAAATATTTATGAGTTGTTCGGGCGAGCCTGCCCCAGTTGCGGAGGGCTTGGCCACGTTGCAGTGCTTCCTGGTAAGGATCTGATGCAGCCCCTCGCCACGGCTACGGGGCTGGTGCGCTCCGCCGCGTCGGCTCGGGCTGAAGTCCCTCAGGCAGGAGAGGCCTCGAATGCCCGTCGGCGTCGCGGTAGTCGAGGGAAGGTTGTGGCGGCTACTGGTCCTGGCGACAGCGGCGATGCGCCTTTGGAGGAGGTGGAGATTGCCAGCGATGCGGCTACGTCTGCTGCTACTGAGCCTGCCAGCGTGAGCCGACGTCAGGACCCTGAGCTGGTTGCGGTTCCTATGGATGAAGACGAAGAGCAGGTCTATGGATGGCTTGGTCTGAATCCAGCCTTGCTGCTAGACACCCAGCCGGAGCTGGACAACCTGATGGTGCGCGTTGTCCGTCCCGGCGAAGACGCAGAGCAGGTGCTTGAGCAGGCGCGACAGCAAATGTCGGCTAACGCAGGCCGCCGTCGCCGCCGTGGGCCGAGGGGTAATGGACGGAGCGCGGGCACTGGTTCGGGCCGTTCTGCTGGATCAGCTGGTGGAGACGATTCAGCACCCACGACCGTCGTCACTCCCCTAGAGCCAGACGACCATTCACAGCCTTTGCTGGTGGAGATCACGCCTTTAATTGAGACCCCACTTCCGGTGATTTCACCTGAGCCTGAAGCGGTTTCAGTTTCTCAACCCCTCTCCGTATCCATCTCTGAACCGGTTGCGAGTTCTGAGCCTGAGGTCAGTCCTGATCCTGAGCCTGCTGACACCTCTGAATCGCGGCCCGGTCGTCGTCGTCGTCGCGCGTCTGCATCAACGTCTGATCACGACTAACGAGCGGTGTCAGGTCTGATGAATGCCAGCGATGGCCTTGGCATCGCTGGGGTGGATGAAGTGGGGCGTGGCTGCTTGTTTGGGCCCGTTTTTGCGGCCGCCGTTGTGTTGAGCGATCAAGCGGCACTGCATTTGCAGTCTGCTGGTCTTACTGATAGCAAGGCGTTAACGCCGAGTCGTCGAGCTGCACTGGTTCCCCTGATTGAGGCTCATGCCCATGCTTGGGGATTGGGTCAAAGCTCTGCGCGGGCGATTGATTACTACGGGATTCGCAGCGCGACTGAGCAGGCCATGTTGTGTGCTCTTCAGCGCTTGCCCAGCCCGCCTCAGCTGGTCCTCGTGGATGGAGTTCTCCCCTTGCGATTATGGGGGGGTAGTCAACGCACCATCGTGCGTGGTGATAGCAGCCATGCCGCAATCGCAGCTGCGAGTGTGTTGGCGAAAGAGGCGCGCGACGCTTTGATTCGGCGGCTCTCTAATCGATTTCCGGGGTACGGGCTTGAGCGACATGCCGGATATGGAACGGCTCAACATCGAGCAGCTCTACTGGCCTCTGGCCCCACTCCCCTGCACCGGAGCTCGTTCTTGAGGAAGCTATTCGCCACCGGGTAGGGCGGACTCGCTGGCGGGAGGGGTATCTAAATCCTTGGCCCAGGACTGGAAATCAGCCACCAACTGACGACCGACCCTGCCTTTGATCGTGAGGAGAATTCCATTAAGGATGGATTCCCCGGTGCTCTCCAACACTCGCTTAGGAATCATGCGTAGCAAGGGCGGCTGGCTGACTTCAACGCTCAGCGTGGCCTCCCCTTGAAGTCCTCTTGGAGTCGCCTCAAGCAGGGCTTCAAGGCTCAGTTGGAAGTCATCCACTAACCCCAAACCCTCGAGGTCCGCATCAAGAGCACGGATGCGAAGTTGTCCGCTCACTTCATCGACTTCGAGCGACACCACTGGCTTCACATGCAGTTGGAACACCTGCAGCGTTGTCACGGTGTAGCGGTAGCGCCCTGGTGCCAAGGCGGTGAGCTGGTTGGAGTCGAGCAGCGCTTTGACAACGCGGTCGTGCTCATGCAAATAAGCCCGCAGACGTTCTGACTCATCTGCGATGGGTAGATCGAGATGCTGACTGGCTCGAAAGGCCAGGGGCATGACCGTGTCCTGACGCGGCATGATCCTATCGATCGATGTGTGTCTTGATCCGATGCCGATGCGTGTTGCTTTTCTCGGGCCGGAGGGGACCTATGGGGAGCGGGCTGCTCGCAGCCTCATGAAACTTGAGGCCATCGAGAATCCAGAGCTGGTGGCGTGTTCGGGGCTTCGGTCTGTGGTGGAACATGTTGCTGATGGTCGTTGTGAATCGGCCGTGGTGCCTGTGGAGAACTCCGTTGAGGGTGGGGTCACGGCAATCCTTGACGCTCTCTGGTCTTATTCGAACTTGAGAATTCGTCGCGCTGTCGTTCTACCGATTCGTCATGCGCTGCTGAGCAGCGGATCTCTCGACGGTATTTCAGAAGTCTTATCCCATCCTCAGGCTCTTGCTCAATGCAGCGGCTGGTTGGCGCGTCATCTCCCGCAGGCTGTGCAACTTCCAGCCAGCTCCACCGCTGAAGCGGCCAGGATGGTGCGTGGCAGTCACTTCAGAGCAGCCATTGCCGATCGTTCGTTAGCGGGGCAGCAGGGACTGCAGGAGCTGGCCTATCCAGTGAATGACGTCGCTGGAAACCGCACCCGCTTTTTGTTGCTTCAAAACGGTGAGCTGAGTTGCGAGGGAGATGTTGCCAGTCTTGCCTTCTCACTGCATCAAAACGCTCCTGGGGCGTTGATCGAGGCCTTGCAAGCAATCGGCGATCTTGGACTCAACATGAGCCGGATTGAATCGCGTCCTTCAAAGCGTGAGCTTGGTGAATATGTGTTTTTTGTGGATGTGGAGTTGCCGGGGCAACAGACGGCTGCGTTGCTTGAGCGGCTGACCAAAAGCCTTCAGCCGCTGTGTGAACACCTTCTCCACTTCGGGGCTTACCCCAGTTCAGTGTTGGAGTGATTTAAGGAGTTGGATCTCAAGAGTGATCCGTCTTAAACACTCCAAATTGCATCATCCCTCGGGCAAAAGCCCAGCGCATTAACAGCAGCGTTGGGGTTTCACGAAGGCCCTGCAGGACGGCCTTGGGGCCAAGACGGAGAATCGCATTGGGCCTGCGGATTCCTTCAAGGATGGACTCATTCCAAGAGGGCAATGTGGCGTCTGTCCAATCGTCGGTGCTGATCGTTCCGCGACGATGAGGGCTGCTTTCAAGGTTTTGGCGAAAGCCTCGGATGCTGGCGAATTCGGGATGCGCCCATTGCGTAAGTAATTGGTGCATCACCCAGCGTTCGCGCCGATCAAGGGCACCATCAACTGGATCGCGCCGGTTCCAGTCGGCAACGGCCAGACGACCACCAGGTTTCAGGACGCGCAGGAGTTCGTCGGCAAACCGCTGCTTATCGGGCATATGAGGGCCAGCTTCGACAGTCCATACAGCGTCAAAGCTTTGATCCTCAAGTTGGAGATTGAGGGCATCCATCACTGCGAAGCGACAGGACAACGTGTCTGCTGTTAAGTGAGTGGCTCTGTTGACCTGAGCGGGGCTGATGCTGATGCCTAATACATCTAAACCGTAGTCACGGGCAAGGATCCTGGCACTCCCTCCGATACCGCAACCCACGTCCAAGACACGGGATCCTGGCGGTAATTGATCGAATCCACTCCATCGGACCAACTCATGGACGAAGTCGGCCTTGGCCTGCCTGAAATCTCGAGGCTGAGGTGGGGATCCATAATGCCCGAGATGCACATGCTCACCCCAAAGGGATTCCAATAATTGGTCATCGGTCCAGGCGTCGTATGCGGCTGCAACGCTCTCACTGGAGTGATAGGCGCGATTGCGACGATTCCAAAGCTGGTAAGCGCAACCCAGGAGCAGTAAACCTGCTGCTGTTGGTATAAGGATGGTCGGTGAAGGCATTAACCGTTGCTCGGATCGGTCTCAGACAGCGTGTCGCGTAAAACGGTGCGAGCAGCAAGCTGACGACGGGTCTCATCGAGCATTTCGAATTCCTGCTCTAGGCGCGTGCGTGTGCTGGTGAGCTCTAGGAGGTCTTGTTGTTGATCGGCTACCGGGCCTCCTAGATGCGCTCCTATCCAGAAGGAGAGCTCGCGAGGGAGGTCAGGAAGGTCGTCAGGCAGTGAAGATTTGGAGTCGGTCAGTTTGCCCGTGAGTTCAACAACATCTTTCAAGGCTTGAGTCACTGTGGCCGCTAATGACTCCAATTCGCTTGTGTTGTCGACCGGTTCGTCTTCGATCCAACTAACCATTGCCGAGCGGAAAGGCGTTTCTCTGGTGACGTTGAGCACTCGAAAGCGCTGTTGCCCCAGGGTGACGATGTTGCTGCGACCATCTTCACCTGTTTGATGCTGAATGATTTCAGCACAGCAGCCAACAGCGGCCATCGTTTGTTGATCCGGATCCCAACGCACGATGCCAAAACGTCGATCTGTTTCTAAGACGCTCTGCAACATCATTCGATAGCGAGACTCGAAGATATGCAGTGGCAGAACGTCACTTGGGAATAGGACCACATCCGGCAGAGGAAACAGAGGGAGTTCTCTGACGGACAGATCAGCCACGCAGGATTTAGGCGAAGAGCGAAATACTAGGCAGCTGATCGTTGGATGGGGCTCCGATCAGAGCTTGACTTCGATGTCGACTCCACTGGGAAGGTCGAGCTTCATCAGAGCATCGATGGTCTTCGCTGTAGGGCTGTAGATATCGATGATGCGGCGATGGGTCCGCGTTTCGAAGTGCTCGCGTGAATCCTTATCCACGTGGGGCGAGCGCAGAACGCAGTAAATCTTGCGCTTCGTTGGCAATGGAATAGGGCCGATGGCCGTTGCTGCCGTGTTGTCGGCAGTTTCAATGATTTTGTCGCAAGAGAGATCGAGCATGCGGCGATCAAACGCCTTGAGACGGATGCGGATCTTTTGCTGAGCGATTGCGGTGGACATGGAAGCGCAAGAAAGTCCCTGAAAGAGACTGAGAGGTTGGATTGTCTAGGTTCGGTCAGGGAGGAACCTCAGAGGTTGAAGCTCTCCCACTCAAGAACTGTAAGGGACGGTCTCACCGCAGTCAGGCTGACCCTTACAGGGATTCGAGATTAGATCATTCGATGATCTTGGAGACCACGCCAGCTCCGATGGTGCGACCACCTTCGCGAATTGCGAAGCGCATGCCCAATTCCATGGCAACAGGGCAGATCAACTCACCTGTCATCTGGATGTTGTCTCCAGGCATGACCATTTCAACGTTGGTGCCATCTTCCGCGGTGAATGCGGTGATTTGCCCCGTCACGTCGGTGGTACGGATATAGAACTGCGGGCGGTAGCCAGCAAAGAAAGGCGTGTGGCGACCCCCTTCTTCTTTCTTGAGCACGTAGACCTGGCCCTCAAACTTGGTGTGAGGGGTGATCGAGCCGGGCTTCACGAGCACCATGCCGCGCTCGATGTCTTCTTTCTGGATGCCGCGAAGTAGGAGCCCCACGTTGTCGCCGGCCATGCCCTCATCGAGCAATTTGCGGAACATCTCCACACCGGTAACGGTGGTTTTGCGGGGCTCTCTGATGCCTACGACTTCAACTTCTTCGCCAACTTTGACGATGCCGCGTTCGATACGACCCGTTGCGACGGTGCCACGTCCAGTGATGGAGAACACGTCTTCGATCGCCATCAGGAATGGCTTGTCAATTTCACGCTCTGGTTCGGGGATGCTTTCATCCACCGCGGCCATCAATTCTTCAATTTTGGCTTCCCATTCTGCTTCGCCCTCGATGGCTTTAAGGCCAGAGACTTGAACGACAGGAATGTCATCCCCGGGGAAGTCATAGCTGGACAGCAACTCACGGATTTCCATCTCAACGAGCTCGATGATCTCTTCGTCATCGACCATGTCGCACTTATTTAGTGCAACAACCAGGGCGGGAACGCCAACTTGCTTGGCGAGCAGGATGTGCTCCTTGGTTTGAGCCATGGGGCCGTCGGTGGCTGCACACACGAGGATGGCGCCATCCATCTGAGCAGCACCCGTGATCATGTTTTTCACGTAGTCCGCGTGACCAGGGCAGTCAACGTGGGCGTAGTGGCGCTTTTCGGTTTCGTACTCAACGTGAGCAGTATTGATGGTGATGCCACGCTCGCGCTCCTCAGGAGCACCGTCAATGTCGGCATAATTTTGAACCTCGGCCATCCCTTTCTTGGCGAGCACGTTTGTGATCGCGGCGGTGAGGGTGGTTTTGCCGTGGTCAACGTGGCCGATGGTGCCGATGTTGACGTGGGGCTTGTTCCTTTCGAACTTCTCGCGAGCCATTTTGGTAAAGAATCTAGGGGTGAATTAAGGGAGTGTAGAGATCAGGAATTGCCCTGATTCTTGGAGATGATGGCCTCGGCCACATTGCGAGGAACATCCTCGTAGTGACTGAACTCCATCGAGAAAATACCCCGACCCTGGGTCATGGATCGGAGTTCGGTGGCATAGCCGAACATCTCGGCCAAGGGCACCTTGGAAGAGACTTTAGACGTTCCGTCGTCGACGGACTGGCCCTCTACCTGTCCTCTGCGGGAAGACAGGTCGCCGATGACCGAACCGAGGAAATCCTCGGGGACTTCGACTTCGACCTTCATCATCGGCTCAAGAAGCACAGGATTGCACTTCTTGACCGCATCCTTGAAGGCCATGGAGCCAGCGATTTTAAATGCCATCTCCGACGAGTCAACATCGTGGTAGGACCCATCGACAATCGTGCATTTGACATCGATCAGGGGATAACCAGCAATCACGCCTGACTCGCAGGTCTCCTTCATGCCTTGCTCTGCTGGCTTGATGTATTCCTTAGGAACGGTGCCACCAACAACTTTATTGATGAATTCAAAACCTGATTCAGGTTCGCCAGGTTCCATCTCGATTACCACGTGGCCGTATTGGCCCTTACCACCGGTCTGCCTGGAGAACTTGCCTTCTCCTTTAGATGAACCACGAATGGTTTCTCTGTAGGAGACCTGAGGAGCACCGATATTGGCTTCCACTTTGAATTCGCGCAGCATGCGATCCACCAGGATTTCGAGGTGGAGTTCCCCCATGCCTGCAATCACGGTTTGTCCCGTTTCCTGATCGGTACGAACGCGGAAGGTGGGGTCTTCTTCGGCCAAAGACACCAGGGCTTTGGAGAGTTTCTCCATATCGCCTTTGGTCTTGGGCTCTACCGCAACTGAGATGACAGGCTCAGGTACAAACAGAGTTTCCAGCACAATCGGATCGTCTGTTGAGCAGAGGGTGTCTCCGGTAGTTGTGTTCTTGAGACCAAGAACGGCTCCAAGATCTCCAGCACGCAACGCATCCACTTCTTCGCGATCGTCTGCTTTCAGCACAACGAGGCGAGAAATACGTTCTTTGGTGTCTTTGGTGGAATTCAAGACATAACTTCCTTTTTCAAGGACGCCTGAATACATACGAACAAAGGTGAGTTTTCCGTAAGGATCAGCCATCACCTTGAAGGCCAGAGCACTGAAGGGCGCACTGTCGTCGGATGGACGAACAGCTTCTTTACCGTTTGGAAGAAGACCTTGAATTGGAGGAACATCAATCGGCGCTGGAAGGTAATCAACAACCGCGTCGAGAACGAGTTGAACACCCTTGTTTTTAAAGGCTGAGCCACAGAGCACAGGAACCAATTTGTGCTTAAGCACACCAGTACGGATGCCTCGCTTCAAATCGGTAGTTGAAAGTTCGCCTGATTCCAGAAACTTTTCGATGAGATCTTCGTCAGTTTCGGCTATAGTTTCCATCAAAGTATTTCGCCACTTATCAACCTCGTCTTTCATGTTTGCCGGAACATCAGTGATCTCGATGTCTTGGCCTAAGTCATCTTTATAGATATTCGCTTTATTCTCAACAAGATCGATAATTCCACTCAGTTCGCCTTCGGCCCCAATCGGAAGCTGAATAGGTACAGCATTGGCTTTGAGGCGATCCTTGATTTGGCCGAAAACCTTCAAGAAGTCGGCGCCAGTCCGATCCATCTTGTTGACAAACACCATCCGTGGCACGGAATAACGATCGGCCTGGCGCCACACGGTTTCTGATTGCGGTTGCACCCCACCTACAGCGCAAAAAACTGCGATTACGCCATCGAGAACGCGCATGGAGCGTTCAACTTCGATCGTGAAATCAACGTGACCAGGAGTATCAATGATGTTGATCCGGTGGTCATTCCAACTTGTGGAAATCGCAGCGGCAGTAATCGTGATTCCACGCTCACGTTCTTGGGCCATCCAGTCGGTTACGGCTGCACCGTCATGCACCTCACCAATCTTGTGAACCACACCGGAGTAGAACAGGATTCTCTCAGTGGTGGTTGTTTTACCAGCGTCAATATGGGCTGCAATACCAATATTTCTGACGCGTTCCAGGGGAAAGTCGCGTGCCACAGGATACTCCGGGGGGGCGTTAAAAGGCGAATGTGACTCTACATGTCAACCTGGTTAAATCAGGTTGACTGAAGATCAGTAGCGATAGTGGGCGAAAGCTTTGTTGGCTTCAGCCATCTTGTGGGTCTCTTCCCGTTTGCGGACGGCACTACCGGCTTCGTTCGCGGCATCCATTAGTTCTCCAGCAAGTTTTTGAGACATGCTGCGGCCATTACGTGCTCTTGAAAAATTCACGAGCCAACGCAGGGCCATTGCTATGCCCCGCTCTTGGCGGACTTCCATCGGAACTTGATAAGTGGCACCACCAACACGGCGTGCACGAACTTCTACGAGTGGAGTTGCATTCTTGACTGCCGTTTCGAACAGTTCGACGGGGTCACCACCGGTGCGTTCACCGATTAATCCAAAAGCATCCGAAAGGATGCGTTGGGCGGTGGACTTTTTCCCATGCTTCATCAATCGAGCCACCATCATCGTGGCGAGTCGATTATTGAATTGTGGATCCGGAAGGACCGGACGTTTGACTGCAGCGTTACGGCGTGACATGAACCGTTAGGAGTGGAGTAACAGGATGAAAAAAGTGGAAAGAGTGAGGATCACTCTTTTGGCGCCTTGGCGCCGTACTTCGAACGGGATTGACGGCGGTCTTTAACACCAGCGGTGTCCAAGGTTCCACGAATGATGTGGTAACGAACACCGGGAAGATCCTTAACGCGTCCTCCACGGATGAGAACCACGGAGTGTTCTTGAAGGTTATGGCCGATGCCACCGATGTAAGCCGTGACCTCAAACCCTGAGGTAAGGCGTACACGAGCCACTTTGCGTAAAGCGGAATTCGGCTTCTTCGGAGTGGAGGTATACACGCGGGTGCATACGCCCCGTCGCTCTGGGCAAGCCCTAAGCGCAGGGGATTTTGTTTTCGCCTTGAGGGTTTGACGCTCGTGGCGGATTAGTTGCTGGATTGTTGGCATCGACGGTCGGGATGCGGCCGGAGACCCGACCTAGTTCGACAATCCGTCACCTTACTGGTTCGTCCGACCATTTCTTCTCAACAGCGGGAAAATGCGTTTCCGCAGAGGCAGCAACGCACGTTGTCCTGGGGGCTGATTAAAAAACCACCGCCACTCAAATCACCGCGGTAATCCAGGCAAAGACCCTCTAAAAGATGCAGTTGCTCCTCTGGAGCGTGAAGCGTGACCCCATCGGCTCGAGCCATGGGAATTCCTGCGAGGTGCCCCGGACGCAAGCGGATCACATGTTGCTCACAACTTCCAGAGACCAAGTCCAGGTGCATTAACCCTGGAGTCCCTGCTACTGCAGCCTGACGACCGAGTTCCGCTGCAGCGGAGGCGCTGATGGAGAACGTGGCGCCCATAGCCGCTCGCATGCTGATCGGTTCAGTTTGCCAGCACCCTGGATCCAGCATTTACAAAGCCGAGACCGTTTTGTACGCGCGGAGTGATGCCCCGGCCTGTCATCACTGTTGTGTTGGCAATGAGCATGGTGGTTGAACCGCCCCCGTCGAGATTGAGCGCGTCCGTGAGCTCGAGTTGTCTCAGCGCCAGGCTGGTTTCAAGGAGGGTGGGATCGCTGCCATTGGCGCCCTTTGCGGTGAGAAGCCAAATCCGCTCTTTGTCTTGAGCCACAACGGTCCGAGGTGCTGAGACGGCAAGAAAGCCAGGGCTGAAGCCCTCCTGGCGGCCGTTCAGTACAACCCTGCCCTTTTGCAGGAGAAGGGGCCCTCCCCCGATGACTTGAGGGCGTTCACCCAAGGGATTGGAGCTGCGGGTGGTGATGGTCACTCCATCCCCAACCCGCGCAGGAAGTGCCGTCCCCCCACGCGCAACGATCAGATCGCCCTTTAAGGGCAAAGCAATGCCGCGAACGAGGGCGGCTTGGTCGTAGACCGCATCAACGCGTCCTTCCCTGAGTGTCATCGCCTGCTCTTCTCCACTGAGCGCGCGATATGTCGGGCCCCAGGCCCTGGTGTAGCGACTGAATCCGCGTTGGACATAGCCGCTGTTAAGCATCCCGAGGGGCCAGCGACGTTGGCCAACCACGGTCATCTCCTGGATCAACTGCAGGCGTCCAAACATCAGGGGGCCGTTGCGGTCCCAGCCGATTGCCCCTCTGTTGAGGATTGGGCCTGAAAGCCACTTGTTGTCGAGACGAACAGCTCCAAGGGGGAGTTGGCGAACCCTGTTAAAAAAACCTCCATTCACCGCCACAAGCGCTTTTGCAGGTTGCGCCAACTGATTCAGGTAGCGCAATCCGGGTTGGGCATGGCTGGGGGCAAGCGGGCGTAGAAGCAGAGCTGAGCTTCTGTGATGAATGCCAGCTCGGTAGAGCCTTATGGGCTTGACGCCAACTTGAACAACGCGCTGATCAAGAACCAACCCCTGCTTGATCGGATCTTGCATCTCTGGGGCGAGTAACGCGCGTTGAAACGCCTGGTACTGACGCCGCCTTGTCGAAGGATTTGTGGGGGTGATGCCGTCCAGAACAACTCGCCATGGCTCCTTAAGCATCAAGGTTGAAAGCTTGCTCGATTGGTCCAGCAGCTTCAGCCCGCCCCGCTCCCGTCGTGTTTGCAGGCCAAGCCTGCGCAGATGGCTTTCCTGCAGGGTCGTGACCTTCATTTGGAGAAGCAGATCATCGCCCTGGCGCTGAATGAGGGCAGGCCCACTGAGGTCCATTACAAGACGATTGGCGCTGCTTCCCTTGCCTTGTCTGAGCGTTATTAAGTGGGGTTGGGGGAGGTCCACTCGCAGCGTGTTCTTGCTTCGGTTCACTTGAACCCCGAGCGCGTTCAACCAGGGCAGCGCATCGAGGGCCACTTCATCCCCGATCGTGCGTTGTTGCAAACCGCTTAAAGGCAGTTGCACGCCGTACCAGTCGAGACGTTCACCGTTTACAGCGGATTGACGTTGAAATCCCATCTGCCCGACAAGTAGGTCGAGAGGTAGCCAGAGCCGCTTTGGGTTTGTTGTTCCCTGGCCCTGCCATAGCCACGAGCTCGACGTGTTGATGCCGCCAATGGTTAGGCGATCTCCACTGAACTGATCAGTGAGGCGAACCTCCGCAATGGGTGCTGGCGGCGGAGGTGGCATTGCTGCATCCATGGCTCGACGCTAGCTGGGGTGGGCGAATCCTTAGGATCCGAAGTAGCTCAATCAGCTACGGATTGCGAATGCCGTTGCTGTTGTACGTCTCGACTGCAAGTTATGACCCAACTCACCGGTTCCGATTGGCCCTATTGCGACAGCAGTGCACCTGCTGCGGTTGCCGGGGAGAAGGACGCATGTGGTGTTGGTTTTCTGGCACAGCTGCAGGGTGAGCGCAGTCATTGGGTGCTTCAGCAGGCCCTTCGTGGTTTGGGTTGCATGGAGCACAGGGGTGGGTGTGGTGGTGATGGCGATTCCGGAGATGGCGCAGGAGTCTTGTGCGAAATCCCCTGGGAGTACCTGAGAGCGATTTGGCCAGAAGCCGCGAATGGCAACGGTCTCGGCATGATGTTTCTGCCAAGAGATCCCAGTCGCCGCGCCGAAGCTCAGCGATTCTGTGATCAAGAGGCAGAGGCCCTTGGCCTGACGTCCGTTGGTTGGCGAGAGGTTCCGATCGATTCAGCGGTGCTTGGTCCGCTTGCGCGTGAAACAGCACCTGTGATTCAACAGTGGTTAGTTCACAGTGCTGTAGACGCAGATTCCCTGGAATCCTTGCTGTTGCGCCTGCGCCGTCGCGTGGGAGCGAGGGTGCGCCAGGAATTTGGATCCGAGGGTGCTCGCGACTTTTATGTCGCGTCCCTGAGTGGTCGAACTGTTGTCTACAAGGGGATGGTCCGCTCCGAGGTTCTCGCCCAGTACTACGCCGATCTGCGTGACCCTCGCTTTGCTGTGAGTTTTGCGGTCTACCACCGCCGTTTCAGCACTAATACGCTTCCCCGATGGCCGTTGGCTCAGCCGATGCGCCTCTTGGGTCACAACGGTGAAATCAATACCTTGTTGGGCAATCTGAATTGGGCTAAGGCATCGGAAGCTGGCCTGGAAGACGTGTGGGGTGAAGCTGCTGCCGACTTGATCCCGGTTGTGAATCCCGATTTCAGCGACTCAGCCAATCTCGATGCCACGCTCGAGTTGATGGTGCGAAGTGGCCGCTCAATCACCGACAGCTTGATCACTTTGGTGCCGGAAGCATTCCGCAATCAGCCTGATCTTGATAGCCGGCCTGACGTCACGGCGATGTACGAATTCAATGCCGGGATTCAAGAACCATGGGATGGCCCAGCGTTGTTGGTGTTTGCCGATGGGAAGCGCGTGGGCGCGACCTTGGATCGCAATGGGCTCAGACCTGCGCGTTGGTGCACAACGGCTGATGGGTTCGTGATCATGGGATCCGAGACAGGAGTGGTGGATCTCAGCGGAAAGACTGTTGTTGAAAAAGGGCGCTTAGGCCCAGGTCAGATGGTGGCCGTAGATCTTGAGCGCGGAGAGCTCTTGACCAATTGGGCGGTGAAGGAAGACGCGGCCCAACGTTTTCCCTACGGCGATTGGCTGAAGCAGCATCGCCGCTCGGTTTCGGCACAGCCTTGGACGCAGGATTGCCAGATCAGTGAGCTTGATTTGCTTCGCTTGCAGACAGCGATGGGTTTCACCGCAGAAGATCTCGATCTTGTGATTGAGGACATGGCAGGTCTTGGCAAGGAGCCCACTTATTGCATGGGAGATGACATCCCCTTAGCGGTGCTCTCCGACAAGCCCCATCTTCTCTACGACTACTTCAAGCAGCGCTTCGCTCAAGTCACCAATCCACCGATTGATCCCCTGCGAGAGAAATTGGTGATGAGTTTGGAGATGCACCTGGGGCAGAGGCGGCCTGCTGTGAAGCCTCAGGCCGCGGCCGCGGCATTGATTCATCTCGATACTCCAGTGCTTAATGAGGCGGAGCTCACCGCTCTGTCTGATCAAGGCTTAGTGGTGCGATCCCTCTCCACCCAGGTTGCAGTCGAGGCTTGTGCTGGTGGACTGCAGTCTGCAGTCGATGCTCTCTGCTTGAAGGCGGAAGACGCGGTTCGCAATGGCGCTCAGGTTTTGGTGCTGTCGGACCGTGTGAATGCTGAGGAACAGCCAGCGCCGCTGATGCCCACCACTGTCGCGATGCCGGCTCTGTTGGCGGTGGGAGCCGTGCACCACCACCTCTTGCGCCAGAAATTGAGACTTCACTGCTCCTTGGTTTCGGAGACAGCCCAGTGTTGGAGCACGCATCACGTGGCTTGCCTGATCGGTTACGGCGCTAGTGCTGTTTGTCCATGGCTCACCTGGGAGACCACACGCCATTGGCTCGCTCATCCCAAGACGCAGAAGCGGATCCAACAAGGCAAGTTGCAACCTTTGGATCCCGACAAAGCCCAGGCCAATGTGCGCTTGTCACTTGAGAACGGTCTCCGCAAGATTCTCTCCAAAATCGGCATTTCGCTCTTGGCGAGCTATCACGGTGCTCAAATTTTTGAGGCCATCGGACTAGGGGCCGATGTGATTCAAAAGGCTTTCGAGGGGACGACCAGTCGCGTTGCTGGGATGACGCTTTCAGAGCTTGCGAATGAAACGCTCTCGTTGCATGCGAAGGCTTTCCCTGAACTCAACCGCAGCAAGCTTGAGTTCATGGGTTTTGTTCAATACCGCACGGGCGGTGAATATCACCTCAATAGCCCTGAAATGTCGAAGGCTCTTCACCGTGCAGTGAAAGCTGGTCCTGGATACGACCACTTCTCCACCTACAAAACCCTGTTGGAAAACAGGCCGGTCACAGCCCTTCGTGATTTGCTCGAGTTCAAGCTGGCTGCAACGCCATTGCCGCTAGATCAGGTGGAGAGTGCTGAAAGCTTGTGTACCCGCTTCTGTACAGGCGGCATGAGTCTGGGAGCTCTTTCAAGAGAAGCCCATGAGGTGTTGGCCGTGGCCATGAACCGTATTGGCGGAAAGAGCAATAGCGGTGAGGGTGGTGAAGACCCGATTCGTTTTCAGGTTCTCCATGATGTGGATGGAGACGGCCGCTCGTCGTCTTTCCCCAGCATCGGTGGGCTAAGAAATGGTGACACCGCCTGCTCCGCGATTAAGCAGATTGCTTCGGGCCGGTTCGGGGTAACAGCGGAATATTTGCGCAGCGGCAAGCAACTTGAGATCAAGGTGGCTCAGGGGGCTAAGCCTGGTGAAGGTGGCCAACTGCCAGGGCCAAAGGTGGACGAGTACATCGCTGGGCTGCGCAACAGCAAGGCTGGTGTGGCGCTGATTTCGCCTCCTCCTCACCACGATATTTATTCCATTGAGGATCTCGCTCAGCTCATCCATGATTTGCACCAGGTGCATCCCAAAGCACCTGTCAGTGTCAAGTTGGTGGCTGAGATTGGGATCGGCACGATTGCGGCTGGTGTGGCGAAGGCCAATGCCGATGTGATCCAGATTTCCGGTCACGATGGCGGCACGGGTGCATCGCCGCTTAGTTCGATTAAGCACGCTGGCAGTCCCTGGGAGCTCGGCCTGACCGAAGTGCATCGGTCTTTGTTGGAGAACGGATTGCGTGATCGCGTCTTGCTCCGAGCCGATGGTGGTCTCAAAACTGGCTGGGATGTCGTTGTCGCCGCCCTGCTTGGGGCAGAGGAATATGGATTTGGGTCCGTGGCGATGATTGCTGAGGGCTGCATCATGGCTCGTGTTTGTCACACGAATAACTGCCCCGTAGGCGTGGCCACTCAGAAAGAAGCTCTACGCAAACGCTTCACCGGTGTGCCCGAACACGTGGTGAATTTCTTTTGGTACGTGGCGGAAGAGGTGCGTCAATTGATGAGTGTTTTGGGAGTCGCTCGTCTTGAAGATCTAATTGGACGCAGCGAGCTGCTGCAGCCTCGTTCCGTCGAGCTTGAGAAGACCAAATGCGTCGATCTCTCCAGCTTGTTGGCTCCAGTGGGAGATGCCAACGACCGCTCCTGGCTCAACCACAGCTCTGAAGCTCATGGAAATGGGCCGATCCTTGAAGATCATCTCCTGGCTGATGTCGAGTTCATGGATGCTGTCGAGAACCATGGCTCTCTCAGCCGCAATATCGACATCGTCAACACCGATCGCAGTGTTGGTGCTCGATTCGCCGGAGAAATGGCTCAGCGCCATGGAAATCGTGGCTTTAAAGGCCAGCTGAATTTGAACTTCCGAGGGGCTGCCGGCCAAAGCTTTGCGGCATTCCTTGTTCAAGGTATGAGCATGCGCTTAGAGGGTGAGGCCAACGACTACGTCGGCAAAGGAATGAACAGTGGTCGGATCACTCTTGTGCCTGGTGATGGCGTCGCCAATCCTGGCGATCAGGTGATTCTTGGCAACACCTGTCTTTATGGCGCCACTGGGGGTGAGCTTTTTGCCCATGGTCGGGCTGGAGAACGCTTTGGTGTTCGCAACAGCGGAGCCCATGCCGTGGTGGAGGGAGCTGGGGACCACTGTTGCGAGTACATGACGGGCGGCGTGATTGTGGTGCTGGGAGGAACCGGTCGCAATGTGGGTGCCGGTATGACCGGCGGTGTGGCGTTCCTCTTGGATGAATCGGGCGGCGTACAAGCCCGCGTGAATCCTGAAATCGTGGAGGTCGTTGGCATCACCACCCCGCAACAGGAGTCCTTGCTGAAATCACTCCTTGAGACTCATGTCAGCACCACGTCCAGTGATAAGGCCAAGGCTTTGCTTTCGGATTGGACCAACGCCAAGTCGTTGTTCAAGCTGTTGGTGCCCCCAAGCGAGCGAGCGGCCATGGGGCTTGAAGCGCGTGAGGTAGTTGCCGCCTAATCCCTTCCTATCGCTATGCCCTGGTTTATCAAGCAGGAAACGTTTACCGCAGCGATGACATCGTTATCGGCTGAGCAGCGTCGCAATCACTGCAATGACCATCGCTATTGGGTGGAAACTCAGCGGCGAGAAGGGTTTGCTATGGCCAGTGGTTTTCTTGTGGATGATCAGCACAAGCCAGGTGGGGGAGGGTTATTGGTCTTCGAGGCCGAAAGCTACGAGGCAGCAAAAGCGTTGATCGCTGCCGATCCAATGATTGCTCGGAACCTGGTGGACTGGACGTTGCATGAATGGAAGCCTGTTGAGGGAAGTCTTCGGGCTTAGTTCAGGCCTGGTCACTGCTGCTCTTGGTGTTGCCCTGGAGTGTTCAGCGAGGGTGAATCGTCATCAGTTTCTGCACTTCCCCTGCGTGATAACTGCTGCGCGTGAGTGGACTGCTGACCACTTGTAAAAATCCCAGTTCTTGTTCGCCCTTGAGGCGGTAGCTCTCGAACTGCTCGGGAGTCACAAACCGGTCCACGCGCAGATGCTTGGGGCCTGGAGATAAATATTGGCCGATGGTGACGATGTCAACTCGGTGCTCACGTAGGTCGCGAAGCACCTCGATGACTTCCGTGTCGCTTTCTCCGAGGCCCACCATCAATCCCGACTTGCTGTAAGACCTTGGCCAGCCATCACGAACCCGTTTGAGAAGTTCAAGGGAGCGCTCGTAGACCCCCTGCGGACGAGCTTGGCGATAGAGCCGCGGCACCGTTTCAATGTTGTGATTGAGCACATGGGGTGATGCCTCCATCACCGTGGCAAGCGCATCCCAATTGCCGCAGAAATCGGGAATGAGCAGCTCAATCGTGGTGAGCGGTGAGTGTTGCTTCACCTGCTCGATGCAGGCCACGAACTGAGAGGCACCTCCGTCCTCAAGGTCGTCGCGGTTCACTGATGTGATCACAACATGGTTGAGCCCAAGCCGGGATACCGCCTCCCCGAGCCGTTGGGGTTCAGTTGGGTCGAGTTCTCGGACGCTCTTGTCGAAGTCGATGTCGCAGTAAGGACAGGCGCGGGTGCAGCCGGGACCCATGATCAGGAACGTTGCTGTCCCTCCGGCAAAGCATTCGCCGATATTCGGGCAGCTTGCCTCCTGGCAAACGGTGTTCAGCTTGAGGTCAAGCAGCAGGTCGGCCACCTCGCCAATGCGCTCGCGCTGGGGGGCCTTGACGCGCAACCAGTCAGGTTTCTGAATGGACGTCATCTTTTAAAGTCGCCTCATCGGGATGTAGCGCAGCTTGGTAGCGCACTTCGTTCGGGACGAAGGGGCCGCAGGTTCGAATCCTGTCATCCCGACTCTATGAGTTGCGCTCAACTGAGTTCTGCGCCTGGATAGCCGCGCGGAGTCACCATGCGGCCGCCTTCCAGTCTGCTGCTGCTATTCCCGATAACCAGAACAGTCAGCATGTCAACAGTGTCAACGGGCAAGCTGTCGAGCCGGCAGAACGAGACGTGTTCCTCTTGTCGACCTAATTGTCTTGCCATCACAACAGGTGTGGAGTCAGGGCGTTGGGTTAGCAGGATGTCTTTGGCACGTTGCAGCTGCCAATCACGTCCTTTGGAGCGGGGGTTGTAGAGAGCAACGACGAAATCGCCCTTGGCAGCTCCTTCTAGTCGTCGTTCAATCACCTCCCATGGGGTGAGGCGATCGCTCAAACTCACGGTGCAGAAGTCATGCATCAGCGGAGCACCAGCTTTTGCCGCTGCAAGCTGCAGTGCAGAGATACCTGGATGCACGGCAAAGCGAGGTCGTTCGTCTTCTGGTAAGTCCAACCAGAGCTCAAGCGCAAGCCCTGCCATTCCATAAATCCCGCTGTCGCCAGACGACACCAACGCCACCCGAACGCCTTGGCGAGCAAGACTCAGAGCTTGCTGGCAGCGGTCCCTTTCCATGGTGAGTTGCCCATCCAGCCGGATCTGATCCGGACGGCGCAGCGGTTCCAGCAAGTCGAGGTAGAGCCCGTATCCCACCCAGGCAGGACAGCGCGCTAAGGCACTGCGGGCTTCAGGCGTGAGGAGGGCCAGATCCCCTGGACCACTTCCAACTAGGTGTAATTCTCCGCGCTGGGGTGCATGGGCCTCCATGCTTTCGGCAATCGCCACGGTGACGGCGCCGCGTTCCTCGTCGTTGGCGTGGGTGATCCGTTTGTGCAGTTTGAGTTGTCCCTTATTTCCAGCACTCAGTAATGCAGCGGCTTCTGCAACCGATCCGGTTCCCATTTCTGCAGCAACCACCTTGGATGGGGTTGGCACCGGCACACGATCTAATGCTGTTGCTTTGTGCAAGCGGAAGGGCCATTGGTGATGCTGTGCGAGATCCAGGAGCGCCCGTTCATCGCCCTTGCGATCGATGCTGCTGATGCCTGCAACGGCGGCCTCTGCCAGGCCCGCCTCCTCGAGGGCGTTGCTCACGGCGCGCTGAACAAGGTTCAAGCTTGTGTCGCGTTCGCAGCCAATTCCAAGCCAAAGCAGTGCTGGGTGCCAAGTGCAAGCCTCCGCATGGTTTTTGGATGTGCTGATCTCCAGAGTTGGGATTGCACTCTCTGCATTGGCACTGCCTTCCTCGGCATCAAGGCTTAGAAGCTGGCTGGCTTGAGCCGCCGAACTGCTTTGCCACAGCTTGCTCCCCATCGATTGGATAAGACGGGTCGACTCTCCACGCGCCTGAGCCTTCATCAGTTGGGTCCAGTTAGCGCTTGTTCCGCCGCGTTTCCATCCCCAAGCATCTCCGAACGCATCGGTCGCAAGACGGCCTGAGACAGCACTGTCTCCGCTCAGAACCGCTTCCCCTCCAAGCGTGGCGGCGACCTCCCGGCTTAATTGTTCGGCACCAGCTTGGTGACCGCCAAGCAATGGGATCACTCTTTGCCCCTCTGCATCGAGCACCAGGACTGCAGGGTCACTTTCTTTGTCCTTCAACAGTGGAGCAATCAAACGGGTGACGGCACCTGTTGCTCCGATCACCATCAGCACTCCCCCCTCATGCCAGTGCTGCTGGATCAACACCGCAGCTGAGTTCACCAGACAGGTTCCGTCTCGATCAGCAATGGTGGCGGCTGCACCGGGAGTGAGTGCCAGTTGATCAGTGAGGCCAGATTGCTGAAGTCTTTGCATCAAAGGCCAGGCCCTCGAGGACAGCCCTAGGGCCAATCGCCGTGCAGCGAACGGAGGAGAGGAGTCGTTCAGGGCAGGAGTTTCGGAGGTCAACGCAGGGTGCCATCGGGGTTCAATAGTTCCCGGGCTGATCCTCCCAGGGTGCTGGTTGGAGAAATTCTTTCTGGTTCGATGTTGATAGTCGGAGCCCTTGATGGGGTTTCAGGTTCCGGGGCAACGGGCTTGCTGGGTTCAGGCGAGGGTTCCGAAGGAGTCCCTGCTTTTGAAATGGCCCCCTCCGCTGTGTCAACTCCCTTCTCTGGCAGGGCTGTCTCTTGTAACGATGTTTCTGGCAATGCTGCTTCTGACAATGACGTTGTTTTTGCTGGCTTGAGCTTCAAATCTTCGGGCTGAGCGAGCTCTTCTCCTTCCGCTTTCCTGTCCAGAGCCTTTTCATCCATACCTTGTTCACCCATGGCTTGTTCATCCACAGCCCCTTCATCCACAGCCGTTCCTGTTGGGTCCTCTTCCTTTAATGCTTGTTCGTTTGGAGCTGCGCTCTCGGCGCCTTCCAGGCCAAGGATGTCTTCTTCACTCACGAGCTCTTGCATTGCGCTCGGGTCTTCAGGCTTAGCTTCACCCAACAAACGGGCTAGTTGCGTGTCATCAAGGCTCGATTGAAACCAAATCGGTTTTGGGTTCTGCTGCTCAGGGACCGCTCTCAATTGGTTATTGAACATTGGCTCGAGCGATTCACCGATCCCATTCAGCAACTCCATCTGAACGGTGTTGATTCCTTTGCGGTTGTCGATTCCCTGGAGCCAAAGGGCATCTTGTTGGTCCACGACAAAGCTGTCGTCGTTAACGGTGATGCGAAGGCGCCAGCGAGCATCTCCAGCTCTGAGGTTTTGAAGGGGAGCGTTCCATACCAACCAATCGAGCAGCAAAGGACTATCACCTCCAAGCTCAGCTGGACTCACCACCGCCAGCCAAGGGGAATCGCCTTTTGGCTGCGTGCCCATGAGGGGCCGCAGCTGATCTACAGACCAATGCAAGCTGGCACCAGGAGTTTTGACGGCTTCTCCCCAGGGATAGGCCGCATAGGCCGTGAACCTGTGGCTCCCCGGACTCAAGGAGGGGAGTTCAAGCGTTACTCGGTTTCCGTTTCGTTCACTTAAACGGATAGCTGCTTGGTCATCAATTTGAATCGCGACGTGGGCTCCGAGTCCGAGTTCGCTGTCGTTAGCGAGGGGCCAATCCTCGATTTTCAATTCCAGATTGAGTGGGCCGCCCTTGAGCTGGGACCCATCCAAGGGGCTGATGAGCGAGAGCTGGGGATGATGCTTTGCCAAGGCTTGATGAAACTGCTGAACCGCACCAGGTGGCTCCACTTCTCGAAGACGGCCTGAGGGGGTTTGGGTGGGAAGATTCGAGCCTTGATTAGGAGCTGACCCCGAGTTGCGCTGATTGGCCCAGGGCAGGGGCGGAATGGCCAGAACGGGTTGTCCAATGCCACACAGGAGGATCAGTACGAAGAGCGCTGCGAACCATCGGATGCTTGCGTGTCGCCGGCCCGATTTATCCATGGAGCGGAGAGGATGTGTCGCCATTCTGAATGGCGCCACTACTCAGGTCTAGGGCCCTGACTGAGTATTTATTAGAGAAGGAAAATAAGCGGCTTGTTGATAGTTTTTTGTCTTTACTGGGATGTTCTCGCTGACACCACCTGCAAACCAGACCCCAGTTGCAGACTGGTTCGCCGCCGGATTGAACCTTTGTAACTCGATGATGGTTTAGGCCCTCTCGCGACTCTATGCTCGGATCAGCGGTCCCCTCTTTGGGGCCCAAAGCACCAGTGATAGCCAGGGTTTTCCTTGCTTGAGCTGGCGCCCGGCCAAAGCCTTCGGGCTGTGGTCGGGGCCCCGGCGAACTGTCCGGTTCTCCGGAGGGGTGGCCCTCCACCTCGATCCCGTCCCTCGAGGAACGACTCGATGACCATTAGCCCACCAGAGCGTGGGAGCACCGCGAAGAGCCAAGTCGAAAAGGTTGACAATCCAGCAACCTTTGAATTGTTCGGCAAGCCCGGACATTTCGACCGATCTCTCGCGAAAGGCCCCAAGACCACAACCTGGGTTTGGAACCTCCACGCCAACGCTCACGATTTCGATAGTCATACGAGTGACCTTGAAGAGGTTTCTCGGAAGATCTTTAGTGCTCACTTCGGCCATTTGGCCGTGATCTTCATCTGGCTAAGCGGCGCCTTCTTCCACGGAGCCCGCTTCTCCAACTTCTCCGGCTGGCTCGCCGATCCCACCCACGTGAAGCCAAGTGCTCAGGTGGTGTGGCCCGTGTTTGGCCAGGAGATTCTCAACGGTGATATGGGTGCCGGTTTCCAAGGCATTCAGATCACTTCTGGCCTCTTTCACGTCTGGCGTGCATGGGGCATCACCAATGAGACACAGCTGATGTCTCTTGCCATCGGCGCTTTGGTGATGGCTGGTCTCATGCTCAATGCCGGTGTTTTTCACTATCACAAGGCAGCTCCCAAGCTCGAGTGGTTCCAGAACGTTGAGTCGATGCTCAACCACCACTTGGCAGGTTTGCTCGGTCTCGGTTCACTCTCTTGGACCGGTCACCTTCTGCATGTTTCTCTGCCGACGACAAAGTTGATGGATGCCATCGACGCCGGCCAGCCGCTGGTGCTCAATGGCAAGACCATTGCTTCTGTCGCAGACATTCCACTGCCCCACGAATTCTTTAACCAGGATTTGATCGCGCAGCTCTATCCAGGATTTGGAGCCGGAATCGGTGCCTTCTTCTCTGGTGATTGGGCTGCATACAGCGACTTCCTGACCTTTAAAGGTGGAATCAATCCAGTCACTGGAAGCATGTGGATGAGCGATATCGCTCATCACCACCTAGCCATTGCGGTGCTGTTCATCGTGGCTGGTCACATGTACCGCACGAACTGGGGCATCGGTCACTCCATCAAGGAGATCCTCGAAGGTCAGAAGGGTGATCCCCTCCTGTTCCCTGCAACCAAGGGGCATGACGGACTCTTTGAGTTCATGACCACCTCTTGGCATGCTCAGTTGGGGGTCAACCTGGCCATGCTCGGTTCGCTGAGCATCATCGTGGCCCAGCACATGTATGCGATGCCTCCGTATCCATACATGGCGATTGACTACCCGACTCAGATCGGACTCTTCACCCACCACATGTGGATCGGTGGTTTCCTAATCGTTGGCGCTGCTGCTCACGCAGCTATCGCCATGATTCGCGATTACGACCCTGCCAAGCATGTGGATAACGTGCTCGATCGTGTGCTCAAAGCTCGCGATGCCCTGATCAGCCACCTGAACTGGGTGTGCATCTGGTTGGGCTTCCATAGCTTTGGCCTCTACATCCACAACGACACAATGCGTGCTCTGGGTCGTCCCCAGGACATGTTTAGTGATTCAGCGATCCAGCTGAAGCCTGTGTTTGCTCAGTGGATCCAGGGTTTGCATGCCGGAGCTGCCGGTAGCACCGCACCTAACGCACTTGCTGGCGTTAGTGAAGTGTTCAACGGCTCCACGATTGCCGTTGGTGGCAAGGTTGCTGCAGCAGCGATTCCTCTAGGGACCGCTGACTTCATGGTGCACCACATCCACGCATTCACGATTCACGTGACTGTGTTGATCCTTCTCAAAGGTGTGCTCTATGCCCGTAGCTCTCGCCTCGTTCCAGATAAAGCAAACCTGGGCTTCCGCTTCCCTTGCGACGGACCCGGCCGAGGTGGCACCTGTCAGGTGTCTGCTTGGGACCATGTGTTCCTAGGCCTGTTCTGGATGTACAACTCCCTGTCCATCGTGATCTTCCACTTCAGTTGGAAGATGCAAAGCGATGTTTGGGGAACCGTGAATGCTGATGGCAGTGTCCAACACATCACGAATGGCAACTTCGCCAACAGTGCAATCACCATTAATGGCTGGCTGCGTGACTACCTGTGGGCTCAGGCCGCGCAGGTGATCAACAGCTACGGCTCGAACACCAGTGCCTATGGCCTGATGTTCCTTGGTGCTCACTTTGTCTGGGCCTTCAGCTTGATGTTCTTGTTCAGTGGCCGCGGCTACTGGCAGGAATTGATTGAGTCCATCGTTTGGGCTCACAACAAGCTGAAGGTGGCACCTGCCATCCAGCCCCGTGCACTGTCAATCACCCAGGGCCGTGCCGTGGGTGTCGCTCATTACCTTTTGGGCGGCATCGCGACCACATGGGCCTTCTTCCACGCCCACATCCTTGTGGTCGGCTGACCTACCTGACCTTTCCCTCTAATGGCAACGAAATTTCCTTCGTTTAGCCAGGGTCTGGCACAGGACCCGACAACCCGCCGCATCTGGTACGGGATCGCCACGGCTCACGACTTCGAGAGCCATGACGGAATGACGGAGGAGAAGCTTTACCAAAAGCTCTTCTCCACCCATTTCGGGCATCTCGCCATCATCGGCCTCTGGGTTTCGGGAAACCTGTTCCATATCGCCTGGCAGGGCAACTTCGAGCAGTGGGTCGTCGACCCACTGCACGTGCGCCCAATCGCTCATGCAATTTGGGATCCCCACTTCGGTCAAGGCGCGATTGACGCCTTTACCCAAGCGGGTGCATCCTCCCCTGTGAATATTGCCTATTCAGGGCTCTATCACTGGTTTTACACGATCGGCATGACCTCGAATGCCGAGCTGTATCAGGGATCCATCTTCATGATGATCCTGTCGGCTTGGGCTTTGTTCGCTGGTTGGCTGCACTTGCAGCCCAAGTTCCGTCCGTCTCTTGCTTGGTTTAAAAACGCCGAATCCCGCCTGAACCACCACCTGGCTGTTCTGTTCGGATTCAGCTCCATTGCATGGACCGGTCACCTGGTTCACGTGGCTATTCCTGAGTCCCGTGGTCAGCACGTTGGTTGGGACAACTTCCTCAACGTGATGCCTCACCCAGCTGGGTTGGGTCCATTCTTCACCGGCAATTGGGGCGTGTATGCCCAAAACCCTGACACCACAGGTCAGGTTTTTGGTACCGCAGAAGGATCAGGCACTGCGATCCTGACCTTCCTCGGTGGCTTCCACCCCCAGACCGAAGCCCTCTGGCTTTCTGATATCGCCCATCACCATTTGGCCATTGGCGTGATCTTCGTGATCGCCGGCCACATGTATCGGACGAACTTCGGAATCGGTCACTCCATCCGCGAGATCCTTGAAGCGCACAACCCACCAACCGGAACTCCCGGCAACTTGGGTGCTGGCCACAAAGGTCTCTACGACACCATCAACAACAGCCTGCACTTCCAGCTTGGTCTTGCTCTCGCCTCTCTTGGCGTGATCACCAGCTTGGTTGCTCAGCACATGTATGCAATGCCGTCGTATGCCTTCATCGCGAAGGACTACACGACCCAGGCAGCGCTTTACACCCATCACCAGTACATCGCCATCTTCTTGATGTGTGGTGCCTTCGCCCACGGTGCGATCTTCTTTATCCGCGATTACGACCCCGAAGCCAATAAGGACAACGTCCTGGCTCGGATGCTCGAGCACAAAGAAGCCATCATTAGTCACCTGAGCTGGGTCTCACTTTTCCTGGGCTTTCACACTCTCGGCCTCTACGTCCATAACGACGTGGTTGTTGCGTTTGGAACCCCTGAGAAGCAGATCTTGGTTGAGCCTGTCTTTGCACAGTTCGTCCAAGCTGCTTCCGGTAAAGCGATTTACGGCTTTGATGTTCTCCTAGCGAACGCTGGTGGTGCTGCTGCCAATGCCAACGCTGCCTACATGGGCGGTTGGATGGATGCCATCAATGGTGTTCGTGGCAGCAACGACTTGTTCCTGCCGATTGGCCCTGGTGACTTCCTTGTTCACCATGCCATCGCTCTAGGTCTCCACACCACCACCCTGATCCTTGTGAAGGGTGCTCTGGATGCACGTGGATCCAAGTTGATGCCTGACAAGAAGGACTTCGGTTACTCCTTCCCCTGCGACGGCCCTGGCCGTGGCGGTACCTGTGATATCTCTGCCTGGGACTCTTTCTATCTAGCTGTCTTCTGGGCTCTGAACACAGTGGGTTGGGTCACCTTCTACTGGCACTGGAAGCACCTTGCGATTTGGCAGGGCAACGTGGCTCAGTTCAACGAGTCCAGCACCTATCTGATGGGCTGGTTCCGCGACTACCTCTGGCTGAACAGTTCACAGCTGATCAATGGCTACAACCCATTTGGCAGCAACAACCTGGCTGTTTGGTCTTGGATGTTCTTGTTCGGTCACTTGGTTTGGGCGACAGGATTCATGTTCCTGATCTCCTGGCGTGGTTATTGGCAGGAGCTGATTGAGACCATCGTTTGGGCTCATCAGCGCACTCCTCTGGCCAACCTTGTTGGCTGGCGCGACAAGCCTGTGGCTCTCTCCATCGTCCAGGCTCGTGTTGTGGGTCTTGCTCACTTCACGATCGGGTACATCCTCACGTACGCCGCCTTCTTGATCGCCTCCACATCGGGCAAGTTTGGCTGATTCAGTCCAAACCTCTGCCTGATTAACGAGCCGTTTCTCAGAGATTCACCCGTCCGGTCTCCCGGGCGGGTTTTTTATGTGAATCAAGCATCCAGCTAGGCAAACACCTATGAACAATCCAGCCCAATAAGAGCTTTGGCTCCGTGCATCGTTTCCTTCTGATCTCTGCTGCTGTTGGGGCGTTTCTGTTTAATTACCGCCGCTAAAGGCGATGTCCAGCGTGCGCAGATAGGTGTGCAGGCCCGCATCTTGAATCGGCAGCACGTAGGCATCGGCGCCGGACTCGTTGTGGTGAGAATGCCAATAACCAGGTGGTGTCACGAAGGCGGCTCCCGGGACCCAATCTTCTCGATGCCCATTGATAATCATCCCGCTGGCATCAAGCTTCGTGCCGATCATGGTGTAGCAGCCGGGTTGGCAATCAACAGCGAAATCAAGAGCGATGGATTGGTGGCGGTGGGGTCGCTGTATCTGGCCAGAAGGCAAGATTCCGAGCATGGCCCAGAGCGTATGGGTGATCGTTCGCGTTTGTGGGAAATTGCTGTTGCCAAGCAAAACGCTGACACGGTTGGCGCGAGCACCGTTGGGGCTGCTCGCAATCGCTTCTAGATGTCGTTTGCTGTCCAGGTAGCTGTAAAAGCTGGGCTCAAAGCGAGCTTGAGCTGGTTCAACTCCGAGGTAACGAAGGAGTGGAGCATCATGCACCCAATAAAGACCTGCCTTTTTGTGGGTGGTGTGAATCGCGTCTCCACCGGCAGGCAACACCAACATGTCTCCTTTTGACCATTGGAATGTTTGCCCACAAGCTTGCGTCTCCCCTTCTCCATTCGTGACGAAAAACAGCTGACTTGTCGCAACAGCACTGGTGCGTTGCTCACCACGGTCGAGGCGCACAAAATTGGCGCAAAGAGAGGGACCGGTGGCTGGGCCAGCGCAGCCCAGCTGTTCACTCAGATCGAGAGGAAGAACATCACAACCGGTTTGATCAAAAAAATCTGGCGAAAACGAGCGATAGGGAACCGATGCAATCAGGCCACTCTGTTGAGGGTTTGCAGCGGAGCGGTAATCAAAAAAACGGGCTTGCTCAGATGAGGTCTGATTCAATGTGGGAGCTACCAAGGATTCGACCCCAACGGGATGCATACCTTATCGATCAATGGGGTTTGAGTTGTATGGGTTTTGTCTTTCTTGGAAGCCAGCCTTAGGCGGGCTGCACTACGGCAGAGCATGGAATTAGAACTTTGCTCAGGCGAAGGGTGAAACGAGCTCTAAACGCTCCCTGTCCCAGAGGATAAGGGAAAAGCAATAGCTAACCTGAGACAAATAAAGCTTGTGGACGTCATTCACAAGGTGGATGTTTGCTTCGTGACATTCTTTTAGTCGATAATTGGGAATACGTTCCGAAAGATGATGAATGTGGTGATAAGCGATATCGGCAGTAAACCAATTTAAAACTGCTGGCATCTGCAGGAAGGAAGATCCGGATAGAGCACCTTTGAAATAACTCCAATTGTCATCGTTACTTGTATACGATTCGGGGAAATTATGTTGAATGAAAAAGACCGCAATCATTACTGCTGCACTGCTGCTCATGATCAGGGCGTAAAGGATCCAAAAGTGTGCGTAGCCAATGGAGCTTCCGATCCACCACCACAACATCCCAACCACTGCTGTGTTAGCAATCATGTCTACACATTCTCCACTGGTATAGAAGAAGCTGGATTTGTAATTCATGCAAACTTTTCTTGGTGATATCCAGGAGCCAGTCATCATCATTTTGATGATGCTTTTAATGGAATGGCCTATGAATTCAAAGACGCTTAAAAGCAAGGCCACTCTTGACTTAATGATGAGATAAAAGAATCCACCAGGAAACAGCAACAATGGATGGCGCAATATGCGATAGAGCCATTGTGAACGAGGAGATCGCGCTTCGTAATCCTCTCGCGTGATCAGAGCCGCTGGTCCGCGATAACGGTCCCAATTTCCATTGTGTTTGTGATGGAAGGCGTGTCCTCGTGACCAGGGATGTTGTGGCATGCCGTGAATCAAACTCAACCCGAAGCCGGCAATTCGATTCCACCGTTTGGAACGGAACAGGCTCTGATGTCCGCAGTCATGCATTAGGGAGAAGCTGCGACTGAGCAGCAGAACCATCAACACCAACAGCAACGGTGTCATCACGATTGCTGTGATGTTGAACGATGTTGTCACCGCAGACATCGCAATTGCCACCGCGATGATCGGTACCACAGTGTTCAGGATCTGCCAGCTAGCGATGCGGTCATCACTGGCCATAAAGGGAGCGAGTTTGAAGTCGATCCGTTTGGGGTAATTGCTAGGCGCCATGTCTTGGCTCATCGTTTTAGCGGTCGTTGTCATGCAGCTTCCACGTGGGGTGCAGCGATCGGCTTGATGTGTGAACCTATCTCTTTTTTGCTTCAACCGGTTTTTCAATTGCCTGTTGAGCGCTGAATCTGATCACTCTGCCGCCAGCCTTTGAGGCTCAAATAAACGGCTGGAACAACAAATAATGAGAGCAGAGTGGAGACCAGCAATCCGCTGAAGACCACCGTGCCAATGCTGATCCGACTTGCTGATCCTGTTCCGCTGGCTAGCAGCAAGGGCAGAAATCCAGCTAAAGAGGTAATCGCGGTCAGAACAATTGGACGCATGCGCTCTTCCGCGGCGTCGGTGATGGCCTCTCGAAGAGGCAGGCCTGCGCGGAGCCTCTGATTGGCAAACTCCACAATCAGAATCCCATTTTTTGCGGCCAAGCTCACGAGCACGAGAAGGCCCATCTGGCCGTAAACATCTAGCGGAAGCCCACGCAGTTTGATCCCGATCAGCGCACCGAGTAGTGCCAGAGGCACTGTTAGCAAAATCACAAGGGGGTCAAGAAAGCTCTCGTAGAGACCAGCGAGTAACAAATAGACCACTACCACGCTCAAACCAAAGAAGGCCCAAGTGACGCCTTCGGCCACCCTTTCTTCCTCCGCTAGGCCCGTGAAAGCAAGTCCGATATTGCCCCCTCCAATTTGTTCGCCTGCTGACTCGAGGATGTTGATGGCTTGCCCGCTACTCGTTCCTTTCCCCGGCACGGCGCTTACACGGATGGATCGGTTGAGGGCGTAGTGATCAATGGATCCTGTGCCTTCAACTTTTTCAAGTCGCGCCACGCTTTCAGCGCTGACGAGTTCCCCATCACGATTTCTGAGCATGAGGGATTGGATGTCCTCTGGACGGTTGCGGTCGCTTCCCTCCATTTGAATCCAGATGCTGCGAATTTCTCCGTCGGCGTAGGTGTCATCGAGATAGCGTCCGCCGATGGACATACCAATTGAATTCAGGGTTTCCCTGTAAGGGAGATTCAGTGCAGCCATTTGGTCCCGGTCTAATACGAGGCGCCATCTCGGGGCGCTGGAGTCAAAACGGGTGCTGACCCGTTCGAATTTGCCCGTTTCCTTTGCGCTCGCCATAAAGGCATTGGCGACCTGTTCGAATTGGACCAGGCTCAGTTGGCCTCCGCTGCGGTCTAGAAGCTCAATGTTCAAGGCTGAATCGCCGCTAAACCCACGAACGGTTGGCGGCGTAATCAACACCACTCTGGCATCGGTAATCGAACGATTCAGGTTCTTTTGCAGGCGTCGTTTGATGGCTTGATCGCTTTGCTGTGCACCGCCTCTCTCCTGTAATGGCTTCAATCTCAGATAAAAGGAACCCTTGTCTTCCCCGCTTTGCCCGAACGAACTCCCCGCATAGAAGTTCCCTGACCGGATCAGTGGCTCTTGCTCAACGACAGCGCGAATGGCATCCATGCTTGCCATGCTTCGTTCCAGGCTGGCGCCTTCCGACAAGGTGAAATAACCCCGAATTTGGCCCTGGTCTTCGTTGGGTATAAACGCTGTCGGCGTGTTGCTAAGGACGACTCCCGTGACGATCAAGCTGATTATTAAAACGATGCCCACCCGATTGGGTCGATCCAAGAGCTTGCGGAGCATTCGTGAATAACGCACTTCAGTGCCCTGCATGGTCTTGCGGAGACGATCGCTGAGTCGTCGGATCACTCCTGGCAGGCGACCATTCCCAGGAGTAAGGACCCTTGCTGATGCCATCGGCGTGAACGTCAGGGCGTTCAGAGTGGAAAAAACAATGGCAGCCGTAATCGTTAAGGCAATGGGTTCATAGAGGCGACCAATCGACCCTGGAATCAGCAGAACAGGAACGAATACCGCCACCAGAACCAAGGATGTGGCCACGATTGCTCCGGCCAATTCCTGCATCGCCGTTTCAGCTGCCTTTAGAGGTGGGTCTCCTTTTTCAATGCGATCGGCAATTTCCTCGCTCACAACGATGGCATCGTCCACAACAATGCCTGTTGCAAGGATTAGCCCGAACAGAATCAAACTGTTGATATCTGAACCGCTGAGGCGGATTACCAACAAGCTGCCTACCAACGAAATGGGTACGGCAATCCCCGGCACCATGGCTAATCGCCATCGCCCCAGGAAAAGGACCAAAACAACCAGAACCAGTAGGACTGCATCGCGGAGAGTCGCAACGGTGCGATCGAGATTGGCTTGGATGGTGTCAGCCGAATCGACGATGGTTTGCATCGTGATTCCGGGCGGAAATCCAGATTCGAGTTTCGCGAGATTTCGGCGAATGCTTCGACTGAGAGCAAGGGCATTCACTCCATCTCTTTGATAAATCCCTACGGCAACGGAGCGTTCTCCCTGAAGATTGATCGCAGCTCTTCCATAACTGCGTTGTCCAAGGCTGACGCGGCCGACATCTTTGAGTCGAATCAGTCCCCCATTGGCCAATGGTTTGATCACCAGGTTTTCAAGTTCGTCCTGGCTGCGCAAGCGACCGTCGGCTTCGACAGGAAGGCTGAGAAGTTGTCCTGATGGAGCGGGTGCGCTGCCGAGAGCGCCGATTGCCGCCAGAACGTTTTGCTCGATGAGCGCTGAGCTCACATCTGTAATTGTGAGATTGGCTTGCTCTAGTTTTTGAGGATCCATCCACAGGCGATAGGCCAATTCGCTGCTTCCGAACACACGAATATCTCCGACGCCGGCAATGGATCTCAGCGATTCTCTGAGCGACTGTTCAAGCCATCCTGGGAGAAAGGTGGGGACGTAGAGATCTTGTGGATGGCTAAAGCCCAGGATCATCAGTAAGTCGCTGGAAGAGCGATTCACGCTGAGCCCCTGGCGAGTAACGGCTTGCGGTAATCGGCGCAGTGCCAAATTGACTTCGTTTTGGACTTTGATCGCGTTCAGTTGAGGGCTGCCTTCCTTGAAGCGGAGGCTGATCCTTGATTGCCCTTCACTGCTTGTGGACTGAATGCTGTCGAGATCGCTGAGCCCATTGAGTTGTTGCTCCAGCACAGTTGTGACGCTCTGCTCAACCACATCAGGAGACGCAGCAGGGAATCGAGCTGTCACGCTGACCTGGGTCGGGGCCAACTGGGGTAGGTCTTCCAGGCCTAAGCCAGAGAGCGATACAAGTCCTGCCAATAGAACGAGCAGGCTGCAGACAACCGTGAGGACAGGCCGTCGCAGAAACGGCTGGGAGATGGACCGCAAGCCGGCACCTGCTGCACAACCGAATTGATCTTGGCAGTTGAAAGCCCCTGTTGAGCGGAAAGCCGCTCAACAGGGGCTTTGATGGTCGATTGAAGTCTGGGTTGTCGTGACTTAGCCCACGCTCCAGACACCTCCTGCGATGTCGACAAGTGGGGCTACCAGTGCAGTTCCTGTGAGGAACCATGCGAAAGCAGCACCGCCACATCCGCCAAGCCAGAAGCCACTAGCAAATTCAGCCCAGCCTGCTTTAGTGAACAGATCAGCAGGCGGATTATCGATCGTTGCGTCAGGGGGCTGGACGTTGGGTCCATTTCCCGCACTGCCGTAGATCGACATACAGATCGTCAAGATCGAAACCAGTCCAATCGTGGCCAAGAGCCCCGCTGTCGTGGCGTAGTCCGTTGAACGCATGGGCCCACACACCGTGAAGGGTCCATAGAGGAAGAATCCATGGGCCATGCCAATCTCAAGACCACGGCGGTTGGGAGATAAAGACGGGCGATAGGCGGGCAAGGCATTGAGGAAGGCCTTGCTGAAATAGCTGCTATTTACAGGAGTGGCCAGGTTGCCGACAGTGGGGTCGGCGACGGGGGTCACGGTCATGGAAGGGAAGGCGAGTTGGTTGCGATGTGCAGAGGTGATCTGGGGAGGGGGCTCCGCCAATCAGTCGGTGGCTTCAATCACATTGAAAAGCAAAGCCATTGCAACGGCTGGTCCCATGATTCCTACAAGGGGAACAAAAACCGAGGGCATCCAGGCAGCGACGAATTCTCCGGTCATGGCGACGCCAAATGTGTCTAATTACTGTATAGAAAGCCTTTGATGCGGTCCGTCCTCAATCGGGACGGTGACATAAAAGTTCAATCCTTCATCTTCGCGATCTCCTTCAGATGAATCAGCTCATTGCCGGTGGCGCTGCGTTTGTTTTGGTCCTTGTTTTGTGGGGATTAGGGCGGCGTCCCTCCAAAACAATCTTGAGCAGTACGGATGCAGGCATGGTTGCGGCCATCAATCGAGCTCAACTTGGGCTTGTGGATGGTGGCTTGGACAACGGGGTTCCCTCTCCTGAGCCGATCGGCGATGCCCCAAACGTTCAGCAGGTTTGGCAGAGACCTTCTTCAGAGGCCCAAGCGATTGCTCTGAGAAAGCGATTACGGGATTCGTTCAACCAAGGTCATCCGGATGAGCGCTTGGAAGCGATTCAAATCGCCTTTGAATGGGGGCATCGCTCCACCGTGTCTCTTCTCAGAAGAGGACTGCGAGATGCGGATGCTCGCATTGTGCAGCTATCGGCTGCTGCGATCGAACGTCACCGTGCTGGCCCCTCTCCGGCTGCGGCTCAACCCGTGCGCCCCCCGCGCAACGTGGCGCGGATGCGATAGATGGGTCTTCCTTGACTTTCGTGATAGGTGCGAATGAGCAGCTCTGCCAACAGTCCAAAGCAGAACAATTGAATTCCTGCCAACCCCAAAACCACCGCCAGCGTCAGAAGGGGGCGGTTGCCAATGTCTGCTCCCTGCATCTTGATCAGCAGCAGATAAATACTGGAAATCATGCTCAAGGCGATCGCAATCAATCCCGCAAATCCGAACACGTACATCGGACGCGTGAGGAATCGCTTCATGAACCACACGGTGAGCAGGTCCATGAGCACGCGGAATGTGCGATCAATTCCGTATTTACTGCTGCCGTACTGCCTTGGCCGGTGATTCACTTTGACTTCCGTGATCCGTGCGCCTTCGATGAAAGCCAGTGCGGGCAGGAAGCGGTGAAGCTCTCCATATAGGCGCATATCAGAGAGAACGGCCCGGTCGTAGGCCTTCAGGGAGCAGCCGTAGTCATGGAGTTTCACGCCTGTGACCCTGCCAATCAGTCGGTTGGCGATTCGCGATGGCAACTTTCGCTGCAGTTCGGCGTCCTGTCGTTGATGACGCCAACCGCTTACGAGGTCATATCCCTCACGCAGCTTCGCCAGGAGCAAGGGGATGTCTGCTGGATCATTCTGTAAATCGCCGTCCAGGCTGACGATGACCCGGCCACGGGCCACATCAAAACCCGCTGCCATCGCAGCGGTTTGACCGTAGTTTTTACGCAGAAGCACGCCAACGAGTTCTGGGACCTCTTGGCTGACCTGCTCGAGCACTGCTGCAGTCTGATCAGACGATCCGTCATTGACGAGAACCAGCTCGAAGCGCTCCCCTGTGGGCCTCAGTGATGCGAGAAGTTGCTCCACCAGTTCGGGCAGGCTCTCCTCTTCGTTGTAGAGCGGCACCACTACGGAGACGTCGAGGCTGCTCTCCTCATTTGCGGGCGCATTCGAGGGTGCTGCTGGGCTCAGAGACATCCAGATGTGGAGCGATGCGTGCAACTTAAGCCGGCATCGAGGGATCTCTTCACGGAAGCGTTGAGCCGTCATGGCATCGCGTCACCCTGCCGGCTCCGCGAAGTTCGGATCGGTAGTGGCAGGCCACGGGGTGTTGGTCAGAGGGATGAATGCTGTCAATGCCAATGCCGTTGCGGCCGTGCTCTTGCCCAGAACTGTGAATGTAGCGACCTTGTCCCAGGTGAATGGCCACATGGGTACAGCGCTGTACCGTGCCGAAAAACAACAAATCTCCAGGGCGCAGCAGTTGATCATTTCCGGGGCGGACCGCCACCGGGCTGCAAAACCGTTCTTGTTGGTAAGCATCTCGAGGTAACCAGATGCTTTGGCTGGCAAAGGCGGTTTGCACGAGGCCTGAACAGTCGAGGTCAGGGCCGATCGTGCCCCCCCATAGGTAGGTATTGGGGATCTGGGCAGCCTCCTTCAGCCACCGAAGCACCAACGGAAGATGTTCTTGGATGCGCGCCGCATCGAGCAGGCGGGGGCTCCATTCGGTGCGCGCTAAGGCCTGACTGTTGAGGTCATCGATGGCCATCCAACAGGGATATCCATCCTCAATTAACGCCGTTCTGACGCGACGTGCGCTCACAGCCGGATGATCTAGGACTCGAAAGCCTCTGCCAGCACAGGCTTGAGTTGCCAACCCGCTGCCATGGCTGCGTGCATAACCCTGAACATCAGCACTCAGGGTCCAACAGCTTCCTTTGTGTAGCTGTTCGGGAGTGAGCGCTGTGCCTAGGGTCGGCATTGACTGATGCCAGGAATATGGCGTTCTACCGTGCCGAGCCGGAGATGCAGGAGTATCTCGTCGGCTTGATTGATCATTTCGCTGACCAAGGGCGCCCCGGATTGCACGAGCAGATTGCCGTGAATTGGGTGCGCTACGACCAAGCCAATCTGTCGACGGGCAGCGGACTTGGTGCTGCCTGGGCTGATCAGAAGCCGCTCTATCCAGCCAGCGTTGTGAAATTGGTCTATGCCGTTGCGGTGGAGGCTTGGCTGCAAAAGGGCCTCCTGCTGGAAACGTTGGAATTACGGCGTGCCGTTAACGACATGATTGAGGTCTCCAGCAACGATGCCACTGGATTGGTGGTGGATTGTCTTACGGGCACCTCCAGTGGGCCAGATCTTCAGGGCGAAGCTTGGGAAAGCTGGCAGCGTCAGCGTCAACTGGTGAATGAGTGGTTGTCGGACTTTGGTTGGGGTGAGCTTGAGCGGGTGAACTGCTGCCAGAAAACCTGGGGAGATGGGCCCTACGGGAGAGAACAAAGGTTTTATGGAGAGAACAACATCAACCGCAATGCTTTAACAACTGCCTCAGTCTCTCGATTGTTAGAGGCGGTGATGACCGATGGTCTGCTTTCCCCTCCGGCTTGCCATCGCTTGCGCTTAGCGCTCGCGCGTTCATTAGATCAGGGTGAGAGGGAAGCTGATCCTGAAAATCAGGTGGATGGCTTTCTTGGGGAAGGTTTACCAGCGAACAGCAGGCTTTGGAGTAAGGCTGGATGGATGAGTCAGGCCAGGCATGATGCTGCCTGGTGGAGTGAGCCTGAGGGCGCCACACAGCTGCTGGTGGTGTTCAGCGTCGGCGCTGAGCGTGCCAATGACAACCAGTTGCTGCCAGGGATCGCGAGGGGATTGGCCGCTTTTCGCAAGGGTTCTTAAGTATTTGATTGCTAAGAGCCTTAGCGGCCTTGCGGCGGAAAATTGCTGTATTTGCTTAAAGGTTTAGGGCGCTACTTAATCACTTCGGGTGATAAAGAATGCGGATTTATCTTTGGGCTGCTTTGCTGAGACTTTTGTCATAAGCTTCTCTCAGGTTAGCGAATTGGAATGAATTCTAATTTTATTTTTCTTCGTTTCTGACTTTTGATGGCGACAACTCGCGAGTAAGTTTGATCGCTATGATATAAAATTTATCACGAGTAATTTTTACACTTTGAAGCCTCTGCGCAAAGCGAAGTGACTCAGACGAAGAAACTTGTTCGAAACGGAGAGGGAGGGATTCGAACCCTCGACAGAAGTTGCCTCCTGTAACTCCTTAGCAGGGAGCCGCTTTCAACCACTCAGCCACCTCTCCAGCAGCAAGACCATCGTACCAAGAGGTCTGCCAAATGCTCAGATCACTAGGCGTGGCAAGCGATGCTTGAAACTGCAGAGCACTTCCCAGGGGATTGAATCCGCAAGTTCTGCCCAGGATCTAGGGCTGATGGTTTGTTCGCCATCTCGGCCAAGCAAGGTGACAACATCACCGCTTTCCAAGCTCTTGTGTTCCGTGGCATCGAGGACTAGCTGATCCATGGTGATGGCTCCCACTTGAGGGAGTGTGTGGCCGGCATGTAGTGCATGGATGCGGCCCGAAAGGCAGCGGCTCACTCCATCGGCATAGCCGATGCTCACAACGGCCAGACGACTGGGTCGCTCGGTGACAAAGCGATGTCCATAGCTGACGCCAACTCCGGCAGGGACGTCGCGGATCAGGCTTACTTTGGCCTTAACGCTCATCGCAGGCTCCAGATTGAGAATCCCATCGAGATGTTCGCTGGGGCAGTGACCGTACAGAGCGAGCCCCACGCGTACAAGGTCGTGGTGAAGGCGTGAATCCCGCAGGGTTCCAGCTGAGTTTGCGAGATGACGTTTCAATGTTGGGCTACGCAGCTCGCGCGTGATGCTCTCGAAGCGGTCTTCTTGGAGCTTGGTGACCTGGGCTGCATGTCCATCCCTCTCGCCGTCCGCTAAGGCCAAATGGCTATAGATGCCACAGAGGCTGAGTTGGTCTAACTGCTGGATTGCATCGGCCAGCCTGTTGCCATCCTTCCAGTCACATCCCAGGCGGGTCATCCCTGTGTCCAGCTTGAGTTGGACGGGGAAACGTCGACCACTGCTATCTGCCAGGTTTTGACAGAGCAAAGCCTCACGCATGCTGCTGAGGG
Source organism: Synechococcus sp. SP2 MAG (assembly GCA_030756895.1). Classification (GTDB taxonomy): domain Bacteria; phylum Cyanobacteriota; class Cyanobacteriia; order PCC-6307; family Cyanobiaceae; genus Synechococcus_C. Next base: position 46,836 of record JAVBIX010000010.1, read on the forward strand.
TGGGCATCAGCCGCCACTGCAGACAGGCCCTGAGGTCATCGGGTTGTGAAAGATGCCCCAACACAAGCACCGGTTGATCGAGCCCTGCATTCCTTAGGTCGATTCCCTCTTGGAGGGTTGCGACACCAAAGCTGGTTGCACCACCACGGACAGAGGCTTTGGCCACGGTTTCTGCTCCGTGGCCATAGCCGTCGGCCTTGACCACAGCCATCAGATCACAGGAAGGACCAAGGTGGCGTTTTAGGGAACGGGCATTGGCTTCGATCGCAGAATCCGACACCTCAAGCCAGGCGCGATGGCGAGGGTTGGCCTCCCCTGGATTGTGAATCCAGGGGGTGTTTCGGTCGGCGGCGATCTGATCTCGCATGCGAGCAGGGTAGTGAAGATCACAGTGATCTCCCTGTGATTCTCGATAGCATGGCGGTTATTGAGGGGGCTTGCATGGGCCAAGTTCTCGTACTCAACGCCTCCTACGAGCCACTGAACATCACCACTTGGCGGCGAGCCATGGTGATGTTGATGAAAGGCAAAGCGGAAGGTTTAGAGCATGACCAAAGCAAGTTGATCCGTCAAGGCACGCATTTGCCAACCGTGATTCGTCTTGTTCAGTTCGTAAGGGTGCCTTTTCGCCAGCTTCCTTTAACGCGTCGCAACGTGTTTCAGCGGGATAACCATTGCTGTCAGTACTGCGGCTCGCGCTCTGAACAGCTTTCGATCGATCACGTCATGCCCCGAAGTCGTGGTGGAGGCGACACTTGGGACAACATCACCACCGCTTGCTTGAGCTGCAATGTTCGCAAGGGAAGCCAAACGCCTGAGGAGGCGGGGATGCCCTTAAATCGTGTGCCACGGCGTCCGCACAGCAGTCTCAGCTTTGAAGCCGTTCGCCAGATCGACTCTGGTCGCTATCTCGAATGGGCCAAGTATGTGATCGGTGCTGAATCCGTCAATGTTCAATCAGTTTCTGCTTAGTCGGTCTCTGTTCAATCAGTTTCTGTTCAATCGCTCTGTTCGCTGAGGTCGGCGAGTTTGCCGCGTTGTTCTTCGGCGATACATGCGTCGATAACATCATCCATTTGCCCCTCCAGAACGGGATCCAGACTGAAGTTTCGACCGAGGCGATGATCTGTCATCCGGTTGTCTTTGGCGTTGTAGGTGCGTATTTTTTCGCTGCGATCCCCTGTGCCCACTTGGGCGCGTCTCGCCGATCTTTCGGTGGCATTCGCCTCAGCGAGTTGGCGTTCATAGAGCTTGGCGCGAAGTATCTCAAGGGCGCGTTCGCGGTTTTGCATTTGCGAGCGCTCCTGGGTGCAAAACACCCTGATTCCGGTTGGTTTGTGCATCAGGTCAACCGCCGTCTCGACTTTGTTGACGTTTTGGCCACCAGCACCGCCCGACCTGGCGGTGCTGATATCGAGGTCGCGGGGGTCGATCTGCACTTCAACGGGATCAGCCTCTGGCATCACGGCCACCGTGGCCGTTGAAGTGTGGACACGCCCTTGGGATTCTGTTGAGGGCACCCGTTGCACCCGATGGACTCCAGCTTCAAATTTCAGTTCGCTGAAGACGGCATCCCCTTTGACAGAAAGAATCAATTCTTTGTAGCCACCTAAATCAGCTTCGTTGGCGCTGACTGGTTTTACACTCCAGCCCCGTCGACTGCTGAAGCGTTCATACATTCTCGCTAAGTCTCCAGCCCAAAGACAGGCTTCATCTCCACCAGCACCAGCCCGTATTTCCAGCATCACGCTGCGCTCGTCTCTGGGATCCTTTGGCAACAAAGCCAAGGTGATCCTTTGAACGAGATCGGCATGTTGGTGATCGAGTTCTTGAAGTTCCTGTTGGGCCAACTCCTCCATGGCTGCATCGCCACGGCTTTCTTTGAGCAGACTTTTGGCTTGAACCTGCTCCGCTTCCACCTTCTGAAGACTGGTGTAATCAAGCACCAGAGGTTCCAGCCGTGAACGCTCACGGGCAATCGTTTCCAGCCGCTGTGGATCAGCTGCCACATCGGGATCTGCTAGCTGTCGCTCCAAATTGTGGAAGCTGCTGCTGGCCGCTTCCAGGCGACTGATCAGAGTTGTTGTGTCCATCCCCTCAGGGAGCAGTAATCAAAAAACCTCCAAGCGCAGAAAAGATCCGCGAGAGGAGGTTGGGCCCCCGGGTTAAGGGAGCTTATGGGCGCTACAAGCAATTAGGACTCTTTGGAAGTCTCGTCTTTGGCATCTTTCGTCTCAGAAGAGGCGTTGCCGAGGCTTCCCATGCCGTATTTACGCATGAAACGATCCACACGCCCTTCGGTGTCGAGGATCTTCTGCGTGCCTGTGAAGAATGGATGGTTTCCACTCCACACCTCGACATTGATTTCAGGCTGAGTAGAGCCGGTGGTCATCACAACTTCGCCGTTGCAAATGACTTTCGCGTCCGGATACCAGGTGGGGTGAATGTCGGGTTTAGGCATGGCAAACAAAGAAGTGGGTGATGTGGTGAAAATCAGCGCTTAGAGAACTGAGGCGCTTTACGGGCCTTCTTCAGTCCGTACTTGCGACGTTCTTTTGCACGAGGATCTCGGCTGAGATGGCCTTCCGTTTTAAGTGGCTTGCGGTTATCGCCAGAGAGTTCACAGAGTGCCCGAGCAGCCCCTTGCTTGATCGCATCAGCCTGACCAGTCAGGCCACCTCCGCGCACATTGACGAGTACGTCGTAGTCGGTGCTCAGCCCCAAGGTCTGAAGAGGTGCCTTAACAGCAGCCAGGTAGGCGGGGTTGTAATTCAGATAGTTGTCGCCAGGACGTCCGTTGATGGTGATCGTGCCATTGCCGGGAACCAAGCGAACGCGAGCTACAGAGGTCTTACGACGCCCTGTGCCCCAATAAACGACGGTGTTGTTTGAGCTACTCATTGTGCGGAAGCGGCAGGGTCGAGCTGGAGGGTCTTGGGTTGTTGGGCGGCATGGGGATGCTCGGTGCCCTTGTAAACCTTAAGTTTGCGGAACAACTGACGGCCCAGAGCGTTGTGAGGAAGCATCCCTTTGATGGCTTTCTCAACGATTCGTTCTGGCAGACGCTCCTGGAGGTGCTCGAAAGTTTCAACCTTCATGCCACCTGGACGGCCTGAGTGACGGCGATACAGCTTCTGTTGTGGCTTCTTGCCTGAAACACGGATCTTGTCCGCGTTCACCACAATCACAAAATCTCCAGTGTCGAGATGTGGTGTGAAGCTGGCTTTGTTTTTTCCACGAAGCACAGAAGCCACTTCAGTCGCTAAGCGACCGAGGGTTTGATTCTCTGCGTCTACCAGATACCACTGGCGGTCGATCGAATCAATGGAGGGAACGGAGGTCTTGTTCATCGCGCCGGCATGCCGGTTCTCGTATACCCCGTCGCGAGCGGCGGAGCTGGGCAGGGAGCATCAGACCACCTTGGTGGTCTGATCAAAGCTCAAAGATCGAGTTTACCTTGTCGCTGGTCTTGGCTTTTGATTCCGAGACCGAGACAACTGGCTCCCTCTGGCAATGGGCTTATTGGTTTTGCGGCCAAGGCGGAGGATCCGGAGGGGGATCACTTGTCGCCAAAGCAAACCGCGGTTGGCAATCGTACCAGCCACCTTTGCTGAATAGATCCTCGGGGTATCCGGCTCTCAGCAGGCAAAGCCCATGGGGTGGGGCGGCTTCTCTCACTTCGTCACGTCGACATTCCCTCCAGCGCTGTTCAAATCTTTTCGTGGTGAGGCGGTGTTCGCCGACAGCGATGAGCTGCCCCATCAAGAGCCGAACCATTCCATATAGGAAGCCGCTGGCTTGAATCTCAACGCTCAAGAGATCTCCGTCACGTTCAATATTGACGTCTTGAATGGTTGTTCTTGAGTGAGATCGGCGACTGCCTGCGCGTTGAAAAGCAGCAAAATCATGCTCTCCCATCAATGCAAAGAGCGCTTGTGCCATCGCTTGCTCATCGAGTCGTCTGTTGTATCGATGCCAACTCCAGGGAGCTAAAAATAAATTGGGACGACGTCCGTTGTAAATCGTGTATCGATATCGCCGATAGCTTGCTGAATAGCAGGCATGCCAGCTCAGGGGACGTTGGATTGCTTCTCTCACGCGGATGCTTGAAGGAAGGCGCCCGTTGAGCGCTGGTGCCCATCGACTGGCTGGTATGGGACCGCTGCAGTCAAAGTGCACGACTTGTCCTGAGGCATGGACCCCCGCGTCTGTTCTCCCAGCGGCGACTGCCTTAATGGGGCGGTATGGATCGAGTGCCGCAATCGCTTTTTCCAGGACTGCCTGCACGCTCTGACCACGACCCTGGGTCTGACGTTGCCAACCACAAAAAAAAGATCCCTCGTACTGCAAGCTGATCGCAATTCTCTGAAGAATTGTGCTTTCAGCCTCAGACGAGGGATTTGGAACCACAGGCAACACGGATGAAGCTGTGTTGAATGAATGAATCAGACCAGCTCGATAATGGCCATTTCAGCATTGTCGCCACGACGGGGCACCGTGCGGGTGATGCGGGTATAGCCGCCGTTGCGATCCCCATAACGCGTTGGAGCCTTATCAAAAAGGGCATGCACCAACTGCTTGTCATAGACGTAGCCCAGAACCCGACGCCTGGAGGCGAGACTGCCGTTCTTCGCCAACGTGATCATCCGCTCGGCTTCATCACGCAGAGCTTTTGCTCGCGCTTTTGTTGTCGTCACCCTGCCTTCGCGGATGAGCTGTGTTGTGAGTCCGCGAAGCAACGCCTTGCGTTGGTCAGCCGGGCGGCCCAGCAAGGGAACTCGACATTGGTGGCGCATGGTTCTAAGAGAAAAAACTGAAGGACGTAAGGATCAGACGCTAGTGCGACTTTGGGGGATCGAAATGCCGATGCGCTCGAGAGCTTCGATCACTTCATCAGCTGACTTCGAGCCGAAGTTTTTGATCTCAAGAAGATCTTCGTAGCTGAAACCCATCAGGTCAGAGACTGAATTCACCTGTGCGCGCTTAAGACAGTTGTAAGCCCGGACAGAAAGATTAAGCTCTTCCAGTGGAATTTGAGCTTCAGCAGAAGGTTCAGGTTCCAACCCTGGCTCTTCCACCATGGTGACGGTGGCTAGGGGCTGGAACAGCTCAATGAGCTGGTTGGCAGCCTCTGCAATCGCATCATCCGGGGTCATCGACCCATCAGTAACAACTTCCATGCGGAGTCGTTCGCGAGCAGATCCACCTTCCGCAACGGCCGTTTCGTCCGTCGTGAAATTCACGCGGTGGACAGGCATAAACACTGCATCGATCTGAAGCAGATCGATTGCACTGGTGTCTTCGTTGTGGCGATCAACGGGGCGATAACCAACGCCGCGCTCAACATGAACTTCCAGTTCGAGGCTATGTCCCTCGCTGACAGTGGCAATCTGACGCTCACCATCAATGACTTGGACTTGTGATGAGAACTGCAGATCCTTTGCTTTAACGATTGCAGGCCCAGAGACGATCAGACGGCCGATTTCCAGCTCATCTGTACGACTATTAACAGTGAGCTGCTTGCAGTTGAGAAGAATGTCAAGAACGTCTTCACGCACCCCTGGAATGGTGGCGTACTCGTGGTTGACTCCAGCAATCCGCACGGCGGTGACTGCTGTGCCCTCGAGGTTGCCCATGAGCATCCTTCGGAGGGAGTTCCCGAGAGTCGTTGCTTGACCACGCTCGAGGGGACCGATGAGAAAAACACCGGTTTGCGAGCGATCATCTGTGATCTGATGCTCGATACGGTCGATCTGGTATTGCAACACGGGCTGTAGCGGGCAGAGTGAAGTGGGCCTGGACTAATTCGCTGAGATCTTCAGACACGCCGCCGCTTAGAGCGGCGACACCCGTTATGGGGTAGGGGAGTGACGTCGCGGATCAAGGTGATCTCCAGGCCAGCAACTTGGAGGGCGCGAATGGCTGTTTCCCGTCCGGAGCCTGGGCCACGAACAAGGACCTCGATTTGGCGCATGCCTTGCTCGAGAGCGCGGCGAGCTGCCGCTTCGGCAGCGGTCTGAGCAGCAAAAGGTGTACCTTTGCGAGCCCCTTTGAACCCACTGGCTCCAGCAGATGACCAGGAGATAACTTCTCCAGTGGTGTCTGTGATTGACACGATCGTGTTGTTGAACGTGCTTTGAATGTGGGCAACGCCGTTGGGGACATTGCGCTTGGCCTTCTTGGGGCCTGATTTCTTTGCGGGCTTGGCCATGGGCTAGAGCCTGAGGGGGGTAGGGCTGTAATGAATGAAGAGAGAGACCGATTGAATCGGGCAGGCTTATTTCTTCTTGCCGGCCACGGTCTTCCTGGCGCCACGACGGGTACGGGCGTTGGTGCGGGTGCGTTGACCGCGCACTGGAAGACTCATCCGATGACGACGACCACGCAGGCAACCAATGTCTTGCAAGCGCTTGAGGGCCATACCCTCTTGTCGCCGCAAGTCTCCCTCGATCGTGAAGGAGTCAGTGGCTGTGCGCAATTTCTGCACATCGTTGTCCTCTAAATCCTTAACGCGGATGTCAGGGTTGACTCCGGCTTTGGTGAGGATGGTCTTGGCCCGAGTTGAGCCGATTCCGTAGATGTAAGTAAGTGCGACTTCGATCCGCTTATCGCGGGGAATGTCAACACCAGCAATCCTTGCCACTGAGCAAATAATCGAGGGGGGACAGTTGCCGCCTTTCGGCAGCGAATGATGCGGTCAGAGTGTGGAGCTAGGGATCATCCCTGGCGCTGCTTGTGCTTAGGGTTTGGGCAAATCACCATCACCCGGCCGTGGCGACGAATCACCCGGCACTTTTCACACATTTTCTTGACCGAGGCGCGCACCTTCATGGGGTGTGGCTCTCCAAAATTCCAAACAGCGAATTTAACACAGCGACCTAGGCAAGAACACCTTCGATGCGATCGGTGATCGCCTCGATGCTGCCATGGGCTTCCACCGATTGGAGCAAACCGCGTTGGCGGTAATGCTCAATCAGGGGCTCTGTTTTGTCTGCATAGACCACCAGCCGATTGCGGATCACGGCTTCATTGTCGTCGTCACGCCCCCTGGAGAGCAAACGTTCGATTAGGACAGCGTCATCCAGGGCTAGGAGCACCACGGCTTCAATGGGTTGGTTGAGCTCTTGGAGCAAGGGATCGAGCGCCTCAGCCTGTGCAACATTGCGGGGGAATCCATCCAACAGCCATCCCTGGCCATTCAGCGCTCCGAGCTGAGCTTTCACGATGGCGAGCACAAGTGAGTCGGATACAAGCTCACCGCGATTCATCACGGTTTCGGCTTGTTTGCCAAGTTCGGTTCCAGCGGAGACTTCCGCTCGAAGGAGGTCGCCAGTTGAAAGGTGACGCAAGCCATGACGATCACATAAAAGCGCCGCTTGAGTTCCTTTACCAGCGCCTGGAGGTCCTAAAAAAAGCAGTCGTTGTTTCATAGAAATTTGGTTTGACTGGTGGTAATGCCTTATTGGCGAACGAGTCCTTCGTAGCGCTGGGAGATCACGTAGGTCTGAACCTGCTTGGCAGTGTCGATAGCGACACCTACCAGGATCAGAAGTGAGGTGGCTCCAAGCCCTTGGAAGGTTGTAACGCCTGTGGCCCTCTCAACGGCTGAAGGAATAATGGCCACAGCACCGAGGAAAAGTCCGCCAAGAAGAGTCAATCTATTTTTGACTCCTTCTAGATAGGCAGCTGTTGCACTCCCGGGTCTCACTCCTGGAATGGCCACTCCGCCTCGTTTGAGGTTGGTAGCGATGTCACTCGGGTTGAGGGAAAGCGACGAATAGAAATAGGCGAATCCCAAAATCAGGGAGAAAAACACGATCGCGTAAGGCCATGGATTGGCTGCGCTCGGATTTAGGGCACTCGCTGCTCGAATCAGGATTGGATTATTAGTGACGTTGGCGACCGTGATCGGCAAAAAGATGAGGGCTGAGGCGAAAATAATTGGCATCACTCCACCGGCATTGAGCTTGAGGGGGAGATAACTCTGACGACTAGGGAGGAGTGCCGTACCTCCTACCTGGCGCTTGGCGCTGACGATGGGTAATCGTCTTGAACCCTCCTGGACAAAGATGATTCCAACAATGGTGATCAGGAACACCAAGACCAGGACAATGATTCCAACGACATCTCCCCGGTCTCCCGTCTGAGCCTTCTCAATCGTTGAACCCAACGCCTTCGGCAGGGTGGCCACGATATTCAGAAAGATCACAAGGGAGGCTCCCTGTCCGATGCCTCGTTCTGTGATGACTTCACTGAGCCACATCACAATCATCGAGCCAGTGACCAACGCCAGCGCTGTTTGCACAACAAAGACGACTTCGCTTAAGCCTTCAACGGCGTATTGGCGAAGAATCATCGCAAAAATGACGCTCTGGACCGTTCCCCATCCCAACGCCACATAGCGGGTGATTTGGGCAATTTTTCGACGCCCCGCTTCGCCTTCGTTTTTCTGTAAGTCCTCGAGCTGGGGCAGCGAGGCTGTAAGCAATTGAATAATGATCGAGGCGTTGATGAAAGGCAGGATGCCTAGAGCAAAAACGCCAAGAGTGGAGATTCCGCCCCCGGTAAAGATGTCAAGGAAACCAATAAGTGTGCCGCCCTGCTCAATAAATTGCTCAAAAGCAACACGATCGATCCCAGGCATGGGGATGTAGATCCCCAGCCGGACAAGCATGAGCAGCCCCAAAGTTGTGAGAACCCGGCCGCGCAGCTCAGGGTTCTGCACCAACTGGGTAATCACTTCAGTGGCGCTGGGGTTACGTCCCCGACTGACAAGCATGGAGAAGGAAGAAAAGAATGGGGCTGATGCAGCAAAGCCGTCCCCGGATCGAAATCCAGTGGGACGGCTCAGACCTTAGATCTGCGCGGAGCAGATCGTATTGGCGAGATCAGTCGAGAACCTCACAGGTCCCACCGGCGGCTTCAATTTTGGCGCGCGCAGAGGCTGTAAAGGCAGCAGCCTGAACAGTGAGCTTTGCTTTCAGTTCACCGTTGCCAAGAATCTTGAGAGGACTCTTAGGGCTGGTAACAATGCCATCCTTGACAAGCGAGTCGAGATTGACCGTGCTGCCTGCCTTGATGTCGTTCAGTGCACTCACGTTGAGAACGGTGAATGACTTCGGATTGACCAGGGTGAAGTGCTTGAGTTTCGGCACCCGGCGGTAAAGCGGCATCTGACCGCCTTCAAAACCAGGGCGAGTGGGACGACCTGAGCGGGACTTTTGTCCGCGCATGCCGAAACCGCAACTGGCGCCCTGACCAGCTGCGATGCCACGTCCCTTACGCAACTTGCGCCGACGAGCACCTTTATTCGGTTTAAGAGATTCGAGTCTGAGAGTCATGGGGGGAAATCAGGAGTAGATCTGCTCGAGGGAGATCCCCCGTTCCTTGGCTGTCTCCTTGTGTGTGCGGAGAAGTTGTAGGGCCACCATGGCAGCCCGAGCGTTGTTGAGAGGAGTTTTGCTTCCTAGGCGTTTTGCCAAGACATTTTTAATGCCTGCGAGCTCGAGCACCGTACGGATGGATCCACCGGCGATTACACCAGTACCAGGAGCGGCTGGACGGATGAGAACACTTGCTGCTCCGTCACGACCATTCGACAAAGTCGGGATCGAGTTATGGCGGGTCAGAGGCACTTTCACCAGGTGCTTTTTGGCATCAGCAACGCCCTTGCGTACGGCACCGATCACATCGCCGGCCTTGCCGACACCAACGCCGACCTGACCGCGCTCATTGCCGACAATAACGATGGAGCGAAAGCTCATCTTTTTGCCGCCTTTAACGGTTTTAGAGACCCTTCGGATCTGCACAACGCGCTCTTGCCATTCGGAATCACGCTCTTGACCACGGCGACGGTCACCGCGACCGCCGCGACGGTCACCGCGACCGCCGCCGCCGCCGCCGCCGCCGCCGCGGCGCTGCTCTTGTTGTTGGCCCTGACCTTCAGCGGCTGCCGGAACGTCAGAAGCCGATGGCACGTCGTTGGAGGTGGTCTGGTTGTTGGGTTCGGTCGTCATAGTGAGAGCAGGATCAGAACTGAAGGCCCGCTTCCCGGGCGGCATCGGCAAGGGCTTTCACCCGGCCGTGGTACAGGTTGCCGCCTCGGTCGAAGACAACTTGTTGAATGCCTTTGGCAATGGCACGTTTGGCCACTAAGTCGCCAACGGCAACGGACGCATCACAGCTGCTGCCATCAGCTTTGAGGCTGGATCGCAGATCTTTGTCGAGTGTTGAAGCAGCACAGAGAGTGCTTTGAGCTTCGTCGTCGATCAACTGAGCGTAGATGTGACTGTTGGAGCGAAACACGGCCAGTCTGGGACGATCGGCAGTGCCACTGAGATGGCGACGCAGACGCCTGTGGCGTTTCTGGGTCTGCTGTTTACGGGAAAGGGTCGACATTGTGGGTAAAGCTGAAGTGTGTCTGGCAGGGAATTACTTCTTGCCCGACTTGCCTGCCTTACGCAGGATGCGCTCGCCCGCATATTTAATTCCTTTGCCTTTGTAGGGCTCGGGAGGACGAATGGCGCGGATCTTGGCGGCTTCATTGCCAACCAATTCCTTGTCGGTGCCTGAAACGGTGACGTTGGTGTTGTTCTCAACCGTGAAAGTGATGCCTTCAGGGGGCACCACTTCAACGGGATGGCTGTAGCCAGCGCTCACCACGAGGGTTTTGCCTTTGACCTGGGCTCGTGAGCCCACACCAACGATCTCCAGCTTTTTGGAGTAACCCTGGCTAACTCCGATCACCATATTGGAGACGAGAGTTCTGCACAGACCGTGGCGTTCACGGGACGTGCGTTTTGTGCTGGTTGGTGCCACCACGATGGAGTTATCCACCTGGCTGACACTCACACCGATAGGAAGGGTGCGTTTGAGCTCACCCTTGGGTCCCTTCACTGTGACGGCGAGACCGTCGAGTGAGACATTCACCTTGTCGGGAATGGGGACTGGGTTTTTACCAATACGTGACATGGTTAAGGTTCCGGGTCAATAGACGTAGCAGAGCACTTCGCCGCCCACGCCTTGCTTGCGGGCGTCGCGGTCGCTCATCACTCCCTTAGAGGTGGAGATGATGGCTACCCCTAGTCCACCGAGGACCTTGGGCAGGCCGCGCGTGTTTTTGTAAATGCGAAGGCCAGGCTTACTGACCCGTTGCATGGAGCGAATGGTGGGTTGGCGGTGTTTGCCGCTGTACTTGAGCTCCAGCACCAATTCGGTGCGGATGCCCTCGCCTTGCTCGCTGATTTCAGCGATAAATCCCTCTTGTTGCAGCACTTTGGCAATGCTGCGGGACATACGAGAAGCTGGAACTTTTGTGGACTCGTGACGTTTTTCACTCGCATTGCGGATGCGAGTGAGCATGTCGGAAATTGGGTCGTGATTAGCCATAGTGGTTTCCGAGGGGGGCTCAGTTGCTGCGGAATGGCATTCCCATCTCGCGGAGGAGGGCCCGGCCCTCTTCATCCGTGCGGGCAGACGTCACAATTGTGATGTCCATGCCTCTGATGGCGTCGATCTTGTCGAAGGAGATTTCAGGGAAGATGATTTGCTCTCTGACTCCCACGGTGTAGTTCCCACGGCCATCGAAACTTTTCGGGCTGACGCCTCGAAAATCCCGAATGCGGGGCAGCGCCAAGTTGATGAAGCGTTCTAGAAACGCATACATGCGATCACCCCGGAGGGTGACAGCACATCCAATCGGCATTCCCTGGCGGATTTTGAAAGCTGCAATGGCTTTCTTGGCTCTGGTGATGACAACTTTTTGGCCTGTGATTTGGGCCAATTCGTTCACCGAAGCCTCGAGAGACTTTGCATTGGTGGCTGCTTCGCCGAGTCCGCGGTTAACGGTGACTTTCAGCACCTTGGGAACTTCATGAATGTTGGAGAGACTCAAGTCTTTCAGCAATTTTGGCTGAATGGTCTCCCGATAGCGCTGTTTTAGTGACATGGCTGGGGGAAAGGACTTCTGGGCTTTGTCAGAAGAGCAATTGAGGTGATCAGTCGATCACTTCGCCTGTTTTCTTGAGGCGGCGCTTTTTGCTGCCGTCTTTTTCGGTAATCAGTTCAATGCGACTGACAACTTTTTTGGCTGTGGAATAAAACATCACGTTGGAAGCATGGAGTGATGCTTCTTCAGTGACAATTCGTCCAGTTTCACCTTCTTGTGTGGGTTTAACGTGACGGGTTCTCATGTTGAGCCCCTCCACGATCACCCGGTTTTCGTTTGCCAAAGTGCGCAGGACTTCTCCTGTTTTGCCTTTGTCTTTTCCGGCAATCACCTGAACGGTGTCACCTTTACGAAGGCGCATCTTGATGCGCAGAGCTGGAGCTGCTTTGGATGTTGCGGTAGCCATTTCAGATCACCTCCGGAGCGAGGGACACGATTTTGGTGAAACTGCGTTCCCGCAATTCACGGGCAACGGGTCCAAAGACGCGAGTGCCTCTGGGATTTTTGTCGTCGTTGATGATCACGGCTGCGTTGTCATCGAAACGGATGGAATTACCCGTATCGCGACGCATGGTGGCTTTGGTTCGAACCACGACAGCCTTGACGATGTCTGACTTTTTGACGCCCATGTTGGGCATCGCATCCTTGACGGTGGCCACGATTACGTCACCAACGTGCGCATAGCGGCGATTGGTGCCGAGAACACGAATGCATTGGATCCGTTTGGCGCCACTGTTATCAGCAACGGTGAGGTAACTTTCCTGCTGAATCACTTGGACACCTCCTCAGCTTTTGGGCTTTTACTGAGGACTTCAGCAATTGCCCAGCGCTTGTGGCGGCTCAGTGGACGCGTCTCGGTAATCCGGACACGGTCACCAATGCGACAAGAGTTGTCTTCGTCGTGGGCTTTGTAGCGGGTGGTGCGGCTGACCGTCTTTTGATAGATGGGATGGGGGAAGCGGTTCTCCACCGCCACAACCACCGTTTTGTCCATCTTGTCGCTGACGACGGTGCCGACCCTTTCTTTGAGTGCCATGGAAGGTTCTCCTTAGGGATCAGGAAGCAGCGGAGCGCTTGCGCTCCGATTGCACCGTCAGCAACTGAGCCAGTTTGAGACGGCTCTCCTTGAAGCGGTGCGTGTTGCCCAGCTGGCGAGTGGCCTGCTGGAATCGGAGTTCGAACAATTCGCGGCGGAGGCCATCGATTTGTTCGGTGACATCTGCGTCAGACAATTGGCGCAGATCTGTTGCTGTAGGGCGTGCCATGGTCAGGACTCCACGGTTGAAGAGGCAGCAGCCTTAGTGCCGGCTGGCTGTTCCTGTTCATCGAGAGAGATGAACTTGGTTTTTACAGGAAGCTTGTATTGCGCGAGGCGCATGGCTTCCTTTGCAATTTCAGGGGTGATTTCCTCACCGCCCATCTCGAAAAGAATCCTGCCTGGCTTGATCACAGCAACCCAGAACTCTGGGTTGCCCTTACCAGAACCCATACGGGTTTCAGCGGCACGCATGGTGACGGGCTTATCAGGAAAGATTCGAATCCAGATTTTTCCGCCACGTTTGACGTAGCGGGTCATGGCACGTCGGCTGGCTTCGATTTGACGCGAAGTAATCCAGCCGCACTCTTGGGCTTGCAAACCAAACTCACCGAAGGCAATGGTGTTGCCTCTGGTGGCGACACCGCGCATGCGGCCTCGCTGTTGTTTGCGGAATTTGACTCTTTTGGGACTCAGCATGATTTAGGCCTCCGGTTCAACCCTCGTTTGAGCGGTCTTCGAACTGTTGGGGCCTACGACCGCCCCGTCGGCGGGGATTTGCTCCCACCGGGATCTGCTGCTGGGAGTCGTCGCTCAAAACTTCTCCCTTAAAGACCCAAACCTTGATGCCCAGAACGCCATAGGTCGTGCTGGCCACTTTGGTTGCGTAATCAATGTCGGCGCGAAGGGTGTGCAAGGGCACTCGTCCTTCACGCGTCCATTCAGTTCGGGCGATTTCGGCACCATTAAGGCGTCCGCTGACTTGGATTTTTAGGCCAAGTACGCCTGCTCGTTGAGCGCGCTGAACGGCCATTCGGATGGTGCGGCGGAAGGCCACGCGTTTCTCGAGTTGCTGAGCGATGTACTCAGCAAGAAGGAATGCGTCGGCATCCACACGCTCCACTTCAACCACGTTGATCCGAACCTGACGGCTCGAATCACCAACGGTCTTTTGGATGCCACTGCGGAGATCTTCGATTCCGCTGCCTTGACGGCCAACCAGCACACCGGGGCGTGCCGTTTTGAGCTCAACCTCAAGTTGATCAGCTTTCCGAGCGATCAGCACATCGCTGATGCCGGCTGAGCCGTACTTCTTGTGGATGAACTTGCGAATCCGATCGTCCTCTTGCAGGAGGGCGGGATAATTTTTGCTGGATGCGTACCAGCGTGACCGGTGCTCCTGGGTGATCCCCAGGCGGTAGCCGGTTGGATGGATTTTGTTTCCCATTCAGACGGTGTGCTCGGGGGGTTAGGAGTCGGTCTGAGCTGCCACAGCAATGCTGATGTGGCAGGTCTGTTTTTTGATCGCGAAGGCGCGACCTTGAGCGCGAGGCCGAAACCGCTTCATGGATGGACCCATGTCAGCGGTGGCCTGGGAAATGACCAAGGTTGCTGGGTCAAGTCCAAGGTTGTGTTCGGCATTGGCTACAGCGGAGCGAAGCACTTTCGTGATCGGACCGGTGGAGCGGTAGGGCATGAACTCGAGCATGATCAGCGCGTCGCGGTAAGTGCGGCCACGGATTTGATCGAGTACACGACGCACCTTGGATACGGAGCCGCGAATGAAGCGGCCGTGCGCCTGGGCAGTAGTTGCCGTTGGGGATGACGTTGTCATGGTCTCAGCGGCCTCCTTTCTTGTCTTTGATGTGGCCCCTAAAGGTGCGAGTGGGTGCAAATTCACCCAACTTGTGCCCCACCATTTGCTCAGTCACGAAGACTGGAACGTGGGTTCTGCCGTTGTGAACGGCAATGGTATGGCCGATCATCATCGGCAGAATTGTGGAGGCCCTGGACCACGTTTTGATGACTGACTTGTCGTCAGCGGCGTTTTGCTTCTCAACCTTGCGAAGAAGGCTGTCAGCAATAAATGGGCCTTTTTTGAGAGAACGTCCCATGGCGGATTAAGCGAACTGCAAAGCGGTGAGTGACATCAGGAATTGCGTCCGCCACGGCTCCGCTTGGACGTCTTGCGACGTTTCCGGAGGACGAACTTGTTGCTGGGCTTGTTCCGCTTGCGGGTTTTTAGGCCAAGAGCGGGTTTGCCCCATGGAGTGACAGGTCCCGCGCGCCCGATAGGAGCACGGCCTTCACCACCACCATGAGGGTGATCGCAAGGGTTCATCACGCTGCCTCGGACCTGGGGCCGACGCCCCAGCCAACGGCGGCGACCAGCTTTACCCAAGCTGGTATTGCGAATTTCGGCGTTGCCAACTTCACCAAGAGTGGCGAAGCACTCACGTCTCACGAGGCGGACCTCTGTGGAGGGGAGCTTGAGGGCGACGTAATCGCCCTCTTTGGCCATGACCTGAGCACTCGCTCCTGCGGTCCGAACCATCTGCCCACCGCGTCCGGCATAAAGCTCAACGCAATGGACACTGGAACCAAGTGGTACCGCTGAGAGCGGCATGGCATTGCCGACCTCAATTGGTACCTCAGGGCCTGACTCCACCGTTTGGCCAACGCTGATCCCAGCCGGAGCCAGGATGTAGCGCTTCTCGCCATCGGCATAGAAGAGAAGGGCCAACCGCGCATTGCGGTGAGGATCGTAATGAATCGCGGCTACTTTGGCCGTGACACCATGTTTGTTGCGACGGAAGTCGACCAAACGATATAGGCGTTTGTGACCACCACCGCGATGACGGCAGGTGATAACACCGCGATTGTTGCGTCCTTTGCGGCGATGTTTGGACACCACCAAGGAGCGTTCCGGCTTGCGGCCGGTGACTTCACTGAAGTCTGTGACCACCCGGGTTCTGGTACCGGGGGTATAGGGGCGGAAAGTACGAATTGCCATGACGATTCAGCCCCCTCAGGACTCAGGGAAGAGTTGGATGGAGTTGCCCTCGGCCAGGCGCACCACTGCTTTCTTCACTTGAGCGCGTTTACCGGCAAAACGACCGATACGACGACTCCTGCGAGGAGGATTCATGGTGCTAATGCCCGTGACCTTGACATCGAAGAGCTGTTCGACTGCAGCCTTGATGTCGGGCTTGGCGGCTCGATGGTCCACCTCAAATGTGTACTGGTTTTGTTCCAGAGCACGGGTAGCCTTTTCAGTGATCAGCGGGCGGCGGATCACATCGGCCAGACGTCCGGTGAAGCGCTCAGTCATCGCCGTAGACCTCCTGAATCTTTGCGAGTGCGTCTTCGCCCACAACCAGCTTGTTGGCGTGGAGCAGATCGAAGACGTTGAGTTGGTCGGCTGCGATCAGCTTCACCGTTTCCAAATTCCGAATGGAGCGTTGCACCGCTTCGGAAGGTTTGATGAGGATGATCAAAACCTTGCTCGTGGCGGAAACGTCAAGTCTCCCCAGAGCGTCGATGATCTCTTTGGTCTTCGGAGCCGTCAGCGTGGCTGCGAAATCCTTCACCACCACGAGATCCTCAATACGCGCCATAAGAGCGGTACGAAGGGCTGAACGACGTTCCTTACGGTTCATCGCAAGGCTGTAGGACCGGGGCTTGGGTCCAAAAATGATGCCGCCACCTGGACGGAGTGGAGTGCGAACAGAACCCTGGCGTGCACGGCCAGTACCTTTCTGCTTGTAAGGCTTGCGTCCACCACCTCTCACCTCTGATCGGGTGAGGGTGCTTGCGGTGCCTTGACGGGTGTGAGCCTGCTGACGCAGCACTGCGCGATGCATCAGGTCAAGGGCGCTGGCCTCTTTGGCAACTTTTAAGTCAAGGCTTGCCTTGCCAGCTTCTTTGCCTTGCCAATCGCGAACGATGCAGTTAGCCATCACTTACCTCCAGTAGCGGGCTTGGCGCCCACCCGGTTTGCGGGACGGATGTTCAGTAGTGACCCTGGTTTTCCAGGAACAGAACCTTTCACAACGAGAAGGTTGCGATCACTGTCGATTTTCAGGATCGTCAAACCACGCGTGGTGATTTTTTTGCCGCCATAGCGACCAGACATCCGTTTACCTGGATAGATCCTGCCTGGCGTTGTGCCGGCACCGATCGAACCGGGTTGGCGATGATTTTTGGAGCCGTGCGTCATTGGACCACGACTGAAACCATGGCGCTTTTGCAGACCAGCAAAGCCACGACCCATGGTGTCGCCACTGACGTCTACTTTTTGACCAGTCGCGAAATCACCGACGGTGACCGCACCACCTAACTGAATCCCGTCGAGATCGTCGACGCGATATTCACAGAGGTGACGAACAAGGTCCTCGCCAGATTTGGCGAGATGACCTTTCGCTGGTTTGTTGATCAGCTTTTCGCGAATCTCGCCAAAGCCGATCTGCACGGCTTGATAGCCGTCAGTTTCTGAACTTTTGAGCTGGGTGATGCGGCAAGGGCCCGCCTCGATCAATGTGACCGGGACGGCTTTGCCTTGCTCGTCGAAGAATTGGGACATACCCAATTTCTTCCCAAGAATGCCGATAGACATGGAGGTAAGAACGCCAGCGTGAACAACCGCTTATTCACTAAGGAATGAGAGGCCTGAGAGGGCGCTGTTCGTATTAACGCAGTCATGACCGTCATCGTTTCGCCAGTGGCGAAAAAGAAGCCGGATTGGAGCTAGCGAGCGAATCAGCTGGCTGAGACTTTCCGTGCAATGGTTTGCTCGGTGAGTTTCTCGGCAGTAACACCAATGAATTGGTGAGACCGCGCTGGCCTAAGGATCCGGCGCAAACGCCGAACCTGCTCTGTGATCTGGAGGCCCGGCTAGCGGACGGGCACAGTTCAACAGTGCAAACAAAGACACTACAGCATTGCGATCTAGTTACTAATTAACGACGTTTAACTGCCAGAATCTCGTCATTCGATCCAATTTCATGCCGCTGCTGCTGTCTGGTCGTGGTTTCCGCCGTGAGCTGGAGTCGGCAGGTTGCATGGCAGTTTTTGCGCCCCTTGAGGGTGGTGCCGAAACTCGCTTGTTACGCCGATTGCGTGGAGCCGGCTATCGCACACAGCTTTCGTCTGCCCGCGGTTTGGGCGACCCCGAGGTGTTTTTGTTTCAAAAGCATGGAATTCGTCCGCCCCATCTCGGGCATCAAAGTGTTGGCCGTGGTGCCGCTGTAGGCGAGGTCCAAGAGGTGATGCCACTGCTCGGTGAGGCGATGCTTGGGACAAAGCCTGTTGTGCTCTGGCTTCTTGAAGGTCAGGTGCTATCTCGCTCCGAATTGTCGGCCCTGTGTGATCTTTGCCGTCGCGAACCTCGTTTGAAAGTGGTTGTGGAAATGGGTGGCGCGCGCAGTCTTCGCTGGCAACCGTTGAAGGAGCTTCTGAATAACTGAATCTCAGAGTGAGCAAGTCTCTTCAGAGAGCGGATGCCGGTGAGCTTGCTCTGGCAAGTGGGTCCTGGGTCAAGTTGATCTGTGGCGCCAGCAACCAAGACTTGGCCACGATCGGAGACCTGTGTGCGCTCTTCTCTATTGCAGGCGTTCATTGCGTGGATGTGGCGGCTGACGCTGCTGTTGTGCGTGCTGCCCGCGACGGATTGGATTGGGCCTGGGAGCGCACGGGGCGCCGCCCTTGGTTGATGGTGAGTGTGAGCGATGGAAATGATGCCCATTTCCGCAAGGCGGTTTTCGATCCAGGCCTTTGTCCCCCCGATTGTTCACGTCCGTGCGAACGGGTATGTCCAGCCGATGCCATCCGCGCGGGGGTTGGGGTTGATGAACGGCTTTGCTACGGGTGCGGTCGTTGTTGGCCGGCATGCCCGCCTCAATTAATCCAATCCTTGGATCGGCGAGTGGGCCTGAATGATTTGGCTCCCCTTCTTCACGAACTGAGGCCGGATGCGTTGGAAATACACACGGCCCCAGGGCGGATGAATGCGTTTCAGGCCACCCTTGAACAGGTTCGCCTCGCTGATGTTCCCCTGAAGCGGCTGTCCGTGAGTTGTGGTCTTGAAGGCCATCACGTCACGGTGGAGTCGCTTTCCAAGGAACTGTGGCAGCGGCATCAGGCCTTGCGTGCGCACCAGCAACGCCCGCTCTGGCAGCTTGATGGCCGTCCCATGAGCGGAGACCTTGGGGTTGGAACTGCCCGTTCGGCAGTTGGTCTTTGGGAGCAAATGCAGCCCTTGGCACCGCCTGGTCCATTGCAGTTGGCTGGTGGGACCAACACAGCAACGCTTGGTTTGCTTCCACGCCAAGGTGGGTCGATGGGACCTGCTGGGGTTGCTTTTGGTGGGGTGGCCAGAACGCTCGTTCAGCCTTTTTTCCAAGCTGCGCAAGACCAAGGATGTCGCTTGCGCGATTGGCCGGATGGCTGGGCTCGTTCACTTCAAGCTGCGCGCACATTGATTGCGCCCTGGTTGCGGCGTAGCTGATCGAACACCGATCACGTGTTCCTCTTGCTAAGACTGTTTCCGGTTCGACTGCTGGGCGAGTGAGCCATGACGACCGAGCGCATCACCGACGACTTAAACCGACTCGTCTCTTTGCTTCCTGCAGAGCTCAAAGCCTCGTTGGCTTCGCCGGAGTCAAGAGACCAACTCCTTGAGGTTGTCCTCGATCTAGGACGTGTTCCAGAAGCCCGTTATTCAGGTTGGTCGATCCCTCTTGGAGCCAGCAGCATTACGCGTGCTGATCTGCAGGCGATGGTGGAACGTCTTGGCCAGTTTGGTTCTGACAACAGGGCAGGTATTGAGCGAACCTTGCATCGCATCAGTGCCATTCGTAATCGTCGAGGTGAGGTGGTGGGCCTGACCTGTCGCGTTGGGCGCGCTGTGTTTGGGACGGTGGAGATGGTGCGCGATCTTCTCGATAGCGGTGAGTCGTTGCTCCTAATGGGTAGGCCCGGGGTTGGCAAAACCACGGCCTTGCGCGAGATCGCTCGCGTGCTCGCGGATGACTTGGGAAAGCGTGTCGTGGTGATTGACACCAGCAATGAAATTGCGGGGGATGGTGATATTCCTCATCCCGCGATTGGTCGAGCGCGGCGCATGCAGGTGGCTCGACCAGAGCTTCAGCATCACGTGATGATCGAGGCTGTGGAAAATCACATGCCCGAAGTGATCGTCATTGACGAAATCGGTACTGAGTTGGAGGCGCGTGCAGCCCGCACGATTGCTGAACGGGGTGTGACCTTGGTGGCGACAGCGCACGGAAATGCGCTCTCCAATTTGATCAAAAATCCCACCTTGTGTGATCTCATTGGCGGCATTGAATCCGTCACCCTTGGCGACGATGAGGCCCGCCGTCGTCGCAGTCAGAAAACGGTGCTCGAACGGGCGGCGGAACCCACCTTCTCAATGGCTGTGGAGATGCACAGTCGCAGTCGCTGGGCTGTTTATCGAGAGGTGGGACGAGCGGTTGATGCCTTGCTGCGCGGGCAAGTGCCCAGTTCTGAAGAGAGGGAAATGGCCTCGGATGGACGTGTTCTTCGGGTTGAACCCCAACTATCTCCCTCGCCCCTAAGGCGGCCTTCCTTAGCGCCGGTTCCACTCCCAAATCCCGTTGATCCAATCCCACTGCAACCCTTAGGGATGGGTTCTGTGCCGTCAGAACTGAATGAGTTTCAGGCGCCGTCAAAGATGTTCCAGGTTCTTTGTTGCGGCCTGAGCGCGCAACGGCTGGATGAAGCGGTTCGCCGACATGACTGGGCTGTTCAAGCTGTGGATGACTTGATGCAGGCAGATGTGGTGCTGAGCGTTCGCCAAGGACTTGGCCGTCAACCTGAACTGCGTCGTCAAGCGAGAGACGCTGGTGTTCCGATTCTGGTGATCAAATCCGACACCCTTCCACAAGTGGAGAGGGCTTTGGAGCGTCTGTTGATACGCCGTGATTCAGGTGCGAGCCATCGAGACTCAGCGGACTCTGGTGATCAGTCCGACGCCTCTGCCGCTCTTGAAGAATGCCGTTTGGCTGTCGAGCAAGTGGTGGTTCCGCAGGGCCGTCCCGTGGAGCTCCTTCCCCGCAGCGAACACGTGCGCCAAATGCAGGCAGACCTTGTGACTCGCTATCGCCTTCGCAGCGATGTGTATGGCACGAGTGGCAAGAGGCGCCTGAGAGTATTTCCACCCTGAATCAGGGATTCGTTGTGAGAGGTGGATTGACGAAGGTCACTATGTTGTGGGTAACTATGTATGCGCTAGCAGGGATCACCAGTTTGGTGGTGCTGAGCTGGAGTTAATGGGCCGTCGCCAAGCGGTAAGGCAGCGGGTTTTGGTCTCGCCATTCCTAGGTTCGAATCCTAGCGGCCCAGTTTTTCCGGATTCCCGGTGTCGTTGAAGCCTCTCCTCGTTTTCGATTTCGACGGGGTGATTCTCGACGGGATGGATGAGTATTGGTCGAGCTCTCGAGGGGCTTGTCTATTCCTCCTCCAAGGGGTGTTGTTGCCGGAGCAGACACCGAGCCTCTTTCGTCAATTGCGTCCCTGGGTGCATCACGGCTGGGAGATGGTCCTGATTGCTGCATTGCTTCAAGAGTCAGACGGACCGTTGCAGCGTCTTGGCGTTGAGGCTTTTGCCGCTGACTATGGTCAACAGCTTCGAGCTGGTCTCGATCGGTTTGGATGGAACCCGTCGCTGCTACAAGACTCCCTCGAGCGCGTTCGTCGTCAGGCCGTGTTGGGCGATCGTGCTGGCTGGGTGGCATTGCATCGGCCGTTTGAAGGCGTGCCGGAGCGTTTGGCGGGCTTGGAGGAGGAGGGTGTGGCTTGGTCTGTGCTCACCACAAAAGGGCGAGATTTCACGGCTGAGTTGCTTGACGCTTTTCAGCTTCGACCGGTACTCCTCGATGGCAGAGAGTCCGGCCCAAAGCCTGAGGTGTTACTCCGCTTGCGCCGCGAATGGGCGCTGAAGGGCTTTGTGGAAGATCGGCGGGCCACTCTTGAAGTGGTGTTGGAAACCCCTGGGCTTGAAGGGCTGAAGTGCTTTTTGGCCGATTGGGGATATTTGCGTCCGGCCGACCGAGAGGGTTTGCCGGAAGGGCTGGATTTGCTCTCAACCAGCAAATTTGCAGCCCCCTTGGCGATCTGGCCCTGATTCGATAACGTACATGTGTACTAGATGAGACAAGTGGCGTTAGCCGGGGCACTGGATGATCTGTCCAGTGTTGAGTCGACTTCGGCTTGCGGATCTCCCGCTGGCTGAATCGGCGACCTGCGGCACCTGTTTGCTCCTTAACTGTTCATTGCTATGCCAGCCGACGTGAAAGCCTCTCATTCCTCCGCAGGAGATCCCCGTCCAGGAGAGAGGGATAAAGCCTTGGACCTTGTGCTCGGCCAGATCGAGCGAAATTTTGGGAAGGGTTCGATCATGCGTCTGGGCGATGCCTCCCGAATGCGGGTAGAAACCATCTCCACGGGCGCCCTCACTCTCGACCTCGCCCTTGGCGGTGGGTACCCCAAGGGGCGAGTGGTGGAGGTTTATGGGCCTGAAAGTTCAGGTAAGACCACACTCACGCTGCATGCCATTGCTGAGGTGCAAAAGCGTGGAGGGGTAGCGGCCTTTGTCGATGCTGAGCACGCCCTAGATCCTGTCTATGCGGCTTCCCTTGGTGTTGATGTTGAAAATCTGCTGGTCTCCCAGCCAGATACGGGTGAGATGGCACTTGAAATCGTTGATCAGCTCGTTCGTTCTGGTGCGGTCGACATTGTGGTGATCGACTCCGTTGCTGCGTTGACGCCTCGGGCTGAGATTGAAGGAGAGATGGGTGATTTATCTGTTGGGGGCCAAGCTCGCTTGATGAGCCAGGCCATGCGCAAGATCACTGGCAACATCGGTAAATCCGGTTGCACCGTGATCTTCCTGAACCAACTTCGTTTGAAGATCGGAGTGACCTATGGCAATCCTGAGACCACAACGGGTGGAAATGCGCTGAAGTTCTACGCCTCAGTGCGGCTTGATATTCGCCGGATCCAAACCCTGAAACGTGGCACTGAGGAGTACGGCATTCGGGCGAAAGTGAAGGTGGCGAAAAACAAGGTGGCACCTCCGTTCAGGATCGCCGAGTTCGATATTCTTTTTGGCCGTGGAATCAGCACGCTCGGATGCATTCTCGATCTGGCTGAGGAAACAGGAGTCGTCACGCGTAAAGGGGCCTGGTACAGCTACGAAGGCGACAACATTGGCCAAGGTCGTGACAACACAATCGGTTGGCTTGAGCAAAACCCTGAGGCCAAGGACGCCATCGAAGTGCTTGTCCGTCAGAAGTTGACCGAAGGATCGGAAGTGACCTCGAATTCGATGCGTCCTTTGGCTGCTGCGGCCCGCTCAGCGGCTGCCAAGCCGTCAGCGAAACCTGCAGAAACGGATAAAAAGCCTGTTGCTGATGGGGCTGCTTAGCGGCTTGCGATTTCAGGGGTGCTTCCGATTGCGGAGCGCTTCTGAATGGAGGTAGCGATTCGTTGAAGCTCCTGAATGGCTTCTGCACCCTCAAATTTCACGAGTTCGCGCCCGTTGCGGGACTCAACTCAGCTGATCCCGAAATCGGACACCAGAAAACGCACGAGGTGTTGATCGCCGAGTTCGGCTACGAACGATGCGCCATTGCCGTCACGGTCATGGCCGTCATCGCAGCTGTAGCAGGTGGCAACAATCCCTTGCTTTTGAAGACTTAAAGCAAGGGCATGAAGGCTCATGACCAAGTCTTTGACGACGGAGCGGTACTGATCGGCAAGGCGTGAAAACATCACGAATCTCCGGAAAACCTTTAGCAATCCAAAAGGTTTTGATCAGTTTCCGGTTGAGCGGCTTCTGGCTGTGCTGCTTTCGGCAGAAGGGTTACGGCATGTCGGACAGTGCCCACCAGCCTGCTGCTGGTCCAATAAAACGCACCACGATCCAAAGAAGCACGAGTCCTCCGATCCCAATCCAGGCCCCCTTGGTTGTGAGGGCAACGAATTGCTGGGATTGGCTCCGGGTTAATGGCAGCCAGGCAACGATTCGCTCGCTGTCCTTTGGGTCTGTTTTTCGTTGCTTAGGAGGTAGTCCCAGGCTGGTGCGACGTCGAGCTTCTCCCATCGAGGCAGGCTAGTTGGCTGATCTGAAGACTAGGGACGGTGTCAGTCCGGTAACAGCCGCTGGAGAGGAGTCCAGGGCTCGACTGCGCGTAGGACCTGTTTGCCCCAACTGCGTGCGCGGACCCTTCCATCCAAAATGGCAAGCCGTCCGCCGCTCTGCCTGAGGGGGGCGATTGCTGGAACTAGCTTCGCTAGAGCCTCCGGCAGAAGCAGGTCGCGGAACCAATCCTTCCCTAGTTGTTTCAACGATTCCACCCGAGCGGCTGTGAGCGGATCTTTCAGGCTGGACACAGGAAGTAGGGCAACGATGAGCTGATCCAGGGCCGGTAGCTGGTTCTGATGGTCCATCCACCAAGACCAACCGCAGCAGATCACTCCGTTCACATCCGGTGCTGTGTCTTGATGAATCACTCTGCTGCCAAATTCTCCAGCGAGTTCGGTAGTGAGTTTGTGCCTGAGGCTTGGATCGTCCAGCAGAACAACGGTCAGCCCACGACGCCCAAGAATCAAGCGCCGGCATTGATCAAGAAGATGCTCCGCATAGATCGCCGTATTTGGCAACGGTTGTCGCCTGGGTGCGAACAAACGCAGGGGCTCCGTGCGCATTCGGTCGTGGAGCTGGATGTCCACAACGGACCCTGATTCTGTTGACCTCTCACCGGTACGCCTATTTCGCTCCAGAGAGACGCCATCCGTTTGGAGAAGAATCGAGGGGTGTTGCTCCAGCAGGCCATGAAGGGTTTGGAGCGGCTCCAGGGGTTGGAGAATCCAGGTCCATTGCAGTAGCTGTTGATCCAGGTTTGCCCAGCTGGCCCATTGCGAACTTTGGAGGGTTAACAACTCAGTCCAGGGCTCTGGCGCAGCCCCAAGTAAACCGATTAAGTCGCGCAGGCTCACCAACGCGCTGCTTGGCATTGGGAGGTCACAAGTGGATCGACTGGAGGCGGCGAACAATTGGCGGCTGAGCCGTTCATGGAGGTCGAGGAGTGCAGGACCTGCTGTTGGGTAGGCCTGACGTAACCGATCCCAATCCTGGGTTTCGATGGTGAGTTCCATCGCTTCGCGCAGATGGTGAGCCAAAGATTCCGCTTCAGGAATGATCAACTGATGCGAACGTTTGAAACCGCGGCGGCGGTGGACGTTGACTAGTTCGGCAGGAGAGAGCAGCCAGAGTTGCGAGCCGGGAGGAGCCGTGCTGCCGCTCCAACAGGCAAGCCTTAATCCTCCCTGGCGAAGGCGAGGCAGTTCGACGTGAAGGAAGCGTTGCCGTTGGCGTTCATCAAGCACCAGCACGCAGTCTTGGGATTGCAGGCAAAGAGGAACAAGTAAGCCCAGCCACCAGCGATCCCGCTCTCCAGCAGACAAGCGGATGCGGGTGCGATCTTGTCTGCGCAAGCTGCGACCGATCAGACGGCTGAGCGTCAGATGGTGCTCCCAAGGCATCTCCTCCAGATGGAGAAGCTGCTTGAGCTGCTGATGGGCTTGAACTTCCAGCATCAAACGAGCCTAAGCAGTGCACTGAACTGGTTTGGTTCAGGCGGATCGATCGATCAACATGGGGAAATGAGCGAAATCGATCCGATGGATCAGGGGCAAGGCGCGCAGCCATGGTCAATCCATCGTGTTGGCGTGGTGGGGATGGGCTTGATCGGTGGTTCGATTGCCCTTGACCTCAGCCAACAAGGGGTTGAGGTGCACGGCCTGGTTCACCGTGAAGTCACTGCGGAACAGGCCCGCAGCAGAGGGCTTGCTCCGTTGGTCAGCACGGATCCCAGTTGTCTTCGCGATTGCGACCTGGTGATTCTTGCCCTCCCTTTGGAGTCGTTGCTGACCCCGGAACAGAGCCTGCTAAGAGCCCTTCCTGAGCAGGCGGTGGTGACTGATGTGGGCTCGGTGAAGGCAGAGGTGCTGGCGGTTTGGCGCCATCTTCATCCACGTTTTGTGGGGAGTCATCCCATGGCAGGAACGGCGCAAGCAGGGGTTGATGCTGGCCTGCCGGGACTTTTTTGTGGCCGTCCCTGGGTGTCGACACCTGAGCCAACGACGGATCCTTCGGCTCTTGAGGTGATCCATCAGCTGGCCGATCGCCTCGGTAGCCATTTCCTTACAGCTGATGCGGCACGTCATGACCAGGCCGTGGCGCTGATCTCCCATCTACCGGTCATCGTTAGTGCCGCTCTCTTGCGAGCGGTAGGAGAAGAACGTGATCCTGCCGTGCTCGATCTCGCGAGGACCTTGGCATCGAGTGGCTTTGCCGATACCACCCGAGTGGGGGGCGGCAACCCTGCTCTCGGGACTGCAATGGCGTCACACAACACCCAAGCAGTGCTGCGCTCGTTAGCGGCGTATCGCTGGAGCTTGGAGCAGCTCGAGGAAGCGATTCTTGAGGGTCATTGGGCTCAGCTTGAGAAAGAGCTGGAAAAAACGCAGCTGCTACGTCCACCGTTCCTGTCGGATTAGCTGAGGCGTTCAACTGCGCAGCTGAAGGGTTTGGCCGCGTTGAGCCAGCAACTGCCTGCAGGCCATGAGGGCAGACAGGGTGACCCCTGCTGTTCCCTCACCGGGATGAATGGAATCGCCACACAGCCAGAGCCCAGGCATTGGCGTGCGGCTCGCCAGGCCAAAGGGTCCGAAACGACTGGGAGATTGCCCCAAACCGCCGACGATGCCGTTGGGCCGACCGGTCCAGCGGAGAAAGCCCCGAGGAGTCGCCAGCTCCTGATGACGCCAGGTGTGATCCGACAAGCCCAAGGCGGCTTCCACCTCGTTGCGGATTTTGGCTTGACAGGCCTTCTTTTTGCTTTGGTACTCGGGCTCTGAGCCGGAGAACCAACCCTTGGGGGTTGTAAAGACACTGGCAATCACGGTGGCTTGCCCTTTCGGCGCCCTGCCATCTCCCTCACGGCTGATGGAGATAAACACTGAGCCAGGATCGCTTGCATCCCGCTGGCAATGGCCTGGACAATCGTCCGGCAGATCGGCCCTGTTGATGGCGCCATAAAAGACCAGGGCCCCACTGGGAGCCTCGAGCTCCTTGAGATGTTGTCGATAGGGCGCCGGCATGGGGGTCTGCTCAGCGTTGCTATTAGCAGAGATCAAGCCAGGCAGGCACTGAGGAGGGAGCGTGCTGATCACATCGCTAGCTCGAAAGATCAGCTCCTTTCGGCCTGGTCCCTCAACGCGAAGTTGCCAGCCTGAACCATCGGAGTTTTGTTGAAGTTGCTGCACGCGGTGACGCAGAAGCATGGTTCCTCCATCGCGCTTCAACCCAGATGCGAGTCGTTCACTCAGCACCTGCATTGATCCGTGAAGGTGCCAGAGGCCAAGAGGGGCTTGGCACATTTGCAACACCGTCGCTCCATAAAGCGCTGCGGTTTTATCAGCGGGTTGTTGGGAGTAAAGCCTTAGCTGTAGATCAAGAAAGCGACGCAGGCGTTGATCACTGCCGCAGCCAGACAGCGTTAGAAGATCTTTGACTGTGCAGAGACTCAGGGGGGCGCTGAGCAGATTTCCGGGATTGATCGCAGCAAGCGTTTGCTGGAGATCCCAGCCATTGCGAATGGGTAAAACAGGGTCGGAAGCAGCGAATTGCCAATTGCTTTGGTGAAGAAAACTGCAGAGCTGCCAGAACTTTTCGCTGCCTGGAAATTGCTGTTGTCGTTCCTGCTGCCAGCGCAGGGGGTCGTGCCAAAGCCGCACGGGGTTGGATCCATCGGCCAGGTCGACCACGCAGCCTGGATCAAGCAGTTCGGCCTCTGGTAAGGGCAGATCCAGATGTTGAAAGATGCGGGCGTGGCTGCCACCGGGCTCGAGGCCTGCCACTTGGGTGGCACCCACATCAAAGGTGTACTCACCGCGACGGAAGGTCCCTGCACAGCCGCCCGGCTGATAATGCGCTTCTAAGAGAGTGACTGAAACTCCATCGCGTGCCAGCAGGGCCGCTGCAGTGAGTCCAGCGATGCCACCGCCGACCACGATTACGTCGTCGCGTTTTTGCATCGAGTCATGCTGACAGCTGAGTTAGGGGGATCGTGAATGCGAACGCAACTGCTGGAGGCGTTGCAAAACGATTTCTGTGAGCAGCAGGGCTGTCAGTGCAAGACCCTGGAACCTGTTGGCAGTGCCTCCACTTGGCGTGCTGAGCTATCGGATGGGAGATCGTTATTTCTCAAGCTGGCATCGCCAGCAATGCTCAAGGTGGAAGCCCGAGGGCTCCGCTCCCTACAGCAATGGGCTGACCCCACCCTTGTGTTGATCCCTGATCCGCTTGGGATTGTCCCGGTGGGAGAGCTTGCCGCTTTGATCTTGCCCTGGCTCGACACTGGCCGAGGCGATCAATATGACCTAGGTCGAGGATTGGCCCGCCTTCATCGAACGTCCTCCGACGCTGGGATGGATCGATTTGGTTGGGATGAAGAGGGATTTATTGGCCTAGGGCCGCAACCAGCTGGGTGGTTGAAGTCTTGGGGTGACGCGTTTGTGAGTTTGCGGCTAATCCCTCAGCTTCAGCTGGCATCCACATGGGGATTAGCTCTGGATCAGCTCGAACCTTTGTTAGCAGCAACAAGGATTTGGTTGGATCAACATCAGCCCAGGTCGTGTCTCGTGCATGGCGACCTTTGGGGCGGAAATGCTTCAGTGCTCGCCGATGGACGAGGAGCACTGATCGATCCGGCTTGTTGGTGGGCTGATCGGGAGGTGGATTTGGCGATGACTCGCTTGTTTGGAGGATTCAGCACCAGTTTTTACGATGGATATCAACAGGAATGGCCCCTAGATGCCAACTATCAAGATCGAATTGATGTTTACAACCTTTATCACTTGCTGAATCACGCCAACCTTTTTGGTGGTAGCTATGAAAAACAATGCCTCACAGCACTCAGTGCCATGAGGTCAATGTTGTTGTGACTAAGTGAGAATTCAGCCTGCCTCAGCCGAGGTATTCGCTTCGGATGGTTTGAACGCGATTCACCAGAGCGGTGCGCTTCTCACTAGTGGTGAGATTTTTCCAGCTCCATTGGCCCACCACCACTACGCCAAGAAGCTCAAGGAGTCCTGGTACGACAGGGAGAAGATTGATGGTATCGAGAATGCCCTTAATCAGAATTTGAGCAACAATGACGGCTGCAAAAATTCCAACAACTTTGCCGATACGACCTGCTTGGCTCCAATCCACCTTATCTAAGGTTTCATTGACTTTTCCGAGAATCTCGCTGTATCGCTCAGAAAAGTTAGCGGTCTCAGCGCTGTTAGATGTTTCGCTGGTGTTGGCGGTCCAAGTTGACTCACTCGCCGGCGTGGTGGACTCCTCGCTCATGTAACTAATGCCTAAGGCAGATTTTGGCTGAGAGTATCGGTCTTTCTTCACAAGCGCCATCCCAGTTGATCATTAGTGCTGAATGTCTGATGGTTCTCCGTCACGATCTTCTGGCGCCAGCACCTGCGGAAGGCTGTGCTTTATTGCTCGGCCAGGGAAATGGCGCTGTTGATTCAGCTTCAGATGATTGGCACGTGCAGTTGATCTGGCCATGCCTAAACATGCTGGCTCAGCGAGAACACGATCGTTTTGAGCTCGACCCTCGTGAGCAGATTGCCGCCCAACGTTGGGCTCGTTCGCACGCATTACATGTGCTTGGGAGTGCCCATTCCCATCCGGGAGCTTCGGTTGTGCCCAGTCGAAGAGATCGACTCTGGGCTGGGAGCTCTGGACTGATGCTGATCATCGGAAACAACGAAGCCATAGCGGCTTGGTGGCTGGAGGTTGAGGCTCCCCGTTGCTCTCTTGCCAAGGTTCATCCACTGCCGATTCGGGTCATGGGGGAGACTCCTTTGAAGTCCTTTCCAGAAGATCCTGGGATTCGCCATGACTGAAGCGGGGGGTGCTCCTCAGCTAAGCGGAGAGGAGAAGTCCAGATATGCCCGCCATCTCACCCTCCCCGAGGTGGGCGTTCAAGGGCAGCAACGCTTAAAAGCTGCCTCTGTGTTGTGCATTGGGGCTGGTGGATTGGGTTCGCCACTCCTGCTCTATTTGGCGGCTGCAGGGGTTGGTCGCATTGGGGTTGTGGATGATGACCTTGTTGAGCCTTCCAACCTGCAACGTCAGGTGATCCATGGCACTGGAACGGTGGGGCAGGCCAAAACGTCATCAGCGCGAGCACGCATTGAAGACCTCAATCCGTTTTGTCGGGTTGAGGATTATTGCTTTCGCTTGTCAGCGAGCAATGCGCTTGAGCTGTTTGCTGCGTATGACGTGGTGGTTGACGGAACGGATAATTTCGCCAGTCGTTATTTGATTAATGACGCCTGCGTCTTGACACAGCGACCGTTTGTCTACGGCTCAGTCCAGCGCTTTGAAGGACAGGTGAGTGTGTTCAATCTGGGGAGTCAGTCACCTGATTATCGAGACCTGGTGCCGGAGCCGCCGCCGCAAGGGCTTGTGCCCTCCTGTGCTGATGGTGGAGTGATAGGGGTAATGCCTGGCTTGATTGGTCTGATTCAGGCCGCAGAGGTCATCAAGCTGATCACCGGAATTGGGACTCCTCTTGATGGTCGCTTGCTGTTAGTGGATGGCTTGTCGATGCGTTTTCGAGAGCTCACGTTGAAACGAAGGCCAAGTCGCGCCCCAATCGACAAGCTGATTGACTACGAAGCGTTCTGCACGGCCGGAGGCTCGATCTCCGGGGGGAAGCTAAAAACGATGAAAAGCATTTCTGTGGTGGAGCTCAAAGCGATGCTGGATCAAGGAGATGATTTGGCTTTGATCGATGTCCGTAACCCTGCAGAAGCGGAGGTCGCTGTGATCGCTGGCTCTGAATTGATCCCCTTGGACACTCTTGACAGTGAGGAGGTGATCGCGCGCATCAAGGCCATCGCAGCGAGTCGAACGGTGTATGTGCATTGCAAACTTGGAGGGCGTTCGGCCAAGGCGGTGGACGTTCTGGCCAGCCACGGAGTCGATGCGGTCAACGTGCAGGGAGGGATTGATGCCTGGTCAGAGGAGATTGACCCTTCGGTTCCGCGCTATTGAGAGCAAGGATTAGTAGTCAACACCGCGTTTGAGATCAACGCCTTGCTCGGCGTAGTGCTTGTGGCAAACCATTTCTGAATGGACGCTGGCAAGGTCGAAATAGGCCGGCTGGTGTTTGCACCGGCCGGTAATGATCACCTCCGTCTCAGTTGGCTTACGGAGCAAGGCCTGAACGATGGGTTCAACCGGTAAAAGCTCGAGATCCACTGTGGGGTTCAACTCATCGAGAATCACGGTTTTGTAGAGCCCACTCGCGATCGCAGCTCTCGCAATTTCCCAGGCGCGTTCCGCTTCCACGTAGTCGATGGGTTGTTGCTGGCCACGCCAAACGATGGCGTCACGCCCTGAACGCAGGTGATCTACTAAGTGGGGATAACTTTCACGCAACGCTGCGATTGCGGCGTCTTCTGTGTACCCACTTCCTCCTTTGAGCCACTGGAGGATCAGAACGCGATGGCTTTTGTCCTGGCTGATTCCTCTGCCGATTGCTTGCAGTGCTTTACCGAGGGCACTGGTGGATTTTCCTTTCCCTTCACCGGTGTAAATCTCAATGCCGCCTGCCGTGACAAACGACAGAGCTGCACTGTTATCCATGTCGGGGCGTCTGTGAGCGCGCATCTCAGAGTGGAGATCTGCAATCTTCACTAAGGGACGCGGAGCGCCACGCCCGGTAACGATGATTTCCATGCCTTCTGGTCGGCTTTTTAGCGACCGGATTACATCTTCGGTCTCAAGTAATCCGAGATCTAATACTGGATTGAGTTCATCGAGAACGACAACGGAGTACAAAGCGCTTGCAATGGCGCCTTTGGCGATATCCCAGCCCCGTTGGGCTTCCTGTCGGTCGAAGCGTGTGACCTCGTCCACACTGAAATAGTCGCCCCGGCCTGTTCGAACTTGATCAATTAAATGGGGGAAACCCTGTTGCAGAGCTTCGATAGCTGCGTCTTCGTCGTAAGCCCGCCCTGGTCCTTTCAAAAATCGAAGTAGCAGAACCCTGGTGCGCCTTTGCTCGCAGATCCCAAGCCCAATGGTGCGCAGCACAACTCCTAGGGCTGCTTGGCTTTTGCCCTTGCCATCGCCGTCATACACGTGAAGTTGGCCAAGGCTTCGCTCGCGGCTGTCTGCAGCCGTGACGATTCCGACGCCGCGGTTGCTGCGAGGACGGTTGGCTTGAGACGTACCGGATGAGACTGCATCCATTGGCGGCAAAGGGATGAGTCTTCTTACGCTGGGAGCATACAGAGATTTAAAGCGAAGGCAGTGACCAACGTGATGTTCCGCCAGCTCGAATTTTTGTCAGAGCTGGAATGTGACGTCTTGAAGCGGTTGCGTGATTCCTTGGCGGCTCAGAAGCACGTTTGTGTGGCCTATTCGGGTGGTGTTGACAGCAGCCTCGTTGCTGCGATTGCCCATGAGCAACTTGGTGAACAGGCTCTAGCTATTACCGGAGTTTCTCCCTCCCTAGCGCCCCATCTATTGGTGGAAGCGCGCCAGCAGGCGGCCTGGCTTGGGATGCGGCATCAGGAGGTGTCCACCCTTGAACTTCAGGATCCGAGTTACACCAGTAATCCTCAGGATCGTTGCTATGCCTGCAAGCGGGAGTTGCATCGCCACCTCGCTCCGATTGCTGCTGAAGCCAACGGCGCTCTCGTTCTTGATGGGGTCAATCACGATGACCTCGGAGATCATCGCCCTGGGATTGCGGCGGCGAAGGAAGCGGGTGTTCGCTCTCCTCTGGCTGAACTTGGCATCAGGAAGGAGACCGTTCGCCGCTTGTCTTGGGCGCTTGGTTTCCCTTGGTGGGATAAGCCTGCGCAGCCTTGCCTTGCCTCCCGTTTTCCCTACGGAGAATCAATCAGCAGTGAACGCCTTCAGCGGGTGGGACAGGCAGAGGCCTGGTTGATTCAGCATGGATTCGATCAGGTTCGGGTTCGTAGCCACGGACTGGCGGCTCGGGTGGAGGTTCCAGAAGAGCGAATTGCCGATCTTTTGCAGCCTTTACTGAGACGTGAGCTGGTGAAAACTTTTCTCAGTCTCGGTTTCACTTCGGTGAGTGTGGATGTAGAGGGGCTGGTGAGCGGCAAGCTCAATCGCGTTTAGACGTTCGATCAAACATCCGCTTCGTTACGACTGTGGCGCTGGTTGCCCGCTCTGAATAGTTTTTATCAAGATGAATCTTGTCTTGTGGCACTGCATCAATCCCGTCATCATCTCCATGACAGTGAGGAGCAGGCGATGGTTGATGCCATGCTTTCTCCTCTGCCAAAGCATCATTTCCCTGGAGTTGGGCGCGAAGGAAATTCCACAGTGCAACTTTTGAAAGAAGAGTTGCTACTCGATGGAAATAGCAAGCAGAATTTAGCCACTTTTTGTCAGACCTATCAAGCGCAAAGTGCGATGGAGTTGATGGCTCTGGGAGTGGACAAAAATCTGATCGATAAAGATGAATATCCTCAGACGGCTGAGCTTGAAAGTCGTTGTGTTTCGATGATGGCCGACTTGTGGAATGCCCCTGGCGCCGCAGTTGGATGCTCCACCATTGGCAGTAGTGAAGCGGCCATGCTGGGAGGGATGGCCGCGAAGTGGCGTTGGCGCAAACGTCGCGAGGCTGCAGGCTTGCCAACCGATAAGCCCAACATGGTGTGCGGAAGTGTGCAGATCTGCTGGAAGAAGTTTGCGCGTTATTGGGATATTGAAATGCGTGAATTAGAGATGCTTACCGGCGAGTTGTGTATCAGCCCTGAGCGTGTTCTTGAGGCTGTGGATGAGAACACGATTTTTGTTGTGCCTACGCTTGGGGTGACATATCACGGTCTTTATGAAGACATTGAGTCCATCAGCAAGGCTTTGGATGATCTTCAGGCGCGTACAGGC
Source organism: Synechococcus sp. SP2 MAG (assembly GCA_030756895.1). Lineage (GTDB taxonomy): Bacteria > Cyanobacteriota > Cyanobacteriia > PCC-6307 > Cyanobiaceae > Synechococcus_C. The sequence continues at coordinate 80,865 of JAVBIX010000010.1, forward strand.
CTCGATGTGCCAATTCACGTAGATGCGGCAAGTGGTGGTTTTCTTGCTCCGTTCTGTGCGCCCGATCTCCCGCTATGGGACTTTCGCTTGGAAAGGGTGAAATCGATTAATGCTTCAGGCCATAAATTTGGTTTGGCACCCCTTGGCGTTGGCTGGGTGCTCTGGCGCAGCCAGGAGGATCTTCCTGACGAGCTTGTCTTTCACGTGACCTATCTAGGTGGAGACATGCCGACATTCCAGATCAATTTTTCAAGGCCTGCAGGTCAGGTGATTGCTCAATATCACGAATTTGTGCGTTTAGGTCGAGAGGGCTATCGCATGCTCCACATGGCCAGTCATGCGAATGCGCAGTATTTCGCGGACAAATTACGGGAGATGGATCTTTTCAAAATCATCCATGACGGTGCCCCTGACCAGGGCATTCCCACCGTGGTTTGGACTCTCGATGACAATCCGAAGCATGGCTTCAACCTGTACGACTTCGCCGATCGCTTACGGATGCGGGGGTGGCAGGTGCCTGCCTATCCCTTTACGGGCGAACTTGAATCAACCGCATTCCAGAGGATCTTGGTGAAGCGAGATTTCACTCGCGATATGGCTGACCTGCTTCTGGAAGACATCCGGCAAGCCATTGCACATTTTCAAAAACATCCGCTTACAAGCAATCTGCTCGCCACAGAGGCGGCGTCTTACAACCACCTCTGAACTCAGAGCCTGCACTCAGGCAGCGAGCGGAATGGCTGGCATGCGCTCGGTTGTTCCTAGCGCTGCCGGTGTCTCCCGTAAAAAGCTGCGTAGGGCGTGACGACCAGCCTCTAACTCTTCGCACAGCACTTCACAGGCTTTCTCGGGCATGGTGTGATCACCACAAGTGAAAACATCTACGGCTGCATATCCGTTTTCAGGCCAGGTGTGTATGGAAATGTGCGATTCAGCCAGAAGTGCCAGACCTGTCACCCCTTGGGGTTCGAAGCGGTGGGTGATCAGGTTGAGAAGAGTTGCACCAGCACGTTGGGCTGCTGTTGTGATGGTGTGTCTTAGAAAAGTTTCGTCGTCGAGCTTCGAAGGATCGCAGTCATAGAGCTCGAGAATGCAGTGTTTACCAACCATGTCGGTTGCACTGGTGTCGGTTGCACTGCTGTTAGACGCGCAGCTGTTGGCCGCGCCTGAGCTGAGGTCTTTCGAGCGCTCTGTAGTCGCCCATCCCGGGTTGGGGTGCAGGCTGGACAAGGACTGCTCCATCAAGAATCTTCATGCAAATGGCCCGCGACCCTACCGCGATACGGTCTGTGATCTCAAGCTGTCGGCATCGAGAATCTGCGACTGCTCACGCCAGCCACCTTCAAATGCGTCCAGATGGGTTGCACTGATAAGGCATTGATGGTTTTTGCCAACGGCCTCCAAGAGGGCCAATTGCCGTGTGGGATCGAGTTCTGCCAGTACATCATCGAGCAGAAGGAGAGGGGGTTCGCCGCAGAGCTCACCGACCAGTTGTAACTCCGCCATCTTCAAAGCCAGCACAAGGGTGCGTTGTTGGCCAGAGGAGCCGAATCGTCTTGCAGCAGTGCCATTGATCCGCATTTCGATTTCATCGCGATGAGGACCAACCCGGCAGCTTCCTAATCGTTCTTCTTCGATGCGTTGTTCTCGGAGCTGTTGCTCGATCGCAAGCCGCCAGGATTCCTCCTGCTCGTCTCCGATCAATGCACTGCCGGGGGTGTAACAAAGCTGGAGATGCTCACGTCCCTCACTCAGCCTGTCTTGCCACACAGCGGCTAGGGGCTCTAAACGGGCAAGGGCTCGGAGACGCCTGCGATGAATACGCGTGCTCACTAAAGCCATTTGGCTATCAAAGCTTTCGAGGAGCGCCTGAGGTTCCATGCCAGAGGACAGACCTCCCCGACGCCAAAACTGTGCGCGTTGCCTCAACAAGCGCCCGTATCGACTGATGAGGTCGGCGTAAACAGGCTCCAGTTGAAGGACAACACGATCGAGCCACTGGCGGCGGAGGGCAGGCTCACCTCTCACGAGATGGAGGTCAAGAGCGCTGAAGCCCACGCAGCGCAGAGGACCAATTAAGTCCAGTTGTCGTTGCAGTGGTTTCCCATTGCGCTTCGCTTGGCGTCCGCCGCGGCGACGCAGTTCAAGTTCAAGGATCTGCTGGTCTGCGCAGGTTGCCCTCAGTAGTGAACGGCTGGCGTCCCAATGGATGAGATCTCCGTCCTGACTGGAACGGTGTGAGCGCAGGCTTCCAAGGAGCTCCACGGATTCCAGCAGGTTTGACTTGCCAGCACCGTTGCTACCGATCACCAGGAGGCGTGGTGCTTCGATCTCCAGCTGCAGGTTGCTGTGGTTGCGAAAGCCCTGCAGTTGAAGCTGGAGAAGCCGAATTGGTCCAAATGCGTCGTGTCGCTAAGGTACTTGGATCGGCTGAATTTGCCGATCAATACCGGCAGCTGTTGCGGCAGCCGCAGGGGCATGTAGCTCAGTTGGATAGAGCATCAGATTCCGGTTCTGAGGGTCGGGGGTTCGAGTCCCTCCATGCTCGTGACAGCTCAGGCTCCAGCCTTCATCGGAGCCTTAAGCCCATGGCGCGAATCCCGCCAGGGTCAAGGATGAAACCTTGTTTTTTCAATCCTTCAAGTGCAATGGCGGGTGCGGAGATCGAGATGCTGCACCCTGGCAATTCTTTTTTTAAGCGTGCAAGGGCGTGATACATCAAGGCGTTCAGTAGCGCGTTTTGGTCGTCGCCAGGACAAGCGGCGAGGTTCCAGAGATTGGCATTCAAGGCCAGGTCGCTTGTGGCTCGAATGAAGCCAACCAGCGTTTGATCGCGCTCGTCGATGATGCTGAGTTGCCAGAGGCTGCGATTGAGAGCCAAGGACCAACGCTCCTCGGGATGAGCGGGCTCACCGCAGGAGATCAGCAGCGCATTGATCGCCTCACCGCTCGGATGGGGCTCAGTCTGCAGCCGGTAATGGGCAGGCAGTCGTGGTGCAGCGGACTGCTGCCGGAATGGAAGCGGTGACACTCAGCCTGTATTGCGCATGCCGGCAGCGATGCCGTTGATGGTTAGAAGTGCACCGCGCAGGAGCTCGCTACGGCTGTACGTGCGTCCGTCTCCGTCGCTGCTGGGCGATTCACTCATGGGTGGTTGACGGTTTTGATCTCTGAGTCGGCGCAACAGCGCAACTTGTAGAAAACCAAGCGGAACGATCGTGCGATTGCGTAGATCAACCGAGAGCTGCAGGGCAGGATCGGCATCAAGAAGCCTCTCCTGGCCTGTGATGGCCAATACAAGCTCCTTCGTTCGTGCATATTCCGCGGCGACCGTCGCGTAAATCTGTTCAAACGCTTCGTGGTTCTCAGCACTGCCCAAACTGGTTACGTAATGACGCGCCAAATCGAGATCCACCTTGGAGAGGGTCATCTCCACTTTGGAGATCAGCATGCGGAAGAAAGGCCAGCGCTGATGCAAGGTGCGCAACAACGTGAGTTGGTCTGGATCCGCCTCCAGCTCTTCACTAAGAGCTGAACCAACCCCAAACCAGCTGGGGAGTAGGAATCGGCTTTGGGTCCATCCAAACACCCAGGGAATGGCCCTCAGGCTGGAAAGGTCCCGAGCGCCTGTTTTCCTTCGTGCGGGGCGACTGGAAATCTGCAGTTTGCTGATTTCCTCGATGGGAGTGACCTGTTGAAAAAAGGCGACAAGATCAGGGTTGTCGTGCACCAAGGCCCTGTAATGGCGGCGTGAGCTCTTGGCGACCCTGGACATCAATTCATTCCAGCTCGGTGTTGCATCGAGTTGGTTGGTCACCAGGCTGTTTTGGACAACTGCGGTGGTTACTGTCTCAAGGTTGTACAAGGCCAGCTCCGGCAAGCTGTACTTCGAGGCCAAGACTTCACCCTGCTCCGTGATTTTGATGCGTCCCTGCAGAGTGCCACTTGGCTGAGCCAAGATCGCTTGGTAGGCCGGGCCACCACCACGCCCTACGGACCCACCACGTCCATGGAAGAGACGCAGGGCAATGCCCTGACGAGAGGCCAAGTCTTGCAAGGCGATCTGGGCTTGATGGATTTCCCAGTTGCTGGAGAGAAACCCTGAATCCTTATTGCTATCGGAATATCCGAGCATGAGCTCTTGGAGAAGCAACCCCTGGGTGCCGACCTTGGGCAGCAAGTCTCGATAGAGGGGGGTCTGGAACAGTTGCTCCATGACCTCAGGAGCCTTCTGGAGATCTTCCACGGTCTCGAACAGTGGGACGACAAGGAGGTCGGCATGGCGGGACGAAGGATCAACCAATCCCGCTTCTTTTGCGAGCAGAAGCACCTCGAGTAAATCGGAGACGCTGTGACTCATCGAGATCACGTAGGTTCCGCAAATACGGCTGCCGAATTCATCCTGCAAACGGTGCAGCATTCGGAACACGTCCACCGTTTCAGCTGTGGCCGCAGACCAGCTCACTGCCGGCGGAATCAAGGGACGACGCGTGTGCAATTCCTCCATCAACCAGGCCACTCGCTCCGCCTCGTCCATCTCTCCGTAGGCACGATCTGGATTGATATACCGGCTTATTTCGTCGAGCGCATCACTGTGTCGAGTGCTTTCTTGCCGGATGTCGAGACCTGCCAGTGAAAACGCGAAGATGTTCACCTGCGTGAGCAGGGTATCGAGGGGTTCACAGCTCAGATCTGTGTTAACCAAGCTGGTGCGGATCAGTTCAAGCTCGCTGCGAAACTCAGCGATCGAGCCGTAGTGGAGAGCGTCGCCTGGGGCGTTTCCTTGAGTACTGGATGGCAACCCTTCAGGTGGGGTTCGCCAGCCGGCATCAGCAAGTTGCTGATTGCGCAACTGCGTCAGACGTAGGCGCTCAAGCACGAAGCTGAGCTTGAGCCGATAGGGCTCAAGCCGGTATCGGGTGGCGCGCTCCTCGTAAACATCAGGGAAGCGGAGTCGGTCCATTTCCAAGGATTCGAGCAGGGGAGCACTCACCTGGCTCCATTGCATGGAAATGCTGAGTTGATTGCGAAGGTGTTGCACGGCACTGACATACCGCTCAAGCATTAATTGGCGTTGATAACAGGCTGTACGCCAAGTGATTTCAGTGGTGACGGATGGGTTCCCATCTCTGTCGGACCCCACCCATGATCCAAACGTGCAAAACGATGACGAAGGAACCCTGACGTCTGGATAGCTGGCAGCAAGAGACGCGACGATCCGGCGTCGCAGCTGCGGCATGGCATTGAACAGAACCTGCTGGAAATAATGGAGGGCGTAGTCCACTTCATCCAGAACCGATGGCTTGAACTGATGGAGCTCATCGGTTCTCCACCAAAGCCTGATCTCTTCTTCAAGCTGAAGTCGCACGCTGTCTGCAGCACCTGAGGGAGTTAGTGGCTGAGTCTCAAGTTGCTGGAGAAGACTGGCAACGCGTCGCTGTTTATGGCGCACGGTATGCCGCACGATCTCCGTGGGGTGGGCTGTGAAAACCAAACGGATATCGAGTTCTTGGAGCAGGGCCTCAAGCTGGGCTGGGGGAACATTGAGTCGTCTCAAGCGCTCAAATAATTCTCTAAACGTTGCCGGTTCGGTCTGGGTGGCTAGAGGTGGAGCAAATGGATCGAATTGCTCTGCCTGGTCCTGGGATCGATTGATGCTCTCGAGGTAGGTGTCCTCTTCGATGCGTTGTTCCAGGATGTTGACAAGCTGGAAATACAACGAGAATGCTCTTGCGGCAGCGATGGCCTCAGCAAGATCCATCTCCTTAATGAGATCAATCAGTGCATCGGTTCCAGCTAGATGCTCGCCAGGAAGGACCGGATCACTGAGCTGCTTCATGCGCAGTAGTCGCTCGGCCTGCTCCGATGGACATTCGCTGCGCAGAACGGTTCGCCATAGGTCTTCAACAAGAGCAAGGCGTTGCTGCAGGAGCTGACCACCGCCTGCTTCGTTGCCATCAGCCCTGGGCTGTGTGCTCTCAGGAATCAGGGCTGAGGACGAATGCATCGATGGGAAACCGCTATCAGATGAAGTCATGATCATCCCAAAGCGTCAGCTAGGGATCTGTCGACCGGCTGTTCTTCCTGTTCCATCTCGAGAATTCCAGTACGGAATTCCTCTTCAAGACTGCGTCCATTTTCGATTCCTTTGAGCCAACGCATGGCTTGATTCCCTTCCGCAAGAACGGATTCGAGAGGGAGCAGGCAGGACGCAAGGTCAAGCTCATGCGCTAAGGGCATCACGGCATTGATCATGTCCTTCAGCCAGTCGCGACATAACCGTTGTCGACCATCACGCCAGTCATGCAACTGCGCATCGAGGCTATGCCTAGCGGCAGCGGCGTCATTGCGATCACTGAGCACCATGAGCTGGTCGGCGCTCAGGTCACTTGCCTTAAAGGGGTCGAGCTGATCAGGCTCCCGAAGCAACATCAGCACGCGCAGTTCCATCAGGGCTGTAATGGCCAGCAGCAGATCTGGATTGGTGACCAAATCGCAGATCCGTAGCTCGAGCCGGTTGAGGTCAAAGGGCCGCTGTGGACCATTGGGACGGACGGACGTCCATAGATGACGCACGTTGTGCATGCGCCCCTCCACCAGCTGGGTGTCAGTCCATTCCACGAAATGCTCTAAATCGCGAAACAAAGGAACTTGTTTGGGAGTGAGGGGGAATTGCAGCCAACGTTGTGAGTGAGCGCCGGTGATCTGGCGGTTGAGAAAGGGTGAACTGGCGCTCAGGGCAAGCAGAAGGGCTGCTTCACAACGCACAAGCCGAAGAGCGGGAAATAAATCGGCCGGTTCACTGATCCCCAAGTTGATATGGATGCTCGCTGTGACGACCGTGGTGCCGTAGGTGGCTTCGATGAGGTCGTGATAAGGGTCGTTTGGATTGGATCGTTCGAATCGCGTGGCATCTCCCAAGGTGAGAGTGCTGCCTGGGAGCAAGGTGAGATCACGTTCTGCAAGCCATGTCCGTAGGCGCCGGCGCGGGGCCAGAAGGGCTTCTTTGAGCTTTTTGTAATCGGATTCAGGCTCTGTGATGTATTCCAAATTGCGGTGGTCTGGCTCAACGCAGAATTCAGTGAGATCCTGCTTGACCAGCTCGGCTACACCAACGTTTTCACCGGTGCTCCGACCGGTGAACAATTCCACTTCAAACCCTTTGAGTCTGAGCTTTTCGATCATGACTTCGCATCCTCAAGGCAAGCGAGAGCGGTGAGCATGGCGCGGGCCTTGTTCAGGGTTTCTTGGTACTCAGAAGCGGGGTCGGAATCGGCTACGACGCCAGCACCGGCTTGCACTTGGACGTTCCAACCCCCCTCAGGGTGAGGACGGACCACCATCGTGCGAATGGTGATCGCCGTGTTGAGAGCCCCGGCTAGATCTACAGAACCGTAGACGCCGGAGTAAGGCCCTCGAGCATCGGGCTCTAGCTGATGAATCAGCTGCATGGCCCTGATTTTTGGAGCGCCACTCACTGTTCCTGCCGGGAATGAGGCCATCAATAAGTCCCAGATGTCTCGTCCTTGAGCCAAGCGTCCTTCAACTTGGCTCACGATGTGCATGACATGGGAGTAACGCTCGATCACCATCAGCTCTTTGACCTCCACCGTGCCAGCGGTGCAAACCCGGCCTAAGTCATTGCGGCCAAGGTCAACCAACATCACATGTTCAGCCCGTTCTTTGGGATCAGCAAGCAGATCGACTTCAAAATTTCGATCTTCCAGTTCATTGCGCCCGCGTGGGCGCGTGCCAGCGATGGGCCTCAGGCTGGCAAGAATGCCTCCCTGGTCTGGTTCTGCCTTGACCATGACTTCAGGGCTTGAACCGATCAGGTACCAATCTCCGAAATCAAAAAAGGCCATGTAAGGGGATGGATTAACCATCCTCAAGCTCCGGTAGACCTCTAAGGGGGCCTGAGAGACGCGTGTTTCTAGCCGTTGGCTGATGACGAGTTGAAAGGCGTCTCCTGCGGCGATGTGTTCTTGGGCCGTGGCAACGGCTTGTTGATAATTCTCAGGAGATCGATTGCTTTGTGTTTCTGGTGTAGGCCTCGCCTCAGGCTTCCAGCGCAGGGGACGCACCTGGGGTAGAGGTGATGCCATGCGGTTTTCAAGCCCATGGATGCGACCCATAGCCCCATCCCAGGCTTGATCTGCGGTTTTGGCCGCGGCCCTGGTACCGCTCAAATCTCCGTAAGCCACTGCCGTGATCAAACGCTTCACTTGATCGATGATCAAGATGCTGTCCATCAACATCCAAACGCCGTCAGGCGGTGCGTTCCCGTCGGCTTGATGCACGGGAACGCTGGGTTCGATCCAACGGATGAGCTCATATCCCCACATCCCGTACAACTGCCCAAGGGGTGGCAGGCCTGGAAGAGAGACGGGCTTGTAGGCATTCGTGCATTCACGAAGCACCTCTAGGGGATTGCCTTGAAAGCTTTCTTCGTGGCCATCTCGCCAGCGGCGCGTCAGAACGTCCCCTCTTGCTGAAAGTGTCCACAAAGGATCACAGGCAATCACACTCCAACGGCCAAGGTTCTCGCCACCTTCGACGGATTCAAGTAACACCCCTGGGGGGTGGCCTTCACCGACCTTGAGCCAGGTGGTGAGGGGGGTTTCTAGATCAGCGGGCCAGCTATGGGCTACGGGAATAAACGTTGCCCCGCAGCGTGCGGCTTCAATAAAGGCGGAGCGGTCGGGGCTGAGCATGAGGAGATTGTTGCAACCGACCGCTGGGCATCATTTCCGAACGCTGATCAGGAATCGAACGTGTTTCGGCCGCTGAACTTGATGCTGGAAGGCTCGACATTCGCGCCGATTCTTCTGGGGTTATGGCCAACCATTGGCCGTCCCTCGTTCACTTTCTCAGAGAAGACGCCATCCAATGGATGCAGGAACTCGGTATCGCCACCAGGGAAGATCCGGTAGATCTTGAAGTCCTCGATCCGAGGCTTGAATTTGGTGCGGAGTTGGGTGCCCAAGGCCAAGCACTGTTCCTTGCGCGCGAAATACATGATGTTTTCGCCAGAAGACATCATCGCGGCTCCGCCTGTTGGGAGTTCGAAGGCTTGCTCGCTCTTGCTGGTCCAGGTGATGGCGTACTTTTCTTCCGTTTCAGCGGAATTGAGCAGGCCGCCGGTGCTGCCGATGTACTGGGGAAGCTGACCGGTTAAGGCGGATGCTGTCATAACTGACCTCGAAATTCGGCATGCCGTGATGACAAAAAATTAGCATCGCGGTTCGGTCCTGATCGCCCTTCTGACCTGGAAACTTCACACCCGTCAACAATGCGGGGCTAACGGGAAAAACACGGTCAAACCGCGATCTCGTCGCTGGGTGAGTCGCCCTCCTAGCCGGGCGAGTAAGCGCCGGGTCGCGGTCTGACTGAGCTGCAAGCTTCCAGTGTCTGGATTCCAGCTCAGCACTGGCCCAAGCTGGGCGATTGGTTCTGGACTGGCGGCACCCTCTCCACGCTCTGCAGGACTCTGACCGTGCAATTGCAGCTTGAGACGAGCTCCAGCGGGTTGAAGGGTAAGCACGAGCTGGCTTCCACTGGGCAGTCCTCGACTGCAACGATCCACCAGGCCCCCCAGCATCGGTTCCAGGCGGCTTGGATCACTGAGGACTGAAGGAAGGTTGCTGGCGATCGAAAGGCTCAGCTCAATGCCCCGCCGCTGTAGCTGCTGCTCCCAGGAGGGCGTCAACAGGCTGATCATTCTGCCTAGATCAGTCTGAGCCAAAACAGAGGGACCTTCTGGCTGCCGCTGTAGTTCTGCTGCTTGAAAGATCAGGCCGAAGCGGTCAATTTGTTCGCTGCATTCGGTATCGATCATTTGAAGGCGCTTGATGGCGGTCTCGGGCAAGTCATTGCGCCGCAGCAAAGATCGGATCAGGGTGCGAATCGTCGAGAGAGGTGTGCGTACTTCGTGGGCGATTGCCTCAAGCAAGGACAACTCTTCATCGGCCTTGTTCGCCGCCGAGACCTGTTCACTCGTCGTTTTTGGCTGCTGATCGCTCTGGGTGGGAGCTGATGTCGACGCTTGCAAAGTCACGGTGGGTGCCATGCTCGCGAGTCGCACGGCCAGGCTTGGCCAGAACGTTTGGCCTAGGGCACTGCTGCTTTCAAGAGGGCCAAGCGCCTCGAGGGCTTGATGAAGAGCCAGTGCTTGATCGGGGGCATCCCGTTGCAGTCTCTGCTCAATTAGGCCAAGCACGCTGCCAAGGGTTTCAGGCTCGCTGCGCATGAGCAGCTGCCGTTGGCTTGCGCCTCCATAAACGGCTAGTGCGATTTGAACTTTGGCTGTGATGACAACTAAGAGTGGGTCATGGCTGTCGTCCTCGTGGAGCGGTAAGCGCTTGAAGGTCGATGTGTACATCGAGTGGGTTGCTGCTTCATGGCCCTGGCGAGCGCTTAAGAGGTCTGGAGGGAGGAGGCTTGTGGTTTGCGATGTCAGAGCTCCGAGGGCCTGAGGCGCCCAGACCCACCCCTGCAGGCTGTTGAGGAGTTGGGGTGAATAGAGCGCTGGTAGGGGGGCCGCAAGCCAAACTCCAGCTGGTGCTTCTTCGTTCTGGAGGAGGGTTTCCTGAAGCGTTTCCAATGCAGCCCACCACATGCGCCGCGCCGTCGAGTCATCGGAGCATCCGGTGCTCACTCCCTGAGCCATCTGTTGGTGAATGCTCTGGAGCAACATCACTGGCTCATCGGTTCAGGGACCGTTTGGAGCTCCTCGATACCGAAAGACACAGTCCTAGGGCCAAGAAATTCACGACCATTGCGCTTCGGCCATAACTCATAAAAGGGAGGGGGATGCCCGTCACAGGACCAAGGCCAATGGTCATGAAGATGTTCACGACAACTTGAAACATCAGCATGGTGGCGACGCCAATCACCACGAGCGATTCGAAATCAGAACGGCTTTGCCCGGCCACCTGAAGCAGGCGCCCCATCAAGAGTGCAAATCCGACAACAACCAAAATCGTTCCTAAGAAGCCAGTCTCTTCTCCAAGAGCACTGAAGATGAAGTCGGTGTGCTGTTCAGGAATAAAGCGCAATTTAGTGAGTTGCCCTTGTAGCAGCCCCATCCCGAACAAGCCTCCAGATCCAATTCCAACTGTGCTTTGCAGCAGGTGGTAGCCGCCTCCGAGGGGATCTTTTGCTGGGTCAAGAAACAGCACGAGGCGATCACGCTGATAGTCCTGCAAGCCGTGCATCCACATCCAAGGCGTGACGAGGGCCGCAGCAGATTGCACGATCATCACCATTGCAAGCGCCACCCGTTTCCATGGCAACGATCGGTAGGCAATGATCATCGTTATCGGTATCCAGGCAGCGAGTCCCCAGGGGAATAGTCCCGCGAGCAAGGCTGTAGCCAGCGGCGAGAGCAGCAGCACGAGCCACTCAATCGGCATGCCAGACCAATAGAGCATCGTGAGCAGTAGCGCACCAAAAACAAGCGATGTCCCGAGGTCGGGCTGGATGAACACCAGCAGCCATGGAATCGAGATGATCCCTAACGGACGCAGCAGATCAACGGGTCTGTCGACAGGGTGTCGATCGAGCACTGCCGCCAGCAAAAGAATGGCCGACAATTTTGCGAATTCCGAAGGCTGGATATTGAACGGTCCGATGCTGATCCAGCGTTGAGAGCCCAGGGCAGTGGTACCGATTAGGCGAACGGCGACAAGGCTGGTCACCGTGAGGGCATAAATCGGAAGGAGCAGTGGTTTCAACCGCAGCAACGGAAGCCTGGCTGTCACCAGAGCAATGACAACTCCGACAGCGGCCGTGATCCAGTGGTGATACCAGTCGGCGTAATCAGCTTGGCGCTGGGTGCTTGCGATTAAGAGACCCGCCACCATGACCATGGCGAGGGGGATACCCCACAACACCGGTTCCTTGAGTCGCCAGCCTTTGCGTCGCCGGTTGAGTGCGAACAGGCTGTGTTCACGACTCATCGGGCCAATTTTCATGCTCAGCTAATCACTTGAAGGCTGTTGCGAACTGACTCGGCCAGCTCTTTAAAAGCTTGCGCACTTGCGGAGTCCGGATGGCTGATGCAGATGGGACGGCCTTGATCGCCTCCCTCTTGAACGGCCATTTCCATCGGAATCTGGGCCAAAAGGGGAACGTCGAAGGCTTGCGCCAATGTTTGCCCGCCTCCGGATCCAAATAGGGCGTAGCTCTTGTCGGGCTGATCAGGTGGGATGAAAGCGCTCATGTTTTCTACGACGCCAAGAACCGGGACGCCCAACTGAAGGAACATGGCCAAGCCACGCCTGGCATCTTGCAAAGCCACTTTTTGTGGTGTGGTCACGATCACTACTCCGGCCATCGGAACGGCCTGGGCCAGGGAAAGCTGGGCATCACCAGTTCCGGGAGGAAGATCCACGATCACGACATCACGATCGCTCCAGTCCACTTGGTAGAGAAACTGTCGAATAATTCCGTTCAGCATTGGTCCGCGCCAAATCACTGGTTGGTTTTCTTCGATCAACAACCCCATTGAGACCACGGCAACCCCACAACTTTCCAGGGGGATCATCCGCTGATCGTCGCCAGAGCCACTGACCTCAGGGCTTTGATCGGCAACGCCAAGCATGATCGGGGCGTTGGGTCCGTATATATCAGCATCGAGCAATCCAACACGGAGTCCCTGTTTTGCCATTGAGCAAGCGAGATTGACGGCCACAGTGCTTTTGCCGACTCCTCCTTTGCCACTGCTGACGGCAATCACCTGTTTGACGCCAGGGATGGGCTGACGTTCGGCCGCTTGGCCATGGCCAGCTTGACCAATTCCACCTTGAGAAGGTGGGGTGCCCAATTCAATTTGGACGTCCTGAATGGTTTCAAGGGCTAGGAGGCGTTCCCGTGCCTCCGCAACAATGCGGTCCCGCTGACCTTGGGCAAAGCCAGGAAGGTTTAGACGGAGCACCGCCCGGGGTGGATCAACACGTACGCGATCTAGCCAGCCGAGATCGACAACAGACCGGTTGCTGCCTGCATCCACAATCCCTTTCAGTAACTCATCTGCCTGTTCTGCTATTGCCATGCATCTGTTGCGTTGGGATGGATCCTAGGGGCGCTGCTCATAACAGTCCTTCACACATGCTTGTCGGGACCGGTGTCAGGCTGAAATGGTCGTTGGATCGTTTGTCGCTAATTCATGGTTCGCTCTTTACTCAAGCGCCTCAAGGGCAAGATCTTGCTCTCTTCGGATGCCATGGGGGAGCGACCACCTTCCGATTCCCGTACGCGAGCCCGGGCGTTGGTGCAGGGCCTCCAAAATGAAATTTGCGCTGGTCTTGAGCAACTGGATGGAGGCGCCCATTTCCAGGAGGAGAGTTGGGATCGTCCTGAAGGAGGTGGTGGGCGCTCGAGGGTGATGACCGAAGGGCGGGTGTTTGAACAGGGAGGGGTGAATTTTTCTGAGGTTCACGGCAAAGAATTGCCACCGTCGATCCTGAAACAGCGTCCTGACGCCAAAGGGCATCCCTGGTTCGCAACGGGAACGTCGATGGTGTTGCATCCGCGCAATCCCTTCATTCCGACCGTTCACTTGAACTATCGCTACTTCGAGGCTGGCCCCGTTTGGTGGTTTGGAGGTGGTGCCGATCTCACGCCTTTTTATCCGTTTCTTGAGGACGCCCGACACTTCCATCGAGAGCACAAGCGCGCCTGTGATTCCATCGATCCCAAGCTCTACACCGTGTTTAAGCCTTGGTGTGATGAATATTTTTTCCTGAAGCACCGCAAGGAAACAAGAGGCATTGGCGGAATTTTTTATGACTACCAAGATGGCAGTGGTCGCTTGTATCGGGGGCAGGATTCAGAGGGACCTGCGGCGCGTCAAGCCGCAGAAATCGGGTCATGTCGCCTTGGTTGGAATCAGCTGCATGATCTGGCGCGCGCTTGTGGACAAGCTTTCTTACCCGCTTTCACACCGATTGTGGAGAAGCGCAATCCGCTTCCCTATGGAGAGAGGGAGCGTCAATTTCAGCTCTACCGACGTGGCCGCTATGTGGAATTCAATTTGGTGTGGGATCGGGGCACGATTTTTGGACTGCAGACCAATGGTCGTACTGAATCGATCTTGATGTCTCTGCCGCCGATGGCACGCTGGCAGTACGGCTATCGAGCCCCAGAAGGATCCCGGGAGGAATTACTCACAGACCTCTTCACCCGTCCGCAGGATTGGTTTGGGGATCCAACCCTTGAGGACCGTTGCCGCCCCCATCAGGCGATCGATTGACGCCCTGCTCCAACGCATCCACAACGCGCAGCGCTAAACAATCGATCGTTTGGCGTTGGGTGTTGGGATTGCGAAGGTTCTGCTCTAGCGGTGGTTCCAGCATTCCAATTTCGAGAATGCTGATTCCCCTTCGGGGTCCGCCTAATCCACCTCGGAACAGTCTGGGGAAGCGTCCAAAGGCCTTGCCAAGACTTTCATCAATCGTGTTGAGAGGTCTGTTGATTGCAGGGATTAAGCCTGACCCGAATCCATAGGGGCTATAGGCATCGAAATGAATTTCGAGGATGTATTCACCTTTGGCTGAGCGCACCCTCGCTTGTGACCAGTTGGTCTTGGGGTGGTTGTCAGTCCGGATCGTGAGAGCTGGTGGGTTGTAGCTGCTGATATTGAGAGCTCGGGCTTTCCCTAAAAGAACCACCGCGGCTTGAACCTTCAAATTCCAGTACAACTCGTCGCGCATGCGTGCATCCATCGGAGCTTGCTTGTTCACTCCAACTGCAAATCCAGGGGTTCCTGCACTGTTCATCCCCTGGGAGTCGGCATGACCCGCCATCACCACAATGGGGACTTCTTTCGCCAAGGGGGCGGTACCCACCCAGCGGCCAGGCTTACGGGTCCTAGCCCCTAATAAAGGGTCAGGGGTGGCTGGAGCTGGGCAAACAGGTTGCTTTGGAAGGGTGCCGTCCGACGTTGCAACGACGCTGTCTTGAATCCAGAGGCTGTGCTCTTTCGCCTGAGTGAGAACCAGGGCGACCATAGACAGCAGGGTGACGCTGATCGGGATGATGAGCCGTTTGCGTTGAATCCAGGCCGGTATGGGTGGCATGGGTTTCAGATGGGGGAGGAGAGCAAGGAGCCATCGCTGGCGAGTTCAAGCGGTTCCCCTAAGGCAAGTTCAAGGGCAATTAATTCGTCGCGGTGTGCGCGAAGCCTGAGGGTGCTTCCTTCTTGGGGTGCTGGTTCGATCAAGCGAATTTGGATCCCCTCCTGACGTGCTGCCCGTCGGCTGTAAACCCAACCGGCGAGAGGTCCTAGCAGGATGAGCGAGACCGGCCACCATCCAAGCGACGGGTTGAGCTCACGGATTACGAGTCCAAGGCAACCGGCTCCAACCCCGCCGAGAAGGGAGAGCAACACCGCTAATGGGTTGCTTGAGGCCACGCGCCCGCGATATTCGAGCAAACAACGCTCAGCATCGCCGCCATCGCGAGTCCAACCGCGACTCTCGAGCCACGTGCAGAGTCCTTCCATCACTTCAAGTGCGGGCCGCGGCGAGTGCACTTCCACCACAGTGGTGCGGTCTTTACTGGCGGCTCGCAAGAAGAAAACCAGTCCAATGGCTAACAGCAGAGTCAGCAACAATGTGGATGTCTGTGTGGATGGCATCCGCCGCGCTTGGTCTTTAATCCACCTGTTCTAGGTGGTCACGGGGTCATGTTCGAGGAGCCAGCGATGCCATGGGTCCATCAAGCGCTCAGCTTCAGCTCTGGCCTCATCATGGAGATGGAGCATGCGGCGAGGACGGCCGCGGCTTGGGCAACGCTTGCTGTAGCAATCGAGTAGCTCTTGCTGATTTAGGAAATCAACGGCCTGGTGCAGAACGGTTTCAGAAACGCGCAACTGTGGATGTTCCCGTTGAAGTCTCTGGAGCAGTCCAGAGGGGTAGCTGTCGTGTTGGAGAAGGCAGGCCAGGATCCAGCACACCGCAAGTTCGAGATCTAAGAACAGTGGCGGTGGTTGCTGAAAATAATGTTCGATATCGGCCAGGCAGTTCTGAGTGGCGTTGCGACGATGGAGCATAAAGCCGATTGATCTCAGATTGGTCTAGCTCGGTCTCGGTTTGATTTTCAAGCTGCGAATGGGAAAACATTCCGCGTGCGGACAAGAGGTCAAAGTGGAGAGCTGGGTCCTATTTCTCTGTTGCCATGACTGACATCTCTGCACAGCCTCGAACGTTTGCTGTTTTTGATGGCGATCTTGATGCGGACTGGGCGGAGCGCTACAGCCATGCCACCGCTCTTGCTGTTGATACGGAAGCGATGGGTTTGATTCATGGACGGGATCGTCTCTGCCTGGTTCAAATCTGTGATGCCGACGATCAGGTGTCCTGCATTCGCATCGCTCTAGGGCAAACAGAGGCTCCACGCCTAAAAGCGTTGATGGAAAAGGCTTCGATTGAGAAAGTGTTCCACTTCGCCAGATTTGATGTTGCGGCGCTTGCAACCGGTCTGGGCATCAGGGTGAATCCCATTTTCTGTACCAAGGTGGGGAGCCGATTAGCCCGCACCTACAGCCCTCGCCATGGACTCAAGGAAGTGGTGATGGAGCTGGTGGGGGTGGAGCTGGATAAGCAGGCCCAAAGCAGTGATTGGGGGCGTGTGGATGAACTCAGCGAGACACAGCTCGCCTATGCGGCTAACGATGCGCGTTACTTACTGCCAGCCCGAGACCGCCTCAAGGAAATGTTGCAGCGAGAGGGACGGTGGGAGCTTGCCGAGCGTTGTTTTGGTTGCATTCCGGTGATGTCCGATCTCGATCGCTTTCGCTTCACCCAGACGTTTGAACATTGATGGCCTCAACGCTCTGCAGTTCTGTTGATCTGGACATCAATCCTCCAGCATGAATTTCTCATCCAGGGGCTCTGCTTCGAGCAAGCGGTCGAGGACTTGCCCCTGATCGTGTTCTCCCTTTAATCGTTCGTTTTCTACGTCTGCAAGCAGGGTTGTGGCCACTTCCTTGCGAGACATCAAATCCTTGGCGCCTGTTTTGTTTGCGGCGAGTTCAACTCTGCGGCGTGCTGATGACTGGCTGATGCCAAGTTGGGTGGCCAGTTCCGCGCAGAGCCTGAGGTAGTCGTGGTCCTGAATCGCGGACATGGATGAAGGACGATTGCCTTTCAGTATCCGTGGCCGAGCGGCAGTTTGATCAGAACTCGCTTGGCGATGGCCTCACTGCCACCGGCAGGGCCCATGCGTTGGCGACCTCTTCGACCCATTTCCAATCTCAGAGAAGGATCCTCGAGCAGCTGCTTCAGGCGTGTGTTGAGCTCATGGCTCGACTGACATGGACGCACGGCTCCGCCGAGCAAGCGACTTTGGCGTTTTGCGAATCCTTGGGTGAACTGAGGCCCTTTACCAGGAAGTGAGAGAGCAGGAATGCCCAGCCCTACAAGTTGCTCGGTGGCTGTTCCAGCGGTTGCAATGCCCACTTCAGCCCATGGAGCCCAGAGTTCGAACTGACCAGTTCCTAATAAGACAAGAACTTGACCCTTCAGCCAGCAGGCCCCTGCCTGCAAGGCATCACTGGGTGGCGGACTGGATCGAAACCCTTGGCGCTTTAGTTCTGCGCCAAGGGCTGAAAGGTTTGGCGTGCTGCCAAGCGCAACCAGCACGGCAATCGGTCGGTCGCTGGGCAACGGTGCCAACCCAAGGAGTAAACGGTTGAAGTTGCGCTCTGCTTCGGGCATTCGGCTTCCGCAAAGCAGCAGGATGCGTCTGCAACGACTCAGGCTTGCAGGGGCGGTTGCATCGCTCAACCCATCCATCATTGGATTGCCAGGGGCTTCGGCGTGGACCCCATGTCGCCGAAGCCCTCGAGCCGTTAGACGGTCACGGGTGACCACTAAATGGCAGCGTTTGTTGCTCATGATCAGCCACTCCCAGGGATCCCATTCGCTTCCCTTAAGGGCGTGATAATTGTCGCTGAGGTCGCGTCCAGGACCGCTGGACCAGGTGTAATCGCTTTTTGGTGTACCAACGAAGCCAAAGGGCCGCCCTGAACCCCACGCCATCAAGAGCGGGAGTAAATCTCCGACTGCAAGGACGGCGTCGACCTGAGACCGGTGTTTGCGCAGGCATCGCCATTGCTGCCAGGTGAGCAGGGGTAGCCCGGCGATGACATCCGCTAGGAGGCCCCGCAGGCTTTGATTGCTAAAACCGCCGCTTGGGAGCGGTGCGGAGGGTCCAATTTGTTGAACCCAGCCTTGTTCAGTGGCGGTCCGGAAACTTCCCCCTGTTCCAACGAGCGGCAACACCTTCAGCGTTAGTTGCGGCCGCTGATGGCGAAGCGCCTCGATGATCTTCAGGGCGATGAGGTCTTCCCCGTGTCCATTGCTGATCAGCAGCAAAGACCCTGAACCCTCGCTGATACGATCCGCTTGTGGAGTTAGCTCTCCCTGAACGGCGGCATGGCCAAGTGGTAAGGCAGAGGATTGCAAATCCTTTATCCCCAGTTCGAATCTGGGTGCCGCCTTTGATCTCAACAGGCCCGAAAGGGTTCTTTTGATTGTTTTGCGTATCCCCACGCTACGCAAAATCCTCAAATTTCTCGCTCAGAATCTGTTTCATTTGGGATGAATCGTGGTCTTGTCGTTTAAAGGTTCTTAAGGAGCTTGCACCTGTTCCCCTTTCAGGCATCTTCCCAGATCTTCGTGAGCTGAAAGTTTTGATTTTGCGATTGGTTGGTGCCACTCAGAGGACTGCGATGGGGTCAGGGATGGCGATTTTGTTTTGAGGAAATGCTCCTGTGAATGAAGCGCTGAAGAGCATGGGACAAGCAAAAAAATGCCCCAAGAGAGTTCGAGCTCCTGGGGCTTAGTCGTTCTCATGCGACAAAGCCTTTCTAGATGAGTGGCTGAGTATTTGTGCTTACGGAATGCCGCCATTTGAGGTTCGGTTGTCTGTGGCCGCTCTGGTTTCAGCGCTGCCTCAGCGCTTATGTGCCTTGGCGCTTGATGAGTGGTCGTTAAGGGTTTTTGGCATCAAAATAAATGCACTTATACGGATGATTGGGTGAACAATATTAGAAATAGGGTTCATATTTTACTTGGAGAAGGGGAAAGTGGTCGAAGGAGCACATTAATGGTCAAAGCGATTGGGGCTTTGATTGTCTTTTCAATCCTTCTGGCAATTCTTGCTACTGAGCCAGTGATTCGCGGTCCTAATCTTGATCTTTTGGCTAAACTAGATCTAGTTGTTGCAGTCTTATTCTTGGTAGAATATCTTTCCCGTCTGTGGATTGCACCGCTGAGGAGTGGGGCTCGCAAAGGAGTGCGAGGAGCATTGGACTTCGCAATCACTCCAATGGCGATTCTCGATCTTGTTGCGATTGCGCCAACGATTCTAGGTTTTATTACTCCTGAGCTCTACCTTCTTCGCGTGATTCGTCTTGTACGCATTGGGAGAATAGGGCGCTCTAAGCGTTTTCAGAAAAGCGTGAGGCATTTCAATCATGCCATCACTTCGAAGAGAGAAGAACTGCAAATTTCTGCAATTTATTCGGCTGCCGTGATTAGTCTTAGTAGTGCTTTGATGTATTTAGTGGAAGGAAGTGTTCAGCCTGAGCAGTTTGGCTCTATTCCCAGGTGTCTGTGGTGGTCAGTGATTACCGTCACAACGGTTGGCTATGGCGATGTGTCTCCAGAAACTGCAGCTGGAAAGATTGTTGCGGCAATCACGGCATTGTTTGGCATTGCAGTAATCGCTATCCCTATCGGAATTGTTTCGTCTGGCTTTGCCGATTCTCTTGGGTTGGAGAAAGCTAACTTAGATTCCAAGAATGGTTGAGACCCTTATCCAGTGACGGCGAAGAATGATCAATAGCTCGTTGTCACTATCACTCGGGTCATGCGTGGCGGTGCTCCCTAGTGATGCTCCGACTCAAATCATGAGGCCTTTGCGGAGGGCTCAATGGCTGCCGTTGGTGGGTGCTCTTCTCCGTTGTTTGATCCAGTCGAATACAAGAGTTTTGAAGGCTAGAGATGGGCCTCAGCTTGATAAACCTCACCATTGAATTGCAAAGCTCTGCAACGTAAAACTCGATCTTTCAAGTTGCATTTTCCACTTTTAGCAGCCCAAGCCTTGGGTAAGCCCGTTGCAATTCCACTGGAGTTAAATGATGCCTCTGCAACGCTTGAGACCGTGCTTTGCCATGCCTCGGCATCGAGGCGACAGGTTCCAGTGCTGCATTTCAAAGGTGACTCTCCTTGTGTGGTTAGGGTCACGAATGTGAGCTGCTTGCGGGAATTTTTGGTGGTGCCCTGACCAATGAATCGCACCGCTACAACGGATGGACTTCGTCCTTTTAGCTGCAAGGTGGTGCAAGTAACACTGTCTTTCCTGCTGTCGGTGTAAGAACACTCCTTGGTAGAGGTTTCGTAGCGGCCAATTTTGGGATTCGGATCGGCAGCCCCTTTCATCGGAAAGCCCAACAGGCAGCTCATCAGGAGCAAGGTGCTGAGGCGCAGAGAGAAGGAGCGATCGATCATCTGTTTAGTAATCGTTGTCGGCTACGCAGATGCCCATGCATCGGATGCCATTGGAGGCAGTCCGGCGGCAATGGGGACAGAGAATCTTTTCGGTTTGGCTCGTTGTGATGCCATCCCCTGCTCCATCTGAGTCATCCCCAGATGTTTGGCTCGCACTGATGATGGATTCTGCGATCGATGTCATGGCGAGCGCTGCTTTACGGCGATCATGGCGTGCAAAGTGAATGGTTGGCGTGACGGGAATCGGATTTGGAACTTGGGCCTGGGGCAACCAATTGCTTTGGGGTTACCAACCGGATCGCGACGATCCCGATCTTGAGGCCACGCTGAGTGCAGCTGTTCAAGGCGGACTGTCGCTTGTGGACACCGCCGATTCCTACGGCACGGGTCGCCTCAATGGGCGCAGCGAACTTTTGCTGGGTCAGTTCCTCCGCGCCATGGATCCTGCTCAGTCCAAACAGCTCAAGGTGGCAACCAAGCTGGCTCCATTCCCTTGGCGGCTGGGTCGCGGCGGCTTTAAGCGTGCGTTTGATGCTAGTAAAAAGCGGTTGGGAGGGCATTTGGATCGAATCCAATTGCATTGGAGCACTGCTCGGTATGCCCCTTGGCAAGAGTTGCCCCTGCTCGATGGGCTTGGTGACCTCGTCGAGCAAGGTTTGGTGCCAGAACTTGGCTTGTCCAATGTGGGACCGAAGCGTCTTCGCTTCCTGCATGGGCATCTTTTGACCAGAGGGATCCGCCTTCAGAGCGTTCAAGTTCAGCTCTCTCTGCTCGCACCTGAACCGGTCTTGCGTGGCGAGTTGGTGCGAGTGTGCCAGGAGCTTGATGTTGAGTTGCTGGCCTATAGCCCCTTGGCCCTCGGTATTTTGGCAATTCCTCCGGGATTGCAAGGCACCTCCTCGACGGTGCTGCGTTCAAGGTTGTTTCAGCGGTTGCTGCCAGCCAGTGAGGATTTGCGTTCCGTGATGGGTGAGATCGCTGCAAAACGAAGCGCCTCGATGGCACAAGTGGCTTTGAATTGGTGCAGGTCCCACGGAGCTTGCCCGATTCCAGGACTACGGCGCCCAGCTCAAGCTCTCGACGCAGCTGCTGCTTTGCATTGGTCGTTGAGTGCAGCCGAGAGGCAAGCGTTGGATCAACTCAGCAAACGAACCTTGGCACGCATGCCAGCTAATCCATTTCAGAGCGCTTGATCAGCAGGATCTGGATCTGGACTCACAACCACTGGCAAGGACGATGATTTGCTCTGGAAGGGAATGACCTTCACCGGGGATGCATTGGAAGTTTCTGTTTCTTCTTGTGCCTTGGATTGTTCACAGGCGTTCAAAGCTTCCTGAAGCAGAGAATCGAATGTGGCGCCTGACAAACGATGCCTGGCAATCTCTAGAAATGTTCGCGGTAGCGACTCTCCCGCTGCACTGAGGACAGCAGGGTTCTCACGTCGTTGCTGCTGCTCATCTTCAATCGCACGAAGGAAGCGATGGGTCACATCGCGTTTGGTGCACGCTTTGATCAGGGTGTCTCTGTCAGCAATCGGCTGATCAGCAATCTCTTCAAGTTCAACAATCCTGCGTTCGAGGCTCTCTAGAACTTCGGCAGCTTCTTTTGTGATATTTGCGAGTTGTCCGTCCGATAGGAAGGGCATATCTGCAACAAAGACTTTTCCATGATCTTTGAGGGCTAAAAAAGTTGGCCTTGCTCCTTGCCGATGACCTGATGCACGGTCATAATTTCCGCCAAGAGGTCGGCGTGGAGGCGTAGGACCAGCAGAAGCTCGTCTACGAGTCGTTCTTTGAATTCTATCGAAAGCCATTTCTAGTTAAAGATTTAACGCTCTTCTTGCGGCTAGTGCCGAAGTGCTTTGACAACACTAACTATTTAAACCCTAAAGGGCTGGAGAGCCCGGCCAGTTTTAGGAGCTGATGTCAACCATTAGGGATGAAGCAGACCTCATGCTGGGAGTCCCAAGACGGATCCGTCTCCATCACCGCCTGATGATCTTTCGATACGTCCGATGGTCCAGGCCTGAATCCCTTCGGATTCGCATGCTTTCTTAGCCATAGAAATCCCTTCTTCGGGGACGATCAGGCAGTAGCCAATTCCGAGATTAAACGTGTGCCAGAGGTCCCGCTCGGGGATGTCGCCGGAGGACTTCAGCCAGTCATAGATGGCTGGACGTGTCCAGCTGGAGGGGTCCACGCTTGCTGTTAGGCCCTGTGGAAGGCAACGCGGCAGGTTCTCAGGAAGACCCCCTCCTGTGATGTGAGCCATTCCATGAATCGGTGTTCGTGAGTCGAGCAAGGTTTTCACAAGGCGGCCATAGAGCTGTGTGGGAGTGAGCAAGGTCTCGATCAGAGGTTGCTCGCTGGGGCCAAATGTGGTTTCAGCATTGGCGCCAGCTTGTTTGAGCACCCTGCGGACCAGGCTGAACCCATTGCTGTGGATACCGCTACTGGCAATGCCCAAAATCTGATCGCCCGCGCGGATCTGCCGCCCGTCGATCATTTGCTCCTCATCAACAACAGCCACGCAGAAGCCTGCTAAGTCGTAACGCCCTGGTGGATAGAACCCAGGCATTTCAGCGGTTTCGCCACCCAACAAAGCGCAGCCACTCACGCGACATCCTTCGGCAATGCCCTCCACCACGGTGGCCATGGCTTCAGGGCTCAGCGCTCCAGTGGCCATGTAGTCGAGGAAAAATAGGGGTTCAGCACCACTGGTGATCACGTCGTTGACACACATGGCCACGAGGTCGATTCCCACGTTGTGATGACCGCCATGGTCTTGAGCGAGTTCAAGCTTGGTGCCAACGCCATCGGTTCCCGACACCAACAGAGGGTTCTTTAGCCCTGCGGGAAGGCGCATCATTCCGCCAAAACCACCGAGTCCGCCCACGACCTCTGGTCGGTGCGTTGCCTCCACACTTTTGCGGATTCTGTTGACGAAGGCGCGCCCCGCCTCCACATCGACCCCAGCGGTTTTGTAGTCCATTCAAGAATGCTTCACTTCAATGATCCTCCTCTTTCGTGGCTCGAGGTGTGCCTGATACGGGATCGTCTGAGGCTGTGATGAGTTCGGCTTGTTGCTGGGATCAGGTTCGCTAATGCGTTGTCCATTGCGTTGCGTTGCTTAGCCCTGTGCGGGTGTGACATCTCAGGGTTACGTCAGGGACCTAGCCCAGTAGGGCTGCTCAAAAGTGCCTGCACGAGATTGAAAAAGGTTTTTGACTTACCAAACATTTGGATTGACAGATCGTTTGGACGAGACCGCCTCTTCCGTTTTTCGGACAGTGGTGGCTTCCTCAAGGCTGAACGATCGACTTGCATGCACCGAACTTTCCCCTTTGCGACTCTCGCCACCGGGCTCTTTGCTACGGGCTTTGCATTGTTTCCAGTTTTGGCTCGTGATGTTGCCACTACTGAGCTCTACGACCCCTTTGAGCCCTTGAGGCCTCAGCCCGTCCAGGCCTCTGCGTCCACAACTCCGGCGGTTGTTCCTCCTCCTGTGCCGGCCCCTCCAAAACCTCCTAAAAGGTTGGTCATATCCACTTCAACGGGAGAGGCAAGCTGGTACGGACCTGGTTTCTTTGGCAATCGCACGGCCAATGGAGAGGTTTTTAGGCCTGGAACGATGACTGCAGCGCATCGAACGTTGCCCTTCGGAACCAAAGTGAAGGTCACGAATCTCAGAAATGGCAAAGAAATGATCGTTCGTATTAACGACAGGGGGCCATTCAGTGGTGACCGAGTGATTGATATTGCTCACGGTGCCGCTCAGCACCTTGGCTTGGTGTCAAGTGGAATCGCTCAAGTCCGCCTTGAGGTACTGCGCTGAGCATCGAGGTTCTTCGGTCCCTGCAAGACCTTCAACGTTGGCGTCACTCCTCAGCTGCCTTCGTGAATTTTGTCCCAACCATGGGGGGGCTCCATCACGGTCACGCACATTTGATTTCTGCTGCCTCCCGCCACACGGCAGTTGAGACAGAGACCTTGGTCAGCGTGTTCGTGAATCCCTTGCAGTTTGGTCCGGATGAGGATTTTGTTCGCTATCCACGCACTTTTGAAGCTGACTGTGAACTAGCAGAGCGGTGTGGTGCTTCAGCAATCTGGTGCCCAGACGAGGATCAGGTTTATCCAGGTGGCATGGCTGAAATCTGGCGGATTCAGGCCCCGAACTCGTTGCAGTCAGGATTGTGTGGATCCACACGGCCTGGTCACTTCGATGGTGTGGTCACGGTGGTTTGCCGCCTTTTGGCATTGGTCAAGCCGCATCAGTTGTTTCTTGGTGAAAAGGATTGGCAGCAACTCACCATTTTGCGCCGAATGGTGTTGGAGCTCGGCTTGGCGGTCAGGGTGCGCAGTGTGCCCACGGTGCGGGATGGTGATGGTCTGGCGAGTAGTTCACGAAACCTTTACCTCAATGCTCAGCAGCGGCAGCAAGGGGTGCTGTTTGCCCAGGTTTTACGCGAGGCGAGCTCTGCTTCCTTATTAAGCGCTTCGCCGTTGGACCCTGGTCAGGTTCGTCGTCGTCTTGAAGAGGGTGGCCTCCGTGTTGAGTACGTCGACGTTGTTGATCCCTGGTTGCTGCTGCCTTCCAAGGCCAATGAAGCATCACTTACGTTGCTTGCAGCTGCTGTTCGATGCGGCAGCACCCGCTTGATCGATCATGCTTTTTTAATGACGCGTTCTCCCCTCGTTGCGATTGACGGCCCTGCTGGTGCTGGCAAGAGCACGGTGACTAGAGCCTTTGCGGAGCGCCTCGGCCTTGTGTACCTCGACACCGGAGCGATGTATCGGGCCGTGACTTGGTTGGTGCTGGAGCAGGGGGTTGATCCTGCTGATTCTGCGGCTGTGGACGTCGTATTGAACGATCTTGAGGTGGAACTTCAGCCCTTACATCAAGGTGTGCAGGTGGTGCGCGTGAATGGCCTCGAGGTCACCGACGCGATTCGTGATCCGCGGGTGACGGCGTCTGTATCAGCTGTCGCGGCCCATGCTTGCGTCCGTTCTGCAATGACTGACCAGCAGCAGCGCATGGGCGAGGCGGGCGGTCTCGTCGCTGAGGGTCGTGACATTGGCACTGCTGTATTCCCTGATGCAGAGCTCAAGGTGTTTCTTACGGCAACTCCCAAAGAGCGGGCCCGACGTCGTGCTCTCGATTTGGAAGCCAGAGGACACGAGGTTCCAGCTCTACTTGAGCTGGAAGCACAGATTGTGGAACGCGATCGCCTTGACAGCACCCGTGAGGTGGCCCCCCTGCTTCAAGCGGACGATGCCATCGAGCTGATTAGCGATGGGATGAGCATCGACCAGGTGATTGATGCGCTGGAAGATCTGTTTCGTCGTCGCGTTGGGGAAGAGGTTTGGCCCACCCCTGTTTAACGGATTAGCGCTGAGGGGTTGGAGCTAAGAGGTCGTCAAGAAGTCCTTCACAGGCGTCCTCGAGCAGATCGAGCACATGCTCGAAGCCCTGCTCACCTCCGTAATAGGGATCGGGAACCTCAAGAGTGTCTGCCCGACGTGCATGGCTGAGCATCAGGCGAATGTTGGCTGTGCTTCGGGGGCCGAATTCTTTGGCCATGCTGGTCACGTTGCGCAGGTTGTCCTGATCCATGGTGAGAATGTGATCAAAACTCTCTAAGTCGCCGAGTTCGAGTTGGCGGGCACGACTGGGTAGGTCAATCCCGCGCCGCTTCGCGGCTGCTTGCATGCGGCGATCAGCAGGATTTCCCACATGCCAGCCTCCTGTACCAGCGGAATCAACGAGAAACTGGTCGGTGAGTTGCCGTTGTTCGATGAGGTGAAGAAACACGCCTTCAGCGGCGGGTGAACGGCAGATATTGCCGAGACAGACAAATAGTAATTTTGTGGTCATGAGGCATTAATGCGTTGTAAAGCCAGGGTGGCGCGCAGGCGAATCACCTTGATGGACTCAGAATTGGAACTAAGTTGTTTCAAGCCCAAGATGCATTGATCCTTATTTGTGGAATTGTACCTGAGTAAGTGCATTTCAATTCCGAAGATTGTGGAATAGCGCACAACCCATTCATCATCTTTAATTGCTGCGAGTAGTGCTAATAGGCAGCGATTGAGTTTTGAACTTTCTTCGGGATAAATGAGATTCAGTTCTGCCAGGCCACGTGCGGCGGAACGCCGCACGCTAGGTGCAATATCTGTTGCTAATGCATGTTCCAGTAAGTCGAGACTTCTAGGATCGCGAATCGAAGCAAGGGCTCGCACCACCCAGGCGCGTGAACCGTAATTTTTTTCGTCAAGGCTAACTAATAGTGAGGGCACAGCTTGGCTGCCAAGTTCGATTAATCCAGCAGTTGCAACTGATGCGACTGCTGGATTATTAAATCCCAGTACTTCAATCAGTGCTGAAATTGCATCAACAGTATGAAGATTGCATAGGCTTTTGGTGGCTCGAATTAATTCAGGTGTTGTTTTGGCCGCTTGAAGATCAGCGATAGCTCCTTCTAGCGGAGAGATATTAATCACAAGAGTCCGTCCATTGCATCGAGGACGCACGTGTCTTCGCTTTTTTCTGCAAGGCCACGCAAAGCTACAAGTTTGAGGCTATTTTCAATGGCAGCCGCCTGAATGGCAGGCAGCGCAGGCATCCAGCCTGTTGCGCCTAGATCCAGAAGAACGCCCCTGCGAATTAGTGGATCATCATGTTGTAGAAGCTCAATTAAAGGTGGCGCCCATTTCTGATCACCGGTGAGTATAAGCAAGGCTCGACAAGCTGATGCTCGTATTAGCGGACGAGAATGTTTTGTAAAAGGCGTGATAATGATTATCACGCTGCGTGATGCTACGCCAATCGCTCCCAATGCCTCTAATACAGATTCATAAGGTTCTTTCAACTTCGCAGATCCCGGTTGTATTTGTTCTGTCTCTTCTGGCCCCCCGGATAACAGCTCGCACAGATCTAGAACAGCAGATTGAGCTTGAATCATTCCCAAACTTCTTGCTGACTCTTCACGGATTGAGTAGTCGTTTTTCTTCAGGAGAATTCTGAGCTTCTCTTCTGCATTCGTTGCTTGAAGGATTCCTAGAGCTCTGATTGCATTCAATGCAACAGCGCGACGTTCGTTATGGATAGGATTTCCATGGAGTGGATCCAACGCTGTCAGCAGCAGAGGTATCGTTTCTGGATGACGGCTGCGCATCCGCCCGAGCCACCACGCTGCGTAATACTGGTCAGAGAAATCTTCTGTCTGGCGTAAATTCGCAATCACCTGCGCTTCTGTGAGAGGTGGGTTGAGGTTCTCAGTTGAAGGATCCTTCATTTCATAACCACTTTTCAGGAATATTTTCAGCCCAGTTACTGATGCGCTGAAAGCGGAATTCACCAGCAATAGATCCCCAGCATCGCTCGTGTGTTTTGGGGTCGTGTCCTCGATCCAATGTTGTTAATTCATCGCCTTGGAGGTGAAAGCTGCTCACCAAATAGGTCTCTTTCCCATCGCGACGCACGATGCAGCGACATCCAGGTTCAAGTTCACCATGAAAGGCATTGTCTAATTGACGTACTTGATAGTGGCAATGATCTAGGCGGATTAGATCTTGCTCTTTAATTGTTTTCCTGCACTCATGATTATGTGTAGCAGTTGAGAAGTGATCTGGATCTTTAAATGTATGATTCCACAGTTTTATGGTTCCCGAAGTAACTTCTTCGGCGCGAATCACCCTAAGCCTGTAAGGATGCTTGGGGTCGACTGCATAGGTTTGTTCGAGAAGGATTGAACCAGGCTGCAGATGCTCAATTGGCCTATAGCGAAGAAAAATATGTGCAAATAACGGTGGGTTATCAAATGCCTGTTGCTGGTTACTGTATTCACCACAAAGATTTTGAAGAAAATGTCCAATCGTTGCTGTCATTTAGGCGGTTTTCTCCTTGTGACATTGAAAAAGCCCCCATTGTAAGGGGGCTTGAATGCATTGACTGATTTGATCCTTGCTAGTTGGGATCAGGTCAGTGCATTAATTGCATAGTTGATATAGCTGTTGGCTTCGGTTGCAGCATCGCCTGATAGGCCATGGCTGCTTTTAATATGCTTAAGAGCCTCTACATACCATGAAGGGGAAAGCTCAAAAGTGCGGTTGATCTCGTCAAGACCAGCGATGAGGTAGTCATCCATAGGGCCTGTGCCACCGGCAACCAAGCAATAGGTGACCATTCTCAAGTAATAGCCGATATCACGAGAGCACTTTGCCTTTCCTTCAGGAGTGGTTGAGTAGTTCGGCCCCTCCATCTGAGTGGTGTAAGGGAACTTGGTGTAGACAGCCTGCGTGGCACCGCTTACGAGTGAATCGGCCTTTGCTGTAAGACCTTTGGCGGCCTCTAGGCTCGCTTGGGCACGGTTGAAACGTCCAGAAGCTGCTTGGACTTCTGTGTTGCTAAGGAAACGGCCTTGTGAGTCGGCGGCTGCAACCGCTTCGGTAAGTGGAGTTTTCATTTAGAGATGAGGGAGGTGAAGTGGAATCAATTCGCCAGATCAGGCAACGGATGCAGCTGCACGATCAAAATAAGTACCGATTTCACTACTCAGCGAAGCGCAATCGCCACTGGAAATTCCTGCACTGTCGTTAACGATAGAAAGTGCTGCGTCCTTCATCAGGTTCACACCAGTTGCAACAGAAGCACCTGGTGTTCCTAATGCGAGATAGGTCTCACGAAGACCATTTAGGCAACGATCCTCTAAGACAGATGCATCACCAGTGAATGCTGAATATGTGATGTAACGCAGGATGATTTCCATATCGCGAAGGCAAGCTGCCATGCGGCGGGAGGTGTATGCGTTTCCTCCGGGAGAAATCAGAGCAGGTTGTTGCGCGAAAAGTGCGCGTGCAGCATTAGCAACGATTGTGGAGGCGTTGTTGGAAATCCGGCTTACGGCATCCAAGCGCTTGTTGCTGCCGGAAACCATGGCTGCCAGAGCATCAATTTCACTGGCACTGATGAACTGTCCCCTGGCGTCGGCCTGGGCGACAACCTTGGTGAAGGCGTCGAACATTTTTTACTCCTGCTTGCAATGTCTGGTGAGGTGTCCAAGCACCCGTGAGACCATCCTACGGAAGTCCTCTCGGGTTCCAGGCAATTTTCGCCAAATGCTTAGTACTCCCTCGAATGCTGTTCATAATGTGTAACCCGCTACGGGTGGTTGGAGCTGCACTGGACCTCAAAAACTACAAATGAGTCTCGATTACAGGTCAAAAAGAACAGAGTGGATGTATGCCTCAGTCCATTCGCTGCCATGAAAGCGAGTCAGCATTCCGCGCGCAGGGTCTTTTTCAGCTCGATAGTCGGTGTATTTTCTTTGTCCTTGCAGGAGAACATCGCTTCGTTCCGGACTAACCCGCTCAGCGCTAGCGGCTAGTTCCAGATAGAGATCTAAATATTCAGTGAAAGCCGGTCTCACGATTGATTCAATCAAATCGTCGCCTTCCTTCCCAAGTGGGAGTCGTGTCCAGAGGAATCCTGGTGAGAAAAAGGGTTTTGCTTCTTCTGGGATTGGTCCTCCGTAAGGCAGTTGATCGCGCCAACGTTCAAAAATTGGTATGAGTCGATCCCAGACTTGAGTGGTGTGGACTTCATCGGTTTTGATGGCGGGTTGCAGGTCCAGGGCAAGCAGATGTCCTGAGGGGAGCGTTACTAAATCACCGCCAAAAAAAGGTAGGTCATATGTGGAATTTGGATTGATTACAAAGTTCAAAACAGACGCGGCTGATCCAGCACTCACGCAGGCAGCCCTGACCTGCCTGAATTTCTCTGTTTTGCAAGCCCAGGTTGCTGTCGTGACAGCAATTGGTTTTGATTTTGAACCAGTTTGCCCTTCGCGTTGTAAAAATCGATCTGAGACTGGGTAGGGCTCAATATTTAAGCCTTCAAGTCTTTTAACTGCGTCTTTAAGAAATGGTTGCCATGACCATCCTTCGATGTCCACAGGATCTGTGCTTTTTAACCTTTGAATTGTCATTTGTGAGGAGAGGAGGCGGGGAATAAAAACTCGTGGAGGAACCGATTTGACCAATCTTTTCCAAAATGGCTTGTGAAGAGTCCGTGAGCTGGATCCCTCTCTGCGCTGTAAATATCATATTTTTCCTGGAGGGTCTTAACTTCTTCTGGAGGAATAGTTGAGGTAATGCTTTTGGCATTATCATGTAACTCCCAGTATGCCTTTAAGAATTCACTAAAAGCATTTGGAAGGGATGATTCAGCTTGCTCTGCACCACCGCGACAGAAAAGGAGCCACGAAGAAAAATACTGATTTGGATCAAATGAACGCATCGTTTCTTCACTATTGAGATCTGGAAAGCGTTGGTTCAGATCTTTGAGACCAGAAAAATAGCGATCAAGATAATCTTTGTCTTGGATCAAGGGCTGGAAATCGAGTACGGCAACAAGCTTCTGACGGGCTCCGAACCAGAGGAGATCAACCCCCATTAAGGGATGGTCGTAGTTGTAATCAGGATATGCAACAGAATTAAAAACCTGCAGGCTGTCGCCTGCATCCAATCGCGTTACCCTCCAACGCCGAAATCCAGGAACATCCCAAAGCCAGCTCTGAATCACACTTGATGACTTGGAAGATTTACATTCTTCAAGACCTTCAGGTAGAGCAAGGGGAGATCCACCTCTCTTGGTGATATCTGAATGAAGCTCGTTGAGAAATGAATCAAACATGGTTTAAATGTGCTTATAAAGGATTGGTCTGAGCGAACATTTGGGCTTGGCTAGCAATTTCTTCAATATCGGCTTTGCTTGGGCATCGAAATTCTGTGCAGTAGGTGGTCATTGCAGCACCATTTAAAAACTGTACTGAACTAACCCGCATTCTGATTTGATCGTTCACAAACCAGCAGCGCTCAATCCCAAAATTTGTGTCGTATCTGGACTTGATTGTCAGCACTCCATCCGTAGTGAATTCGTATGTACTAAGAGTGGGTTTTTTCTCTACGTAACCAACATCTCTTAAAAGATATCCTTGGTTGGAATGCTCAGGTTTTGGAACATCGATGACAATGGCTGCATAATCATCATTGCGCTTGTCAGCAAGAAGGTTGCTTTCCCACCAAAATCTTGCTCCACCATTGGCTTCTTTGGCTTCAATTCCGAATACTTTGCAAACCTTTTCTACTGCATTATCAGATGTATCGAAGGGTTCAATGATTAGATTTGAGTCTGCAGCTTCATCGTCTTGGCTATCAAGATGATGAACCACCCGTCTATTAAGCCATAACCCGCGGCTGGCCTCGAAAAAATCCACCATTGTGACTGGAGGATTGTCCATCAAAGTCATGCTTGACTCTCTTGTGTATCTCTTTGAACTTTCAGTTGGGTGAGAATTGCATCAATCCGAGTGAGCTCAGGGTGCTCTTTGATTGTTGTATCGATTTTCTTTTGGGATAAACGAAGCTTTTTGCCAAGGCCCACAACATCGTCGTAAAGTCGTTCTCTATAGGCAGTTAATTCTGTAATTGTTTCGATCAGCTCTTCAATTGAAGGCGCCTGACTTGATTCTTCTGTCATGTCGACCTGCGACCTACAGCAAACACGTCTCGTAACCATACCTCCTGGAATCAATCGGGAATTTTCGAAAGGTGGGGGGTGTTGCTCTGCTCGGCTCTCGGCTTGAGTGCCTTTAGAGAGATTGTCAAGAACGGCGCTAATGGGCTTTGGCACGCCTTTCTCATCTATCACCACCCCTCTAAGTGACGAACTCTTGCGTGATCAGCAGATACTTGGTCACACGTCAGCAACTTACGCTTAGGTTTGCTGAGTGCTTCACCTGAAAAGGTTAGTCCTGACAACGGATTCCTCTCTAGAGCGGAGTCTTCAGGCTTAGCCTTAACGGGGATCGAGAAGCCTCTTCCCTCCAAATTTGTCTGGCCCACATGCTCGACGCATTCTCACGTTCGGTCGTCAGTGCCGACGCTAAAACAGCTCCCGTTGGTGGTAGTGACCTCGCAGGTCTCCGCTCCTACGTTCGTGACGGCAATAAGCGTCTCGATGCCGTCAACGCCATCACCTCAAACGCCTCCTGCATCGTTTCTGATGCAGTTACAGGCATGATTTGTGAAAACACAGGTCTGATCCAGGCAGGTGGCAATTGCTACCCCAACCGTCGTATGGCAGCTTGCCTGCGCGACGGAGAGATCGTTCTTCGCTACATCAGCTATGCCCTTCTGGCAGGCGATGCATCCGTTCTTGATGATCGTTGCCTGAATGGTCTGAAGGAAACCTACATTGCGCTGGGTGTTCCTACCCAGTCTGCGGGTCGTGCCGTGGCCATCATGAAGGCCTCTGCGACTGCTCTCATTGGCGAAACTAACTCTCCTGCTTCAGGAGGAAAGCGTTTCCGTAAAATGGAAACCACACAGGGTGACTGTGCCGCTCTGGTCGCAGAAGCAGGTGCTTATTTCGATCGCGTCGTTGGCGCTATTTCCTGATCTGGATTAAAGGCCTACTTTCTCCGCATTCAGACACTATTCATCTTTAGGAAACTCCAATGAAGTCCGTCGTGACAACAGTTGTGACTGCTGCTGATGCAGCTGGTCGCTTCCCTTCTCAAAACGATCTTGAAGCCGTTCAGGGCAATATTCAGCGTGCTGCTGCTCGTCTTGAAGCAGCAGAAAAGCTAGCCGCTGGTCTTGATGCTGTTACTCGTGAAGCAGGTGATGCTTGCTTCAGCAAGTATTCCTATCTCAAGCAGGCTGGTGAGGCTGGCGATAGCCAAGTGAAAGTTGACAAGTGCTACCGAGATCTCGGTCACTACATGCGCTTGATCAACTACTGCTTGGTTGTTGGTGGTACTGGTCCTTTGGACGAGTGGGGCATTGCTGGTGCTCGCGAGGTGTATCGCAGTCTGAGCCTTCCCACCGGTCCTTATGTCGAAGCTCTGACCTACACACGTGATCGTGCTTGTGCTCCTCGTGACATGAGCCCCCAGGCTCTGAATGAGTTTAAGAGCTATTTGGACTACCTCATCAACGCTCTCTCCTGAGAAGCATTGTCATTGATGTAAGGAGAGCAAACGCTCTCCTTTTTTTATGTCAAATTTTATTGTTAGTCGTTTTATTTATTTGATTAATGGCTAGCGCTAAAACATTCAAAACAACCTTATCTTCTTCTTCTTTGATTCTATCCTGAAGCGCTTTGATTGACTGTGTCGCGCGAAGCTTCATTAATGATAGTGCGCTATTCTTTCTTACCCAGGCATCAGGGTCAGAAAGAAGAGGCATTAAAAGTGGTGCGTCTAGTGTTGTATCGCCAATCTGGCCTACGAAGGTTGCTGCTTCTGCACGAATCTCAGCACAAGAGTCAGACAAAGCATTGATCAATAATTCCCTGTCTTCTTCTGTCTCTAATGTTTGTATTTGGCTACTTAAGGCAAGTATTGATGCCTTACGTACATTGAAATTTTCTGAATTGGCAGCCTTCCGCAATACTGTTTGCGCTCGATCTCCGATTAAAGTGAGTGCCCAATTTGCAAGACCAATCTGCATTTCCGTGCTGTCTGGATTCTCGACAATGCTTAAAATTACTGTGATTGCTTTCTCACCCATCGCAGCCATGGCTCCCATGGTTGAACCTTGAACAACTGAGTCATCGTCAGCAAGAAAAGCTGACAGTAGGTCAGGCAGACTGGCAGGATCTGCAATCAGAATCAGAGTTTTGGCAGCTGCCCTTCTTACCGTGACTTGACTGCTATGTTTCATTGCCTGACATAAGGCCGGTACAGCAGCTTTACCAACTGATCCAAGGCTTTCAGAGAAATTACGCCGTAACAACCCTCGAGGGTCACCGAGTCCAGCTATCATGACGTCTATTGATTCAGGATCAGAATCAATCGGCAATCCTGCTTTTAGTTTCTCTTTGAGATGCGTTGCCAAATCAAGGGCTTCTTGATGGTTCAGCTGATTTCCAGCTGAACCACTTTCGTTGATGCCTGTTTGATTCAACTGCCGAGAAAGGCCATCTGCATCGATCATTCTCAGCTTTAACTCTTTCCAATCACTTCTGATAATAGTCGAAACCATGACCACTTTTGTTGTATCGCATAATCTACAAATTAATTCTGAATTTACACCGCCTTTCTCTGGGGAAGCTTTGGCTTCTGGTCTAGTCAGTAGCTCAACAATCCTTAAATCTGCTGTTGCTTTGAATCACTCGCATTGGCTAGTAAGGATTGACTCTGAGCTGTCTCCAAAAAATATGGCAATTGAACTCGTGAAAGCTTGGAAGATTTTTAGACTTGATCAAGGGCATTCAGTTGATCATTCATGGATTGCTCTCGGAGGACGAAAAGATTCCGCAGCTATGACAAGTTCTGCACCCTTGCAACAAGGATATTGGGGGGTTGATGTCGTGGAATGTACGAACCCAGATGCTTTCCTTGAGAGTATCAATTGGGATGCTCTCAAGGCAGGTCGGCCAGAGGAATCGGTTTTCGAATACAGAGGTTAGTTTCTCCTAGGATCGCTTAGCTTTTTTTTCTTGCTCTGCGATTCGTTGTTTTTTTCTCTTTTTTCACCTCTGTTTCATTAGCGCTATCGCTTGGGATTTCTCGCTTAGTGCGTTTTGGCTCTGGAGAAGCAGGCTTTTTAGTATCAGATTGATTTTTATTTCCTACTTCATGGATATTAGTGATGGCGGTAACAGTGATTCCCGACTGACGCATTACTTGAATACTTCTGCTCAACAAGTTAAAGGGAATTTGAATGCTTGTTGGTGTTGTTGGTCTTGATCGGCCATAAGCAATTGTTTTTACAAAAAATGAGTTGCTTGAAAAGGGACCCATCGATTCAATCTTGACTAGCCTAAGATTATGGCCTAATCATCAATTCTGCAACCCATCTGAATATACCTTTTCGATGACTCGGTGCTGGTAAAAGTTTTATGAAGAAGTGCTAGTATTATTTCATTGTTTATGTTCTTATTTTGCATAAGCCCGAAAGATTTGACAAGATCCATCCAGGTCTGACCTGTGAGCATGCTCGTCATTTGCTGATGAAGTCAGTGAGTAACCAAGATTCGGAAAGTGATTTCTATACAGCGGCAGCACACTTAATCAATTGTCCGTGCCCTGAGACTGAAAAAGCGTTGATTGAATTTCTGCAAAATCGCCTATCTTCTTGCCAATCAGTCAAAATCACTAAACGCAAGATTGTTGAAGTTCTGGCTCGTCTTGGATGTATTGATGCAATCCCTGTGATCGGACAGTGCTTATGGTCTGATGATGTCTATTTAGTGGAAAATTCTGTTTGGTCATTGCAAACATTGCAATGTAATGATGAGACTCTCGTCGACAAGATGATTGGTATTCTTGAAGCCGATATTGCCAACCAGAGAATTATCATACAGTGTCTATCTTCGTTAGATGTCTCTAGAAGTGTTGATACCATCCGCCCATTTCAGTTCAGTTCTGTTCCCGGAATTAAGGGCGCGGCAATTTCTGCCATCTCTAAGTTAACGCATGATTGCGAACGAGTTCATGAGATTTCTCTGAATTTATTTTTACCTAATCAAATGGATAGGCATTTTGCTATCCAGGATTTGATTGATGCCAATGCGATTGACCAGATCGATGAAGTATTTTCTGCACCTGTATCGCCTGTTTTTAAAATTCGTGCTATTCGTAAGCTTTATGGTGATAATTTAGCTGGCACCGTTACCCCTTGCTTGCTGACTTCTTTAGATTCTCTTCTCTCCTGTAACTTGGCTGCGATCAATTGTGTTCATCGGTATGATCGGATTCCATCTGGTGAGTTTCTTGTTAGAGATCTCTACAATACTGACTTCAGTCGTTGTTATTTAGCACTTAAGCATCTATCTTCTTCTCCTTCCTCTGAGATTTTCCCGCTGTTGAAGGATTCTTGGATTGAAGAGGCTCACAATGATTATGGGGCTCATTATTTCTTTATTAATCTGTTTGGCTCTATTCCTGATTGGTCAGTGGAAGCAATTTCTTGGATTATTGAAGTTCTTGTCGCATCGATTTTTAATGTTAGGCCACAATTTCAGAAGAGTAGATCTGCATCTGTATTGGCACTTGCCAAGTTGAATCCTATAATGCTGTGTGAGTTTATTGAGGAGATTCTGGCTGCTCGTGATTCATTGCCTTGGGATATGCGCTATTCATTAATTCAAGCAATAGACAAGTATTCAGAACTTGACAAAGTATCTAAAAGAAAGATGATTTTAGAAATTTCTGATGATGATAAGGATCTCTTTGTGCAGGCCAGAGCAGGTATGGCGATAGTGTTGTAGGGCATTGCGGTATGTCAATACGAGTTCATTGCTATTGTCTCCTGCTAAGATCTTATAGCCTTCATTTTGTGTTGTGTCTTCAATAATATCTCTGGATGATCTGTTCCTAGATTTATCCCATCCGAATCCTAATATTCGAATGGATGCATGTGTAGTAATGTCAGAAAACTATTTTGATGAAGCCTTCCCTCGGCTTCTTGATCTATTAAATGACCCTGACCCAATTGTCTACCGTACCGCAGTTAAAGGTTTAGGTGTTTTTGGTCATCGTGTTGTTCTTCCTCTGCTTGATCTTTATAAAACCACCAGCAATTGTACGGTTAAAGCCTGCTGTATCAAGGCTTTTGTTCAAATTTCTGTGAACTATCCAGATGTGGCTTTTCTAGATGAAGCCATCATTGTATTAGAGAGTGCCTTAGATGATACTAATCCTGTTGTGTCTCAATCTGCATTGATGACTCTTGGGCATTTCGCAAAACAAGATAAGGAGAAAGAACGTGTTGTTCCAATTTTAATTCAAGCATGCAATAGCGCAAATATAGCTCATGTTCAATCGGCGGTTATGGCCCTTGCGGAAGTAAACTCTTCTGATATAGATCAATGTTTTGCGAGTTTGATTGATAATGAATCAACGGATGACTTGGTTAAAGACATTCTCGAGTCGAGCATATCTCGCCGGCAAAGTCTATTTGGTATTTAGATCGTATCTCGGCGGCTTTTTAACTGATCCCTGGCAACGATCATAACTCCTTTCACTTGCTCGTCAGATTCGCTATTAATTGCCTGATCAATAGTATTGATTGAAATCACTGATTCCATTTTCATGAGTGACAGTGCAGTATTTTTTCGTACCTGATCATTTTTGTCTTCTAATAATTCGTGGAGTTGATTAGCGGCTTCTTCTTGATCCATCGATTTCCCTACGATTGTTGCTGCTTCAGCACGCACCTCGCTATTGGGATCCTTAAGTGCATTCAATATTAATAATCTTACTTCGTTGTTTTCGTGCTTTTGAGCCTGTTCTGCTAAAGCACTTAGGGCTGCTATTCTAATTTCTGGATTTTTAGAACTTGTTGCTGAATGCAAGGCCTTGGGGCTCTTAGAGCCTATGAAACCTAATGCAAGATTGATCAATCCTATCTGAAAAGCCGTGCACTTTGGCTCAGTTAAAATTTTCAGTAATGGCTCAATCGCTGCTTCCCCTATTGTGGCCATAGCCCCAGCTGATGAACCTTGTACAACAGGATCTTCGTCTGTTTCAAATGCTTCGATTAGATTTGGGAGTGCTTTTTTGTTCCCAATAATATTTAGTGTTTTAGCTGAGGCTCTTCTGATGGTGACATTAGAGCTGCTTTTCAATGCTTCGCATAATATTGGAATGGCCTCTTCTCCAACTGAGCCGAGACTTTTTGCGAATGTTAATCTTAATTCTCCTCTATTGTCACCCAATCCGGCAACCATTTTGTTTATGGATTCGAGATCTGAATTTGGCAGTTCTCCATTGCTTAGTTTTTGTTTTAAGGCCGTAGCAAGTTCTAGTGCTTCTTCCTCCGTCAGGCTCTCGCTTTTCAGGGCATCGTGCTCCGATTGAGCTCCTGTCATGTTTAAGTTTTTACTTTCTTGTTGAATCTAGTCTATCTTCCCTGTATTTCCTGTTCTGTTTCAATCATTAATTGATGTCGGCATCTAATGGAGAATACTCCTCATGAAAAAGCCCCCATCATTGATGAGGGCCTACGCTATTTATCCTGAGGTTTTGAATCTAGAAGAAGATTCCAAACGGACGGAATGGTACATAATCGCTTGCTGCTGGTGGATTATGACCTGTGTACTGTTGCTGTGGCAGCTTGACAGGGATTTTGGTAACAGATACATAAGAGAAAGGCTGAGGTTTTGTGCTTTCTCTCAATGCATTTGCCAAGGTATTGACGGTTCTGCTTTGTCTGCCCTGTGCATTATCGCTGATTGCTACTTTCATACCTCCTAGTTCCCTCATCAGGTTGTAGGAGCGAGTAAACATTCCTGCGTAGGAATCTTGCGTACGCTCGTAAGGAACGATATCGCTACCAAATACTTCGGTGTATTCGGCAGAGTTGGTTAGTGAATCAACCAGTGCATCGAAGCCATGTTCTGCTTGCAGCTTGATGTGATTTTGAACTTCTGCTTGGCTTAGAGGTGCTCTACCAAGAAGATGCTTGAAGTTCAGTTCGATACCTCGTTGGGCTCCAACTGCATGGAAGAAATTGTCTTTGTAGAAGGTTGACTTTGCCAAGCCATTTACAAAATCACGGACATTGATTTCTCCGTTAAGGAGCCTTGCTTCGAGTGATTTCTCCTGCTGGCTGTCTGTAGGTGGCTTGTTTCCCAGGACTTGGCGATAGGCAGCCTTGATCACACGCTTGAGTGCTTCTGTATCACCTGGGTTATATCTGTCAGCGACGACTCCGAATGGACATTCTGAATGGAGTCTGGGGCCTATTCCGATTCCCGATGCAGCGCAGTGTTGCCTCTTGTATTCGGCTCTTGCGCCAGAAGGAGTATATGGGACTGTGCTTTTGCCAGCTTTGTTGGATGTGGAGAATGAAGCTGGGCCTGTTCTGGTTGCCGAGGTCAAGGATTTTAGGCTTGTTTCTGCTCCGAGCATGATGAAGAGGGGGGGGAGTGTGTTGGTTTGAATGCGCTTCTACATCTCAGGGCAAGAAATCAATTATGCCGTGAAATCGTATGGCGTAATATTGCCCAATTAGGTCTCGTCTAAGGAGTTAATATGTCTTTTGAAATAATAACTCCAGGGCGATTTTTGCCTAATTTTCTATTCCTTAAGCAGGCTTTGCTTTTACCCAAGTAAATTCTTGAAAAAAAAGGTGGGCATTGCCCACCCTTTAGCTCCATGCGGAATCAATTAATACCTAGAGGTATTAATCAACCCAGGGAGTTGATCACGTAGTCCAGCAAGTTGTTGTACGCAGTCAGAGCTTGGCCGCTCATGTCGCGAGGTGAACAACCGTCGTTACGCATGTTTGAGAAGCCTGCAACGTAGGTACCAGCATCGATGCTGAGAGCCTTGTAAACTTCTTTCTGGCCATTGATGGCGAGCTCGTCAAGAGGGCCAGTGCCGCCTGTAACCAAGCAGTAGTTGATCAGACGCAGGTAGTGAACGAAGTCACGCTTGCACTTTTCTTTGCCTTCAGTTGCACACTGGCGTGGCTGGCGGCCAGTAGCACCGTTTGGGTACTGAGCGTAGACAGCGTCAACGGCGCGCTGAGCGATTCCGTCGTAGTTAGCGGAAAGCTTTTCAGCAGCTTCCAAACGAGCAGCTGCGCGTTGGATAGAACCCTGAACGGATTCCATGTCTGATGCTGAGGGGAAGCGTGAAGCGCTATCGGCTGCGCCGACAACTGTGGTGATAACAGACTTCATGAGTAGGAAGTTAGTAGTGTTTGACGATTAAATTGAGATCAGGTTCAGCTGATTGCGCTGATCACTGCATCGAAGTAGCTACCTGCTTCACCAGCGAGGCTGGCGCAGTCGCCCTGGGTTACAGCTGCCTTCTTGGGCTGGCTGTTGGTGTTTGTGATCAATGCTGCGGAGGCAGCCTTCATGATGGCTACGGCGCGGGCAGCAGATCCTGTGGGAACGCCCAGTGCGGCGTAGGTCTCGCGGAGTCCGTTAAGGCAGCGATCCTGCAGGACGGAAGCGTCGCCTGCCAGAAGCGCGTAGCTCACATAACGGAGAACGATCTCGCCATCACGCAGGCAAGCCGCCATTTTGCGGTTGGTGTACACACCACCATTAGGTGCGGTTAAGCCGGTGTTTTCACAGCAAATGCCAGCAACGGCGTCAGAGACGATGCAAGCAGCATTTGATGAAATGGCGTTAACAGCGTCAAGGCGCTTGTTGCCGTCAGCAATGAATGACTTGAGAGAGGCAAGCTCGCCTCCGCCAATGAAGGCGCCGCTTGAATCGGCCGAGACGGCCTTCCTGGAGAATGCGTCGAGCATGAGGAGTTGGGAAGAGTTTTTTCGGGGGATGCGTATCCGCCAAAAGGACATTACTTCTCTTTTCTGCCTGCTTCTGGTTAGGTCGGTGTCAAGACAGAAAAGTTTGCAATCACTAATCCGAAGAAAATCTAAAGCAGCGTTGGTTTTCAGTCAAACCCATGCGCAGAGGGGCTTTTGGGGGGTTTGCATAACATCATGAAAACTTCTTAAGCACTTGCGAGCAGCTCCATTTCAGTGGTAACCACTGTGAGCTTGTGCTTATTTCCTTGAGGAGACCTAGTTGGTCGTTTAGATCCAGTTTCAGGCATGCCCATGCTGCGGCAACTCTTGACTTTGCATATTGAGGAAGGGTCTCTGCCAGTGATGTTCTGACTAACTCCTTCCTCTCATGGATGGATCCAAGACCAACCAAGGACGTCAGCAAATAGTTTGCTCCGTAATCGCTCCATAGACGTGAGTGAATACCATCTAATATTTCGATCTGTTGAGGCTTAGGCATTTTGAGGAGGCTTAGTGCTGCCCCGTATTGCTTTCCCTCATCTCGGTGTTGCAGGTTGTTTTCAATCTCTAATGGGTCTTGAGTGCTCAACCACTCTTCGCGCATGGAAAGACTTCTAGGGTCATCTTGTAGAAGTGTCGTAATGGTCTTGATGTGTTCTTCAGCTACTTGTGCTTTTTTGTCTGGATCAACGAGCTGAAAGGCACTCTTTGCTCGTAATGGCATCGAAACAGCACTTTTGATGAGACAGCCCAGCATCGTGATATCACCAGCATCCCCCAGGTCGATCACCGCGGAGCGGCGACGGCCTGCTTGAAGATCTTGGAGTTGAGGAATCAGTGGCTTCAGTTGATCGAGGTCACCCTCGACCCGAGCGCAAAATGCCCTCGCTGCTCCTGAAATTAATGGGTTTTCATCATGGATAAGGGTTTGAATGAATGATGTACCACTCTTAAGTTTTAGTCTTGTATGAGCCTGAATCACTGATCTTCTTTGTGGATCGCTTCCTTTCAAAGCATTTAGAAGTGAATCACATTGACTTTCAGTTAAAGGGGCAGATATTTGTGTAATTGAATCGGCGGCATTGATGACTGAGGGCTCATCATCAAATTCTAGGGCTTTAAATAGACTATCTAAAGCTTGAACATTTTTTCTTCTTCCTAAGGCCTCTATTGCTTTGCGTCTTGTGATTCTGTTAAAGAGGTCTTCTGGATCAAGATCAACTGCGCTGATCAAACCTTGCAATGACTCGTCACTTGTGCATGCTGCGAGCCTTGTTGCCGCCATATATTTATCTACAGGGTTAGGTAGATCTTTTGGGTCTGACAAGAGGATTTTTAGAGATGACTCTTCTGACATTCCCTCGAATAAGATATCGAATCGCTCTGCCATAATTCTTTTAATTCGTCGTGACTTCATTAAAGCTTCCCAAATCTACCACTTTGGATTGGGATGACATTAACTGTTGGCTATCGTTGGCTTTTCTGTCCTCAAGCGACTTACTTGAGTAATCGCATTTGCCAACCACTGAATTGGTATAGTATTGACATCATCGGTTGGATTTAGGATGTCAGTGTCTATTGAAGCCGAAAAAGCATTGCCTCGCTTTGTACAAATGATTTCTCGAGATATTGATCTTCAAGATCGGTTTAATTGCGTTAATGATATTAATTCCCTGCAGGTTTTGATTAAGTCCGTAGAGCCAATGCTCACTGGTGCCGCTTTGATTCCATTAGAACAAGCGACCCGACCGCCCAAAATTTTGGTTGATTCTGGCCATACCAGTCAAAAAATTCCTTGGCGTCTTCTTCGTTGTACTGGCGGTCCTCTAGTTCTCCAGCTCATTTGTCTGAAGTCAAATTTTGCTATTTGGATTGAATCGTGTTGAATTCTACTTCTGCTCCCATTATTGAAAAATTCATTCATTCTGTTGTACAGAGTCATGAGATTGCAACTGGGCTAAAAAAGCTGACATCGCATGATCAAATTGTTGACTATGCCTATACGAATGGATTCTTATTTACAAAGGCAGATTGGGATGAATTTATTCATTTAGATTCTGAGGCTTTAATTTCTCAGGACAAACAATCAGCTCTCCTTTATGACACGAACCATTGGAGTTGGGCTTTTCGTCAGGTTTCGTCCTGGAGAGCTATGCTAATGGAGGGAGCCGATCAAGGTTCTTCTTGAAAATATTCAACTTCATTTGAATTCCATGAGTGCGCCCCTTTCTGATTCCCAGAAGGATCAAATTCTTGAAGACTTTATTCAGTGTGCCCAGAGTGATAGTGAACTAAAAGAGGAGATTAAGTCTTCTCGTAATCAAGACGAGCTTATTGCACTTGCAGAGCAAAGGGGGTATCACTTTGATTCATTGACTTTGCTGCGTAAATGGAGTGAGCATACTGATTTTTCACAACCTACGTGGATGGGATGGTTTGCAGATTAATATTATCCGTTATGAATTTATTTCTGAATATCTTGTTTGTTTAGCCCCTTTTTTTGCCCAATAGGTTACTAGTTCTTCACCACCTGGCCTTGGAACTGAAGCGATTGCTCTTAAGATTTTAAATGAACGATTTGGCCCCATTGGCCAATTCCCTACAGCTTTTACGGCCCTTACTCGTCCTCCCAACGATTCCATAATAGCTTCAAACTTTTCTAGTTGTGATTGATCAACAGTTTCAAAAATAAAGTCGCTTCCCTCACAAATTAGATGTTGGGATCGAATCCAAGATTTTATTTGGGATTTACTATCCTTCATGATTTAGTTTATTATTCATCCAGTCATTGGCAATCATTTCTCCAATATCTTTTATCTTCTTAAAAACTAATTGTCCGTGCTCAGATCCCCAGATCTGTTTATTTGTATTTGGATGATATCCGCGATCTCTGCTTGTCCAGCTGTCTGGAGTTACTTCAACTTCGCTTACTAAATATGTGAGTTGGCCATCCCTTGGAATCATGCATTTCTTTCCTGGCTCTACTGAACCTATATATTTTCTATCTGCTTTTGTTTTGAAATGCATTGCACAACCACATCTTGCTTTTAATTTTTCTTTTTTTAAGGAGTCAAGAAGTTCGGGATTCCTTCCGGCACCGGCTATGCGCATTGAGTCTGCATATCCAAAATTTTCCATAATCAAAACTTCTGAGTTTTCTTTATGAGCAATTAATCTGTGCACTCCCTGTCTATACGGTGACCATGGTGCATAGTCGTAGTGTTGTTCAGAATAGAACCCTGGGCCATTAAATATTGTCCAAGGTAGTGGTCTGAAGATGATATTGATGCGAGCAAAATCTTTTGGATTCTCTTGAGATTGCTCGAAGTTGTCGTATATTCCTGCGATTGTTTGAGCAAACTTTAATATGGGATCCATGGATTTGCCTTTGGTTATGATTTAGTTAGCCGTCGCACTTCTGAGGAGAATGATGTTTGTAGTATTCCAGAGCCTTCAGATGTCTTAAGTACAGAGGATCTACAGCGTACATTTTCGCTTATAAACCAAATTCTTTCTTCAGCAATTGATTGATCATACTTTGTTTTTAAGACAAAAGTTCCATCATCTAAAAAGTTATATTCTGATCTCGCTGCTATAGATTCTGCGTAACCAATGCTTCTTAGTAGTACTCCGGATTTTTCATTCTTTGGCATTGGCACGATAATACACTCACCATTCGCAACATCATTGGGGTCATCTGGCTCCCAGTCACTTTCAGCAGCCCATTTCATCAAAAAAGGTGACCTAATATCGGATACATTTAGATCACCTTCTTTTTTGAGTATTGTTTGCAAATCAGAATTTGTTTCGCTGATTTTTTGTACAGTTATTTCGCTTAGTACATCCTCGAATTGCTGAAAGGCAAGAGAATGAGCTGAGCGCATTGACCTCCATTCACCTTCAGTCAGAGCAACAAACTGCTCAATATCCATTTTAGTTTGCGAATGTATTTGGTTGTTCTTGCTGAAGGGGTGGTCTTGTATTCTGCATCATGTTGACAACTGAATCAATCATCATTGACATTGCCATAGGATTTTTGTCTACTGA
The DNA here is from genome assembly GCA_030756895.1 of Synechococcus sp. SP2 MAG. Lineage (GTDB taxonomy): Bacteria > Cyanobacteriota > Cyanobacteriia > PCC-6307 > Cyanobiaceae > Synechococcus_C. Next base: position 125,710 of record JAVBIX010000010.1, read on the forward strand.
TCTCTCAAATGCAGTTTGTTGCTGATTTATGTTTTGAGAATTTGGGCGGATGATTGGCATGATTTTAGTTTATTTGAAGTGGTTATGTTTTAAGTAATTCCTGTGTCTTCAATTATGGCCCAGCGCTGAAGCGGCTAGGCCATAAAACGATGACTTTTAAGCCTTTGTAATACTAAGGATTTTCCCGCCTTGGGCGAGAATGCTTTTTATGGTTGATGACATCGATGTTTGGCTGACCACTGATTTTTGCGCGACACGGCGATTGGCTCCAATTTGCTTTCGTGAACTCCAGCTAATGGTTAAGGACCCTCCATTACCAACGCCTTTCCTTCGAGTAATATCTGGAGTCTTACCAGTTGTTAGGCTTTGTAGAAGTGTAGAATCTTTCTTGGCACCGTCGTATCCTGCATATCCAACTTCAAAGGCATTCGTTCTGGTGTAGTTAATCGTGCTTCCACCTCGCATTGTGCTTGCTCCACGATTGTAAGGAACCTGGTCAATTCCAAAAGAAGTTAAATATTCTTCGCTATAGGTGTAGCTTGCGATTTCACTTTCATATCCTTCATCGCTCATGAGTTTTACATGCTCCATGATTTCAGCTTGACCATTAGGTGCTCTACCTAAAAGATGCTTGAAATTTAACTCAACAAACTTATAGGGGCTATTGGTCTCAAGGAAGAGTTTTTTATAGGTCTCTGATTGCGCTAAAGCTGTTACAAATCCCTGAACCGTCAAGTCTCCGTTGATGAACAGTGCTTCTAATGATTTATTGATGTCCAACTCCATGAGATGTCGATTGCCAAAAACTTGCCTATATATTCTTTTGATCACATCATTTGAGTGATCAAGATCAATATTTGCTTTGGTGGCAAGAGTGAGTGGCTGTGACATCGTTTTTTATGGGGTTGGCTAATAATAAGGGGGGCCTCCAATTGGAAGGCCCCCCCTTATTGAATATTAATTCCTTCTTACATAACTTCTGTAATCGAAAGGATCTTACCGCCACGTGAATGGATGTACTTCATTTGGCTGGACATGTCTTTTCCAGAAACTAGATAAGTACTTCCCGCTGTGCGTTGTCTGCTGCGTGCAGCTTGTGCCGAAACAACGATTCTGAACCTCTTCTTGGTTGGATCTGCAGCACCTGATTGTGTACCAGTGCGGTTGATCCGAGTTGTTGTTGAACTCCATCCTCCTGGCACTGTTCCTGTAGCAACAGAAGTGACGAGTGAAGATCCTGTTTGAACCGTGTCACTTGCTGCGTATCCTTCTGCTAATTTCAGGTGACGATTAAAGGCAACCTGAGACCGGCCGTTTTCCGAAAGAATACGTGCAAACGGTACGGTGTCTTCGCCGAAGGTTGTTTGATATTCAACGCTATCGACATAGCTACAAATTTCTGCTTCATACCCACTTTCAGCGAGTATTTTTGTGTGCTCACTGATTTCAGCTTGTGAACTTGGAGCTCTTCCTAAGAAGTGCTTGAAGTTTAATTCGATAAAGCGATATGGGGCATTTGTTTCAAAGAAACGACGCTTGTATTCTGCTGAAAGGCCTAATGCCCTCACAAATTCACGAGTACTCAGATAGCCATCCACGTACTTGCTTTCAGCTGATATTGCCCTTTCAAATTCCATCAGGTGTGGGTTGCCCATGACCTGCTTATAAGTGGACCTAATCAAGGCATTAAGTTGATCATTTGAGTCACCTGGGCAACGTTGGAATGTTTCTTGTTCCCGTTGTCCAAGGCCAAAAAATACGTAGCTGTCACCACGCATTGGTGCTCCATCGTTTCCGCTTGTGACACCCGGTGCTCTGCTTGCAAAACGACCTGCTGCATAGCCTGGAGTGGGTTTTACTCCGATTGATTCAGATGGCACATTGATTCTTGGCGCCCTTCCACTTGCATAACTACTGATCAGGTTGCTAGCGCTACCTCTGGCACTATCACTACCAGCAAAGCTTTTTTGAATCGCTGCGAGTAGAGGGAAGGCAGAGGTTGCTAGATCAGCTGGTGAAGACCATGCTCTTGCATAGGGAACGACGTCACTGCCAAATACTTCGAGATATTCCGCAGAATCAACAATGCTGTCGATTACTGCTGCTTGACCATGTTCTGCTTGAAGGGAGATCTTTGCTGAAATCTCTGCTTGTGAATGAGGTGCTCGTCCAAGCAGGTGTTTGATGTTTAAATCAATGCCTCTTTGTGGTCCAACAGCTGTGAAAAATCTTTGCTTGTAGAAACTAGACTTTGCTAGCCCACGAACAAAGTCGCGAACTGTTAGTTCTCCATTGCGCAGTTGTGCTTCTAGTTCTTTGCAACGCTCAAAGTCCATGACATGGGCATTGCCAAATATTTGACGATAGGCAGCTGCAATAACATCTTCAAGCGAAGAGTTGTCATCAGGGCTGTAGCATTCCGCAGTTACTCTATGCGGGCAATCTGCATGGGTTCTTGGTCCTACGCCAATAGCCATCTGATCACATGAATTCTTGAGGAATTCACCTGTTGTTAGCGCTGCTTTCTGGTTTGAGACGCCCTTTCTCTGAAAGGAAACTGGATTATTCCACTTACTTTCTGCGCCGAATCCTGAAGATGCTTGGTTAGTGTCCATGGTCAATTTGTGTAATTGTTGAAGTTGGTAGTTGATTGAATTGCTTTAGGGCCTATGTAACTGGCGTAATACTTGCAATTTTGCCTCCTTCTCTATGTATTCTTATGAATTGCTCCGATAGCTTGTTGAATGGGATGTAATACACACGATTTGATTTCGTATACCGGGATATTCTGCGTACGTTATTAGCGCTGTATCCGGTAACCTCAACCCGATAAGTCGTACCTTCTTGTCCTGCTCCCACGCCTAGGCGCGTTGGAGCATCTTGAAGATTTTTCGCCCTCCTAAAGCTCCAACCTGTTGCCTCTTTGGACGATGGTGGGACAACTGCGAGTGGAGTGTTTTGGTAGACAGCTCCTCCAAGTTTTGCGGTGATTCCTGAGAGGTCGCCCTTCAGACTGCTACTGCTGTTTCCACGCAGAAGTTGGAAACTCCAGGTGAATTCTTGAAGGGTTTTGCAACTCTCTGTTTTCCATCCACGCTGGTATGGGACAACCCACTCCCCATATGTATTTTGATAGTCATCAGAGTCTAGGAAGCTATCGATATCAGCGTCATATCCCTTGCTATCAAGACGTTCAGCATGGGCTCGCATTTCTTCAAAATCGACAGGAGCACGTCCCAAGAGATGTCTGAAGGCAAGCTCGATATATCGATAGCGCGGGCAGGATTCGAAAAATCGGCTGCGATATAGATCGCTCTTGGCGATTCGACGGATTAATTCTCGAACGCTGATTTCGCCAAGTTTGAACTGGGATTCTGCGATCAATTGCCGCTCGCTCTCCATGACGTACGCATTGCCAAGCACTTGCTTGTAGATAGCGCGTATCAAGGCTTCCTTTTGGACGTCGTCGTCGCCTGGAAGCAGTTCGAGCGGTGCTTCACTCTCTGCTGAGAAACGCTCGACCCCTAGTAGCGAGGCAGGACCAAAGGGCATGAATGCTCTCTCGTTTATCTCCGATCAATCTCTTGCAAATTCTCTGCCAATGGACATCTTCTTTATAAAGCTCAATCAAGTGTTCAGTTTTGTTGCGTGAAACGGCAAAATGATTCCTCGCGACGACGAGCGCCTTCGGAAAGTTTGTAGTTTTGTTAACTTATTCTTGTGAAAGCAGTGATTCTAGGCTTTCTCGTGTAGTGCTTCTAGTTAATGGATTCCAGTGGTCTAATTCGATTGAAGGTCGCTTTAGTAAGTGTTTGAGATGGTTAGACATTCCTTTGCACATAGAGAAGTCGCTACCTTTGATTGACTCAAGTGCTTCTAAATTTGCCTCTGTTAGATCAGCGCCGCGTAAGTCGGCCATATTGATTTCACTTGTGCCAAACCGAGTTCCTCTACACATGGCCCCCCTTAAAATACAATTTCGAAGATCTGCTCCCGCCAATGAAATATTATCTAGTATGGCACCGCTAAGATCTGCGCCGCTTAGATAAGCACCCATTAATGAACCTGTTCGTAGATCTATTCCTCTTAAATCAGCATTATTTAAAAAAGCTCCGTTGAGTTTAGCTCCTGGGCCGATTGCTCCACTCGTACGGATATCAAAATCATCTGGTAGTTGTGTTTTATTGTCGTATTTGGCCAGTCTCATGTCTATGTTTTCCATGCGACAGTATTTTAGATTTGCGCCTCTCAAATCCGCGCGACATAGGTTCGCTTCCCTTAAATCAAGATCCTGAATATCTTGATTTCTCCAATCTGCTCCCCTAGCATCTACAGGGTATTTAGTAATTTGTTCTGGAGACGCCTTTTCAGGTGGTGTCCAATCGGATATGTTTAAATCCATGCTTTTAATTTCGTACCATTGATATCCCGATTGTCAGGATTACTCTTGAAATCTCAAAGCCTCCAATTGCAAATAGGACTAGCCAAGATTTAATTAGCCATGCGGGTGGTTTTGCAACGATTGAGTTCATCTCGCTCTTCACGCCACCAGTAGTGAATGTTTTATTGACGAATTCTCTTTCGATAAGGGTATTTCTCCAATCTTCCCCATAACGAGGGAACCTTTGATAAATTGGCATATCTCCAGTTGATCTTCCTGGTATTAGCCTTCCACGCTGTGCTGGTGTACCGTCGTATCCAAAGTTAGTCATATATTCATCGCTTTCTAGTATTTGATCTACAAAGTTTGTGAATCCTTTCTCTGCAATTATAATTGACCAGGCTAACCTTTCGCCTTCACCACTTACTGAACGCCCTAGTACTCTTCCCACAACTTGATCTACCATTCTGTAGTTCGAGCTGCATTGGTAATATCCTTGTTGAAATCTTTCTGACAATAGGAGTCCTCTTACAAAGTCTCGCATTGTTATATATCCACTTCTTAATTGCGACTCGAGATAGATTTCTCTATCACAACTCATTGCATGAAAGAAAATTTGTTTGTATGTCTGTTCTATTAAGGTGTCCATGTCTCTTCGTGTTGATGTTGAAGAGGCTGACATTTCTCCTGTTGCTTGATATTTTACAGAATCAGTGTTACCAGCAAGGTTGTCGACTCGACTGTTCTGGCTCTTCTTCGAATAGGTGAGAACAGGAATAGTCATAGAGTTTTTTGTTTCTGCTAGGTAGAATTGCCCAATCTTAAACGTTTCGTTCCTTGGCTTTGTTTTTTGTTTCCAAAACTTAAGACGAACAGGCTGTCTTTGCGAGGTCAAATATTATCATTTTGTGCAATAGTAAAACAAAATGGCCCTCAGGGGGATTAATGTTAGCCCACTAATTGCCATTAGTTTTTTGTATTTGACGGATGGTCGTATTTATTTATTTGGGCCTTTTATTTTTTATGAATAGATTATCTTTTTGTTGTTTGTGGCGTGAACATTCTTCGGAAAGCTCCTGAGGAGGGGTCTTGTACTGCTTTTGAATAACTAAATCCTGAGACATCAAAATTACCTGATGATGTACTTAGTTCTCTTGCTTTGGCTAAAGCCATGACTAATTGGCTTCTTCCGCCTACGATTTTGTCAGAACTTGCATTGCCTGTGCTTACTGAGCACATATTGACAAATGTGGAGCAGTAAAACCCTGCCTCCGATTTCCACGCTCGATCATAAGGAACTGTGTCTGTTCCAAACACTTCAAGGTATTCACCGGATGAAGTGAGCTTATTGACAAATACATCATATCCCTGTTCTGCAATTAGGCTAATAGAGCTACCAATTTCACTTTGATTGATCGGTGGCCTTCCTAGTAAGTGTTTGAAATTATGCTCTACACCTCTGATTGGTGATACTTTATGATAGTAGTTCTGCTTGTAGAACTCTGACTTTGCCAGGCCTGTTACAAAATCTCTGGTTGTAATTCTTCCGTCTCTTAATGCGGATTCATGTTCCTTGCAACGTTGACTATCAGTTGGGTTTGCATTGCCAAATATCTGCTTGTATGCAGTGCTAATAGCGGTTTCTAAAGCATTATTTCCAGTGCTTGCATATTCTTCTGCCGTTACGCCAAATGGGCATTCTTCATGATGTCTTGGCCCAATGCCAATCCCCATTGATTTGCATTGATTCTCTTTAAATTTTTCTACTGTCAGTGCGGCAGTTCCTTTTGACTTCTTGTTGGTTGCTGTAAATGAAGTTCGCGCATTATTCGTGAAATCACGTGTTGGCTTGATGGCGACCATAGCTCTTCAGGTTTAATCTTGATTCTCGTGACTCTAGTTCCGTTTTCCAGTCTTTCAGCGCTTTGCCTGTTTCCGCAACAAAAATTTTAGTCCTATCCGCTTTTGTGGTGGACCGTGTTAATCACAAGAAGCCTACTTGCTCTTGTTGAACCGCGTGATTTTGTAGACTCTGCCTCTTATCTTTTGTTCAGTGTTTTTTAGGCTTGTACTTGTTTATATTTTGACCTTCATCTTCTCGGCTAGATGGTTGAAACATCCATCTAGTAGCTCTGTGTCCCTTTTTTTATTGCTTTCTGAGTATATCTCCCTGCACTTTAGTTGTAATTCCTTTAGGCATATTGTTAATGCATCGACTGGTACTTCAAGCATTGAGTACAATTCTTGAACTGCTTTTAATCCTTCTTCGTCCGTAATATTTGTCTCTCCAGCTGCTGTTCCGTAGATGCTGATTCTTGCAAACTCAAAGCAATCTCTCCAGCATGCCTCTGCTCTTTCCTTTGGATAGAGTGAACCTCCCTTTTTTGTTATTTCTGGAAGCTTTTTGAGTAGATTATCTTTTGCCTCATTGATTAATTCAGGTAATCTGTTTTGCAGTTCTTCGAGTTTGCTGGCATCACAATGGGAGCTCTCGCAGAGAATATTCAGCTCTTTAGGGTTCAATAACCTTTTTGATTTGTTCGCTGCATTAAGTATTTCTTTGTTACTGTCTGGTAATTTACTGTTTTTAGGTAATCCAAATAGCTTTGCTTTTTTTGTTAGTTCTTTTATTTTTAGTGGCGAATTAGTTTTCACTTCTGTGGTTTTACTTGGTAGTGTTAATGATTGGTGAGGCCGTGAGCCATCCATGGCGTTCTAAATAAAATGCCCAAGTTATTTCCGCCCCAAGGCCTGGGCAGTGCTTGCTGACTCCTTCAGCAATATCTTTAGGTATATCAAGAGATTCCAATACGTTCACGATGTCACTTGTCTTTTCGATCTTTGTTGATCGAATAGCTGCTCCCACGATCCAAGTTAATTTTGTCTCGGCTAATTCCACTTGGCTGCTTTCGCATGCCAGAAGTATGTTCCCTGGATCTGAGATGTTTTTTAGAGTTTCACCCCATAACATTATGTCTTCTGTCTTTAAATTCAGCCTTAGGATTCCTTCGCCGATGTTGAAATGAACCTCTTTCTGGTCTGAACTATTTTTTAGAAGGTTTGAGAGTATCTGTTCTGCGGTGTCCTGCATTTGCTGGCCCTCCTCTTCCTTTTGATTATCAGAAACTTGTTCCCTATTTTCTTCTGTCTTGCTAGCCATACCTCGCCTATCCCCCCTTTCATCATTATTCTTTATAAACCACGGGGTTTCTCTCTCGGCGGGTTCGTCTTCTCTCTTCTTTAGTGATATCGTTCTCTCTCAAATATTTGCTTAATGTCCATCTGTTCGTTTGTCCCCCTTGCCCAAGTGCATCCTTTTTACTTCCTATCTAGATGAATTGCTTCTATCTGATTCTTAGTTCTTGATTTATGGCATTTATTTTCGATTATAGCCTGCTGAAATAGTTCTTGTCGCCGAGAGTCTGTCGCCGCCTCCTTTGTATTGCTACTCAAACTGATGCTTTTGAATGCGCTTGTGACTGTTCAGCACGATGATTCTTAGCTGCTGAATTTAGAACGAACAGGACCTTCTCTGTAGTGGATCTGAACACAGTGGACAAACTCATTATGCTCGATACCATCAGATTAGATGATTGGGGATTCCACGCCAATGTCCATTTCCAGCCAAGACCTGAATCAGCAGTTGAGCGGGCAATTGCACTTGGTTAGCGAGATTGCTGAATCTTTGACGCTTCGGTTGCTTGCGCTTGAGGAGCGATTCAACGAACTCTCGGATCGTTCGGAGTCTGTTGAGTCCGAACAAGCTGATGATTCTGGTAGCTTTTTATTGCTTGCGGATAGCAGCGACCGCCTCGAGCAACTTCGAGGTTTATTGAATGAGAGAGCAGATGATCAGACACCGCAAGAGGTTCTTCGGCTTGAAGCAGTATCAGATTCTCACATCGACCTAAACCACGGAATGGGGGAGCCTGATAATTTTGAACTTGAGCAAACCATTTACGTGAACGATTCACAGGAACCACCCTTAGAGACTGTCGATCAGGACATGGAACAGATTGATGATCTGCTATCAGCTTGAGTGCTTTCATTGATCTAGGTTTAGTAATCGAACCCTAAAGATGGCGACCTGACGCGCTTGCTCGGGCTCACTTTGTAGAAAAGGATGGTCGAACATCTGTGTAATCACCACATCGATACGTTCATCAATAGAAAGAGCTGCAAATTCCTTTGTTGTAGCTGATTGCTTCCATGTTCGGTCAAACACCATTGCAAATCCGTCTGGATTGTTGAAGGTGCGATCGTCATCGACCGGTACGCGTATCATCAGTTGTGGGTTGCAAATTCCATGATACAGATTTGAACTGGGGCATTTCGACAATTTGCCTTTCAATCATTCAAATAGGTGTAAGAGTTATTCTTGGTGTCTTCCCTGAGGTTGTTCTTGGTTGTTGGTGTTCTACTTCCTTCAAGACCTTGAGCATGTTCTCGGTAGGTCCTTTCCTGAGGTGTGCATGGCTATCAGAATTCTATTCCTCAGCCGCTTGTGGTGGTTTGTTAAGCATTGCTTTTTACTTAAAGAACTCATTGGGTGACCATGAGTGAGAGTTCTTTTTATTTGTGGGAGACTATTGTATTTGTTTTTGGTAACTGGTTGGCGTTTCTTTGTTGAAGCTTTGTTTATTATTTGAGTCCTGCTGGACATGCTTATTCCCGTTTTCCTTCATCGTTTCATGTATGCATTGGCGTACTGATCAATGACGTTTGCGTCGTAATGATGGGAAGACAAGACTTCCGTTATTTTGTGAGCCATCAACCTAGATGTTGCTGAATATTGATGTCCTAGTGGTTTGAGCTTTTTACCCTGATCTCTCAGGGTAGGTATCTTCGCGACTCGATACTGCTCTTCGGTTAAATCGATCATGTCTCCATGGCTATTTTCAAGCCACCAGTGGTAGTCATCGGTTTCTTCAAGTTTGCGTGTACCTCTGATGCAGTAAAAATCTTTCCAAAAGAAGCGATGTAACGTATGCATGGCAAACAAGTGCCAGCCTCTCGTCTTACTGGGTGAAGCTTTACGAGATCCTTTTGATGAGTGATTAGACTCCTCTATTTGTATCGCTTCGCCAAATACTTTTTCAATTTCAAGAGTGGAATGCAACCACTTTTTCCCTTTCGTTCTTTTCTCTTGAAGCATCCCCATCGGATTGATGTAGAGATCTAGGAAGCACTGAGCGACCGTGAGGATGTTTAGATCTGTCGAAGGGATTGATAGATCTCCATCGCAAAATTGACTGGATGGAAACAGCCCCTCAGTGTGAGGCTTTAAAACTCTCTTTCCATCAACACAGAGATGACCAGACCGACTAGAAAGAAGAAAACCCATGTGGATCAGTAAACGCTTTCCCGATTGATTCAACCCATTGATCTTACCTTGCCTTGGGGAGTTTCATCAGTTTTTCATGACCTCTTGGTTTCTCACCCGTACATGTCAGTGCTCTAATCCTTTTGTGTAGGCCTTTCTTCTTTATTTGGTTTTTTACGCCTATCGGAGTGCATGTTGAGCATGCTTTGCCCATGATCAGGATCTTTCCGGATTAGATTCGCATAATCTCTTGTTGTGGTGTGCCTTTTGGTGCTCGAGCTTATTCGTCTGTATTTTATTTTTGTGAGGTATTCCAGCCAAAAACCTCAATCATTTCTGTTCTTAGTTGTGCTGCCGTCTCAAGAGCAGGAGAGAGGCTGCGTTGGCGTTGAGGGCTTTGCTTCATCAAGTATTCCAGGTCTTGTAAGATCATGGAATTCATGTTCATTGCAATAATGCACTGTGCATTTTCACAGTGATTCTGCTTTGTGTCGTTGTACATGCAGACAACATCCTTGATGTAATCAATAAAGACTTTGCTTGACTGCTCTATTGCTAAAACCTCTTCTTTGTTCCAGCCAAGGCAAGCAATGAGTTGATGGCACGATTTAAGAGTAGTGATGGTGTTTTCCGTTTCTTTGAACGATGTCTTGATGAATGAAGTGATATTTGCAATACAGAATTGCATTCCATACACCATGCTGTCGGCTTTCTCTAAGTCGTCTTGGATCCTGTCCCAAGTCATGCGCGCAATCCGGTCGTCGGGTTGCATCTCTGCGAGAGACGCTAATTGGAGCGACCGTGACATGAGTTCTTTGTTTAATTTGCTACTCATTGACGTTTAGTTGTTTTTATGTGTTGCAAAATTGTTCGTCATGGAAGCCTTTTGCGTTGAGCCTCCAATGTCTGAGACTATTTAGCTCTGAAGCTTAAAGCGAGAATTCTCCCTTTGACTGAGCTGGAGGGTTGCCCCTCTATTGACTTGATTCTGCATTGATCCAGTCGTGAATGGTGAAGTACCTATGCATTATTTCAATACCAGCCTTTGAAGAGTGATTGTTTGCACTGTGTTTCTTCCTTGAAGTATGCGTTTGTTTGTTGCACTACCTCATTTGCTGGCGTTGTTGTTTCCCTATTCTACTTGTATCGATAACTTGCTTTTATCAGTCTAGCCCTGAGGTGACTGCAGTTGGTTAAGCCAAACCTCAGGCTTTTAGTTTGTTCTACGGCCAAATTATCCTTGGTTGTTATCCGTCTATCTTCAGCGTAGGTTTGAACCCTCGCAGATTGGAATGGAAGTTCAATGCATTCGTCGTTATGGCATTGAGTGCTTCGCCAGGAACTAAATGCTCTAACCGATTCGGCAAGATGGAAGCTGCAGTGTTTTCTTCATGACGTACGAGCAAGAGGTCATCATCAAGTGCGCCATCAAAGGCACCCTTGGCGGTCTTGACAAAAAAATGACGTCCGAAGAGCTAGATGAGCTGCTTAATGGGTCACAGGACTGGAGGAAGCACTTGGTGATTGAGGAGATCACAGAGGTCGCCACCATCCATGCAGGGCGCCGTCGTCCAGAAATCGATTAACTGTGATGTCTCTGCCCTTGTTCTTTTCATTAGCTCGAGCTGAGTGATCAGTGATTTTTCGCCCGCCCTCAGCCTCCATAACCATCGGAGATGAGCGGAGATCCTGTTCTTGCGGCGGCTAGGTAATTGATCTGGAGCCTGTGATCCCAGATCTGTTGTTCCGATTTGATTCGGTCATGGCCAGGACCCAGTTTTAAACTGGGAACGGTGCGGCAATTCACCCCATATGGTTTTTCAAATCCGTATATTTCCAATACTTAAAAGGCCTTTCAAGAGTGTTTGTGCTTGCCGCTCCCATACCGCTCCCATACCCTCCAGATGAATTGCGGTAGGTCCGAACCACTCCTGGAAGGTGTTTCGGTAGGGGACTTTATGGGACGGTCCTTGCCTCAGGAATGGATAGACGGCACCCTTCACACCCTCAACGTGGTCAGGGACTTGGGGGGGAAAGGCAACATCCCACACACCTCTCTATCGGTTGTCCGTCAAAAACCCAGCGCCAACAGCAGAAAGACCAAGAACCTCAAGTGGCACTTCCTGCCCGAGAAAGCAGTCGACCCCCGTCCATTTGCTGGCAAAACCAACAGGGGGCGAGGAAAGCGCATTTATATAGAGGGGACCTGCGGGACCACCGACCCCTGGGAAGCAGCAAAAGTCGCTGTCGCCGCCTCTCAAAAGAAGTGGCAGGAAATTCTCTCAGAGTCCCAAGTGCGGGAAGTGGAGAAGCAACACGCCCTGTCGGTCTATTGGGAGCGTTGGTATGCCAAAGCGGAACTAGAACCACGGAATAACCAAAACCGCTGGTTGTGCGACAAGCGGAACCTTTGGAACGGGACCACAGGCGTAGGCGTTCAACCCTGGGCGACGGTCAAAAACATTCAGGCGATTACCAGCAACGACTTCCTGGAGTTCTTTCGTCTAATCAGGGAGAACTGTGAAGCGAAGGGCAATTCAGGAGAAGAGACCAAAAGGCAATACAAGACCCTTATCCGCAATCTGTTCAAGGAGGCGAAGGCAGATTTCCCCGCTCTGCCCTGCCCTGAGTTTCCTGCCATCAAGAAGAGTGTGCGGCAGAAACGGCACTTCACCCATCAGGAGTGGGACCAACTAGTTCGCGTTGCCGCTGAACTGTCTGGTGGTTCTGCTCGTCGGTCCCTGACGGCAGAGGAATATCTGGGGTTGCCTTGGACCCTGACGAACCGGCAGAACTCTCGCAACTGGGTGGATTTGTATGACGCGCTCCACCTGGAGTGGTTCTACTACCTCCGAAGTGAGGACGCCTCTCGGTTGAGAAGTGAGTGGTTCAGCGAGCAAATGACCGATGAGGGGGAACCTCAGGTCATCTGCTTTCTGGAGAAAACGAAGGGCGACAGGGACAAACACGACACCTATGCATACCGACCCGATGCTTTTGAGAATGTCCGACGCATCCTCAAGAGGAAACCAAAAGGGTGGTTGAACTTCCCGCACATCAAAAGGGAGATAGGCAGCGAAAATGAAAGCAATGTTGGTGAGACCATTAACTTCTTGCTCAAGAAGGCATGCGAGAAGGCAGGCATCTCAACGAAGGGAATTGATTGGACGACCTGCCGCCACACCGCGTTCCGGTTGACCCTCGAAGATTTCCCGGAACTCGGAACTTCCAAATACATCAGGGATTTCGCTGACAATGGTCACACCTCACCCCCGATGCTGGAGGAGCGTTATTTGCGATTTATTCAGCGTGAAGAGACGGCAGCACGAGCACGGGCAGTAATCCAACCAGGGAAGTGGTCCTTGGTTAAAAGAGTCTCTTTGTAGAACATTATTTGCTCGACCCCTGGGATCTCAAAAACCTGGAGGAATTTTTTTTGAGAAAAAGGATTCGATATATCAACCACGCAAAGCACTTCCTCTGGAGGTCAAATGGACCCATTGATTTATATACAGATATCAAAAAACATCTTCTGGGTGCAAGTGTTGGTGCCAGGGTTGCTCCTGGCTTCTCCAATATTCCCATTATTGGTGTGGTGAAAATGTTTAGTGCTAATCAAGGTGCGGAGATAGGCGGTGGAATGCTAGAGGACTTAAGTAAAAACTCTTAGTTGCAAAATAAATCTTTTCTGCTAAAGTGAAAGTATGGAAAAATACAGAAAAACTTTGCTCCACCTCTTGAAAGAAAGAGCGTATAGGCATGGTGAATTTACTTTGTCATCTGGTAAGGAGTCAGAGCATTATATGAATTGCAAACCTGTTACACTGTCATGCGAGGGAAATGCACTTTGCTCACATTTAATGATAGAGCATGTTGAAGATAATTCTGTAGCAGTTGGTGGACTTACGTTAGGCGCTGACCCATTAGTTTGCGGTATTGCGCAGAAAGCATATTACTCTGGTAAGCATATAGATGCATTGATTGTAAGAAAAAATCCAAAAGAATATGGTACAAAAGAAGTTATTGAAGGGAATAAACCACCAAAAGGTTCAATAGTTACAGTATTAGACGATGTAACTATAACAGGAGGTGGTGCAGTTAAAGCAGTGAATGTTTTAAGAGAAGCAGGTTATGTTGTGAATCGCGTCGTTGCAATAGTTGATAGACAGGAAGACCATAAGATATGGGATGCTAATAAAATTAAATTTATTTCATTGTTTAAGCTAGAAGATATTGTCAATTGCGAGATATAGGCATCAAGGTATTTTGGCGCCATAATATACACGCAGAAAAAAGATATTTTTGCGTCAAACACATCGTCTGCACAGGCATTGAAAACACATGCTGGGTCAAGTGCTTTCATCGTTTAGTTTTATTTTTATAATTTTCTTCTATAAGTTCGTTAATTAGTTGTTCTGGTTTCGTTCTCCATCGTTTGCCTAATACCACAAGCATTTTATATTGGACTGGACTGATTTTGACTTGTCTCATGCGATCTCCATGCGCGCCTGCTTTCTCTGTCTGTAAAGGTTCTTAAGTGCGATCTTGTATGTATCACTCCTGGTGGGAATGTCTAAATCATCCATCAGGAACTCTTCCATCTGCATATAGACGGGAACCTCTTTTGCCTTAAAGGACAGTTGGAATCTATTTTGTTTCTTCTTTGGGAGTATCATATTTACTAGTGTATTTGCTGGGTATAGACTTTTCTTGGGGTTTCTGGAGGCACCTTTGGTGTCTTCATGGCTAGCAGTCTTAGGTCACTAAAGATGCAAAGGGTGCCTATATTTATTTGATGCTTTATTAATGTTTTTACCCCACTTCGTGTGGTGAAAACGCCTTCGGCATCTACTCTTGTGTTTAGTCTTAAATTGGTTAAAGATAGAATTCCCGAAAGACTCTATGTATTATATAGACAACTAAGAAGTTCTAAGTACACAGTACTTGCTGAAGAACTCTATGTATTCATTCTATCGGGCAATTGATATCTTGTCAAGTGCTATTGGTTGGCATAAGTATTGACTGGGTCAAGCAAGTTGTGTATAATATGAATATGCTAATAGGGCATTTATATTCCACTTTAAACTAATGACTATTTCAGAAAAGTATATTGAGATGATCGTACTATCTTTGTCTAACTGTCGGAAAAAGAAGTTTAGGGATGGTTGGGGATGGACTCTTGCCTGCCCCTTCTGTAGGGAAGAACAGAAGCGTGAGAGCAAGTCCAATGAGAAATGTGCCTCTCTATACCCAATAGATGGCACCTTCACTTATTTCTTCTCCTGCAACAGGGGACTGAATGGTGGGACGCAAGGGGTTCAGTCCTGTAATCACACAATGCGGTTCTCCACCTTCCTTAAGAAGTTGAACCCACCTCAATACAGGAATTATGCAAGGGAGAAGGAGATCATGAAGCAGTTCCGTGTTCAAGAAACTCCTGTCACTTTCAATAAGTCAGATAATTCATCAATCTGAATAGGTCCCTTGTCTCTGTCTTCTACAAAGGTGACTTCGTAACCTTCGTAGTTTTTCATTAGATCAAGTTCAAGCATCTCTCCATTAAGGATCATTCTGATGTTGATTCCCCAGTCAGCACACTGAACTAAAAGAGATTCGACTTTATCGCTCTGGCACGTATTGAATAGGTTTCTGATTGTTGCTTCTGTTTCATTGGTGTCCATCAGAAATGCTTCTTTCTCAGATTTAGTCCTTTCTCTTTGACCATACC
>JAVBIX010000011.1 GCA_030756895.1 Synechococcus sp. SP2 MAG
TTTCTTGGGGTTTCTGGAGGCACCTTTGGTGTCTTCATGGCTAGCAGTCTTAGGTTACTAAAGATGCAAAGGGTACCTACATTTATTTGCTTTATTAATGGTTTCACCCCACTTCGTGTGGTGAAAACGCCTTCGGCATCTACTCTTGTGTTTGGTCTTGATTTACTTAGAGGCAGAATTCCTGAAAGACTCTATGTATTATATAGACAAGTAAGAAGTTCTAGGTACACAGTACTTGCTGAAGAACTCTATGTATTCGTTCTATCGGTGAATTGATGTCTTGTCAAGCGCTATTGGTTGACATTGGTATTGACTAGATTGAGTAAGTTGTGTATAGCATGGATGTGCCAATAGGGTATTCATATTCCACTTTAAACTAATGACTATCGCAGAAAGGTATATTGAGATAATTAAATCCTTTTGTCTCCTTGTCAAAAGAAGAAGTTTAAGGATGGTTGGGGATGGACCTATGAACCGTCCGCATTTGAATCTGAATTTTAGTTGATAGTTGCTGATGTCTTAATTGAACTGATTAATTCTGAATTCTCACAGCGACTTGTCTTGTACAACCAAGTGCATACTTGTGGTTTCCGACTTGATTTGGTTGTCTATGACCGGAGCACCAAAAAAGCAGTCGGCATCGAAGTCGACGGAAAGCACCATTATTTTGCTGACGGTTCAACCTACTCAGATGATCATTTGGAGCGTGCTAATGCTTTAAAGAGAGCAGGTTGGAAGATTAAGTATCTCCCCTACTGGAATTGGTTCCAAGATGGGTGGATTGAGAGAGATGCTGCTGCCGCAAGGGATCTTCGGCAGTTCATCAGGGATTTTTTCGCATCCTGAGTCAAGGACCAGTTTGACTTACCTACTTCAGAGGGATGAGAAGAGTTGGTCCCTTGACCCCCGTGTATTCGTTGATAAGGGTCGTGCGATGCCTGATGGTTCTCCTGCTCTTCTCAAGACCCGTAAGCACCTCAGAAGGGAAAGAGCAGAAGGTATGTGGAAAGACTTGGTGCGGAAGGGTTGGGAAAAGGTTCCTGCTGTCTGGGGTGTTGACGCAGAACTTTGATTGGTGCCCGTCCCTACAAAAAAGTTCGTGCGGATAGACAGGACTCTGTTCATTCCTCACACGGGAATACAAGGCACGAAGGAGGGAGGTGAGAGACCCTCCTTTTTTATGGTCTGCTGACCTCATAGGGATTCGGTGCCTTTCCCTACAAATAGGTTCCGCTTGATACACAACAATCCATTCGTCCCTGGAAAGCGGGGATGCGTCGAACTTGGGGAGGTGGTGGGACACCTTCCTTTTTTATGTTCCGAAGGAACCTTTTGAACCCGCATGAACTGAAGTCGTGCGGTGCGTGATCATCGCTTTGGACGATGACAAGCGAATCAGAAGAGCACTTCAGATCGCGTAGGGCATCGCCTTCTACCGCTACGAGGTCAAGTTCAACTTGATTCCATCGTCTTAAAAGCGAAGGGCGAGTTGATGGGTATTTACTACTAGATCAGGCGGTTCTCCCAATACCCATGTTCAGGAGTCAGTGGGAGAGTGATCTCACGTCATGAACGGACGGGAAAGACCTCTGGGGAGTGAGCACCTCAGAGGTCTTTTTTTGTCTTAGTCCTTGCCAAAAGGGGCGCGCCCTCTTTTTTGGCAAGTTCAGTTCGTTTCAGTAATCATTGCTGGGGCAGCACCCTTGCCTGACATCTCCTTGAGGGAGTCGGCACCGCAGACTGCTGACAGAGCAATGGTGACAAGCGCGACGGTGTTGATGACCTTGAGGGTCATGGGCAGGTGGATGTTGACCATCTCGCGGAATTTATCCATCAGAAAAGTTTGTAGTGAACATATGTATGGTCTCCACGTTTCCTCTCCTGTCAAGGCAATCCAATCAATAACGGTCGTCAGGATTTCAGGAGGGAAGATGCACAGGTTCTTTGGAAGGACTTGCTCAGTGAGGGGGTTGGAAGAAAGTGCCTCCTGCTTGGGGACCTGAATCGCAAGAACCGGGAAAGGTGCTTGTCCCTACAAAGGAGTTCAAACGGATACATGAAACTCTCTTCATTCCTCACACAGGAATAAACGGCAATGAGGAGGGTTTTGAGAGTCCCTCCTTTTTTATGTACCTCATCTATGCCCGCTTGATCCGACCGCCTAGGCAGGTGCTGGAAATCTCCCAAAAACCTGCTGCTGCTTTTAGTAGTTGTCTGCTGGATGAAAACTCTTGGGTTCTGAATAAACGAAGAGCGTTGTCTAAACCAACGAAGAGAACGCGGTTCGTCTCATGAGGTTTGGGAAGACGTTTGAAGGGGTTCCAAACCTTGTCGTCTGCAAACAAAACAGCAGTGCCCGAGTGGGCAATCTTTCCTAATTGAAAGGACCAAATGCTCTGCCGGTCACTGTTGGGTTTGCTGGATGACATGCTTCCTAGCGTTTTGCTCCCATGGGTCAATACGCCTTGAAGCGCAGTGTGGGTTCTTTTGTCCAAGCGGATCACAAAGGCAGGATCCTCTTCGCTGGTTAGTTCGCAAACCAACGGAAGTGGGACTGCGGATACAGGTGATGCAAAGACCAGTAGGAGAAGCAGTGCCCTCATTCCTTGCCAGCACTCATAAGGAATTGATCGCATTGTGTTCAGGGCGCTTCTTCATCGCAACGAATCTCCTTTTCCTCGCATGCCCCTTGATTCCAAACACCTTCCTTGCTGATACGTTTGTACTAGTAAAAGGAGGTCCCGATGGCGGAAAAGGAATGGGGTTTTGTGGAAGGACTGCGGAGAACAAAGACCTCAAGTGTCTGTATGACATGCCAGCACTTCACTTATTTGGCCGATCGTGACTGCCGAACCCTGCCTCACCTGTGGTCTTCAGAAGTGCCTGGTGGATGGCACAAGTCATCCATGTGGAGGAAGGAGCACGGAACCCGAAAGTTCCAACGATGTTCCAAGTGGCAGATGTCGATGACGGATCTATCACGTGGGTGAATGCCGATCTGGTGTCTCACATCGTTCCTAGGGTCTGAACTTATGGGCGGTTATCTGGTCTGAAATATGCCACAAGGCACATATCTAGTTCATAGAGTTTTCAGGGTTATTTTTCACTCATGACTGACGAGAACTCAAGCAAGGAAACCAGCGGCAATAACAAGAACTGCGGTGGTAAGAAGAAAGCAATGCTTGCCTATGGCGTCATTCAGATTTCTGCCACTGTCCTTTCTGCTATTTCGTTGGCGGCAATCGCTCTTGGTTTCTGTGCTGTGAAGCAAGAGAGCAAGGCGTTTAACGGTTGCGTAGAAGAAGTCATTGCCGAGGGCAAGACCAATTCACAGGCAGTCCGTTTCTGCAACGGCGGAAACTGAACGGTTAGTTCCGAAAAACAGCATTAAGCGACCTTTGAGGCACATGCTTCAAGGGTTTTTTTTGTGTTTGATGCCCTCACAAGGATTCGCTGCCCGTCCCTCCAAAAAAGTTCGTGTGGATACATAAAACTCTCCATAATCCAAGGAGGTGGTCCTTTGGGAGGCGTCGTCATGAAGGAGTTCTGGGGAGACCTCCCTTTCTCTTCGGGAGGGTAGGGGAGTTCTGGGTCTCCGCCGCTGTTGCTGCTATTCCAGAGATTCCCCTACCGCTCCCGTACCAGTAGGTTCCGCTAAAACCACTTGCGACACTAATAGGGCACATAAAAGTAACGCTCAATGCACTGTCTGGTGCCTTGAATCAGAATTTAATCAATGCCAGGACCCAGATTTGAACTGGGGACACGGCGATTTTCAGTCGCCTGCTCTACCAACTGAGCTATCCCGGCACGTCGCTTTCACGACATCGGAATCTTAAATCACGGGGTGCGCCCCAGGCAGATCAACCCCCTGACATCTAATCCAGCGCTTTTCAACGTACCGAGTGCTTCCTGGGCTGTGGCCCCACTGGTGAGGATGTCGTCGACAATCCAGATGGGTGTTTCAGAAATGCGCCAGGGTGGCTGATCTGGGTATATCGCGAAAGCAGATTGCATGTTCACAAGCCGCTGACGGCGACTGAGATGGTGTTGGCCCACGGTGGGGCGGCAGCGTTTCAGCAGCGTCTTGGTGTTGCGTCCCAGGCTCTGGCAGATCAATGCTGGCAGCGGATTGGCTCGCTTCTGTGTTTTCCAGCTTGGGATCGGAACCAAGAGAGCCTTGGCGGGAAGGCTTCGCTGCAGTGCAAAGGTGATCGCCTTCAGCACTGATAGGTCTTGATTGAGCTTAAGGCGCAGGATCTCTCGGCGAAGCTCTCCCCGATACCAACCTGCCGCGTTGAAGCGAACAGGAGTGACGCCCCGCAGACCCCTTTCCTTGAGGCCCAGCTTTTGCGTGCACTCGCTGCAAGGTTGATCTGCTTGTTGATGGGTTTGGATCACCTTCTTGCAAATCGGGCAAGAAGGCACAACGAACAGGTCTTGAAGGCAATCTTGGAGTGCGGTTAGCAAAGCGTCAGAACGACTGCCTTCAGGATTCCCCTTTGCTCTCGTTAGAGGGCATGGCTCTCAGCATGGCCACCATGGTGCGGTGGGCGTCCTCACTGTCAGTGAGTGTGTGATCAAAAGGGATCCTGAGGGGTTTCCCGTCCACTTCAAGGCTCATGGCGTCAGCGTTAACGGCCGTCATGGTGGCGATGTTGGCAGCACTCACTCCGCCGTAATGGAGGGCGTACTGAAGCACCGCATCGCCATGGTCATCATTCATGTGACGACAGATGCGTTCGCTAACAGCGGGGGTAAGCGGATCAGCGGTCATGGTTGAAAGGGGCGAAGGTGAGAGTGGGGGTGTGGCTCAGCTGAAGCGTTGCCAGAGCAGGATGGCGAGCCGAAACCCGCTGAATCCCACATATCCGGCAAGCACGATGAACAGGCCAAGGGCAAGGCCGTCACGAAGTCGGTTGGGCAAGGGCTCGGTGATGCTTGTTTAATTCTCCCCTAGATGAATCGTCTTGTCTGGTACTTGTAGAGCCTCTAGAGCTAGACGAGCCACTCCTGCGGCTGGAGGTGTGTTGCAGCTTCGAATCGGAACACCGAGTTGTCGCTCGCGGAGACGACGCCATTGAGGATTGCGCGCTCCGCCTCCAAGGGTCACGATCTTTCTTGGAGGATCGGCTCCAAGGCTTGTGAGGCGTTGCCATCCTGCGTGTTCGATTTGGGTTAATCCCTCTAGAAGGCCGTGCAGATAGAGGGAATCGCTGACAGGACGGGGCGTGAGTATGGGCTCGAGGTAGGGGTCATCCACGGGGAAGCGCTCTCCGCATTTGGGAAGTGGCCGCAGTTGTAAGCCGCTGTTCTGATCTGGATCAATCTGACGGCTCAGTTCAGCCAGGTCGATGTCAGGAAAGAGTTGTTTCAGCACCGCAGCACCAGCATTGGAGGCTCCTCCGCATAACCAACGACCTCCCACGCGATGGGTGGACGTCCCTGGCCCGGGTAATAGGGGCTGATCGGTGAATCGTTTAAGCACCAAGGTGCTCCCTAGCACTGTGATGCCCTCGTCGTCGTCAGCATCAGCTGTAAGGACGGCAGCGTTGGAGTCGGTGGTCCCAGCGACGACAAGAAGATCCTTAGGTAGGTCTAAATCTTTGGCGCGTTGGGGCGAAATAGGGCCAAGCACCGAGCCACTGGAGCGAATCTCTGGAAGTGCTTCCCACCAGGGTTGGCTGATGAAGCTGTCTGGCCACGCTCTTTTGCTGAGGTCCCATCCGAGTCGAAGGTTGTTGCCTTCCTCCCCATAACTCCAATTTTCAAGAAGCCACCCGCTGATCCAGTCGGCTTGATGGCGAAGCAGGAGAGGGGCTTTGTGCTGATCAAATAGGTGCAGCGCCCGTGCAAGGCTGCCACTGGCGCTTGAAGCGGGTCCACCCTGTGGACTCAACGCTTGGAGCTGAGCATTGAAATTTGGGCATGCAAACGAATAGGGCAGGGCCTCGGCAAGGGGTAGCCCTTGTTGATCGCATGCCAGCAATGTTCCTGAGGTGCCATCCACGGCGATGGCTTTAAGGCGATGTCGGTAGTCGGGCTTGAGGCGCCCAATCAATGTGCAACATCGCTCTCGCCAGTCGAAGGGGTTGATCAGACCGATCTGGTACGGCGCGCTTTCGCTTTGAAGCAGGGCACAGCCGCTGTCGATGACAGCGATGCGGACACCGCTGGTGCCTAGGTCTATGCCGAGCACCAGCGGGTCTTGCATCATGATTTGGGATCTAAAGCTATTGCCGGCTTGGATTTGGCTGGCTTACGCCTGCTTCAGGGCGGCAGCTTTGTCGCCGACATCTTCCCAAGGCAAGTTCAGGTCGGGACGACCGAAGTGGCCATAGGCAGCTGTGTCGCGGTAGAAGCGCCCACCATTGAGAGATGGCATTTCTCTGAGCTTGAACTGTTCGATGATCGCGCCTGGGCGCAGGTCGAAGTTCTTTTGCACCAATTCGGTGAGCTCTTCATTCGAGATCTTGCCTGAGCCAAACGACTCCACAAGGATCGAGACAGGTTTGGCCACTCCGATGGCATAGCTCAGTTGAACTTCCACACGGTTGGCAAGGCCAGCTGCCACAAGTGCTTTTGCCACATATCGCGCGGCATAGGCAGCGGAGCGATCCACCTTGGTGGGGTCTTTGCCTGAGAAGGCACCACCGCCGTGACGGGCATAGCCGCCATAGGTGTCGACGATGATTTTCCGACCCGTGAGTCCGGCATCACCCTGAGGACCACCGACCACGAACTTGCCTGTGGGGTTCACTAGATAGCGGCACTTGGCGCGATCTGGTTTGAGAGGGAGATCTGCAGTGGCAGGCACCACAACGTGAGTCCAGAGGTCTTCACTGATGCGGTTGCGCACTTCTTGTTCATCGGTCAAACCAGTCACCTCTGCGGTGTGCTGGGTTGAGATCAGGATGGTGTCGATCTCAACTGGCTTGTCATTTTCATAGACAACGCTCACCTGGGTCTTGCCGTCAGGGAGCAGGTAGTCGAGTGTTCCGTTGTGGCGGACTTCTGCCAGGCGCCTTGCAAGCCTGTGGGCAAGGCTGATGGGCAGAGGCATCAGCTCGGGCGTTTCATTGCAGGCATAGCCGAACATGATTCCCTGATCACCGGCGCCCACCTTGTCGAGCGGATCGCCTTCATGATCATCTGCCTCATTGACACCCTGAGCAATGTCAGGCGATTGCTGGTCAAGGGCGACCAGCACGGCGCAACTGTTGGCATCAAAGCCACCAGCTCGTGCACCGCTGTAACCGATATCTCGAATCACATCGCGTACGAGATGGATGAAATCCACCTGGGCTTTTGAGGTGACTTCACCTGTGATCATGCACAGACCGGTATTCACAACCGTTTCGCAGGCCACTCGGCTTGTGCTGTCTTGGGCTAGGAGAGCATCCAGGACGGCATCACTGACTTGATCGCAGATCTTGTCGGGATGTCCTTCCGTTACGGATTCGGATGTGAAAACGTATCGACTCATAAGTAGTTAGGGCGTGATGTGATTTTACGGGTTGCCCTTACTGGGCTTGTTCAACCCTTAGCTCTTGCCAGTGATGGATCAAATGTTGATGGGATGTCAGGTCGGGGGTTCGATGCCATCCCGCCACATAGCCAAGCGCACAATCAATGCCTGCGCGGCGTGCCATCAGCAGATCGGAGTCGGCATCTCCAATCAGTGCGCATTGTGCTGGATCCAAATCCAGCATTTTGCACAGACCATGGACGGCGCCTGGGTCTGGTTTGCAAGGGGTGTCATCAGCGCTCCAGATTCCTGTGATGAAGGTGCTCAAGCCATGGTCTTGAAGAAACTGTTCAATCCCTTGACGGGTGTCATTGCTAATCACGGCACAGATCACCCCTGCGTTGTGCAGCTCGTTTAGCAATTCCTTTGAATGGGGCAAAGGGGTTCTGGCGCTGAGGCTTGCTTCCGTTGTGTTGTGTTTGTGGAGGCGGTCCACCGTGTCAAAGATCTCTTCGGCGAGCACGAGTGCCTGAGGCCAGCTGAGATCAAACAGGCAGAAAATGGTGGCGGTGCTCAACAGATTGTGTTGGCGTGAGGCGACGGCCAATGTTCCATCAGGAATCAAGCCGGAGTCACACCGGCCCATCGCGCGCTTGAGCAAGCCCAGGAGTTGGACTTGGACGTCGGTCGATGCGCCACGGGAGGCAAAGACGCGAATGATTTCCTCAATCCTGGCGTCAGCCAGCTCGATGAGATGGGGTTCGCTATGGGAAAGGGTGCCGTCCTTGTCGAACAGCACCCCATGAATCAAGCCAAGTGAATGGCCTCTTAGAGATAAATGAGCCATGGGCTCATGCAGCTCAGACCATCATCGAGCTCAATGGCTCTTCTCCTTCTTCAGCTTGCTCAAGAAGCATCTGCTTGTAGCGAGCTGCCATTTCCTCTGCCTTGTCAAAGACCTTTTGAGGATCGGTGAGCATGTCACCGGGCTCTGGCTCCAGAGCCTTGGTAGACAGTGAGATCCGACCGCGTTCGGCGTCGAGGTCGATGATCATCACCTTCATTTGATCATTCACGTTCAACACTGAATGGGGTGTTTCGATGTGCTCGTGACTGATTTCGGAAATGTGAAGCAAACCGCTCACACCACCGATGTCGATAAAGGCGCCGTATGGCTTGATGCCACGAACGGTTCCGATCACCACTTCGCCCACTTCAAGGCGATTCATCTTGCGCTCGACGAGGGCGCGGCGATGACTGAGAACCAGACGATTGCGCTCTTCGTCGACTTCAAGGAATTTGAGAGGCAAGAAGTCTGCAACCAACTCCTCTTTCGGTTTGCGGGTACTGATGTGGGATCCAGGGATGAATCCGCGAAGGCCTTCCACCCGAACGAGAGCACCACCACGGTTGGTGGCGAACACTTCTGAATAAATGGTGGCGTCTTCTTTTTGCAGCTGACGCACCCGTTCCCAGGCGCGCTGGTACTCGATACGGCGAACTGAGAGAGAGAGTTGGCCGTCTTCGTTTTCTTCACTCATGATGAAGAATTCCCGAATCTCACCAGGCTGCAACACGTCGCTGAGACCTTCCACCCTGTTGATGGAGACCTCTTGAAGGGGCATGAAAGCGGCGGTTTTGGCGCCGATATCGATCATCGCCCCCTTTGTTTCCAGAGCGAAGACTGTGCCGTTAACGATGTCGCCTGGCTTGAAGTTGTAGTCGTACTTGCTAAGCAGTGAGGCGAAATCATCAATCGTGAAGCCGGCCCCATCCAAATCCTTAGGGTTGGCACGACTGCTGGGATCATCCGCAGTAGGAATCTCTTCCGGGATGCTGAGATCTTCGTCCGTTCCAAAATCGGCTTGGTCCGCTGTGGCTTCGACGGCAGTGCTTTCGTCGATGGCAGTGGTGGTCTCCACAGCAAGATCCTGAGCCGGATCGGTTGGGGTAACAGTCATGGATGGTTGGCGGTCTGCCCGGAGACAGTGCGATAAAAATTGATCCAGTGCCCGCCGACAAAGAATCAGTATTTTTTAATTTTACAGAACAGCCTTGCTTTTTAGACGAGTGCGGCGAGCTCAGCTTTATCTGCGTTCATTCCTTCGAGTGTGGAGACGAAATCGCTGACGCTTCGAAAGTGTCGATACACCGAGGCAAAACGCACATAAGCAACTTCACTAAGACCCTTGAGATGACCAAGCACCAACTCACCAATCTCTGAACTGGTGATCTCACGGCTATTGCTTTGCTGAAGACTGAGTTCGAGCTCGTCAACAATCGCTTCGAGTTTGTTGGGGGTTAGTTCAGTTTTTTCGCAGGCTCGACTCAGGCCGTGAAGAAGTTTGCTGCGATTGAAAATTTCACGGTGACCATTGCGTTTGATCACGGTGATTGGAACCATTTCTACCCGTTCGTATGTCGTGAATCGGAATTCACAATTGAGGCATTCACGACGCCGGCGCACACTCCTTCCACCCTCGGCTGCTCTCGATTCGAGAACCCGGCTATCCGTGTTTTGGCAGGAGGGGCACTGCAAGCCCTAATCAATCCATTTTGAATTGTTCACATTGTATAGAACATGTGGACCCTTGAAAAGTGTTTGTGAAGGAAGAATCTGATTTGAGCAATAAAAAAACCCCGCTTTTGGGCGGGGTTTGATCTGCTGGAAGGACTACTTACCGATCTTCGGTGGATCGCGAAATGCGATTGCGAAGAACAAGGTGGCAATCGCCAGGCCGAGGATGAGGATGTAAGCGAAGCTTTCCATCGAGAGTCTCCTAGAGAGCGATCAACTAAGGGGTGTGGATCCCGTGGGAGGAACGTATCCCTCGGGTAGGCGACGTGTTGATTTGTCGCCGAGTTTTTGGAAGAGGCCGAATTCAACCTGTTCGCCAAGATCAGGATCAATTCCTGCGAACACATCTCGGTAGAGGGTGCGAGCACCGTGCCAGATGTGACCGAAGAAGAAGAGCAGAGCGAAAGTTGCGTGGCCGAAGGTGAACCAGCCGCGGGGCGAGCTGCGGAAAACTCCGTCTGAGTTATAGATCTCGCGATCGAACTCGAAACCTTCTCCCAGTTGGGCCTTACGAGCTAAGCGCTTTACTTCGGCAGGGTCTGTGAAGACTTTGCCGTCGAGAGAACCGCCGTAAACAGTTGCAGTAACTCCTCTCTGTTCGAAGGAGTACTTGGCCTCAGCGCGGCGGAACGGAATGTCGGCGCGCACGATGCCGTCGTTGTCTTCGAGAATGACTGGGAAGTTCTCGAAGAAGTTGGGAAGACGACGCACTTGAAGTTCACGTCCTTCTTTGTCGGTGAAGACAGGATGGCCAATCCACCCAGTTGCAAGACCATCTCCATTCACCATCGGACCAACGCGGAATAGGCCGCCCTTGGCAGGACTATTACCCACGTAGTCGTAGAAGGCGAGTTTTTCAGGAATGGCAGCGTAGGCCTCATCGACGGTGGCCCCTTCGTCAAGGGCTGTCTGAACGCGGCGATTGATTTCAGTCTTGAAGTAGCTCTGATCCCACTGATAGCGAGTGGGTCCGAACAACTCAACAGGGGTTGCAGCTGCGCCGTACCACATGGTTCCAGCCACAATAAAAGCAGCGAAGAACACAGCTGCGATCGCGCTAGCAAGCACAGTCTCGATGTTTCCCATCCGCAAAGCCTTGTAGAGGCGCTCCGGCGGTCGCGTTGTGATGTGGAAAATACCGGCAATAATTCCCACGATGCCTGCGGCAATGTGGTGGGCAACAATTCCGCCTGGATTGAACGGGTTGAAACCTTCAGGTCCCCACGACGGTTGAACTGCTTCGAGATGACCTGTTAATGCATAGGGATCAGAAATCCACATGCCAGGTCCGAAGACACCGGTGAGGTGAAAAGCACCAAATCCAAAACAACCCAATCCTGCGAGGAGAAGGTGGATGCCGAAAATCTTCGGAAGGTCTAGAGCTGGTTCGCCCGTACGGGGATCTTGCCAAATTTCAAGATCCCAATACGTCCAGTGCCAAATCGCAGCGAGCATCAAGAGGCCGCTGAAGACGATATGAGCGGCTGCGACGCCTTCGAAGCTCCAGAAGCCAGGATCGACTCCAGTTTCTCCGGTGATACTCCAGCCTCCCCAGCTTCCGGTAACGCCCAGTCGTGACATGAAGGGCATGACAAACATGCCCTGACGCCACATGGGGTTCAGAACTGGATCCGATGGATCAAAAATTGCGAGTTCGTAGAGGGCCATCGAGCCGGCCCAGCCGGCAACGAGGGCAGTGTGCATGAGGTGCACGGCCAAGAGTCGGCCTGGGTCGTTGATAACGACGGTGTGCACCCGATACCAGGGCAATCCCATGGGTCAGGTTCAGGTGGAACGGAGCTGCTGATGCAGACAGACCTAGCGATCGTAAGGGGTTCGCTCAATTGAGTGGGGCGTGTTGTCGCGAGCTGCAATGTCTTGTGTTGAGGCCCCCTGATTTGTTCCCCTCACTGTCCTGTCAGTGCTTCCGCCCTTTGGCTGCCGCATTCGGCTCTGGCTGAGGGGGTTACAAAACGCAACCTTTGGGCGCAAAGTGGGCGTTTATTGCTGGAGCACTTCATGCCAGTCATTCGTTTTCTGCGTGAGGGACGTGATGTGGAGTGTTACCCAGGAGAAAATCTGCGCGATGTCGCTCTGCGCGAAAACATTGAGCTTTACGGCTTAAAGGGACAACTAGGGAATTGTGGTGGATGCGGTCAGTGCATCACCTGTTTTGTCGATGTTGTGGGATCCGACGCCGACACGCCCTTAACGGCTCGAACCGTTGTTGAGGACAACAAGCTCAGGCGTCGCCCTGAGTCTTGGAGATTGGCTTGTCAGGCTCTTGTGGAGCAATCCGTGATCGTGCTGACCCGTCCGCAAGTTCGCTTCGCTGAACTCGATAAGAAAAAGGCGGCGGCTCGCTCTGAAGCCCTGCCAGCGGGACCAACTTCATGGCCGGTTGTCGAGAGCGCTGACGAGGCGGAAGAAGGGTCTGAACAGGAGACTTCAACCGATTCGCCTGCTACGCCCAGTGACGAGGGGTGAGCTGAAGGTCATCGTTGCTCCCGAACGATGATACGTTCGGCCTTGCACCATTAATCGCCCATGGAAACCAACGATCTCGGCTTCGTTGCCAGCCTCATGTTCGTCCTGGTTCCGACGGTGTTTCTGATCGTCTTGTTCATCCAGACCAACAGTCGAGAAGGTTCCTCCTGATCGACTGTTGGTTCAAGTCTGGTCCGTTTTACTTCCGTTCTGGCTCGCGGACCAGAAGAACCGGCGCAGGCGCATGGACTCTGATGTAGTCGCTGATTGATCCGCCAAGGAGTTTGTCTAGGTCCACAAGGCCCCTCGCAACAAGAGGACGCCTGTCTTGTGACGCGATCACAACGAGGTCGGCATTGATCTCTTCGGCTGCCTGGCAAACACCTCGGCCAATATCGGGATTCGCCACGTGCAGTGGTTTGAGTTCAACGCCCAGGCTCCGAGCGCGTTGAACTGCAGCAGTAAGCAAGCCATCTGCTTTGTTGTCTCCTCCACGGGAGGCTGATAGGTCTTGTCTGGCAATGTGTACGCCAGTGAGCTGACCGCCAGGGATGTCGCGAACCATTTCGCAGGCAATCCGGAGCGCATCGTCGCCAACCCCGGTTCCGTCAATGGTCACCATGAGGCGATTCACGTGGCGGACATAGAGGTCGTCGCGGACCAGCAACATCGGACGTGTTGAGAGCTGAAAGACGTATTGGCTTGTGCTGTTGGACAGGATCGACTGAAGCCGACCCAGGCCTCTGGATCCCATCACAATCAGGTCAGCATTTATTTCCTCAGCCACCTTGAGAACGGTTTGTTTGGCATCCCCTTGGCGGATGATCGAATTCACTTCACTCGGGTCAAGCCCTAATTGACTCACTGCCTTGGACAGCAGGCTTCCTGCAGTCGTCCAGTGGTCTTCAGAATTGATCTTCCCTTGCTCAGACACCACGTGGAGCAGGTTGATACGAGCAGTCCTGAATCCTGGAAGGTCACGCAGCATCCGCACCATTTCTCCGACATGCCCTTTGCCGGAATCAGCAATCAGAAGATTCTTGAACACGATGAAGAGTTAGGTCTGCTTCAGCCTATGGCTGATGCACCAGGCCGTGTTGATGGTGACTGAGAGCGTTACGCGCCTTCCTTGGCAATTGAACAAGCGTGTGTTGCCACAACACACCGATCACGGCGGTGTGATGTGGCATGGCGCCTATGTCGGATGGTTGGAGGAGGCCCGTGTCGAAGCACTCGCGGCGGTGGGGCTGCCCTACCGACTGATGGCGCTTGAAGGGTTGGAAATGCCAGTGGTGCGCTTGGAGATGTCTTACAAGCGAGCCCTCATGCACGGCGACCAGGTTGTGCTTCAAAGCCATGCGCTGGCGCCAGAGGGTCCCCGTTGGCGCTGGCAGACGCAGCTGTTAGGGGCCGATGGTGATTGCGCCTTTGAGGCGCATGTGGAGTTGGTTTTGGTCCGTCTTAACGGAGATAGGCGTCAGGTTTTGCGCCGCCCACCCCCTTCTGTTGCAACAGCGCTTGAGCTGCTGACCCATGGGCCACCTCAATAATGTGCTAGTTCATTTGTACTTGCGCTGAGCTGTTGGGAGAGCGTGGCTGGTGGTGGTTGTGGATCTCATGCCCCGGATTGGGTGTTGCCAGGATTAGGGCTCTGAGGGCTGTTGCACAAGCCCATCAGGTGACCTTGGCCGATTTGTGGTCTTGGCCCCTCTTGCGTTTGCAAGCAGCCCTGCGCTGGCCCGACTCCTTGATGGTGCGTGTGGACTCGTATCGCCTCAGTCAAGGGACGACCCCAAGCCTTTGGGTTCCAGACAATGCTCTGTTTCCCCTGGATCAGGACTGGCCGATCTCATTTGATTTGTTGAAGCGTCCTCCACTTGCTGTGCACTGGTCAGGGCGGACGCAGTGTTGGCCTTTCTTATCAGCTCAAAAGGCTGTCGCGGTGGTGGGAACTCGCCGACCATCGGATCATGGCTGTCGGATGGCCTACGCGCTTGGTCAGTGCCTCGCCCGTGCTGGTTGGCCCGTGGTGAGTGGCCTTGCTGAAGGAATTGATGCTGCTTCTCACCATGGTTGTCTTGCAGCGAGTGGACTCCCGGTTGGCGTGTTGGGCACGCCTTTGGATCGTGTTTATCCGCCTGAGCACGAGGCCCTACAGACCCAAGTTGAGTCTGCTGGCTTGTTGTTGAGCGAATGGCCTTGCGGTGCTCGGGTGCAGCGATCCAACTTTGCGTTGCGGAATCGCCTTTTGGTGAGTGTGTCTTGTGCCCTGGTGGTGGTTGAGTGCCCTGAAACAAGCGGCTCATTGCTATCAGCCCAGATCGCGCGCACGCAGAATTGTCCTGTTTGGGTGGTTCCAGGTGATGCGCTGCGTTGGTCTTGCAAGGGCAGCAATGGTTTGTTGCAGGAAGGGGCAACACCTTTGCTATCTCCTGAGTCGTTGATTGCTTCCCTTGGACCAGGACCGCTTGCGGCCGCAAGGTCTGCGTCGATGCCATTGGACCGATCCCGGTCCTCAGCCGAGCGGAATCCCTCGCTTCTGCGTTGCGTTGATGAGGGGCTCACGCTTGAGCAGCTATCTGCAGCACTGAGCTGTAGTCCAACTCAGATGGCGCATGAGTTGTTGCAGCTCGAACTCGAGGGTGTCATCGAGCCCAAGCCTGGTTTGCGTTGGCGGTCCGTTTAACCTGATCCGATGGGCGTTATCCGCTGCAAGGGAACAGATCTACTGGTTTGGAGGCGTGAGCTGATCCGTCAGGGTGGGCGCGCTGTTGATTTGGATTGGCTGCTTTTGATGGCCGCAGATTGCTCTTGGGGTGATCTTCAAAAACTACGAATTTGTCCAGATGTTGAGATCGAGCTGAGTGCCTCGTTGCACGACCTCAAGAATCTTTGGACCCAGCATCGCGATCAGCACATTCCTCTTCAGCACTTAGTGGGCCTATGTCCATGGCGAGATCTAGAGCTGGAGGTGTCTCCCGACGCCTTGATCCCCCGTCAAGAAACCGAGCTGCTCATCGACTTCGCTTTGCAGTGTTTGCCAGAGGATGCACGCGAGGGGGAAGGGATCTGGGCCGACTTGGGAACGGGCTCTGGAGCTTTGGCCGTGGCGCTTGCCCGTGCTCTTCCTAACTGGAAGGGCCATGCCGTGGACTCCAGCGTTAATGCGCTTGCTCTTGCTAAGCGCAATCTGATGGCCCTAGCTGGCGACGAAGATTGGCAACTCCATCTTGGTAGCTGGTGGGAACCGCTCAAACCATGGTGGGGGACGTTGGACCTTGTGCTGAGTAACCCGCCTTACATCCCAACGGCTGTGATGGATGAACTCGAGCCCGTTGTTAAAGACCATGAGCCTCACCTGGCTCTGTGTGGTGGTGGTGATGGACTCGACTGTTGCAGGCAGATCATTCGAGATGCCTGCAGAGCACTAGCGCCAGGCGGCTGGATCCTCTTGGAGCACCACCATGATCAGAGTGCGATGGTGCTGGAGTTGCTCACTCATGCAGGTCTCAACAGGCCAGAAGCCCGTTATGACCTTCAAGGCATTCCCCGCTTTGCTCTTGCTCAGCGATCTTGCCAATCCTTAGCTTCCAACCGACAAACGGAGGAACGATGACGATTAATCCTCTCAATGTGTTGGATCGCGATGGCATCGAAGTGCATTTGCGTGCTGGGGGCGCCGCCCTACTCCCAACAGACACCCTTCCGGCATTGGCTGCGATGCCAGAGCAGGCTGCTCAAATTTGGCGCTTGAAAAAACGGCCCCAGGACAAGCCGTTGATTTTGATGGGTGCTGACGTTGATGGGTTGTTGTGCCATGTCTCCCCAGCTGCTCGAGCTGATGCCAGTGCCCTTGCGCAACTGCACTGGCCAGGGGCTCTCACTCTGGTGATACCAGCATTTGGTGCCTTTGCAGAGGCCCTCAACCCTGGAGTGGCAACCCTTGGTTTGCGCATTCCAGCTTGCAAGCCCATGTTGGATCTTTTGCGCTGCAGCGGTCCGCTTGCCACGACCAGTGCCAATCTTTCAGGAGAAAACTCCAGTCGAACTGAAAGAGAGGCTGCGCGTGCCTTTCCGGAGTTGCCTTTGCTTGCACCAATCCCTTGGCCTGCCCCGTCCTGTCAAGCGAGCTCGGTGATTGCTTGGCAAGAACCTCAAGGCTGGCATTGGCTTCGTAGAGGCGCTGTGATGCCAGCAGGTGTAGTGAGCCTTCCCGAATGCTCTGGTTGATTGCTTCGTTGATTTTGCTCCTAACCGCCATTCACTGGCTGTTTGAACCAGTGGTGCTCCTACTCACGCCATGGTTTGGTTTGGATGTGCTCCCGTGGCTGTTTGCCATCGTTGGGATTTGGATTTTTACAGGTCGTTCAGCCCGCTGATTCCCACCGTGGAGATGGAGAGCTGAGCGTGATGGATGGAACTTGTCTGAAGCCGGCTAACGGATTTGAACCGATGACCTTCGCTTTACAAAAGCGCTGCTCTACCACTGAGCTAAGCCGGCATTGAGGGGAGTTTAACGCTGCACGTTCTCGAAGACTCTGAATGATTGCGGAGCCACCACATTGAAAGTTCAAGCCTCGAGCGGCAACCGCTTTTATCGAGAGCGTTGCTGATGTGACTTTCAACGGTGCGGATGCTCACCACCAGCCTGGAAGCAATGGCTCGATTACTAAGCCCTTCCAATAGGAGTTGGACCACTGTGATTTCTGCGGGGGTGAAGCCTTGCTCAGCCATAACGTGAGGAACTGCTTCTAGAACCATTCCCCCCTAGTCAGATTTGGGACTGGGTGATGCAACCGGTCGACGAAACGGCAAGTTGGCAACAAGAGCTGTCACACGATCCTCGGTTTCCAGGCTCACATCACCCTCTTCGAGATCGATGTCAACGTACTTAGCCACCACTTCAAAAATTTCACGACGCATTTGATCGAGAAGCTCAGGGCTTAGGTCACTGCGGTCATGCGCCAGAACGAGTTGAAGCCTGTCTCTGGCAGTACTGGCGCTCGCTGGTTGACGCCCCAGCAATTTGTCGACAAGGTCACGGAGAGTCATCGGCTCAGAAGATCTTCGTTTGCATCAAGCGGCGCACCGTGGCCCGAAGGCCTGAACGCTCCTTGGAAGGATCCAGCAATGGAATGTCCTCGCCTTGGAGGCGGCCAGCAATATTGCTGTAGGCCTTGGCTGCTGGTGATTTTGTTCCATTCAGGGTGAGAGGTTCGCCTCGATTGGTGCTCACGATCACCTGCTCATCTTCCAGCACCAATCCAAGCAAGGGGAGGGCGAGAATGTCGGTGACGTCATCAACAGCCAACATCTCTTGGTTGGCCATCATTTTGGGCCTTACCCGATTGAGAACGAGCTGCACTGGGTTCACCCCGTGGGTGTTAAGCAATCCGATCACGCGATCTGCATCGCGTACCGCCGATACTTCAGGCGTGGTGATCACAATCGCTTCGCGCGCTGCAGCAACGGCGTTCTTAAATCCGTCTTCAATGCCTGCGGGGCAGTCGATCAGTACGTAATCGAAACGTTGTTCGAGCATGGAGGCAATGGCCTGCATATCTTCTGGTTTGAGCCACTCGAGCATCCGCGGGTTGCCAGCAGGTAGCAAAGCCAGATTGGGGACTTGCTTGTGCTTCACAAGGGCCTGGTCTAAGCGGCAGGTTTCGGCTAAGACCTCTTGCGCTGTATAGACAATTCGATTTTCGAGTCCAAGCAGCAAATCAAGGTTGCGCAAACCGAAGTCGGCATCCAAAACAACAGTGCTGGACCCACGCTGGGCCAGTGCAATCCCCAAGTTGGCCGTAAGAGTGGTCTTACCGACGCCACCCTTGCCGGAGCAAATCAGGATCGTTCGCGAATTTGACGTCACGTTGTCGCGGTGGATTTCGCCAGGTTAAGGGCTAGTGCTCTTGATTGTTCGAATCGGCAGAAAGCTCCTGCATTGGCAAGCCACTGCGGGGATCAGCAGGCTCGATCGAAATCACTCCATCCACAATCCTGGCTTCCTCCGCAAGTCCAGGTTGAGGTTTCTCCTCTGGCCCCCTGGCCACTAGATCCGCAATTCGTAGCTGAAGGGGACGGAGCTGTAATGCCGTAATGCGCGCATTCAAATCGCCTTCAACCCCTGCATGAGCAAAGCCACGGAGTCGTCCCCAGATCAGAACGTTCCCTCCTGCACTAATTTGCGCGCCTGGATTGACATCGCCAATGAGCAAAACGTGGTGGCGCGCTTTGAGATGGTCTCCCGATCGCAGGGTTGCACGATGAATTAATAGGGCTGGGGCCCGCTGTTCTTCAGGGTCACTAGGAAGCGAATTTGCAAGCTGCGGCGTTGTGAGCTGAGCTGGAATGCCCAGGGCGTTGGCGCTAACCACGGTGAGGGGATTGCAGCTTTTGATCGACAGCAATCGACAACTGCGTTCTTCTAGTTGAGCTTGAAGGGCAGAAAGCACCCGGCCATTGAGCAACCACTCCCCGCTATCCAATTCGAGATCCTTGCCCTCAAGGCCATTAAGTTGGTCCTCCAGGGTGTCTTGCCAAGGGATGTGCCGATTGGTGGGCAGAACCAGGCGATGGCACGCAGCTTGAAGGGTCTCTTGGGTCAAAGCCACCGACGTGATCAAGAGTGGAAGCTGACGTTAAATCTGCGCCAGGTATTGGCCCACCTTTCGTTTCAGTTCCTGACTGATCTGCTTTGGATAGATCAGCCAGCTTGTACTGACAGGCTTGCTCAAACTTTTAACGAGTGCTGAACTTTGTTCGAGTGCTTGAAGTTGCTGCCCATTCCAGAGCCTCAGCCCCCCGCGATAGGGGTGATATCCATGCAGTTGTTGATGGCGTAAACCGCAACTCAAGCTCGGATCCAATCCCTTCACTTCAGCCAATCCCCTTGCGAGTGCCAAGCATTCGAGCTGCTTCTCCTTCGAGAGATCGTCCACATCAAGAGCTTTGAGGAGTCGTCGGTTGAGAAACCGATCACAGAGATCAGCTAGCGGGCGAGGGGCTTCCTCTCGCCAGCGCATCAGGTGATAGCCAGTTCGCAGGTCATCGTTAGCTAAGTAGGCCTCTAGGTCGAGCTCATGGGCGGACCAAAGCCAGCAGCGCATCGTTGAATCTGTCCAAACATGATCGGGCCCTAGCTCACGGGCTAGGCGGATTATTTGTTCCAGCAGCCAATTGCACACCACGTTGAGGCGGTGGTTGTAAACACTGCGGTACATCAGGTTTCGAACCACGAGGTAGTGCTCCACAGCCATTAGGCCCTTGGGATGGATCGCGAGTTCTCCATCTGGCGCCAGGGTGAGTGCCGCCAGAATTCGCCCTAAATCCAGTTGGCCATAGCTCGTCCCTGTGCTGTAGCTATCTCGCAGTAAGTAATCGAGCCTGTCGCAATCGAGTTGGCTGCTAACGAGGTCTTTAATCACCCTTCGTTCTGTGGTTCCGTGCTCTAAGAGAGCAGCCACAGCTTCTGAGCTTCCTTGTTGGAATCGTTCAAGAGGCTCCAGGATCGCGGGATGCTCTCGAACGATGCGTGCGGACCACCGTTCATGGTGGGTGCCAAACATTTCCTCGCCGGTGTGGCTCAGGGGCGCATGACCCAAGTCATGAAGCAAGGCTGCCGCATAGAGCACGCCGCGATGACATTCCAGTGATGGATCCATGGCCAACAAGCGCTGAAAGGCCTGTCTCGCAATGTGGAAAACGCCAAGAGAGTGGGTGAACCGGCTCGATTCAGCGCCGTGGAAGGTTAAAAACGCAGGCCCGAGCTGACGAATGCGCCGAAGCCTTTGGAAGGGGGCTGCGTCAACGAGTTCAACTACCAGAGCTTCAGCCGGGTCGTCTGTGTTTAGTGCGATGCCGCCATGAAGAGGGTCGTGATACGTGCGGCTACTCATGCCGTTTCTGCCATCTCCTCTGGATTGATCGCATCCTCTGTTGGAAGAGATTCGGCGGTCTTGCGATCGATGATGGCCTCCAATACCCGTGCTGCATCCGTAAGCCAGCGGTCTCCTTCGCCCCCTGGGTTCAGTGGCTCGGGCTGATCCAGCAAACGATCTGGTGTGATTCCTTGCCCCTGAATGTCACGTCCGCTTGGGGTGACATAGCCGGCCACGGTCACGGCCAACCCACTGCCATCACTCAGGTTGGTGAGGGTCTGGATGAGCCCTTTGCCAAAGGTTTCACTGCCGAGCAGCTGAGAACGATCATTGTCCTGAAGGGCTCCCGCAAGGATCTCGCTCGCACTCGCGGTGCCGGCGTTAACGAGGGTCACCATCGGACCGTCATAAAGCGTGATTGGGTTCGATTGAATGGGATCAGCAATCCCGTCTCGATTGCGTGTTTCCACGATGGGCTCTTGGTCCAGGAAGGCGTCAGCAACGGCGAGTCCGCCGCTGACGAGACCCCCAGAGTTGTTCCGAAGATCAAGAACAACCCCTTCCACTCCCTTATCGGTGAGTTCTTGCAAGGCTTCTTGCACTTGTTTTGGCACGCCTTCGCTGAACTGCGTGATGCGTAGATGGCCAAGAGTATGCGTGTCACTTCGAAGACGCCGAGTGCGAACAGGGCGCAGGTCAACATTGCGTCGTTCCAATGTGAGCTCCTCTGTTTCTCCATTCGGGGGTTGCACGGTCAGCAAAACCTGCGTTCCCACATCCCCTCGCAAGCGTGCTGCGGTGGTTTCGAGTCCCAGCAGAGCGGTGGATTCTCCGTTCACCTCCAGCAGGGCGGCGCCGCTGACCACGCCAGCATCAGCGGCGGGTGACCCTTCAAGTGCAGCGATCACAACAACTGAGTCCTCATCGTTGTGATGGCCCAGTTGAAGTCCTACGCCACTCAGGCTTCCGGAGTTGCTGGACTTCATGACGGAATAATCGTCAGGTCTCAACAAGCGTGTGTAGGGATCATCGAGGGGCTCAAGCATGGTCTCGATGGCGCTGTAGGCCTGCTCGCTGGTTTCGATCGTCTGCTCGAGAGCCTTCTGTCGCAGACGCTTCCAGTGAATACGGTCGAAAATCGAGGGGTCGACATAGCTCTGATTCACCAGTCGCCAGGTTTCAACCACCAACTGCTGGGCATCGTTGAGAGCAAGAGCAGGCGCTGGAATTAAGAGGCTGCAAAGCAAAAGGGAGGCCAAGCCGGAGGCCAGCTGCCGCAGGCCTTTTTTCATGTAATTAACAATCGGCAACATCGGCTTCATTCTGTCGCGTCGGTTGGAGCGTCATCGGTAGACTCTCGCAATCCAAACCGACCTTTGCATGGCGAACTCCTCACCTGTCTACGACTGGTTCCAGGAACGTCTTGAAATCCAGGACATCGCTGATGACTTCAGCACCAAGTACGTTCCGCCCCACGTCAATATTTTTTATTGCCTGGGCGGCATCACGCTTGTTTGCTTCCTGATTCAGTTCGCGACCGGGTTCGCGATGACTTTCTATTACAAGCCCACTGTTGCTGAGGCTTACAGCTCAGTTCAGTACCTGATGTCAGATGTGAGCTTCGGGTGGCTCATCCGCTCAGTTCACAGATGGAGCGCCTCGATGATGGTGCTCATGCTGATTCTCCACGTTTTCCGCGTGTATCTCACGGGTGGCTTTAAGCGTCCTCGCGAGCTCACTTGGGTGACCGGCGTGACGATGGCAGTGATCACTGTTTCTTTTGGCGTTACCGGCTACTCACTCCCCTGGGATCAAGTTGGTTATTGGGCCGTCAAGATTGTTTCTGGAGTGCCTGCTGCCATTCCAGTTGTTGGTGACTTCATGGTTGAGCTGCTTCGTGGCGGCGAGAGTGTTGGTCAATCCACACTCACCCGCTTCTACAGCCTTCACACGTTTGTGATGCCTTGGTTGCTCGCTGTCTTCATGCTCATGCACTTCTTGATGATCCGTAAGCAGGGCATTTCCGGTCCTTTGTGATCCATTTCAGTTGCTTTACGCACTGATTCAAGTTTCGAACTTTCCCACTTACCGTTCGTTCATTACCGCTTCGCACCATGCATATTCTCAAGAAGCCTGATCTCACCGACCCCAAGCTGCGGGCCAAGCTCGCTAAAGGCATGGGGCACAACTATTACGGTGAGCCTGCATGGCCCAATGATCTTCTCTACATCTTCCCTGTAGTGATTCTTGGAACCATCGCTTGCATCGTTGGGCTCTCTGTTTTGGATCCAGCCA
Organism: Synechococcus sp. SP2 MAG; assembly: GCA_030756895.1. Taxonomy (GTDB): domain Bacteria; phylum Cyanobacteriota; class Cyanobacteriia; order PCC-6307; family Cyanobiaceae; genus Synechococcus_C. The sequence goes on from JAVBIX010000011.1 coordinate 22,709, forward strand.
TGCTGGGTGATAAGGCCGATCCTTTTGCAACCCCTTTGGAGATCCTTCCCGAGTGGTATCTCTATCCGGTGTTTCAGATCCTTAGGGTTGTTCCTAATAAGCTTCTGGGTATTGCACTTCAAACCTTGGTCCCCCTTGGTCTGATGCTCATCCCCTTCATCGAGAGCTTCAACAAGTTTCAGAACCCATTCCGCCGTCCTATCGCGATGGCAGTGTTCTTGTTCGGAACAGCTACCACCATTTATTTGGGAATTGGAGCTGCCATGCCTATCGACAAGTCACTGACACTCGGTTTGTTCTGATCCGATTGGCTTAAAAAAACCCCTAGCTCATCGCTGGGGGTTTTTTATTGTGCGGCGTTTTTGAGCTGTTGTTCTAAGCCCCGGGTGGTCCGTCAAGGTCGAGCATCTCTACATCATCAGGATTGACCCTAAGGAAGTGGTGAAGCAGAAGAAATCCAACGATGGTCCAGGTCTGATAAGTGCGTGATTGCTGGCCCATCCAAGTGCCTGTGGGTCCATCGAAATATTCAGCCCACTGTTGTCTTGGTAGTTGGTTGAGCTGGCTCCAGTAACAGTCCTCAAGCATCGCCTTCATCTGTCCCATCAGCAGGATGTCTGCATTGGGATGACGGCGCTCATGGAGGAGGATCGAGGCCCCGAAATACCAAAGAAGGCTCGGCCAATGGCCGCCATTGTGATAACTCCACGGCCAGTTCTTAGGGTCCGATCCCGTCTTGTTCTGCCACTCCAACGTTTCCATGGGTGGATGGCAAATTCGCATCGGCATCTGAGCCATCAGATGATTGCGGTTGTGAAGTGTGAGGCGAAACAGAGCTCGCTGTTGTGGAGCTGTCAGAAGCCCGAAGAGGCAGCCCAGAGAATTGCCAAGACTATAAAAGCGGAAATCGGGCCTGCCTGTACGGATGTTGCCGATGAGATAGCCACCGCGGTTTTCGAGCCAGTCCTGCAGCCAATCAGGGATCACTTGGGGCTGCACATTGAATTCGTTTTGGTGCTGATTGTCGCCGTATTGCTCTGTGGGTCTTCGCCTTAAAACTTGCATCGTCTTGCTGGTCACCCAGTAGTGCTTCAGCAGAAACTTGCGGAGGTCATGAATCCACTGGCGCGTAAGGACCAAGCGTTGGTCGAGCAGGCGACTGTTTTGATTCCGTCGGCCGAGCTCCATGAGCTGAGCGCAGCAACGGAGGGAGGCATACAGGAGAACTTCAACTTCTAGGGGTGCACCCCATACGTCCATTGGACGATCGATCATGAACGCACAATCCGGCACAAACAGCACCGGTGTGCCCTCAAACGTGGGGTGAAGCACGAGGTCCAACAACAGTTGGACTCCTCGTTGGACACCAGGTGTGGATCCAAATTCTTCGTCTCCACTTGCTTTGACGTACATCCAGCAGAGGACTGGCCACCAGAGACTGGCGTCGACAGAGGTGATCCGTCCGATCGAACGTTGGCCGTAATCGGCAATGAGCTCACCGTTCTCCTCAACAAAGCTGGTTGGGAAAACGCCACGGGTTTGATAAGTGGTGCTCTGAAGGTCGAGGCAGATTTGGAGGAACTGTTTGACGATCTTGAATCGTTTTTGCGTCAACAGGTAGACCATCACTGGCACGTTGTCGCGCAGGAAGATCTCGCCGTAGTTGAGGGCTTCATCCGCACTTGGGTGCTGCAGAGCAGCAACGCTGCCCGCAAGGCTGCCTGCAATGGGAATCAGCGTGCGTTCAAAATGCTCTTTTGCCTTTTGAACGACCTGGTCTTCTTTGGAGCTGGGACGGACCCGCTGGTTCTGTTGGCTGAAGCGTTCGGCCAAGGTGCTGTTGCGACCATTGCTCAAAACATAGTGATGGTCCTTGTTCTGGCCAGTGGAAGCAAGTCTGGAGATCCATAACACTTG
>JAVBIX010000012.1 GCA_030756895.1 Synechococcus sp. SP2 MAG
TTCCCACATCTGATACATGGCTGCCCTGTACGCCTATAAACCGCTGCTTGCCCTCCGTAATTGCCATTAACACCTTCTAGATCTCTGAAATCACTAAACGTGGTTCCTCCTGCACCAATACTCAGCTCTAGGATCTCGATCAGGCATTCCCTTAGTTTGTCTAATTGTCTGCGATTGAGTTGCCCTGCTGCCGTTTCAGGGCGAATACCTGCAGCAAATAAGCTTTCATCGGCATAGATGTTTCCAGTGCCAGCCACAATGGACTGATCTAGCAATGCCGCTTTGATTGAGCGTGTGGAACCTTTAAATCGTTCTTGTAAATACTGCGTTTTGAAGTCTTGGCTAAACGGTTCGGGGCCCAGTTTTTTCAAGCCCGTGATAATCGAATCCACGGCAATGTTGGGTGGGACCCACCACATTTCTGCGAAGCTTCTGAGGTCAACGAAGCGCAGCTCTTGCCCCTTTGCATTCCAAAAACGCACGCGAGTGTGTTTGCAGGGTGGGGTGTCGTTTTCAATCCACTGAAATTGGCCGGTCATGCGTAAGTGAACGCCCCAATATCCTGCGCTCTCTTCAGGATGATTTGTTTCGGCTGATGATCCAGGCCGATGGAGTTCTGAGTAGAGGTACTTTCCTCTTCTCGTCCAATCGCCAACGCGGCAATTGATGAGTCCTGACTCAAAGCACTCTGGACCACCAGGACTTGCAATCGCCCTTTCTCGGCACACTTCAAGATCGCTGATGACGAATTGATTGAGACGATTCGCTAATCCACGACGAACCGTCTCAACTTCTGGGAGTTCAGGCAATGGCCTCAGGCTGGCTCGAGTTCCGCTTGAGCGAAATTATTGGTGTTGAGTCCGCCTTCTGATCCGGAAATCCCGCTGTAGTTCACTTTTTCAAAGCGAACCACCACCGGGTAACGAATGCCTGAGGTGTCGATGGACGCAACCGTGCCGACGTCGTTGTACCAATAGGACTCAGGGCGCTTGATGCGTACCTTGTCACCGCGGGAAATAGCCATCGCTGCGCAGAAACGTTGATGCAACCCGAGCGTATCGCTGCGTGGTCTCAAGATGGAGCGAGCGTCACAGAATGTCGTTCGCGTCTTACCAAGATTGCCGCACCGGCATGGCAGCATCCATCACCACCCCTCCACCACCGTCTTTGACGAACCCAAGTCCCGAAGCACCCTCGTTCAATCTCGATCTCCCAGATCCTGAGCGGGATGACATCAGCACGATGGAATTCTTGGCTCGTCTCGAGCAGGCCTGGGACGTGTGCGACAAATTTGATCTACAAACCGAAATTTGGCGTGGTCGCATTCTTAAATCAGTGCGTGATCGGGAAAAACGCGGCGGTGAGGGACGTGGTGCAGGTTTTTTGCAGTGGCTTCGCGAAAGGGAAATTAGTAAGACCAGGGCGTATGGATTGATTCAGTTGGCTGAATCGGAGCAAGGTTTGGTTGGTGAGGGTTTGCTTGAACCATCAAGTGTGAACCAGTTTTCAAAACGGGCTTTTCTTGAAACCGCTCTAGCCGCTCCTGAAGTGCAGTTGATGATCGCGGAAGCAGCAAACGAGGGGCAGGAAATCACGCGCAAACAGGTTCGCAGGCTTACGGACGATTTCACCTCTGCAACCAGTCCCTTGCTTCCGGATGAAATCCGTCAACGGGCGCAAGAGAATTTGCTGCCATCCAAGGTTGTTGCGCCTCTGGTGCGCGAATTGTCAAAGCTTCCAGCACTCCAGCAGGAAGACTTCCGCAAGGTGCTGCGCGATGAGCCGGAAATCGATCGGATTAAGGACGTCACCCATACCGCACGATGGATCACCAAAGCCACGGAGTCAGGCGTTGCTGTTCGTGCCTTTCAACAGGGGGAACTTGATCTAGAGAAAGCAATGCAAGAGGCTCAGCGTCTCGACGCTCTTGGCTTGCTCGCCGATGCGGTAGGCCAGGCTCAGACGCTTGAGGCTGCTGTTCTCAAGTTGCATACCTCTTGGAGGCGGTTAGGTGGTCTGCATGAACGGCTGTGGGTGGAAAGCGGAAGCAGCACCCCTTACTTACGCGATGTCTTAACAGCGCTACAAACCTTGAGTGGAGCCACGATGCGGGTGTCGCTCGGGGAACTTGCTGGGGGCAAGAGGGTGAGACTTCAACTTGTTGAGGAGGCTCCTGACCAACTGGAGCCTCCGCCAATCCCCTAGATCTAGTGCTCGTTAAGGTGAAGACACTATCTGTGGAGTGAGGGTGAGCATTGGATCCACTCCTTAAGGCTCTCCACAGGCATTACGGCTGGGACTCCTTTCGCACAGGGCAACGTCCAGTTATCGAAGCTCTGTTAAGCGGTCGTGATTGTTTAGCAGTGCTTCCAACTGGAGGTGGCAAATCTCTCTGTTTCCAGCTCCCTGCCTTGGTGCGACAAGGGTTGGTCGTGGTGATTTCTCCCCTCGTCGCTCTGATGGATGATCAGGTGCTGCAGCTGCAGCGGCGAGGCATTGCTGCCGCCTGCTTGCACCGCGGGATTCAACCCGAACAACGACGCTCAATTCAGGAGCAGTTATCCGCTGGCACATTGCGTCTTCTTTACCTCGCCCCTGAGCGTCTTCAAGGTGAGGCGGCGAGGGACATGCTCACTTCTCATGCAAGGGAAGGGCAGTTGGTGGCTTTGGCCGTGGATGAGGCCCATTGCATCAGCGCTTGGGGCCATGATTTTCGGCCCGACTACAGACGTCTTGGTCAGCTTCGGGCCCTGTGCCCTGGTGTCCCGCTTGTTGCGTTGAGTGCTACCGCAGCCCCAAGGGTGCGGGCCGACATTCTCCGTTTGCTTGGGTTATGCAAACCGCTTATCCAGGTGTCGTCTGCTCAACGCAGCAACCTCCACTACACAATGCGGCGCCGTCCGAAAGATCCGCTCCCTGATGTTTTAGAGGCCTTGAAGCAATCACGGGGTGCCACCTTGATCTATGCGAGGACCCGTCGTTCGGTGGAGCTCTGGGCCGAACGGTTGCAATCCCAAGGCATTCCCGCGATCACATATCACGCGGGGTTGGAGGCGGAGCGCCGTGAGGAGGCTCTAAGGCATTTCTTAGAAGCTGATGCGCCTGTGTTGGTGGCAACAGTGGCGTTTGGGATGGGCGTTGACCGCTCGGATGTGGGGTTGGTGTTGCACTTGGATTTACCTGCGACTCCGGAGGGGTACCTCCAAGAGTCAGGTCGCGCTGGACGCGATGGCAGGCCGGCCCATTGCCTTGTGTTGTTTTCGCCTGGAGATCGAACCAGCTTGGGCTGGGCGATGCAGTCCACTTTGCGACGTGCTGCTGAAGCCAAGGCCTCCGACGACGACGTTTGGCGCGTGGAGTTTTCACAGCAGCAATTGAGGCGGATGGAGGCTGTTGCTGAGGGAGAGATTTGCCGAGAGCAAGCTTTGCTGCTCTCGGTGGGGGAGCTGACGTCTCCCTGCGGCCGCTGTGATCGTTGCCTGGCTGATGTACGGGCCAAGGATTGGTCAAATCGTGCTCAAGAATTGCTGGAGGTGATCGATGCCGGACAGGGAGCAGACATCCGCAGCCTGACTGAGCGATTGCGGGAGCTTGATGGCAGCGAAGAGCGTTGGGGTTGGCTTGCGCGCAGGCTCGTGCAAGAGGAGCTCATTCGTGAGAGCAATGACGGTGCCCAACGCTTGTCGTTAAGGGATAGCGGTAGACAATTCCTGCATGCCCCTTGGCCCCTTCATTACGCGGCTTAACCGCGGCTACGGCAAAGGATCAGCTTGGCTTAGGCAGTTTTGTTACAGCGATCCTTGACCAGGTCCTTCTCGAAATTGGTCTGAGGGGCAATCCAGCTTTTCCATGCACCATCAGAACTGGTGACATTGATTTTGCGAGCAGAACAGTTCACCGCCACGTACAGGGGCTTGCCTTCGCTGTTCAAGGTTGGAGCCACCATGCTGCCGCCCATGGATTGCCAGTTGCTCCAGTCCACTTGGAGCGGGCCGTACGTGCGCCATGTAGCTGATTTTGCCGCTACTGATTGGGTTGGCGTGGTTTTTGCTGGAGCTGCTTTTCTTGGAGCTGACTTCGTAACAGGCGTTTTGGCCTGAACTGGTTTGGCCTGAACAGGCTTGGCTTGAACCGTCTTGGTTGGTTGGCTGGCCGTTGCCGTGAGAACGGGCTTTACTTCCGGCGTGGTGCTGGTTTGCACCGATGCGTTGACCAATTCAGTGGGACGGGAATCCCGCAGCATCAACTTGGTCCCAATCGTCACCTTGTTGGGGTCATTGATGGTGTTGAGATCAATCAGGGAGGCCACGGGAACCTCATAGGCGCGGGCGATCTGGGTGAGGGTCTGACCTCTGGCCACGGTGTGAGATTTAGCGTTTGGGTTGGCATTAATGGGCGTGGGCTTGGCCTTCGCCACTGGCTTTGGCTTGGGAAGCACGGCCGTTGTGGGCAGCTTCAACGTTTGGCCAAGCTCAACATGATCAGCGCTTTGAAGGCTGTTGATGGCGATCAGATCCCTTTCACTGACGCGATATTGAGCCGCAATGCCACCGAGGGTGTCTCCCCCTTTAACGGTGTGACGTCCTTGGCCAGCGCTGACAACGCCCCTGGCACCGCTTGGCAAACGCAACCTTTGCCCAACTTCCACGTGGTTGGAATTACGGATTCCATTAGCCCTCATCAAGCTTCCAACCGATACGCCGTAGCGATCAGCGAGACCTGAGATGGTGTCTCCTGGTTTTACGGTGATCGATGCCGCGCCCGCTTGAAGGGGCATCAATGCCGACAGGGTTAGGGCGGCGGCAACAATGCTTCGCATGCTTCTTTCTGTGCTGGGCGAAACATAAGGTGTCTGGCCCAACTCGCCAGTCCCTCGCGCGGATTCATTTGTATTGGTTGATTTGGCGTGATCTTCAGCGGTACCTAGCCAACAAAACGGCGAAACAAGGCAGGATTCAATTTGTAGGGCGGGTAGCGGTGACGAATGTCGAGAAAAAAGGGCCTGCTCAACACAGAACGTGCGTGGGAGAAGGTTTGAAAGCCTGTTTCTGCCTGATAGCTGCCCATACCACTGGGCCCCACTCCACCGAATGGCAATTCCGGAACCCCCTTTTGCATCACCACATCGTTGAAGCAGACCCCACCTGAACTTGTGCGTTGCAGAACCGCTTTTTGGTCGTTGTGATCACCGCCAAAGAGATAAATGGCTAGGGGTTTGTCTTGCCCTTGGATGCGTGTGATGGCGTCATCCAAGGTCTCCACAGTCAACATTGGCAATAACGGACCAAAGATTTCCTCTGCCATCAAGGGGTCTTGATCGCTATGTACCTCAATCAGGGTGGGTGCGATCTTGCGACGTTGGTGGTCGCATTCGCCTCCAAACAGGATGCGTCCCTCTGCTCGAGCTGTTGCCAGGAGGCCTTCGAGATGTTGAAAATGCCGATCGTGGACTAAGCAGCTGAGATCAGCAGAAGCGAGTGGATCGTCTCCATAAAGATTGCGGCGCTCCTCTTTCAAAGCCTGCACAAGGCGCTCCCGGATGCTGGTTTGTACGAGGAGATGGTCAGGGGCGATGCAGGTTTGTCCTGCATTGATGCCTTTGCCCCAGATCAAGCGGCGGGCGGTGACTGCAAGATCGGCACTATCGAGCACGACAGCAGGATTTTTACCTCCAAGCTCCAGCGTGACGGGGGTGAGATGACAGGCGGCACCGGCCAGCACTTTGGCTCCAATCGCTCCGCTACCTGTGAAGAAAATGTGGTCGAAGCCAAGGTCCACGAGAGCTGCCGCGGTGGATCCATTCCCATTCACCACTCTCACCACATCACTGGGGAACCCCTCCTGGATGAGGCGCGTGATCAAGGCTGCGGCGGCAGGGGCATGCTCCGAGGGTTTCAAGACAACGGTGTTTCCCGCCGCAAGGGCACTAATCAGGGGCTGGAGCGTGAGCATGAAGGGGTAGTTCCATGGCCCAATCACGAGCACACAGCCCAAGGGCTCTCGAACGAGTTGGGCTCGCCCTGGCCGTTGCGTAATCGGAACCGGGATGCGTCGAGGCCTCATCCAGGCCTTAAGTCGCCGTCGCGTGACTTTTAATTCTTGAAGCAATGCCACGATTTCAAACATCCCCTCGAGCTCTGGCTTGGCGAGGTCGATATGAAGGGCTTGAAGAATGTCTGCTTCATGGCGATCGAGCAGGTCGCTCAGGCGTTTTAACTGCAGGCGCCGCCACGCTTCCGGTCGGGTTTGACCCGTGACGACAGTAGAGCGGAGAGTCTTTAAATCAGCAGCTTGAAAGGCCTCGTTGGGGGAGGATCTGACCATCAGAAGCCATGGGATCTAAGTCCATGCTCGCAGTCCTAATCAATGGATTGCAAAAGAGGGGATGACGTCGCGGCCGATCGGGGTTAGTACAAGTTGGAATGGTGCCGGCGTGATGACTAAGCAGCAGCCGTGGTGGAACGGTGCCGTCATCTACCAGCTGATCGTGCGCAGCTATGCCGATGGCAATGGTGATGGGATCGGTGACTTGCAGGGCCTGGCCAATCGCCTGCCCTATCTCCGTTGGTTGGGTGTGGAAGCGATTTGGCTCACCCCGATTTATCCATCGCCACTGCAAGACGGTGGTTATGACATCACCGACTTCAAGTCCATCCACCCCGAGCTGGGTGATTTGGCGGCCTTTCATCGGGTCTTGATTGCTGCCCACTCTCAAGGCATCAAGGTGGTGATGGACCTGGTGCTGAATCACACCAGCACGCTCCATCCTTGGTTTCAACGTGCCCGTTGGGCCCCAGAAGGTAGTCCGGAGCGGGATGTATACGTCTGGAGCGATGACCCCAAGCGCTACGCAGATGCTCCAGTGCTGTTCCGCCATTTCGAGTCTTCGAACTGGGAATGGGACGAGGTGGCGCAGCAGTACTACCTCCACCGTTTTTTGCGCCATCAACCCGACCTCAATTACGACAGCCCACTCGTGCAAAAGGAGATGCTCGATGTGGTGGATTTTTGGATTGAACGAGGCGTGGACGGTTTCCGTCTCGATGCGGTTCCCTTCCTTTTTGAAGCTGAAGGATCTCGTTGTGAGGGCTTGCCTGAAACCCATGAATTCCTCAAGCGCTTACGCGCAAGGGTGGATAGCCATGGCAAGGATGTTTTGCTCCTTGCGGAAGCGATTCAACCGGTGGAGGAGGCTGCCCCATACCTCGCCGATGATGAACTGCATGGAGCTTTCAACTTCGCCCTAACGGCTCATTTGTTTGCTTCGATTGCCAGCGGAACGGTAGAGGCCTTACGCGAGTGCTTGCAGGCAGCTCAGAACGCTGTGGGTGGCAGTAGGTGGGCCTTGCCTTTACGCAATCACGATGAGCTTTGGCTTGGCGATGGCCATCTGGTTCCAGAGGACGTGATTCAAACGATCCGAGCCGGATTGCATCAGGGGCAGGGGCATTGGCTGAACTGGGGCATCAACCGGCGTCTTGCACCTTTGCTCAATGGTGATCCTGGTTCCAATCGGGTGATGCATGCCCTGCTCTACAGCCTTCCAGGACTTCCATGCCTGTATTACGGAGATGAGCTCGGAATGGGGGATTGGCCGGGTCTGCGCGACCGTGATCCGAACCGCACTCCGATGGCCTGGACGCCTGGACGGAATGGTGGGTTTTCGACCGCTCCAGATCCTCTGTTGGTGTTGCCACCGATCACGGCTCCCGGATACGACTATCGGGTGGTGAATGTGGAGGTCCAGAAGCAGCTGCCGGGTTCGCTTCTGAATTGGCATCGGCGCATGCTCACCTGCCGCAAGCTGCTACCAGCCCTTCGCAATGGCGACTTTGAGCTGTTGGATTGTGCCCACCCTGGCGTGATCGTGTATGTCCGCACAAACGCCACCATGACGGTGATGGTGGCGGCCAATCTCTCCGCGGCTGGGGCATCGTTTCGACTCGATCTGAGCCGATGGTCTGGCGAACGCACTCGAGAGGTTCTTTGGGGTTGTGACTTTCCGCCTGCCGATGACGATTGGTTTGTGTACCTCGCCGCCCATGGGTTCAGCTGGTGGTTGATCGGCGAAGTGGAAGAAACAGACAGCAGCAGCGAGGACTCCGGGGTTCAGTAGGACAAGTTGAGTCCTGGAGCCTTGGGATCGCCCACTCCCGCCTCTTCAAGAAGGGCTTGAACCTGCGGAAGCAGCCGCTCGGCTTCGTCTTGATCCACCATTGCTAGGCGGCAGCGACGGGCGAGAACATCCGTTGCGGTGCGCGCATGTTCAGCGCTGATGGCATGGCGTAATTCACCAAGGCAAACGGGGATGACCTCGCTTAGAGGCTCACGATCGCTTTCACTCCAGCTCGCTACAAGTGCAGCGGCTTCTAATCCGAAACTGGATTGGAGGTGAGCCAGTTGTTGATCGCGTAGGGAGGTCTCGGGCAGCAGACGTTCTAGGGCGCGGACTTGCTGTTGCAGCAGTGCGGGAGTGCGTTTGGGGTCTTGATCTGCGCCAATCAGGGGCAACGCAGAGGGGTCTGAAAGGGGGCTCCCCAATTGCGCTTCCACCGCCTGAAGGGTGTCGATCGCCATTGGTCTGCAAGTGGTCCACTTACCCCCCATCACGCTGATTAGGCCACTGTTCAGGGTCTCAACCTCGTGCTCACGCACGACCCGGCTGCTGTTCACTTCGGCACCGGCTGGCTTGAGCAGCGGTCGTCCGCCAGCCCAACAGCTCCCCACATCGGGATGGCCCAGGTCGGGGAACCAGCGCTTCACGTAATCGAGCAAGTAGTTTCGTTCGTCTTCGGATGGAGCTGCTGCGTTCGCTTGGGTGCACTTTGTGTCTGTGGTGCCCACCAGGGTGCGTCCAAAGAAGGGCAACATGAACAAAACGCGTCCGTCATCGGTGGATGGCAACAGCAAGCCGACTCCTTCAGGACAGAGGTTTGCTCTTAACACCAGATGCACTCCCCTACTGGTGAGCATGCGCATCGAGCAGTCGGGATCGGCCATCCGGCGGATGGCATCCGCCTGGATTCCTGTGGCATTCACCACTGCCCTGGCTTCCCAGCGTTCTTGCTCCCCTTGGTTGTTTTCGCTGATCGCGGCACAGATCTGCCCCTGGCTGTTGCGTTCAAGCTCCCGAACCTTGGTGCGGGTCCGAATCACAGCACCGGCCCGTTCCGCGGTGAGAGCCAGCAGCAGATTGAGGCGAGCATCATCAAATTGCCCATCGCTATAGGCCACTCCGCGTTGAACATCAGGACGCAGAAGAGGGAGTGCTTGGTTGAGTTGCTTGGAGGAAAGCATGCGGCTGCTGCCGATCCCGGCACGACCGGACAGGGCGTCATAAAGCCCAAGCCCGATGCGGTAGTAGGCCTGGCCAAGACGACAGTCGCTGGGCAGGGCCAGTTCAAGGCGCTGGGCTAAAAACGGGGCTTGTTCCAGCCAGTGGCCCCGCTCAAGCAAGGCTTCTCGAACCAAGCGCAATTGAGCGAGGTCGGCTGTTTTAAAAGCAAGTTCGAGATAACGAACCCCTCCATGCAGGAGTTTGGTGCTACGGCAGCTGGTGCCACTGCCGAGGTCATCGCCCTCGAGCAGGGCAACCCGCAGGCCGCGCCGGACCGCTTCATAGGCCACGCTGCATCCAGTGGCGCCGCCGCCGATGACGACGAGGTCAAAACGTTGATCAGCCATTCCAGTGAAGGCTCCTGCTCACAGCATCGTTCCAACGTTGGCGCCAGCGTTGGCGTTGCTCCAGGGTTTGTTGGGGCTCAAACACGCTGGAGTCTTGGGTGCGATTCGGCACTAGGTCTTTGAGGTCTGCAATCACGCCGGCTTGCAAGCCAGCGAGCAGGGCCACGCCGCGAGCGGTGCTTTCAAGATGAACGGGGCGGCGCACGCGCAAACCAGTGCTATCGGCTTGGGCTTGTAGGAGAAGGTCAGAAGCTGCGGCTCCCCCATCCACGGCAAGCTCCCCGAGACTTTGCTCCATGGCTTGTTCTGCCAACTCCACAAGACTGGCAACGGAGAGAGCGATTCCTTCCAGGGCGGCTCGGGCGATATGGCCTCGGCGGGTGTCGCGGGTGATCCCAATTAACAAACCTCGTGCACTGGGGTCCCAGTGGGGCGTGCCCCATCCTGTGAAGGCTGGTACAAGCATCACCCCTGCGGCGTTCTCCACCTCTTGCGCCAGGGGGTTGACCTCCTCAGCACTGCTGATAATGCCGAGGCCGTCGCGCAGCCATTGCACCACCGTGCCCGCATTAAACAGGCTTCCTTCTAAGCAATAGGTGGGGGTGCCGTGCTCATCGGTCCAGCCCAAGGTGCTCAGCAGGCCAGCGTCGGAATGGCGGATGCTGGTGCCGGTGTTCACCACGAGAAAGGCGCCCGTGCCGTAGGTGCATTTGCCTTCGCCTGGTTCCAGGCAGAGTTGCCCCAGGGTGGCTGCCTGTTGGTCTCCAAGCAGGGCTTGAATGGGCACGCCAGCAAAGGGCAAACCCGTTTGGATCACTGCGAAATCCCCACGGCATGGCCTGAGTTCGGGGAGAGCCTGCTTCGGCAAGCCAATTTCAGCGCAGGCGTCATCGATCCATTGCCGCTGGTCTAGATCCATCAGCAGGGTGCGGCTGGCATTGCTCATGTCTGTGGCATGAATGGTGCCGCCACTGAGCTGCCATAGAAGCCAGCTCTCCACAGTTCCAAAGCAGAGATCACCCTGGGCCGCGGCACTGCTTGCGGCCGACTCATTATCGAGCAGCCAGCGAATTTTGCTCGCGCTGAAATAGGGGTCGAGCATTAGGCCGGTTTTGGCTCTCCAGCTCGTTTCAAGGCCGCTTGCCTTCCATTGCTCACAGAGATTCGCGGTGCGGCCGTCCTGCCAGACCAGGGCTGGGCCGCAGGGGCTGCCATCGCTGCGTTTCCAAAGCGTGGTGGTTTCACGCTGATTGGTAATGCCGCAGCTGATCACGGCTTTTCGCTGCTCTGGAGTGATCGATTGCTCAAGGCGGCTCATCGCAAGGCGCTGGCTCTCCCAGATCGCCGTAGGACTTTGTTCCACCCAGCCATCGGCGGGGTAGTGAATTTCAAGTGGTGCGGAAGCGCTGGCGACTGGGCGGCCCTCCGTATCGAAGAGAGCAGCGCGTGAGCTGCTGGTGCCTTGATCTAGTGCGAGCAGGAGGGGCGGTGCTGCCATAGCCATCTCGTTTCCTACTTGCTAGCGATGGGACCAGCGGCCTGCAAAGGAATGGCGGATACCCCACGCATTGATCAGTTCCCCGCTTGGGTTGCTGAGGCGGTGGTCTACCAAGTGTTTCCTGATCGTTTTCGCCGCAGCGGCAGGGTGGAAGCGCAGCAGGGGTTGGCATTGCAACCCTGGGGGACAGACCCTGCCGAACAAGGGTTCCAGGGGGGTGATCTCTATGGAGTTATCGATGCTCTGGACCACCTTCAGCAGCTGGGAGTGACCTGTCTGTACCTCACTCCTGTTTTTAGCTCGGCTGCCAATCATCGCTATCACGCTTACGACTACTTCGATGTGGATCCTTTATTGGGAGGGAATGCTGCGCTTGATGCCCTGATTGCGGCGGTGCATCAACGCGGCATGCGCCTGATCCTCGATGGGGTGTTCAACCACTGTGGGCGCGGCTTTTGGGCGTTTCATCACCTGCTGGAAAACGGGGATTGCTCTCCCTATCGCGAGTGGTTCCATGTGCATCGGTGGCCGCTGCGGCCTTATCCGCGCAAGGGCCAAGACTGTGGTTACAGCTGCTGGTGGAATGATCCTGCGCTGCCAAAGTTCAACCATGACCATGCGCCCGTGAAGGAGCACCTTCTAGCGGTGGGCAAGCACTGGTTAGAACGCGGCATCGACGGTTGGCGCCTGGATGTGCCCGATGAGGTGCCTGCTGCCTTTTGGGTGGACTTCCGGCGCATGGTGAAAGCTGTGAACCCCGAGGCCTGGATCGTGGGTGAGATTTGGGGAGATGCCCGGCCTTGGCTGCAAGGGGACCATTTCGATGGCGTGATGAATTACCGCTTGGGCTGGAGCAGCCTTTGTTGGGCGGCTGGCTCGCGCTTGCGACGCAGCTACCGCAACCCGATGTATCCGTTGCGCCCACTGGCAACAGAGGCCTTGCTTGAAATCTGGTCTGAGACGCAGGGTTGGTATGCACCGGAGGTGAACCGCTGCCAACTCAATCTTTTGGATAGTCACGATGTGCCCCGGGCGCTGCACACTCTCAAAGGGGATGTGGCTGCTCTGTCTTTGGCGTTGCTGATGTTGATGCTTCAGCCCGGGGCCCCTTGCCTGTATTACGGAACGGAAGTGGGCCTGGAGGGCGGTCCTGAACCGGCCTGTCGCGAGGCGATGCCGTGGGAAGAGCCTTGGCCCCATGATTTGCGCTCAATGATCGTGTCGTTGACGAAAATCCGCCAACATGTTTTTGCTGTGAGCGAGCGTGGTCTGTCGTGGCAGGCATACACCTCTGACGGGCTCATGGGACGCGCGCCTGGGGTGGTGGTGGTTATGAACCGCTCTCGGAGGAAGGCTTTGCCCCTTGAATCTCACGACGTTGCCCAAGTTGGCTGGGAAACGAATGGTGCGTTAGTTGGCACTTACGATAGGCGCCGCTATGTACTTGGTCCTCAATCAGCGGTGCTGTTTAAGGCTCTGGAATGAGCTTTACTCCTTTGATTGGCTCCGCTGATTAAGCCTGCTCGAGCATGTTGATGAGATCTAAAATGCGTTCTTGATTGGCATGTTCTTGAAGTATGACAATACCCATCTTCCTAGAAGTTATTATAATCTTTTTCAGGCATTGACTTTCTTCCGGAATGTCGGCGAAAGGATATAAGCAAACATCCACAATGCGTTGTTGTAAACATTCCAGGCTGTGGGAAGTGGTGCCGTTTTTAGCTGAGGAGACGAGCCAGCCAGCGGGTGCTGGATTGAGAAGGCCACTGTCAAGCCATCGATTGGCGTCAAGTCTCAATCTTGATTTCCCTTGCAAACGCGCCACTTGATGAACCACTCGCTCCAACTGAAGCAAGGGAGAATCGCTTTGAGGTTGCCAATTACTGCTTATCTTTTGGAGTTTGATTCCGAATGCTTGAGCACATTTTTTTTGGTTTCGACTTATCGTTGTTTGGTGTTGTTCAAAGAGTGCGCCTACCTTCTTTCCAGATTGAAGCCATATCATTCCATCAAAACTAGAAAGTAAATCTAAGCTGACCATGATGCTGGTGTTTAATGAAAGCCAGCCAAGAAGTCTGTTCTAAAGCTGATTTGTAATTATTTTATTATGGGGCTTGTTTGGATTATTGGGGCCAATGCATGCAAGTCACGCACTTTTGGGACCATGGCTCGGGCTAATGGCTTCTCTTTTATGGCAATCAATCGTGTCTGAGTGGATAGAAGAAAAAGATTGATTTGGTTGGGTTTGATGCTTACTGTGCCGAAGTCAAAGCCTTCGCTGATGTGGCCTGGCAATCCTCCTTCTTCGATTCTCTCGATGTTCCATGTCTGAGAATAATGCGTGTATAATGCTAATTGCTGAGTAAATAGTAGCCACCAGACTTGTTTAGCCTTGGCTCAGAAATCAATCAATAAAGCAAAAGGGCTTAATAATATTTTTTGTGACTTCTAGCCTTTTAGTCCTATATGAATGTATTGACTAGTTCTGAGATGCGTTCTTGATTGGCATTTTGCTGGAGCACCACAAGGCCCACCTCAATATTGATGTTGAGTGGAAAGATTGTGAGGCCTTGAGATTCAGCAGGGAGATCGGCGAGAGGACATAAGCAAGCATCAATAATGCGCAGCCTTAAGCATTGAATTCCATGTGGGTCGCTGAGATTACTTCCCGAACCAACAATCCAGCCTGAGGGTGGTGGATTGAAATAAGGG
>JAVBIX010000013.1 GCA_030756895.1 Synechococcus sp. SP2 MAG
TGGGTCGGCAGCGATCGCTTCTTCGTTGAGCTGGTTGATAATAGTTGGGAAGCTAATCTTGCTACTCAGCCTCTCTGATACTCGTACAACTGGGAGATGTGCTCGATGGGCTTCTTTCTGCTCAATGACAATGTTTCGTCCAACACTAAATCCTAAAATGCTAAGTGATCCTGCTACAAGAATTAATTGAACCCCTGTGGTTCGCGTTAGCTTTTTTGCTAGTGATTTGGCTTGGATTTTCATTGATTAATTTTTTGAATTGTACGAGCCAAGGTTGCCCTTCTGATAAGTTCAGCACCGCTGACATTTAGTCTTTGGGCGATGGCTTTGCGATGCGTCTCTATCGTTGAATGAGCAATTTCAAGCTCCATGGCTATTTCTTTTGTGGTTTTTCCTTCTCCGATAAGACCGAAGATGGTTTGCTGTCGCTGGGTTAACTCATGATGAGCGGGCTTCACGATTACATTGATGCAATGTCGCAAAGTATCGAAGGCATCGGTTTTGTCAATGATTCCGTAAATAGATTGTTCAAGGTTTTTGGGACAAACAAACTCTTGTGCTGCTCCAGATAAAATGATTATTTTGATGTTCGGATTTTGAAAGGTCAGATGATTTGCAAAGTCATTGCAGTGCCCATCTGGCAGATAGACATCAAGGATCGCAAGGTCAATCTTGTGATGATGTGAAATGTTGCTGGCAGCTTCAATGCTTTCTGCTTTGAAGACATCCGATATCTCATTAAAGCTCTCCACCATGGAGCCAAGGAGGTCAAGAAATATCTGCTGGTCTTCAAGCACGAGGCAATTCATGCAAATCGCGCAATAAGTACATAAACTTAGCTGAGCTTGGCCTCTATAGGGTTTAAGTGTGGTTAAGTTGGTAAAGGAAGGTTGCGCTATGCATTATTTGCATATTCATGCAGGAACGTGATGGGTTTGTAACTGGAATCCCTTTTTTCTATGCGTGATATGTATCGGTGGATACCTTTTCTCAACACCTGCCTGAGCTTGATTATTGCTGAATATGGTGAAGGTTGGGCTAAATCGTATTTGCAGGTCTTGAAGCGCAACATGATCTATTCCTGAAGCCAATATGTGCTGTCACAGGAGTCTCGACCGATGATGAGATTTCGCTGATTGGGTTTAAAGGTCAGAACTGCATCGTGATGAATCCCAGCCCCGTTGGACAGGGTCAGCAACCAATCATGGAGTGAGATTGAAGCCCTTGTCGAGACTTGAACTCGAGACCTCTCCCTTACCAAGGGAGTGCTCTACCGCTGAGCTACAAGGGCGTGTGGAAGGTGGGCCGGGTTGGATTTGAACCAACGTAGGCAGAGCCAGTGGATTTACAGTCCACCCCCATTAACCACTCGGGCACCGACCCGAACCACACCAAGAGAGATTACCAGCAAGGCTGTCGATACGATCAACCCATGTTTATGAGTCGGGCCATGCACCTATTGCTGCTCAACGGCCCCAACCTCAATCTTCTGGGTCAGCGGGAACCAGGCCTCTACGGACGCCAGACCCTGGATCAGATCGAGACGGCACTCAGCGAGCGGGCTGACGCTGATGGCCTAACGCTGGAGTGTTTCCAGAGCAATTTCGAAGGTGCACTGGTGGATCGCATTCATCAGGCTATGGGAAAGGTAGATGGGATCTTGATCAATGCAGGGGCCTACACCCACACCTCGATTGCGATCCGTGATGCTCTGCTTGGAACATCGATCCCTTATGTGGAGCTGCACTTGAGTAATACTCATGCCCGTGAACCGTTTCGGCATCGTTCGTTTCTGGCGGACCGTGCCGTTGGCGTGATTTGTGGTTTTGGACCCGTGAGTTACGACTTGGCCCTCGATGGTTTGGTCCGCCACCTGCGGAAATCTGCGAGCGGAGTTGAGGGTTGATGGCTTCAACGTCTGTGGCCAGCATCCGCTGGTTGGCTGCATCTACGAGTGCCTCTTGGGTGCGGCAAGCGATTTCGAGACCAATGGAGGTCTTGATTGATCATGCGCACTGCGAGCGCAAAGCGGCGGGGTCGGCGATTCAGCTGATGTTTCGTTATCTCTGCGAACCAGGTCTGGGGGAAGTGTTGAGTCCGTTGGCGCGCGAGGAGCTGGAGCATTTCGAGCAGGTGCTTGCGTTGCTGAAGGCGCGAGGCCGCTACCTCGAGCCTTTGCCATCCCCGGGATATGGCGGCTTTCTTGCCAAACACATTCGCAAAGGGGAGCCGCTAAGAATGCTGGATTCGTTTTTGGTAGCAGGCTTGATCGAGGCCCGCAGCCATGAACGGATGGCGTTGTTGGCGGAGCACAGCCCTGAGAAAGATTTAAAGGACCTTTATGGAAGCTTGTTGTTGAGTGAGGCGCGTCATTTTGGTCTCTATTGGGTGCTTGCCGAACAGCGTTGGGCTCGTTCGGTGATCGTGCCCCGCTTGGAGGAACTTGCACAGGTTGAAGTTCAGGCACTCACTGGGGTTTTAGAGAAACCAGAGGATGTGAGGATGCATAGTTGTGGCGTTGATATTTGCTGATTTGTGCCATAAACCTCAACCAAATTCATGCCATATCGCTTGTCAGGGGCTTGCCTCATTTTTTGATCAATTCTTGTTGTTCGTTGCAACTGATTGTTGATGAAGTGATGTCTTCTTTAGATAACCCGCCGGTGAGGGTTGGAATGTCGTAGATCTCATCGGCTGGCCAGCTGTTCTGAGATCACGGCATAAAAAAACTGCTCCAGTCATAGAGCAGCTTCTAACGTGCGCACGAGCTATCGAGTTTAAGAGCTTGGGCCCCAAACAGAATCTTAAAGCGCAGTCCAAGAGGCCATCAATGAAGGACTCATGTAATGATCACTTGTTGGTTGATGATGTCATAAGTGATTAATCTTCTTTTGCTGCTAGCTGCCTTGCCCTATTTTGAGTGGACAGGCCCTGGACTTACTGTTTGATTTCAAATCTGAATATCAATCAGTGAAGAGAAGATGAGTTTTATGGCTGATTAGTTTTTGTCAGTCAATGACTTGGACATTGCAGCTGCAAGAGCAACGCAACCCGCAACAATTAGATAGCCCATGAGATTGTTTTGAAGACCTAAGCATTCTTTTATTTGGTGGTGCCTGTTGACTGTCTCCGATGAGACCAAATCCTTAATCGATCAGCCCTTGGTTGTCTGCTCTCTTGCTCAAGGAAGGCCTGGATAGAAATTGGCGATTGGATCATCTGTGTAAGACGCCACCCATCCTCCTGAGTTTTTAAAAAAACGAATGACGCAATAGTTCGGGTTGGTGCCCATGTCGAACCAGTGCCGGGTTCCCGCTGGAATGGCGATCCAATCATTGGCTTCGCAGGTCACTTGAAGCACCTCATCATTGATGTGGAGTGAGAAGAGTCCGCAACCTTCCACAAAAAAGCGCACCTCATCCTCTGCATGTTGGTGTTCCTGCAGAAATGTTTGACGCAGTGAAGTGTTGGGCTGATCTCCCCCAACGCGCATCACATCGACTGTTTGGTAGTGCTCGTGTTCTTTTACGGAAGCAATCAGCGATGCATAGGCCTCCAAAATTTGCTCTTGTCTGGCCTCGTGTTCAAGCTCTGGCTTGCTTGGCCAACGCTGAAACTTGATCCCTCGAGTTTTGAGTTCTGCGCTGATCTGTGCAGCGTTGCTCGTGCTGAAGAGTGGTTCCGGTTCCGGAGCAACAGCTGAATCATGGCCTGCATCAACGCTTCCTTCCTGCGATGCGTAGATCCTCAGCTCCGTCATCAGCACTGCGCTGTTTGAATCTCAATCTTCTCTTGCCCCGATGGGGCTCCGCCGTGGTGCTTGTTCCACCGGACGCTGTCATTGTTGGCCTGTTGGTCGTGGATCCTGTGCCTCACGCTCTGCAATTGATCGGAGTGGGCCCTGGTGATCCAGAGCTTCTCACCATTGCCGCAGTTCGCGCGATTGAAACTGCCGATGTGGTGGCTTATCCCGTTGCGCGTGCCGATGCCGATGGGATGGCTTGGACCATTGCTTCTCGCTGGACGCGTTCTAGTCAGCGGCGCCTGCCTCTGGTTTTTCCGATGGTGGCGGAAGCCGAGCCACGATTGAAAGCTTGGCGGCATGCTGCTGATTCATTGGCATCTGAGCTGCGACGAGGCTTGTCGGTGGTTTTGCTCTGCGAAGGCGACGTTTCTCTGTTTGCCTCGAGCAGCTATGTGCAATTGGCGCTGCGCAAGCAGCATCCTGATCTCACGCTCAAGCTGATTCCAGGCGTTCCGGCGGTTTGTGCTGCAGCCGCTGCTAGCGCAGAGATGGCGATTGATTGGCCCCTTGCCTTGCAGCAAGACGGGGTTCTGATTCGTCCTTGCCCAGACGACGAGTCAGATCTAGAGCGATTGCTGCAACTAGCAGAAGCGAACTCCATGGTGCTGGCATTGATCAAGCTGGGGCAGCGCTGGCCATGGGTTCGGGCCTGCCTGGAGAGGCGTCAGCTGCTGGAAGGCTCTCTCTTTGCGCAACGGGTGGGTTGGCCTGATCAGGTCTTGGCACGAGCGATCGAAATTCCCGCTGAGTCGAAGCCTTATTTTTCACTGCTGCTCATTCGGCAGACTTGGCCTGAGGTATTGCCGTGACAGAAAGCGCTTCGTTTCTCACGCCCTTGAATTGGCTCGGGTTGATTCACCCCGTTTTGATTATTTTGTTTGTCTATCCGGTTGTGGGTGCCACGATTCGGTTGGGGATTTTGGCGCGCGAGCGGCGGCTGGATCTCAATCCGATTGCGCCAACGGTGCCGGTAGAACACGCCGATCACGGTCGCTGGGTCACCGGGGGAATGGTGTTGGCGGTGTTGGTGGCGCTGTTTCACAACGCCCTTGCTGGAGGGATGCAGGGTGATCAGATGCTGGGCTTCCTGCTGGCTGTTGTGGGTGCTGCAGCGGCTTACGTGGTGTTGTTAGGTGCAAAAGGCGTCATCGCAAAGATGTTGTGGGCAGCAGCCTGTTGGTTCACCCTGATGTTGATTGCCTCTCAGCCTGCGTTGCTCCAGTGGCGCCAGGCTTTCCCAACAGCGGTTTGGCAGTCGCATCTATGGGGTGGTTCGGCCTTAATCGCCCTGATGTTGGCCTCGGTGGTGATGCAAAAGCAGATTGCTGGTCGGCTCGGGATGCGACGGCTGCATGTCTCGATGAATGTTGTTGTTGCTTTATTGCTTGCGACGCAGGCAATCACGGGGACGCGTGATTTATTGATGCGCTGATCCCTGGATTGTGGGAACGTGCTGCGGGATCAGGCTCGGGTTGAAGGGGCCGCGTTTTGGTGGTGCGACCAGGCGCCGTAATAGGGCCAGCAAGGCACGGCCTTCTTGAGGCGCCTGCCGGTCGACCCAGCATCCTGGCCGGCAAAAAAGCCAGCGGATCAGGGCGTAACGCTCTTCTCGCTGTAAGGCTCCCCAGTGGAGAAGGGCTTCAGTTTCTGTTTTGTTGGTCAATATCACTGGCAATGCGGGCAGCTCTTCGCACCAGCGCAACTTGGAACTGGCAACCCATGGCAGAGCCTTCTGGGTGCAGGTGATCAGGGCGCCGCGCTCGCTTAAGGCAGTAATGCAGCAGGGGTAACGGTGCCCTCCGTTGTCTTCAATCCAAGCTTCCATTTTGAGCTTCTGCCACGGGGCGAAATCCTTCGCAGCTGGGTCCCAACAGGCACGAACTGCCACGATCAAACTGAGCAGATTGATCACGCCCCACACCAGGCCGACCGGTCGACCGGCGAGCACCTGAGCTGGTAGACCGCTGCCGTTGGAGAGCAGTCCATGGAGGTTCACCAGATTGAACAGCACCAGGGCCAGCAGTGGCAGTAGCAGCTCCGCGCTGGTGCTCCCGCGATCCCGGCGCTGATGTTTGGGGGTCACCCGAAATCCACCGATGCGTCCAATCAGGTTGGCCAGCACGGTCATGGTGAGAGGAACGGTGAGCACCCATCCGGTGAGTTCGCTCAAAAAGGCTGTTCGGGACCCGCGGTTTAACCAGCCCAGGGTCAACACTTGCAAGACCCAAAGCGGTAAGAGCAAGGTCAATACCGCTTGGCTGTTGAGCAAGATCGGAATGATGCCGAGTAGGCCATAGCTGAGTGGCATCAGCATCAGCACCAGCCTTGGCACGTTGTTGAACCAATGCATCACTCCCTCGAGGTAGGCGATGCGTTGCCCAAGTGATAACCCTTTGCGATGCAAGGGGCCGCTGCTGAGCCGGAGGCTTTGCAAAGTGCCAGAGGCCCAGCGTTGGCGCTGGTGCACGAAATCAGCCATGGTTTCGGCCGCCAAGCCAGCGCTGAGTTTTTCCTGCAAATAAAGCAGTCGCCAACGCTGACGGGTCAGGCTGATGCCGGTCACGAAATCCTCAGAGATGGCTTGTTCCACAAAGCCACCGATTTGATCGAGTGCTTTCCGTTTCACAACAAAAGAGGTGCCCGCACACACCACGGCCCCCCAGCCATCGCGGACCGGTTGAATCCAGCGGTAGAAACTTTCTTCATCAGATAGAAGCCAGTTCTCCATTCCCAGATTGCGCATCACTGGGTCGGCGTTGATGAACGTTTGAGGGGTCTGAAGTAGCGCAACCTCAGGGTCGAGCAGGAAGCCAATGCTGCGATCAAGAAAGCTGCGTTGGGGAATGAAGTCGGCGTCGAAGACCGCAACCAGTTCGCCTCGGCAGTGGCGCAGACCATGATTGAGATTGCCGGCCTTGGCATTGGCGCGTTCCGATCGGTGCAGGTAGCGGCATCCCAGCTCGGCAGCGAGGGCTTTCACCTCATCGCGACCGCTGTCGTCGAGCACCCACACCTTGGTGTGGGGATAGGACAAGTTTGTGCAGCCAATCAGGGCTCGTTCGAGCACCTTGATCGGTTCGCCGTAGGTGGGAACCAGGATGTCCACGTGTGGTTTCCAGCCACTCTCTGCCCAGTGCGTTTGCCGGTCGTTGATCTCTGAGCGGCGATCGGGGAATCGCCGCCAAGCCAGCCAGAGCGGTACCAAGCCAACGAGAAGCAGCCAGGCTTCGGCGACGAGGAGCAGCACGCTGAGGGTGATCGATAAGCGGCTATCGAAGTTGAGGCTGGAGGTCACTCTCCAGACCAAATAGCGCAGGGTGAACAGGCTGATCAGCAGGATCAGGCTGCGGCGTCCCCAGATCGGGGTGTCTTGTTCGGGCCGACGGATTAGCCAGAGCGGCCAGATCAGCAGCAGAGGCAACAGCGCATTCACTGAATTTGCTGCATTTGTTGATCGAGTAAATCAATGGCTGCGGCAGGCGTGGGAGCGCGCATCAGTTGCTGCCGAAACTGGGATGCCCCCGGAAAGCCAGTGCAGGTCCAGCTCATGTGTTTCCGCGCAATCAGCAGGCCGTGATCTCCGCGTGTCTCGATCAGGGCCAACAGTTGTTCTTTTGCGAGGGCTATTCGTGCACCTGGTGCGGGGGTGGCTGGAATCGGCAGGCCACTCAGTGCGGCATCGATTTGGCCCACAAGCCAAGGGGCACCCATGCTTCCGCGACCCACCATCACGCCATCGGCGCCGGTGATCCGCAGGCAACGCAGCGCTTCCTCAGGGCTGTTTACATCTCCATTGGCGATCACAGGAATGCGGAGGGCTGCTTTGACAGCGGCGATCGCGCTCCAGTCCGCGGTGCCGCTGAAGCCTTGCTCTCGCGTGCGGCCGTGGAGCGTCAGCATTCGCGCTCCAGCTTCCTCTAAACGTCGGCACCAGTTCACTGCCGTCTCAACTCCCACGGCGTTGTGATCACTGCACCAGCCGAGGCGTGTTTTTACCGTGACCGGAAGCCCTACTGCAGCCACCACGGTATCCACAATTTTGCAGGCCAGATCCGGGTCACGAATCAGCCCGCTGCCGCCTCCTTTTCGGGCGATTTTGCGGACAGGACAGCCCATATTGATGTCGATCAGAAAGGCTCCGGCATCGGCGGCACGGCGGGCTGCATCTGCCATCGCGGCGGGATGATGATCAAACAGCTGCACCCCGATGGGCCCTGATTCTTCCTGCAGGCCATCCATTTTGAGCCGTCCGTGCCCCAGCTCAAGGCTGGTGGCATTCACCATTTCGGTAAATAGCAATGCATCGGGAGCCCAGCGACGCACCAGTTGCCTAAAAATCCGATCGCTGACGCCAGCTAGGGGGGATTGCAGTGCGCGGCACCTGAGTTGTCGCTCTACTAGTCGTCCCTGGATCTTCAGCGGCATGGCCAGAGGCCGAAGACCGGTTCATTCTGCTGGTCGGGCAGTGGGTCTGAAAGTTGGGCTTGTCAAGGCAAGGCGATGGGGCGAAGGATGGAGGCCTCCGGTTTGCTCGCATGCCCCCTACCCCTTGGCCGCTTAGCCGCTTGTTGTTGGATCGAATCCTGGAAGACCGAATGAGTGACCGCTTTGTGGCAGAGCGGGTTTGGGAGCGCTTGGGGTACCAGCTGCAAGGGGAAGGCTTGGTCTGGCTTGCTGGACCTGAGACGCCCTCGGCATGGCGAGAGGCATTCCCCCAGGCCCCTGAAGTGATCAGTACCCGCCCAGCGTCCGTGCAACTCACCCGTTCGATTCCGCGCGAGCACAAGCAGTTGTTGAAAGAGCAGCTGAAGTTTGCCGGGTATCGAATCGGGGAGCTTTACCCACGGCGCACGCGTCGCGCTACAGCCGTGAATTGGCTACTGGCTTGGCTTGCATCTCGAGAGCAGTTGCTGGCAGACGAGGGACCCATGCCACCGCTGCTTGATCCGCCTCTCAATCCAGTGAGTGGTCACCCAGGTGATCTTCCTGTGAGTTGAGCCGTAGGCATAAAAAAGGAGGGCGTCTAACCCCTCCCGAATGGCCCTCCGTTCCACCGAAGCTCCATTTACAAATCGTAATATTTGCGTCTCTTTGAGAGAAGGGCGGTTCTCCTCACTGTTGATTGCGCAAGCGCTCAGCAGCAGGTCTTCCCGCCACACACGTCACTGAGTCCGCACCTATCCAGAAGACGACTGCGTCGTTAACGGGCCTGTCGTTCGGGAACGTTGACGCTTTGTTTTCAGTCAGTGCTGTCACAGGCTTAGCTGTGACGCATGAGTGTTACTCGTCTCTTTATGAGTGATTTGAGATTTTTGTGATGGGTCACCTCTGTACTGTCAAGAAAGTTTTTCTGGGCTCCTGTCTTGGCGCGTCCGGTCGTCGCAATCATCGGGCGTCCCAACGTCGGCAAGTCCACCTTGGTGAATCGACTCTGTAGAAGTCGTGAGGCGATCGTTCACGACCAGCCAGGTGTAACGCGAGATCGCACCTATCAAGATGGGTATTGGGGCGATCGAGAATTCAAGGTGGTGGACACCGGAGGCTTGGTCTTCGATGACGACAGTGAGTTCCTTCCTGAGATCCGGGAGCAGGCCAGCCTTGCCCTCGCTGAAGCCAGCGTGGCGTTGGTGATTGTGGATGGTCAGCAGGGACTTACGGCTGCCGATGAATCGATCGCGGAGTGGTTGCGAACGCAGAACTGCAAGACCCTTCTTGCGGTGAATAAGTGTGAGTCTCCTGAGCAGGGATTGGGGATGGCCGCGGAGTTTTGGCGGCTCGGTCTTGGCGAACCCCATCCGATTTCGGCGATCCATGGTGCTGGCACCGCCGAGCTGCTCGATCAGGTGCTCACCTTCCTTCCTCCCAAGGACGAGGAAAGCGATGAAGAGGAGCCGATTCAGCTCGCGATCATTGGCCGCCCCAACGTGGGGAAGTCCAGCTTGCTCAACTCCATCTGTGGCGAGATGCGGGCGATTGTGAGTCCGATTCGTGGTACGACTCGCGACACGATTGATACGCGCATTGAACGGGAAAATCGTCCCTGGAGATTGATCGACACCGCAGGAATACGCCGGCGTCGCAGCGTGAATTACGGGCCAGAATTTTTTGGGATCAACCGCAGTTTTAAAGCGATCGAACGTAGTGATGTCTGCGTTTTAGTGATCGATGTTCTCGATGGTGTAACCGAGCAGGATCAACGCTTAGCAGGACGGATCGAAGAGGACGGTCGCGCTTGCGTGGTGGTGGTGAACAAGTGGGATGCGGTGGAAAAAGACAGCCACACGATGTCGGCAATGGAAAAGGAACTGCGCGCCAAGCTCTATTTCCTTGATTGGGCTCCGATGCTGTTTACCTCTGCGCTTACGGGGCAGCGGGTCGACAGCATTTTTGCTTTGGCGTCTCTTGCTGTGGAACAGCACCGCCGCCGGGTGAGCACATCGGTTGTCAACGAAGTGCTTAAGGAAGCCCTCAGCTGGCGAAGTCCCCCCACCACCCGTGGTGGCCGGCAGGGCCGTTTGTACTACGGCACCCAGGTAGCGAGTCGTCCCCCAAGTTTCACGTTGTTCGTGAATGAGCCCAAGCTGTTTGGTGACACCTATCGCCGCTACGTGGAGCGTCAAATTCGTGAAGGCCTCGGCTTTGACGGCACTCCGGTGAAGTTGTTTTGGCGAGGCAAGCAACAGCGGGATGCGGAAAAGGAGCTGACCCGTCAGCAGAACCGCCAAGGCTGATCTCCCATGGACTGGTTGCGACAGATTCCGATCGGTCAGTACGTGGATGGCAGCTCTGGTTGGCTGCGTCTGATCGATCCTCGTTTGAAGCTGGGCTGGGTCGTGATGTTTTTGTTGACCCCCGTACTGGCTGGTCCGTTGTGGCGTCTTGGGCTCGTTCTGGCCTTGATGGTGATCACCGCCCTGAGTGGCTTGCCGGCCAGGTTGTGGTGGCGCTCCCTACTGCTGGTCTTGTGTCTCGGGGTTGGCTTTGGGCTCCTGGCGATGTTCTTGCCAACGGGAGACCCTGCAGCCACGCAGGCCATACGGCCTGTGCAGGAGTTGCAGGGTTTGTCCCTTCAGACGTCCAGCTGGGAGTTGTTTCGCCTGGGTCCTGTGCAGCTTGGGCCCCTCAATCTGGGTCCACTCTCGGTGGATCGGAGATCGGCTGAGCTCGGTCTCAACAGTGCAACGTTGATTGTCACCGTGGTGCACAGCGTGAATCTCATGCTGCTGTCCACACCAAGCGAGGATTTGATGTGGGCCCTCAATTGGTGTTTGTTCCCCCTGACCAAACTTGGTTTGCCAGTGGACCGTCTTTGTTTTCAGTTGTTGTTGGCTCTCCGTTTTTTGCCCCTGGTGCAAGAGGAATTGCAGAATCTGGTGCGCTCGGTGGCAAGTCGAGCGGTCAATCTGCGTCAGCTGGGCTTCAAGGCTTCCTTTGGATTGCTCCTTTCAGTGGGTGAACGACTTCTCGCCAATATTTTGTTGCGGGCTGAGCAAGGAGCTGATGCCTTGATTGCCAGGGGAGGGCGTTGGCTTCCTGCGGACTGCTTTCGCCCTGTTCAGAACACATCTGCCTTGGCGCGTGGCTTGAACCTGCTGTCATTTGTGGTTCTTCTCGCTGTGGTGGGATTGCGAGGCAAGTACGGTGCTCTCTAAATCTTGTTGGACTGAATTGTGGGAGCGGAGCGTTATCTCAATCACCCCACCTTTGGAATGCTTTATCAGGTGTCAACCGCGGGCGAAGGACGGGATCTGTACGCCACTCTTTATGCCCAGCGCATGTTTTTCTTGGTGACGCTGCAACCCAGAGGGGCTCAGTTTGAGGTGATTCCTTACCAGGACGCCCGGCATCATGCAGAGCTTCACCTGGCGCGCTGTCGCCGTGATCGCGCTGACGATTTTGCCGATTGGAAGCAGCTGTTCGATCAAACCTTCATTTGATGGCTTCCATCAGCTCGGAATCTGAGACGATTCAGTCCCGCTGGCAGGCGATTCACGCTGAATGTCCAGACGCTGTTCACCTGCTGGCTGTCAGTAAAGGCCACCCGGCCATGGCGGTGCGCGAGCTGGCCTCCTTGGGGCAAGTTGATTTCGGTGAGAGCAGGGTGCAGGAAGCACTCCCCAAACAAAAAGATTTAGACGACCTCAGCGGTTTGCGCTGGCATTTCATTGGACGCCTACAGGCCAACAAAGTCCGGGCTGTCGTGCGGGCCTTTCCCGTGATTCATTCGATCGACTCTCAGGGACTTGCAGAACGCACATCAAGGATTGCGGTGGAGGAAAACAAGAATCCGGAGGTGTTTTTTCAGGTCAAGCTTCGCGACGACCCGGCGAAGGGTGGCTGGGAGCCGGATGCCTTGCGAGAGGTTTGGCCGCAGCTGCACTCGCTACCAGGCTTGAAGCCCATTGGGCTGATGACCATGGCCCCAATTGGCTTAGGGCTTGATGACCGTCAACGTCTCTTCCATGACTGCAGAACCCTCGCGGATGAACTCGCTTTGCCCGAATGCTCGATGGGGATGAGCGGAGACTGGAAGCAGGCTGCTGATGCTGGTGCAACCTGGGTTCGCGTGGGGTCTGGATTGTTTGGACCACGGCCTGAACGTTTGGTTTGACCCCCGCTTGTCAGGGCAGGCTGTTGTGAAGATGTTCAAATCGCCCAGTCACTCTTGCTCACAACTCTGTGGAGCGCTATTCAGGGTTCAGGTTTGATTTAGGTTCCGGTGTCGCTGATTTCTCGTCTTCGTGCTGTCGTTGCGGGTGATGATTACCTCGATGGTGATTATGACGACCTCGATTACGACACTGGCGAACAGGACGAAGTCGAAGAAGGTTCTTCTCACTCCATGTCGAGTGCTTTGGCAACTCTTGAGTCGAGCAATCCCTTTGAAAGTGAGCATTCTTTCACTGGATCCAATGTGATCGGGATGCCTGGTATCAGTACAGGCACTGCAGAGGTCTCTTTGATGGAGCCTCGCAGTTTTGATGAAATGCCTGGAGCGATCCAAGCCCTGCGTGAGCGCAAAACGGTGATCCTCAATCTCACGATGATGGAGCCGGATCAAGCGCAACGCGCTGTGGACTTCGTAGCAGGCGGCACCTTTGCCATTGATGGTCATCAAGAGCGTGTTGGCGAAAGCATTTTTCTGTTCGCGCCCAGCTGCGTAACCGTCACCAACGCCACCCAGGACGAAACGTCCGTTCCCACTCACGTTTCTAAGGACGTTGAGCAAGCCTCTTCCGAGGCCAGCATTGCTCCGACTCCCGCCTGGAGTGCCACAAGCGCCACCGCACTTTGAACCATCAGTGCCTTTTGCCTTTGGTGTAATCGGTCTGGGCCGGATGGCTCAGGCCCTTGTGATTCCCCTGATTGAGCAGGGACTCATCCCTGCTGGTGAGGTGATCGCGGTTGTTGGCCGCCAGGACTCTGTTGCAACGGTGTCTGCGCGAGTGCCCTCTGAAGTCAAGGTCGTTGCTGCCAGTGATCCTGCTGCCCAGGAGGCTTGGGGGGCATCGGTTCAACTCTTGGCAGTTAAACCTCAGATGCTCGATGTGGTTGCGGCCTCTGCGCCACCTGCAACAGCCATGCCTGTGCAGCGGTCAAGTCTTTTGCTATCCGTGCTTGCAGGGGTTCCCTTGGCGCGGCTTCAAAATTTATTTCCCGGCCGGATTTGTGTGCGTGCCGTGCCCAATACCCCCTGCCTGGTGGGTCAGGGACTCACGGGCTTGGCTTGGGGGAATGGCATCTCTGATCAACAGATGCAACAAGTGCGCTCCTTTTTTGAGCCCGTTAGTGAGGTTCTCGAGCTCCCCGAAGAACGGCTAGATGCTTTCCTTGCGCTCACCTCCTCTGGTCCTGCCTATGTGGCTTTAATCGCAGAAGCGATGGCCGACGGCGCCGTTGCCGTGGGAATGCCTCGGGCCCAAGCCCATCATTTGGCGCATCGAACCCTCGCCGGAACAGCGGCCTTACTTCAGGAACAAGAACTGCATCCTGGCGAACTCAAAGACATGGTGGCCTCCCCTGGTGGCACCACCATGGCGGCGTTGCGTCAGCTTGAAAAAGCCGGCTTGCGTTCGGCCTTGATCGAAGCCGTTGTTGCCGCCACGGAACATGGTCGGGGCATGGCGAAGTAGCCCTGCTTTAAACAGTTAGGGCTTTTTTGGCGATCAGGGTCTCGTAAAGCTCTTCCAGAGCATCAATGTTGGACACCATCCGGTAGCGCTCCATGACTCGCTCACGCGCTCGCCGTCCTAGCTCCTGCGTGAGCAGAGGTTGATCACGGAGAACGGGCAACAGGGTGCGTAGCTGGGTGGTGACCCCTTGCGTGCTGAGCACGATGCCTGCTCCACCGGCGAGGACTTCTCCATCAGCACCAGCATCTGTGGCGACGCAGGCGCATTGGCAGGCCATGGCCTCGAGTAGGGCGATGGAGAGGCCCTCCACCAGTGATGGCAGCACAAACACCTCAGCGCACTGGAGCAGGGCGATGCGCGTATCAAGATTGGCTTCATAGCCCCACCACAACAGATCTCCGATCCCATTGCTGTAGACATTTTGAAGCGTGCTGCGTAGGGGACCGTCACCCACGATCACGAGCCTGCATCCCGCTGGCTTGATTAGTCGCCAGGCTCGCAGTAGTGCTTCCACATTCTTCTCGGTTGCGATTCGCCCCATGTAGAGAAAAATCCGCTGATCACCAAGGCGTGAGCGCACGTCATGAAGCTCCTTGCTGATCGAGGCGGGATGGCCTGGGGCGGGAGACCAGCGGTTGGGATCTACGCCATTGGGAATAACGGCAAGGCGAGTTTCGTGGACCCCTAAACGGTTCAGAACATCCGCTTGAAGATCGGAAAAGACGATGACCCGGTCGTAGCGGGAGAGAGCAGGCGCATAGAGCTGATAGCTGAGCTGTTGCGTGCCCGCTGTGAGGTTGCGCAAACCTGCGTCAAACGGTGGATGAAAGGTCGCGACTAGCGGTATGCCTAACGACTGGCAAAGCTCCGGAAGTCTGAAGTCGAGGGGGGAAAGGGTGAGGCTGGCATGCACGACATCGGGCTGAAGCCTCTTTAAGGACTCACGCAACTCCCTCTGCGCCCTAGGAGAGGGAATCGTGTACACCTGAGACTTCACCAGATAGGGCAGGCTTACATCTGGATCGTGCGCCAGCAGCGACGTATTGCTGCTGCCGGGAGCACCAGGGTTGTCGAAATGAATGAAGCTGGTTTGATGGCCGCGTTTCTTTAGGGCCTCTGTGGTGCTCAGCCCATAGGTGACATTGCCGCAGAACGGAGTTTTTTTGCCCAGCCAGGCAATGTGGGCCACTGGCACCGTCGCGAAGCCGAGTCTGAAGTTAGCAGCGCTCCCAAGGTCGCTCCCACAAAGCGGCAGCCAAAGAAAGTGCCGCAAGCACCCAGAGCACCGGGATCAAGCCAATGCTGCTAACCAGGGCGCCGGCAAGAACCAGGGGCAGGCTGAGAGCAATATTGATCAGGTTGTTCTGAAGCCCGAAGACTCGACCCCGCTGGGATTCTGGAGTGTCTTCTTGAATCGTGGTCTGAGCCGGAATCGCTACGAGAGCGGCACCAATGCCGAGGATGCCGCACAACACCAAGGTGATGCTGAGATTTCCTCGCAGTTGCCCGAGCATGATCAGACACCAGGTGATCGCGCCCAGTCCGGCTGCGGCAAGTCGCCGACGGCTAAATCGATGGCCCATTTGAGCCACCAGCACAGCGCCAATGGCCATTCCTAGTCCGCTCATCGCTAGCAGGGTGCCGAATCCTGTTGGCCCCAGCCCTTGGATGGCTGATGCCAGGCTGATCGCCAGCACATAAAGCGCAGCTAGAAGGCTGTAAAGCACCACGAGATGCACCATGGCTCCACGGACGGATGCCTGTTCTCGAAGCACTTGTATCCCCGCCACGATTTCTTTCCAGACCGAATCGCTGCTGTCTTCTCTCGGTGGTTCCCGCATCTGGATTGTGCTCAGACTGATGGCCGCCATGCCGTAACAGAACGGAAGCAGGAGAAATTCGCCACCGCTGATCCCTACTGATTGCAGCAGGTGGTTGAGTCCTCTCAGGATTGGATCGCCCAAAGCAAAGCCAACGATCGTGGCGCCCATGCTCGTGGCTTGATAAAGGGAATTGGCGGCCAAAAGGTGTTCTCTTGGTACCAGCAGTGGGATCGTCGCCTGTTCAGCGGGGGCGAAAAACTGGGTCAGAACCGACTCAAGGAAAGTCATGACCAGCAGAGCCCAATATCCCCAGCTCAGACCAAACCAGTGGGGGCCAGGGATCAGGAAGAGAGGGGTGCACAGCACAAGCAGTGCCCGCAGGCCGTTGGAGGCCACCATCACCCTGCGTTTAGGCCAGCGGTCGACCCACACACCCGCAACGGATCCGAGCACCATCGCTGGGATGGTGTTGGCCACGTAGATGCCAGTAGCCAGCAAGGTGATGCGTTGGGCTCGCGTCTCGAAATCCATGCGAATCGCAGAGGCGATTTCAGCAAGCGCTCCGTTGCTATCCGGTGTATTTGTCACCCAGTATTGGGCGATCAAATACACCATCAACACGATGTAGAACTTATCCGCGAGTTGGGAGAAGATCTGCCCGACCCAGAGGCGTCGGAAGCCATCGAGATGGATCACGGCTTGAAGGCCGCGGCGACCCTCTGGATTGGCGCTGGTGGGCAGGGCCGGGTCCGGGCTGTTTAGGGGAGGACCGCTCAAAATGTGTTCATTCGCGGGATCATGATCGCCCACTCCAGGCCATAGCGTGAAAACCCTCGACTTAGTGGGTGGTTAGGCGTTAGCTACAGCCTCTCTCACCATGGCAAATGAGCGGACGGGCCTTGGGAGATGCACGCGGCACCAGCACTCCAGAAGGGTAAAAAGGCGAATCCAAACCGGTCTAGGTCCCATCAAACCACCGTCTCGGCGTTCCGGCAGTTCAAGCCGTGTTAACCGCTGAAGCAGGGCAAGTTCGGAGGGGTTGATCTGAATAGCCGCTCCAGCATGAGCACCGATGGCCAGACCTTCGTCGGCCAGCAGGCTGCAGCGCCAGTCCCAATTACCGATCGGTGGAGCCAGGGCAGCTCCACTGCGGCAACACGTTTGGAGAGGGAGGCCATAACCGCCAAGAGCGAGAAGATGAACGCAGCCCTGAACAAGGGTTGCCAAGGTTCGATCAACACGCTCGCTTTCAGAGCTTCCCAGCTCAGATTCACGCTCTCTTCGCGCTATCAGCTCTAGACGCTCGAGATGGATCAAGACAGCACTGAGCATCCCGGGTACGGGATCATCTCCAGCGACCAACGCAATCGAAAGCTCAGAAAGGGCCTGGGCGGCTGCCAGCGTTTCCAATCGCTGGCCCACGTTGCCGAAATTGTGTTGGACCCGAAGTTGGCGTACCCGAAGCAGGCCGCTCCGTCCCCCCACCTGCAGTTCCAGGGTGGTGAGAGGAACCGCCGCCGCCAGGCTGCTGCGTGGTTTACGTGCCCCTGGTACGGCCAGGCGAATCAGGCCCACGTCATCACTAAGCAGGGTGAGCAGCCTGTCGTGCTCTCCGAGAGGGCCCACCTTTAAAGCCAAGCCTTCGATCCGCCGTTCCGGGCTCATTGCGGATGCCGGAGGGCCTGAATCAAAGCTGGACCATGGCTGGTTCCCAGGGCCGTAGCGCCCTCCCCCACAAGGTCAAGCGCCGTTTCCAATCGTTGAATGCCCCCTGCTGCCTTGATCGCGCAATTCCCCCTTGCAAGCTCTTTGAGCTTGCGCACTTGCAGCGGAGTGGTGGCCGCTCCAAATCCATTGCCCGCTTGCAAGAACGCAGCACCGGCATCGATCGCGGCTTCTACGGCCAAGCTCAGGCGCTCTGGCTGCAAGCGGTTCACATCTAAAATCACCGTTACCGGTAGGCCGAGATCGCAGATCTGCGCGAGTTCTTCCGCATAAGCCTCTGCTCGCCCCGCCGTGATAGCAGCGAGATTGGGCACGACATCGAGGGCATCAGCTCCTCTGGCTGCGGCCCATTCCGCTTGCGCCCGTTTGAGCTCCGCTGGAATCGTTCCAAAGGGGAAGTCCACAACAGCAAACAAGCGAAGACGCCCACTTGGTCCGATCCGCTTTCGCACCGCTTCTAGGTGGCAGAGGCTTGTGCAGAGCCCCCCGAAGCCGAGCAGTCGCGCCGCATCACAGAGGTTGTGCAGAGCCTCCTCTTCTAAAAGTGGATCTAAAACGGCTTGATGAATCATGGGCGGGAGCTCTGGAAGCTCCCGCTGACGCGGCGACGCGGTCATCGTTGAGGGGCAAGCACTGGTCTTAGTTCCGCGCTTGGATCACGCCAAAGCCACCGTGATTGCGGTGATAAATCACCTGGAGTTCACCGCTTTCTTTGTCTCGAAACAGGTAGAAGTCGTGATCAATCACTTCAAGTTGATGGCGCGCCTCTTCAAGGCTCATCGCTGGCATGGCGAAGTATTTGCGTCGAACCCCTGGGCTGGGAAGCTGAGCTTCTTTGCCTTCGAGCAGTGAGTCTTCTGTGGGACGTTCCGTGAGCAGGACGTCATTCGCTGCTGTTGGGGTGGCCCGATGGCCATGGTCGCTTTGGCGTTCTTTAAATCGTCGCAGCTGCCGCGCCAACTTATTTGCGACTAAGTCGATGCTGGCGTAAAGGTTTTCGCTTCTCTCCTGGGCGCGAATTACCGTGCCATTGGCGAACACAGTGACTTCCGCGGTTTGTTGTGGAACCCTGGGGTTCCGAGCAACTGATAGGTGCACATCCGCTTCCTTGACGAGATCGTCGAAGTGATGGATAGCCCTTTCCAGTTTTGTTTCGGTGTATTCCCGCAATGCGGGCGTCACATCCAAATTGCGACCATGGATCAGAAGCTTCATGGCGGTCCCCTTTGCCTGGTTCTACCGGCAACCTACTAACTGCTTCAGACGCAGGAAAGCGGTCTGCGGCATTTCTTTTTGAGCCGGTTGCGCCCGTGCCGTTCTCCCAGGCCTGGGAGTGGCAACGTGAATGGCAGCAGCAATTACTCGCTGAGGAAGGCTCAGACAGGGAAGCGGTTTGGATTCTTCAACATCCGTCTTGCTTCACTCTTGGTCGCGGAGCGACGGAAGATCACTTGCGCTTTGATCCCGAGAATGCGCCAGCTCCCCTGCATCGCATCGACCGGGGCGGGGAGGTCACGCACCATGCCCCCGGGCAGTTGGTGGCCTATCCGGTGTTGGACCTTCGCCGGCGTGAACCAGACCTTCATTGGTACTTGCGCCAGCTCGAACAGGTGGTGATCGATGTGTTGGCGGCATTGGACTTGCCGGGCCAACGCATCCCAGGCCTCACGGGGGTTTGGCTGGAGGGGCGAAAAGTGGCGGCCATCGGTGTGGGATGTCGTCGTTGGATTACTCAGCACGGCCTTGCTCTCAACGTGTCGTGTGCCATGGAAGGGTTTGCGCAGGTTGTGCCCTGTGGAATTTCTGATCGCCCGGTGGATCGTTTGCAGCGCTGGATTCCTGGCATCACGCCTGAGGTTGTGCAGCCACTCCTGCGGGATGCACTGGCCCAGCGCCTGTCCCTCAGCTGGTGCGACCTTGCTGGTCTTGATTCTGGGTGGTACTCCTAGGCGCAAGCTGAAACAACGTTGTGAGTTCGTTTGCACAGGCCAGCTGGCGACCAACGCCTTGGGAGTTGAAATCACTCGCCCGTCAGCAGCACGTGCAAGGCCTGGGGAGAGTGGACCAACTCTGGCCGTGGCTTGAGCAACGTCATGGTGCGCTCATGGCTGTGGATGCCCCCCATGCCGCCCATCCGGAGCATTTCACCTATCAGGAGCTGTCGCAACGGATCACGACTGCGGCTGCAGGGTTTCGTTCCTTGGGGATTCGTGAGGGGGATGTGGTGGGACTGTTTGCAGAAAACAGTCCACGCTGGCTGATGGCAGATCAAGGCCTGATGCGCGCCGGTGCGGCGGATGCGGTGCGTGGCGCTTCAGCACCAGTAGAGGAGTTGCGTTACATCCTCGAGGACGCCAAGGCTGTGGCCCTGGTGGTTCAAAACGCGGACCTTTGGCAACGGCTCCAATTGCCTGCTCTGCTGCGCAGCCAACTGCGCTTTGTGCTGCAGCTCGAAGGTGATGCTGTGGGTCAAGACGTGATCTCGTGGGCTGATCTTTTGGCGGCTGGTGACAAGCATCAGGCTCCGGATCCAGACGCTGGTCGAGACGCCTCTAGCGCTGCCTGCACAACAGCCACCATCCTTTACACCTCAGGAACCACCGGTCAGCCCAAGGGCGTTCCGCTCAGCCACGCCAACCTGCTGCATCAGATGCGCAGCTTGAGTTGCGTTGCTCGGCCAGAGCCTGGAGATCCTGTGCTCAGCGTGTTGCCGATCTGGCATGCCTATGAACGCAGTGCGGAGTATTACTTCTTCTCCTGCGCCTGTGCGCAGAGCTACACCACGATCAAACAGCTCAAACGTGATTTGCCCAGGGTGAAGCCTGTGGTGATGGTCACAGTGCCGCGCCTTTGGGAGGCGGTGCAAGCCGGGTTTGAAGATGTCCTGAAAACATTCCCTGCATCGAGGCAGCGCCTGTTGCGCGCGGCACTCGCGAATAGCAGTGCCTATTGCTTGGCCCGGCGTCAGCGACGCAACCTGATGCTGATGCCCTTGGGTCGCCGTCAGTGCTTGATGGCGCGGCTGAAGTCCGCCGGGCGCTGGCCCGCCCATGCTTTGGCCTCCAAGCTGATCTGGCCAAAGCTGAGGTTGCAGCTCAGCGGGGGTCAGCTGCGCTTCCCCATCAATGGAGGAGGCGCGATCGCTCCTCATGTGGATTCCTTTTTTGAGGCGGTGGGGATCGAGTTGTTGGTGGGCTATGGCCTCACTGAAACCAGTCCGGTTGTGAGTTGCCGGCGTCCATGGCGCAACATTCGTGGAAGTTCAGGGCAGCCCTTGCCGGATACGGAGTTCCGGATCGTGGATGCTGAGACGCGCCAGCCCCTCGGTTTTCGTGATTGTGGTGTTGTCTTGGTCCGTGGTCCCCAGGTGATGGCTGGGTATCTGCGTCGTCCAGAAGCCACCGCAAAAGTGCTGGACGCCGATGGCTGGTTTGATACCGGTGATCTGGGCATGCTCTTGCCTGACGGGTCGGTCGTACTGACGGGTCGTGCCAAGGACACGATTGTGCTCAGCAGTGGTGAAAACATTGAGCCGGCACCTTTGGAGGAGGAGCTGGTATCTAGCCCCTTGATCGAACAGGTGATGCTCGTTGGCCAAGATCAACGCCAGTTGGCGGCCTTGGTTGTGCCGCGCTTCGAGGCGATGTTGGCCTGGGGCGTAGAGCAGGGCCTCAGCTTGGCGGCTGATCTCGGTGGGACTCCAGGCGATCAAGACTTGCGGCGTTTGCTGCGCGGAGAACTGAATCGTCTGCTGAGTTTGCGCGTTGGCGCCCGTTCGGATGAACGGGTGATGGGTGTGGTGTTGGTGGCACCGTTCACGATTGAAAACGGCCTACTCACGCAGACCTTGAAGCAGCGTCGTGATCGGATCAGCGGGCGTGATCGTGAGTCGATTAACGCGCTTTACGGATGCTGATTCGATGCTGATAGCTGCATCCCCTGATTTGGGTTGACCTGCAGCCACTGGACTGAGACGCTTAACACCACGTCACTAATTACATGTTGGAAGGCAACACCCTCACGATTAAGCGCTCGATCACCATTCGTGCGGTGGTGACTCCCGCATGGAAGGAGGAGGCTGAACGCGAGTTGAGCAACGGCATCGCTACCTCGGATCAGCAGCTTGCCCAGCTGGAGCAAGAGGGACAGCAGGTGGTGGACCAGGTCCGTCGTCAGAGTGCGAATCCGCTCGACCCCCGTGTGCAGGATCAGGTGGGCCAAGTTCAGGAGCAGGTGGCGGCAAAACGCTCTGAGCTAGAGGAGCAAAAGCGAAACCTGTTGCAGCAACAGGCTCAAGTACGTGAGCTAGAGATGGATCAGATCGTGGAACAGGGTCAACTCGATAGTTTTTGCGACATCAAAGTTGGCGATAATTTGGTCAGCAAGATGCAGGTGTCGGTCGTTGTGCGCGATGGCGTCATCGAGTCGATCGATCAGGGCTAACCCGGGCCGTAAAATCTCTCTGATTAGCTCTTCTGGAGAAGGTTTTGGCAACCCACGACATTTTTATGCCTGCCCTCAGCTCCACCATGACGGAGGGCAAAATCGTGGAGTGGCTCAAACAGCCCGGAGACAAGGTGGAGAGAGGCGAATCCGTTCTCGTCGTTGAGTCAGACAAAGCTGATATGGATGTGGAGTCCTTTCAGGAGGGCTATCTGGCTGCAGTGTTGATGCCTGCGGGGAGCACGGCCCCCGTGGGTGAAACGATCGGTTTGATTGTGGAGACGGAAGCGGAGATTGCTGACGCGAAGGCCAAAGCACCAACCGCAGCACCATCCGCAGCACCCACTGCCCCAGCTGCTGCAGCACCTGCTCCTCCAGCGCCCCCAGCTGTTCCGGTTGCCCCCGCTCCTCTGGCGGCTACGGCGCCTGTATCCGCTCCCGTCGCTGCACCTGCGAGCAACGGACGTTTGATCGTGAGTCCCCGCGCCCGCAAGCTCGCCTCCCAAATGGGCGTAGACCTTGCTGGCCTTCGCGGCACTGGCCCCAATGGCCGGATTCAGGCGGAAGACGTTGAAAAGGCAGCCGGTCGCCCGGTTACTCCACCACGGGTGGGTGAAGGAACTTCGGCAGCTGCCGTGGTTGGTGCCTCTGTCGCGGCTTCATCCTCGGCTCCTTCCGGCAACAGTTTTGGTGCGCCGGGCGACACCGTGGCCTTCAACACGCTTCAGGCGGCAGTGAACCGCAACATGGAAGCCAGTCTTGCGGTGCCCTGCTTCCGCGTTGGATACACGATCACCACCGACAAGCTCGATGCGTTTTACAAGCAGGTGAAACCCAAAGGCGTCACGATGACGGCCCTTCTGGCCAAAGCTGTGGCCGTGACCTTGGCCCGCCATCCCCAGGTGAATGCCGCAACCACGGCCTCTGGCATGAGCTACCCCGCTGAGGTGAATGTGGCTGTCGCTGTGGCGATGGAAGACGGCGGATTGATTACGCCTGTGTTGCGTAATGCCGATCGCACCGATCTGTATGAGCTGTCGCGGCAGTGGGGGGATCTGGTGAAGCGTTCCCGCAGCAAGCAACTGCAGCCGGAGGAATACAGCACCGGCACCTTCACCCTCTCCAACCTTGGAATGTTTGGAGTGGATCGCTTTGATGCGATCTTGCCCCCAGGCACCGGCGCGATTCTGGCGGTTGCGGCGTCTCGTCCCACCGTGGTGGCAGGCAAGGACGGATCCATCGCCGTGAAGCGTCAGATGCAGGTGAACCTCACCGCCGATCACCGCGTGATTTATGGCGCCGACGGTGCTGCCTTCCTGAAGGACCTGGCGGAACTCATCGACACGCGTCCGGAGAGTTTGGCTCTGTAAGTCGCAGCTGTGTTTGCTGCTTCATTGTTTTCACGCCTGATCGGACGAGCGTTGCCTCGGGCTCAAGCAGCCCACGAGCGACTTCCAAACCTGCAGGCTCTTCCGATTCTGTCGTCTGATGCACTCTCCTCCGTGGCCTATGCCACAGAGGCATCCCTAGGTGTGCTCATCCTGGCGGGGAGTTCGGCCCTTAAGCAATCGCTTTCAATCACCTTGGCGATCATCGCTTTGATCGTGATTGTGGTGCTGTCATACCGGCAGGCGATCTCCGCCTATCCCAATGGCGGCGGTTCTTATGTGGTGGCTCGTGAAAACTTGGGACGCAACGTCAGCCTTGTGGCTGCGGCAGCCCTTTTGATCGACTACACGCTTACGGCTGCCGTGAGCTTGATGGCTGGAACTCAGGCCTTGTCGTCTCTGCTGCCCTCATTGCTGCCCCATGAGCTGTTGTTGTCACTGCTGCTGCTGGCCCTAGTGGGTTGGGCCAACTTGAGAGGCCTTCGTGAGGCGGGACGGGTTTTTGCAATTCCCACCTACGTCTTTGTGGTGATGATCCTGCTGCTCACCCTTGTTGGGGTGACTGATCTCAGCTTTCAACATGGCTGGACCCCTGAGCCTCCTCCACTGGAGGCCGCCTTGCAGCCATTAGGGCTGTTCTTGATCTTGCGGGCGTTCAGTTCTGGCTGTTCGGCGATGACCGGGATTGAGGCCATTTCCACTGGCGTGCAGCTGTTTCGTGAACCTGCGGCGCGCAATGCTCGCGTGACGCTGCTTGTGATGGGTGGTTTGCTCTCGGCGATGCTCTTGGCCGTGACAGGCCTGGGCTTCATGTACGGCATTGCGCCAGATTCCCAAGTCACGGTTTTGGCCCAGATCGGCATTCGGGTGTTTGGCAGCGGCAGCATCTTGTTTTGGCTGCTGCAACTCTCCACCCTGCTGATTCTGGTGTTGGCCGCCAATACGGCCTTCGCTGGGTTTCCCCTACTAGCGGCGATGCTTGCCGAAGACCGTTGCCTGCCGCCGCAGATGCGTTGGTTGGGAGATCGCTTGGTGTATCAGAACGGCATTGGCGTTTTGCTGGCGGTGACGGCGTTGATCATTTGGATCTGTCATGGCGACACCACCGTGGCGGTCAATTTGTATGCCCTTGGCGTGTTTACGGCGTTCACGCTGTCTCAGCTGGGATTGGTGCTGCATTGGTGGCGGTTGCGTGGACCCGGTTGGCAGGGGCGGATGGCGCTGAATGCCTTGGGTGCTTTCTCCACGTTCGTGGTGTTGATGGTGATCATCGTGAGCAAGTTCACGGAAGGCGCCTGGACGGTGGTGATAGCGCTGCCCTTGGTGGTGTGGGGGCTCGCTTTGATTCGTAGGCGTTCTCGGGAGGTGCTGGATTTACTCGCGCCAGACCCGCTCATGGAGCCTTTTTTCTTAAAGCCGAATGCATCGTCGCCACGCCATCACGCCATTGTTTGGCTGGCTGGTCTCAACCAGCCGTCCTTTGAGGCCGTGCGTTATGCCTGTTCCATCGCCGACAAGGTGACGGCTGTGATGGTGGTGGCGTATTCAAAGGATGCGGATCGAATCGTTTTGGAGTGGAATCGCTTCGCTGGAAGTCAAACCGGTGCCTTGGAGTTCCAATGGCTTGAGAGTCCGTTTAGCTCGCTTCTGCAGCCCTTTTGTGATTTCGTTGTTGAACAGGAGCAGAACCATCCTGAGCTCTGCACAACGGTGGTGATGCCCGTGGTCGTTCCAAGGGATCGACTGGATCAAACCCTTCTGAATCAGCGGGCCTTGAATTTGTTTACCGCTCTCTCTGCCGGTAAAAGTCGCGTCTTTTCGATCGTTCGCTATTACATGCCTCCTGCAGGGAAGGGAGGCGCCGACGCCTTGGCAGCATGGGCTGATGTTGTGGTGGAGCCAGATCATGCCTGACTCACGCGACCTCCAGCTCAGCTCGTATGACTACGTTCTGCCGGAAGACAGAATTGCGCAGGCGCCGGTGGAGCCTCGGCACGATGCCCGTCTGCTGGTGGTGCCTCCTGCAGAGCGTTCCCTGTCCGCGTTGAGGCACCAACACGTTTGGGACTGGCAGCAGGAGTTGCAACCCGGCGATCTTTTGGTGGTGAATGACACCCGCGTCCTGAAGGCGCGTCTTCGGGTGCGGCGCAGTGGTGGAGGTTTAGGTGAATTGCTCGTGCTCGAGCCCCGTGGCGAGGGGCGGTGGTTGTGTCTAGCGAGGCCTGCTAAACGCATGCGGCCTGGTGATCAGCTTTGGCTTGAGGCCTTGGAGCAAGAACCGCTGTCTTTAGCCGTGTTGGCGAGTGATGCTGCCAGCGGAGGCCGGATCGTGCAGTTTCCTCCTGATTGCGTGGATGCGCTTGCGCTGGAAGGACTGTTGGAGCGCTACGGAGAAGTGCCGCTTCCGCCTTACATCACACGGCATGACAGCTCTGATCAAGAGCGCTATCAAACCCGTTATGCCACGCGTCCTGGAGCGGTCGCTGCTCCGACGGCGGGACTGCATCTCAGCGATGCATTGCTGGCAGCGATTGCAGAGCGGGGTGTCGCATTGGCCCATGTGACCCTGCATGTTGGCTTGGGTACTTTTCGGCCCGTGGAAACAGAGGATCTGACCGACCTCACCTTGCACAGTGAATGGGTGGAGGTGCGCTCTGAGGTGGTGGAGGCGGTGTCGGCCTGTAGAGCTCGAGGCGGCCGGGTCATTGCTGTGGGAACCACGAGCGTGCGAGCCCTGGAGGCTGCAGCTGCTGCGGGTGGAGGGCGTTTGCAGCCCTTGAAGGGGCCCGTGGATCTAGTGATTCAGCCCGGCTATCGCTTCCAGGTGGTGCAGGGTTTACTCACGAATTTCCATCTTCCCAAGAGTTCCTTGTTGCTCCTTGTGAGCGCACTGATCGGTCGCGATCAGTTGCTCCAGATCTATGACGCAGCGATCGAGGAGATGTATCGCTTCTATTCCTATGGCGATGCCATGTGGATTGCTCCTGAGGCGGTGCTTTTCGAGGCACGCCCTGAAGGAACGGCCTAAAGGACCTGGGGCCCCATCAAAAAGCCCCGTGCTCAGACGGGGCGGCATCACGCTCATTCGCGTTGGTGTTGATCAGAAGGGTGTTGATCAGGCAGGAACGGGCTGTTCAATGATGCCGGTGGGCACATCTGCGAACATCACTGAGGACAGATAGCGCTCGGCGAGGTCAGGCAGAACCACCACGATTGTTTTGCCAGCAAATTCATCCAGTTGGGCGAGGCGAATGGCAGCTGCGGCCGCGGCGCCACAAGAAATCCCTACTAAAAGGCCTTCCTCCTGGGCCAGACGCAGAGCCATTTCGATTGACTCCTCATTGGTGACTTGCTCCACGCGATCGACCACGGAGAGGTCGAGGTTCTTGGGAATGAAGCCAGCGCCGATGCCTTGGATTTTGTGTGGGCCTGGCTTTAGCGGCTCACCATTCATGGTTTGGGTGATCACAGGGCTGTGGCTTGGTTCAACGGCTACCGAGGTGATGGCCTTGCCCTTTTCCTGCTTGATGTAACGCGAGACACCGGTGATGGTGCCACCGGTGCCAACGCCAGCGACAAAGACATCGATTGCTCCATCGCAGTCATTCCAGATCTCTGGACCTGTGGTCTTCTGGTGGATCTCTGGGTTGGCGGGATTTTCAAACTGCCCCGGCATGAAGTACTTGGCAGGATCGCTATCAGCAATTTCCTTGGCCTTAGCGATGGCACCAGGCATGCCTTTGGCTGCTTCCGTGAGGATCAGTTCGGCGCCAAGCACGGCCATCACCCGTCGACGTTCGATCGACATCGATTCCGGCATTGTGAGAATCAGCTTGTAGCCACGAGCCGCGGCAGTGAAGGCCAGGGCAATGCCTGTATTGCCTGAGGTGGGCTCCACGATGGTTTTGCCTTCGGAGAGAACGCCACGCTTTTCAGCGTCCCAAATCATGTTGGCGCCGATCCTGCACTTCACGCTGTAGGCAGGGTTGCGGCCTTCGATTTTGGCCAAAACGGTGGCCTTGCAACCCTTGGTGACGTGGTTGAGGCGAACGAGCGGGGTGTTGCCGATGGCTTGACTGTTATCGGCGTAGACGCGGGACATGAGGCTGGAATTATTTTCTAGAAATTTAATTGCACTTACTGGCAGTTCATTCCAGCTTCAGGCCTTGTTAAGACTTCGACGTCTATTGACATGTCTTTGCCTCAGTCGAACTGATCATTTTTTGCTTTTCGATGAACACTCGATACGCGTCTTTTTTGACGTGCGCTTTGATCGCTGTTGCCCCTTGTGCTGTTTGGGCAGAGTCTGAAGAGCAGACGCGTGGCCCCTATTTGTGACTTGGTGCAGGGGTG
This sequence comes from Synechococcus sp. SP2 MAG, assembly GCA_030756895.1. Lineage (GTDB taxonomy): Bacteria > Cyanobacteriota > Cyanobacteriia > PCC-6307 > Cyanobiaceae > Synechococcus_C. The sequence goes on from JAVBIX010000013.1 coordinate 27,671, forward strand.
CAATGGCCGGAGAGCAGTGACCTTAAGGATCAGAGTTGTTCCAGTCGCATCCCACCTGCCTTATTTAGATGTGGGCCAGGGGAGAACGGACGGAGTCTTGGTGCGTACGGCGGCTTTGATCAGTCCCCGGTGCTGGATGCCGCTGTCGGTTACCGCTGGTTCTCCTGGCTAAGGACGGAAGCCCTGCTCAACTGGTCGCCCCAGCTCAGCTTGTTAAGCGCTAGCAATTTTCTCGGTCAGGGCTCAAACCAGCCGGTGAATGCCTCCGGGAATGCCTTGGCGGGGTTTGGAGTGGTTGATGTGGATGGCCCTGAGCTTGCCACTGCGCGTCCTTACATCGAAGCCGGTTTGGGTGCTGTCAGTACCTCCCTTGGGCAGGTCACCTATCGCACTCCAGCGATTTCAAGTGATGCAGTCACGGTGACCTCTGGAAGGAGCTCCACGTCATTCGCTTATTTGCTCACGGCTGGTGTGAGCATCCCTGTCAGCGAGAGGCTTGACCTAGGCCTGGCCTATCGCTGGATCGATCTGGGAACGGTGAAAACCTATGCAGGATCCGTCAAAATTGTGCGTCCTGCAGGCCGATCCAATCTCAAGATTGCCGGCACTCAGGTTGATCTCCAATCTCAAGCCGTTCTGGCGAGTTTTCGTTTTCGTTTTTAGTGGCTTATCGAAGAGAGGGCGCGTTCAAACCGTTGCCATAGCTCCTCAGGTTGTTCAAGTCCGACTGAGACGCGTAGGAGGTGAGAGGGAACGCCGCAGGCCTTGGCCCAGGCCAGTTCGTCGTAGTGAGCCAAAAGCACATAGGGGCATACCAAAGTGAAGGGTGTGCCCAGGCTTGGCCCTTTGCAGACAGACAACCTGTCGTAGACGGATTGGGCTTGATCGCTACCGCCCTTGAGCTCAAACGAAAGCAGGCAGCCATGTCCGCCCCCGGGACGCAAGAGGCTGCGGAAATTGGCGCACTGATCGGGGTAATACACGCGAGCCACTGCAGGATGGTTGCTGAGCTTCGTGGCTAGGGCTTGGGCGTGGCGATTTAGTTGAGGAACGCGTGCTTGTACGTCGCGGCTGCCTTGTTCCAAGGCCATCGCATCGGCATCGTCAAGGCCTATGCATCCTGCTGTTGAACGCAGATCTCGGAAGGTTTGCTCCCATTGGGAGCATGGACTCACAACCAATGCTCCAGACAACACATCACCACGACCGGCAAAACTTTTGGTGAGTGAACTGAAGATCAGGTCTGCATAAGGCAGGGGATCGATGTTCAAGCAAGAGCCGATCGTGTCGTCTGCGATCACTGGAATCCCTCGGGCGTGAGCCAAGCGGGCGAGGGTGGAAAGATCCACGCATTGAAGGAGTGGATTGCTGGGTAGTTCCACAATCACGGCTGCTGGATCAATGCGATCAAGAGCGGCTTCCATGGCTGCGCCGCTGCTGTCAAGCAGCAGTTCGCTGCCGGCGAACACCACCTGAGGCAGCTTCAGCACATCTACATAAGGGAAGCCGATTTGCAGGGTGGGGCGTCCTGGGCGCAACGCCGTGACCGATTGAAGAGCCGTATGAAGAGCAGCCATCCCGGAGGGATGCAAGCTCAACTGCTGGCTGTCACATCCATAGATGGTGGCCAGTCGCTCGATGACAAGAGCCTTGGCCTGAGCAGCGGTTCCAGCCGCTGGTGCTGCTTCCTTGTTCAAACTGATCGCGGAACGTCGAGACGAGGCACCTAAACCAGCGTGTTGCCAGAAAGCCTTGGCATGGGGGCTTGCTTCAGCGTTGGCAATCAACACGGCGAGTCCGAGCTGATCCACGATTTGAGTTGAAGCTGCTGGTGCCTGACATTGGCAATGGTGTTGGGCGAGCTGGGCGGCAGCGCCGTTGGGGTAGGGCCAAGCACTGGATCCAGCCGAGGCCATTCCAGTAGGGAGCATCTCTAGTGCTTGCTGAGCAACCTCCGCAACCAACGGATGAAGAGCAAAGCGTGGATAAAACGCTCGCAATTGGGCCCGGCACTGCGGATCGTTGTCTTCGTAGGCGATCACGTCGCGCCAGCGCGGTAGGGCCACAGACACGGCATGGGTGCTGTCAGGCAAGGGATGGCCGAGGTCCTCGCCTTGCCAGCAGGGATTGAGCAGCAGATTGCGGGGACTCACGGAAGCAGGGCGAGCGCGTGATCGAGATCGATCAAGAGGTCCGTGATGTCTTCACAGCCAAGGGAGAGACGGATCAATCCATCGCTAATCCCTAGGGCCTCTTTGATCTCCGTAGAAACGGCGGCGTGAGTCATGGTGGCTGGATGGCAGATCAAGCTCTCAACCCCACCAAGGCTTTCGGCCATCGTGAACCAACGCAGGGCTTTGCAAACGGCATAGGCCTGTTCACGGCTTGCCTTTAATCCAATCGTCACGATCGCGCCACCTCCGTTCATCTGGCGCAAGGCCACAGCCCTCTGCGGGTGATCGTCTCGTCCTGGGTAGCGCACCCACGACACAACGGAGTGGTTTGCTAGATGATCCGCCACTGCAGCGGCATTCGCCATCTGTTGTTTGAGGCGCAGGGGCAGCGTTTTAATGCCCCGGGTGATCAGCCAACAATCGAAGGGGGAGGGCATCAGCCCCAATGCTTTTTGGGCAAACACCATCTTTTGATGCCAGCTGGGCTCATCGGTGCAAACCACACCACCGAGGGCATCGGAATGCCCGTTGATGTATTTCGTGGTGCTGGTGAGTGAGAGGGTGGCGCCGAGCTCCAGAGGACGTTGCACCAAGGCGGTGGCGAAGGTGTTGTCGACCACCACGGGTACCCCGGCTGAGCGGGCAGCGCTGCAGACCGCATCGAGGTCAATCACTTTGAGCAGTGGATTGGTGGGGCTCTCTAGCCAGACCATCGCCGGCCGCTGTTCCTCGATGCGGGCTACAGCATTGAAATTCGTGAAATCAACCCATTCGGTGCGCACCCCGAACTTGGCAAATACCTGTTCAAACAAGCGCACGGTGCAGCCGTAGAGGTTCTCTTCACAGAGCACCAGATCCCCCTGGCTCAGGGTGGAGGCAATCGCAGTGATTGCGCTCACCCCCGAACCAAACACCGTGGCATGGCTGCACGCTTCAACTGAGGCCAGCACCCCTTCAAGGATGCGGAAGTTGGGGTTGCCCGAGCGGGTGTAATCGAACCCGCCTGGGTTGCCATGCTCAAACGTGGATGTGGCATAGATGGGCGGCATCACCGTGCCGGTTTCGCTCGCGAAGCTTTCGCCGTGGTGAATGGCCCGGGTGGCTGCCGCCGGTTCTGGGACAGGACGCTGCAAAGCGTTGATGCGATCTTCATCAAGGCTATTCAACGACCTGTTGTTCAAGGAGCTGGCTGGCCTTCAGGATGAGGAACGCAACGGAGTGTTGATGGGCGCAACGAACGCGAAAGATCTACGGCAGTTGTTGTTGCCTTTTTTCGTGAATGGCACGGATCGGCGCTCGCTACAACTGTTTATCGCTCTAATGAGTGCGGTGATTGCTGTGTCTCTTGGCTTGATGGCCTGGACAGTGGTGATCGTGAATGGCTTGATCACTCATTTTTTGCCAGCTGACCTAATCACTGGCCTGGGAGTGATGGTCGATTTTGCTGGCTGGCTTGTACAAAGCCGCGCCTTGGCTGTGCTCACGGTGTCATCCGTTTTGGCGGGTGGTTTGGCTGCATTGCCTCTTCGGGGGATGGACTCTCGTCGGCGTGTGGCTTGGTTATATGTGCTTGGTATTTTTTGGTTGCTATTAATTGTAAATTCAATCTTTGTTCTTTTTACTTACTTTTTCAAGGATCTCACGAATTCATTTATAGCAAGAGATGTTGAAGGATCTCGTTGGGGATTGGTTCAGATTTTTGTCTTGTTCGCTGTCTTTGTCCCAGCAATTTATGCCTATAGCTTTACCAAAAGTGCGTTTGCCAATTTTTGGCGTGAAGCGATGACTCTGCGCTTCTTTGGTGGCTATCTAGGTGGAAGATTTTTTTACTTGATTAGTTCTAACGGCTCTGTTGATGGCGTTCCGATTGATAACCCTGACCAGAGGATTGCTCAGGATATTGATAAGTTTACAGAGCAAAGCTCTGAGTTGGTTTTTCAGCTTATTGATTCTTGTGTTTCGGCTGCCAGTTTCGCAGTCGTTTTGATCACCATTGATTCGTGGATTCTTTTTTATGTGCTTGTGTTTGCGGCATTTTCGACTGGTCTTATCGCCTTTATTGGCAGGAAATTAGTTCCTCTGAATTATTTTCAATTGAGATTGAATGCAGATTTTCGCTATTCTTTGACGCGTGTTCGAGACAATGCTGAATCGATTGCTTTTTATGGCGGCGAACGGAGCGAATGGGAGCGAGGTATTGATGCATTGTTTGCCGCAATTAGAAATCAGTATCGTGTGATTCGAGTTAGTTCTTCGGTAAAGACTATCTCAGCCGCGTTAAGAAATTTTCAGGGATTGGCTCCTTATCTTTTGCTTTGGTCGGTTTACTTTAAAGGTGAAATTGAGTTCGGAGTTTTCAACCAAGTCTCAATAGCGTTCGCTGTCGTGACAAGAGCTTTCAGCTTCATCGTCGATAACTTTAATGATATTGCTAATTTGCTCTCCAATGGTCAACGCTTGAGTGAGATTGGGCATGGATTTGATCTCAGCGTTCGTGATCTAGAGACCGGCCCTTCTTTGTTTGAATCGCATTCAGCACCCGAAGCCAATCTCTTGGCTCCTGGGGTAATGATTCATGTGGAGTCCGCCACGCTGACGATTCCCAATCAGGAACGCACGTTGGTGCGCAATCTCAGTCTCGATCTCGATCAAAGGAGTCGTCTTCTTTTGGTGGGACCGTCGGGATGCGGGAAAACCTCGTTGCTTCGGATGTTCAGCGGCCTTTGGTCTCCTGCTTCTGGATCGGTGGCGTCACGGGGATTTCGTGATGGGGTGATCTTTGTTCCGCAAAAGCCCTATGTGTTTTCAGGCTCCTTGCGCGAACAGCTGCAGTATCCAGATGTTGACCAAGATCTCAACCAGGAGCAGATGTACACACTGCTCGACTCGGTCTCCCTCTCCTCCATCCACCAAACGCTTGAGTCATCGGAGGCGTTCATGGATTGGCCAAGGGTGCTTTCTGTGGGAGAGCAGCAGAGAATTGCATTTGCAAGGGTTCTGCTCGCTAAGGCGAAATTTGTGCTTCTCGATGAATCCACGAGTGCGTTAGATATTCCAACGGAACGGACGGTGTATCAGCTACTCCGTGATGCTGGCGCTGGGTATGTGAGTGTGGGCCACAGATCTTCTCTGCTCCCTTTTCACGACTCTGTGTTGGAACTGGATCGTGAAGGCGGTTGGACGTTGTTTGATGTCCATGACTATGCCTTCCCGCAGGCTTGATTGTTCGCCTCATGTCGTCTTAGCGTTGGCGAGCTGATGTGATGCGTTATGAAGGAAAACCAGGTGCAGCAAAGCGACAAAGACGAATGGCGCGATCATGTGCTTCAGGAGATTGTTGAATTTTTAAGTGAGAATAAAGAAGAGATTCATGGGCGTTACCTCGATCAACGGCGCGGTCAGCTCCCACGAGATTTCATCGAAGAGAAGGGCTTAATGGACTTTGAATTGGCGATCACATTTCTGGAAGATAAGCCCAAGGGTATGGGATTAGGTCTTGGCTTTTTCAAGGCAACGCTAATTCGCTGAATTCAAGAAGATTGTCCTGATGCGGGCGATTTGTATGGGGGGGGGTAACAACGATCGTGCAGTGTTGATTACTCTTTGCTCAAGTTTCTTGCTTGGCTTCGCATCCGATTGAGTGGCATATAGCAGATTTAAATTGGTAAAACTGATTAATGATTAGGTTCTCTTCGATCTCGTCGTCGGGAATTAATGGAATGGTATGAAGGATAAGCAGCGGAACTGGTCTAGTGAAATCTTTACTTCCACATAAATACGTTTTTACGCCTAGTAAGAGCTTGCCGATTCTTTTGATCACCAGCTCGCAGCTGTTTCGATCTTCGAATAAGATCTGCGCTTTGAACTGAATGTCAATTTCGCCGCTATAATTTTCACTATTTTGATTTGAAATTTTCCATACTCCTTCAATCATCCACCACATTCCTCCATTATGTACCCACACTGTTGCTAACTCTGGCGGGCTTGCTTTGAAGATATTGAGTTGACAATTAAAGCCTTTGTCTTTGAAGATCTTGCAAATCTTCCTGCTTGTAAGCTCGGTCGCTTGCACGAGATTGATCGCAGATGTGCTCGCTTTATCATCATTGCTAATGCAGTTGCTGCTTCTTGCAGATGAGGCATGAGAGAGTTCATTTAATACTAAGTAAGTGTAAGTATTGTCTTCCTGTATCACGCGTTACGAGGTGTTGGAAGGAAGAGGGCGAAGATCTAAAGAGATCTACTTTGTTGCCAATGTGTATTGGTTGTTTCGCTGATGTTGGTGTGGAGGGTTGGTTAGCCGATAGCTGTGGTTACTGGGCGATGCGCTTTCATAGGGATGAGCAATCTGATGCGAGTGATCCGCGTATTTTTGTGGATTATGGAAGAGGGATGCCGCATGGACAGTCTGCACTGCTGAAGAGCAGAAAGCATCTGCCACGAAAGGACGCAGAAACGCAATGGAATCGCTTAATTGAAATCGGTTGGACGCAGGTTGCACCCGTTTGGGGTCAGGGCGTTGAGCCATAAATCAGGCTTTGTCTTGTTGGTAATTAAAAGCCCAAACCGATAAAGAGTTCTTGATGCACCACATAGGTGTAGTACAAGGTTGTGCCGGCATTGGGTGAAAGTTCGATTCCATCACCGTTAAAGGCGATATTGCAAATCAAGTTTCCTTTCCAGGCAATCTTGTCTTCGCTTTGTTCTGCTGACCATTTCATCGCAGCACTGAAATGATCAGGAATGACGGCCCCAATCTTTTCGCAGATGTCTGAAAGTCTGCAGAGGGCAGGAGGTTTGGCAGGTAGGGATAAACCTTTCCTGAGAGCTAATTCGTCTATTACTCCTGTGTATCTCACAAATTCAATGAATGCTTCTTCCTCATCTGTTAGTGAGGCATTGGATAGGGCTTGATCAAAGAGATCAGCTGTTAGGACTGGTCTTGATTGAGTCATTATGTTGTTTAATTGATTTGCTGTTTAGTGCTGATCATAGTCATTACCCTATGGATTTTAAAATCGATTGTTTCGCCTTTTAAGAATCGCCTTTGGGCTATGAGCTAGATGATGATCTGGTAGATGAATTAATTCTATTGTTTTGCTCGTGGGTGCTATCCAGTTGTTCAATGCAAAGGGTTGTGTGTCATTAATTGCACGACCAGCCAATGTTTGCCAAAGTGCTTTGAAAAGGTCAATTCCATGGGTCTGAGGAAATCACTCAAAAAAGCAGTGGTTTATTTGCTTGGCGTTGTCGATGAGTACTGGGCTATGCGAGAACCCAGTCAGTACGGCGAAAAGGATCCAGAATGCTCTATTGCTGTTGAGAGTCAGGGTTGTGTGAGCGAAACTGTCTCCCGGTAAAAGCTTCCGAAACGGATGTAAGAACACTGTTGGTGGCGAAAATAATTGAGATTATTGAAGAGTCTTATCGGGGGAGCATTATAGTGCCACTGTGTTGAGTTTTTCTTTTGAATCAAGCTAGTATCCGTCGTTTTATATTTACTTTAATTACTGGCTATTTGGCGATTTTTGGTGTTCAGCAGATCCCCTATGAATTTCCAAATCAATGGGCGGTTTTGATTCCTGTTTTGATTGTTGTTTATATCATCACTGTATGGCTGGACGGAGTCTTTTTTAAGGATGATGAATCCCCCAAAAAGCTTCCTGCTGATGTCAAAAAGGCAAAGAGTAAGAAATCGTCAAAAAAATCAAATGGATTCGGAGATTCTTAGGGGCTTTTTGCTGGGGTGGGTTGCCTTGCTTAGGAGGGCTAATCGCTTCATGCGATGTTTATACCTGAGTTGCTTGATGGATTTGTAATGTAATTCCAGGCATAAAAAATCCTGCTGGCTTGATGTCCAAGGCCAACAGGAATTGAAATGGGTTGAGAACAGTCCCAGGTCGAAATCTGGGACTGAACATCAGACCTTTCTGGAGTAATACTCCACCACCAAGAGTTCGTTGATCTCAAGGGCGACCCACTCGCGTTCAGCGCGGCCAATCACTTTGGCGCTGAGCTTGGGTTTGTCGAGTTCAAGGTGGGGAGGCACGTTGGCCAGTCCTGGGAATTGAAGATTCGCTTCGGCAAGCAGTTTGCTGCACTTGCGTTCGCGAATGGCAATCACATCACCAGACTTGCACTGATAACTGGCGATGTCAGTGACCCGTCCGTTCACGGTGACGTGACCATGATTCACCAACTGACGTGCACCTGGCACGGTTGGGCCAAATCCAATGCGGAAACAAACATTGTCGAGACGATTCTCGAGCAGTTTGAGCAGGTTTGTTCCTGTTGAACCTTCTTGAGCACGCGCTTTCTTCACGTAGCGCACAAGTTGACGTTCAGAAACGCCGTAGTTGAAGCGAAGCTTTTGCTTTTCTTCTAAGCGGATTGCGTATTCGGAGCGCTTGCGACGGGCTTGGCCGTGCTGACCGGGTGGATAGGACCGTTTTGCGGCCTTCCGGGTGAGACCAGGTAGGTCTCCCAAGCGCCGCGTGATCCTCAGGCGAGGGCCGCGGTATCTGGACATAGGAAAGAAGAGATGAAATGGGTTCGCGCTTCAGCGAGAATCCGTCATGCTGGGCTTGAGGCCCGCACTGCGGAATCGCATGCACGAATCAACAATTCTATCTGCCGGAAGCACCAATCCATTTAACCGGCTTGTAAGCGTATTTTTGCTAGCGCTGATCAGCTTTTATCGCCGTTGGATTTCTCCCTTGATCGGCCCTCGTTGTCGGTTTATTCCAACTTGCAGTGCCTACGGTCTTGAGGCGATCGAACGCCATGGACCTTGGCGTGGCGGGTGGTTAACCCTGCGACGCTTGCTGCGCTGTCATCCCTTCACCCCCTGCGGCTGTGACCCTGTCCCCGACTAATTCTCGGCGATTGTTGCTCTACAGCAGGGCAGGCTGTTGTCTTTGTGAGGGGTTGGAACAGCGCTTGCGAGATCTCAACCTGGAACAAGGCATCCACCCCTTGAAACTCGTTGTGGTCGATATCGATGCTCCCGACTGTTCAGCGCTACTGCGAGCGCGTTATGACCTTGAGGTGCCCGTTTTGGTCTTGGAGGAAACGGAGCTTCCGCGTGTGTCCCCCAGACTGAGTGGGGATGGATTGCGCAATTGGTTGCAGAAGGTTTGCGCCGCTGTTTACGCCACTGTTTGCGCCAAGGCGCCAGGTTCGGATTAGAAAACCCATCTGTGGTGACCCAGCGATGACCCAGACACTCCACGCCTTGCTGCATTCGGTGGGTTTGCCTGTGCCTCTGGGATTAGCTGATGCAGTGATCGAATCGATCACCTGTGATTCGCGGCGCGTGGCCCCTGGAAGTGTGTTCATCGGTCTTCCCGGTGGACGGGTGGATGGTGGCAGCTTTTGGCCCAAGGCTCTTGCGGATGGAGCTGCAGTGGTCCTGATTGGCGCAGCAGCAGCAGCAGCCAGACCTCCTGAATCCGGCGATGCCGTTGTGGTGGTGCCTGATCCTGTCGCTCAATGGGCTGGTGATTTGGCTGCAGCTTTTTGGAACCACCCCAGTGATCGCATCGGTTTGATTGGGGTGACTGGCACCAACGGCAAAACCACTACCACCCATCTGATTGAACATCTGAGTTCGGCCTGTGGACGTCCTTCTGCCCTCTTTGGAACGCTTTTGAATCGCTGGCCTGGCCACAGCGTGACGGCGACACACACCACAGCCGTGGCTGATCGGCTCCAGGCTCAGCTTGCTGAGGCTGATGCAGCTGGCGCGCAGTTAACAGCCATGGAGGTCAGCTCCCACGCGCTTGATCAGCACCGGGTGGCTGGATGCCGTTTTTCAGGCGCTGTGTTTACCAATCTCACCCAGGACCATCTCGATTATCACGAGACGATGGCGTCTTATTTCGAAGCCAAAGCTCGATTGTTTGCACCACCTCTGGTGGCTGATCATGGCGCTCAATTCGTGGTCAATGTGGATGATCCTTGGGGCAAACAACTTGCAGAGCGGTTGGGAGATCGCTGCTGGCGGAGTTCGTTATCCCCGGGCTCAGCGCACGCAGAACTGACGATGTCAGATCTGGTGATGGGTTCTTCTGGGGTTGAAGGGCGCCTTTCCAGCCCTCTGGGTGAGGGCACGTTCCACTCCCCATTGCTGGGTCGCTTCAATGTGATGAACCTGTTGCAGGCGGTTGGGGTCTTGCTTCAGCAAGGGCTTCCTTTGGAGTCGCTTCTCAAAGCCATCAGCACATTTAGGGGCGTTCCTGGGCGGATGGAACGGGTTGTTGTGGATGCAAAGGGAAAAGGGTTGCCCACGGTCTTGGTGGATTACGCCCACACTCCTGATGGCTTAAGCAGTGCACTGAAAGCATGTCGCCCCTTCGCGGGCGGCAAGCTGATTTGTGTGTTTGGTTGTGGTGGTGATAGGGATCGAGGCAAACGTCCGCAGATGGCTGCGATTGCGGCAGAGATTGCTGATGCTGTGGTGGTGACCTCTGATAATCCACGCACGGAAGATCCTCAACAAATCCTGGATGATGTTGTGAAGGG
>JAVBIX010000014.1 GCA_030756895.1 Synechococcus sp. SP2 MAG
GGGTGGTTAACCCTGCGACGCTTGCTGCGCTGTCATCCCTTCACCCCCTGCGGCTGTGACCCTGTCCCCGACTAATTTTCGGCGATTGTTGCTCTACAGCAGGGCAGGCTGTTGTCTTTGTGAGGGGTTGGAACAGCGCTTGCGCGATCTCAACCTGGAACAAGGCATCCACCCCTTGAAACTCGTTGTGGTCGATATCGATGCTCCCGACTGTTCAGCGCTACTGCGAGCGCGTTATGACCTTGAGGTGCCCGTTTTGGTCTTGGAGGAAACGGAGCTTCCGCGTGTGTCCCCCAGACTGAGTGGGGATGGATTGCGCAATTGGTTGCAGAAGGTTTGCGCCGCTGTTTACGCCACTGTTTGCGCCAAGGCGCCAGGTTCGGATTAGAAAACCCATCTGTGGTGACCCAGCGATGACCCAGACACTCCACGCCTTGCTGCATTCGGTGGGTTTGCCTGTGCCTCTGGGATTAGCTGATGCAGTGATCGAATCGATCACCTGTGATTCGCGGCGCGTGGCCCCTGGAAGTGTGTTCATCGGTCTTCCCGGTGGACGGGTGGATGGTGGCAGCTTTTGGCCCAAGGCTCTTGCGGATGGAGCTGCAGTGGTCCTGATTGGCGCAGCAGCAGCAGCAGCCAGACCTCCTGAATCCGGCGATGCCGTTGTGGTGGTGCCTGATCCTGTCGCTCAATGGGCTGGTGATTTGGCTGCAGCTTTTTGGAACCACCCCAGTGATCGCATCGGTTTGATTGGGGTGACTGGCACCAACGGCAAAACCACTACCACCCATCTGATTGAACATCTGAGTTCGGCCTGTGGACGTCCTTCTGCCCTCTTCGGCACGCTTCTCAATCGTTGGCCTGGCCACAGCGTGACGGCGACACACACCACAGCCGTGGCTGATCGGCTCCAGGCTCAGCTTGCTGAGGCTGATGCAGCTGGCGCGCAGTTAACAGCCATGGAGGTCAGCTCCCACGCGCTTGATCAGCACCGGGTGGCTGGATGCCGTTTTTCAGGCGCTGTGTTTACCAATCTCACCCAGGACCATCTCGATTATCACGAGACGATGGCGTCTTATTTCGAAGCCAAAGCTCGATTGTTTGCACCACCTCTGGTGGCTGATCATGGCGCTCAATTCGTGGTCAATGTGGATGATCCTTGGGGCAAACAACTTGCAGAGCGGTTGGGAGATCGCTGCTGGCGGAGTTCGTTATCCCCGGGCTCAGCGCACGCAGAACTGACGATGTCAGATCTGGTGATGGGTTCTTCTGGGGTTGAAGGGCGCCTTTCCAGCCCTCTGGGTGAAGGTACGTTCCACTCCCCATTGCTGGGTCGCTTCAATGTGATGAACCTGTTGCAGGCGGTTGGGGTCTTGCTTCAGCAAGGGCTTCCTTTGGAGTCGCTTCTCAAAGCCATCAGCACATTTAGGGGCGTTCCTGGGCGGATGGAACGGGTTGTTGTGGATGCAAAGGGAAAAGGGTTGCCCACGGTCTTGGTTGATTACGCCCACACTCCTGATGGCTTAAGCAGTGCACTGAAAGCATGTCGCCCCTTCGCGGGCGGCAAGCTGATTTGTGTGTTTGGTTGTGGTGGTGATAGGGATCGAGGCAAACGTCCGCAGATGGCTGCGATTGCAGCAGAGATTGCTGATGCTGTGGTGGTGACCTCTGATAATCCACGCACGGAAGATCCTCAACAAATCCTGGATGATGTTGTGAAGGGGATTCCTAGCGGTACTGCGTTAACGGTGACCCAGGATCGCGCTGAAGCAATTGCGGGTGCGATTCAGGATGCAGGGCCTCAAGATCTGGTTCTCATTGCCGGGAAGGGGCATGAGGATTATCAAATTCTGGGAACCCAAAAAGTGCATTTTGATGACCGTGAACAGGCTCTAGAAGCCCTGCAAGGCAAACTGAAGTTATAAACCTCTAACTTGGATAGTAATAAAAAGCTGCTCCAAAAATAGAGAACATTCCTAGAAGTAAAACACCTTCTAGCCAGTTGGATTTTGCATCTATATTAACAAGGTTTACAATGATTACGCTGAATATGAGTGCGATAGGGTAACGAGCAAACTGGATCCCATGGCCAACGAAATGGGCAGATCCATTTGATCTTTCCAGGCTCCCTTCACAGCAGGCACATACTCAGAAAAGCCGCCGATGATTGGAATAATGATGATTCCCGTAAACAATTGGCTAAGCCCAAGTTGTTCTGTTGCGGGCTCTAAAAAATGAACAAAGCTCTCAGACTGATAAGCCAAAAGTGCAGTACAAAGAATGAGCTGGATGATCCAGGGTGTTAAGTTTATGGCTTTTTCTTCTCCTTGCGATGACTCGGTCTCATCGTTTTGGATGTGTTGGGGATCAAAGAGATGGTTATGTGTTGCCAGAGAAAAGATTAGGGTTAAGAAGTAAATGATAATGAGGATCACCGCAACGGTCATTGATAGACCGTGGATTGCGATTTGATCATCAATCCCTGATGTGCTGATGAGGGATGCAGGCAAGGCCATCGCCATCACCGCTAATGTCATCGCTGCACCGTTGGTGCGAACCATCGTTTCCTGAAAACTTTGTTCGCTGTATTTCAAGCCTCCTACAAGCATTGCTATTCCGGTGACGAGTAGAAGATCCGAGAGAATTGCTCCTGTAATACTCGCTTTTACGACATCAATAAGACCAAGTCGTAGCGCCGATAGGGCAATAATAAATTCTGCACAGTTACCAAAAACCGCGGTGCAGATTGCCCCAATGGTTGGCCCGCTATGGTCTGCAATTTCTTCAGTCGCATCGCTGAGAAGCAAGGCAATTGGAATGATGCCTGTTGCTGAAACAATGAAACAGATGAGGGTGGGCCAACCCTGCATTGAGGCCAACTGCGTTAGCCCCAGCATGGTAAGGGCTGGAATTAACTTCCATCGCCCAGACTTTATGAAGGAAGATGTAAAGCTATCAGGTGTAAGTCTGTCGGCTTGATTAATGTTCGAGCGCATTTATTGGTTCATGGTGTGATTGGTTTAAGACCTTTGTAATGAATTTACGCCTCTTATTGTTGTGCCCTGAAAATATGAGCTCAACGTAGTCGCATGCTGGTTCTTGCTTGATAAGCCTAGCTGAAATCCTCAACGTTCTACTTTCTCATTACCTATGAAATCACTGATGAGCTCTGGCTTTTTTTTGGTGATGTTCTGTTTTCTTGCTGTTGTGTCTGCCTGGGTCTTGATCCCTGCAGGAGCCTAATGATGGGGGCATGTCAGTTCTTCAAGAGCAGCGACCAATCGCCTGAGTTCATTTGCTTCGGTGGTGATGTGGGTACAGGCTCTTAGGCAGATGGGCTCTTCCAGGTTGCG
>JAVBIX010000015.1 GCA_030756895.1 Synechococcus sp. SP2 MAG
GGGCTTCCTTTGGAGTCGCTTCTCAAAGCCATCAGCACATTTAGGGGCGTTCCTGGGCGGATGGAACGGGTTGTTGTGAACGCAGAGGAGACAGATCTGCCCACGGTCTTGGTGGATTACGCCCACACTCCTGATGGCTTAAGCAGTGCACTGAAGGCGTGTCGCCCCTTCGCGGACGGCAAACTGATTTGTGTGTTTGGTTGTGGTGGTGATAGGGATCGAGGCAAGCGTCCGCAGATGGCTGCGATTGCGGCAGAGATTGCTGATGGTGTGGTGGTGACCTCTGATAATCCACGCACGGAAGATCCTCAACAAATCCTGGATGATGTTGTGAAGGGAATTCCTAGCGGTACTAATTTCGTTGTGACAATGGATCGCGCTGAAGCCATTGCTGGTGCGATTAAGGGCGCAGGGTCTCAAGATCTTGTCCTTATTGCCGGAAAGGGGCATGAGGATTATCAAATTCTGGGGACCCAAAAAGTTCATTTTGATGACCGTGAACAAGCTCTGAAGGCTCTGAATAACAAGCTAACTTGATAAATTTTTTACTTGGATAATGGTAAAAAGCTGCTCCAAAAATTGAAAACATCCCTAGACGTAAAATACCTTTTAACCAATTGAATTTTGCATCCATAGCTGTGTTGTTCTTTTGCTGCTGTGACTGCCTGGTTTTGATCCCTGCCGGGGCTTAATCATGAGCATGTCAGCTCTTCAAGAGCAGCCACCAATCGCCTGAGTTCATTTGCTTCGGTGGTGATGTGGGTACAGGCTCTTAGGCAGATGGGCTCTTCCAGGTTGCGGATCCAGATTCCTTTGCTGCCAAGGATTTGAACGATCTCAGCTGGAGTTCGCCCAGATGGATCGTTGAGTTGAAAGCTCACTAAGCCTGCGGGCGGTTCCCCTTCAAGCAGGGGAGTGGTTCCTGGAAGCTCATTGATTTGCCTCCAGAGCTCACTGCTGAGGGATTGGATGGTTTGGAGACGCTCTTGCTCGTTTCCCTCTTTCGCTAACAAGCCCAACGATTGACGCAGCCCTGCCATCAGTGGCACACAGCTCGTTGCGATTTCAAAGCGTCGGCTGTCGTGATGAAAGGGGTCTGGATCGTTCATGACGGCGCGTGTTTCATCGCGCAGGCTGCGCCATCCAATGAGTGTTGGGTTGGCTTGATTGAGGATTCTTTCTGATAAGGCCACGCCTCCTAATCCCTCGGGTCCGCAGGTCCATTTGTGCCCAGTAAATGCATAAATGTCAGCTGCCTGCGCTGCAGCTTCTACGGGAATTTGCCCCATGCTTTGGGCTGCATCTACGAGCAGAAATGGTTGCTGAGCATGCTGACGAAGCTGGTCTGCTACCGCAGGGATTGGCATCAGCTGTCCTGTGTTCCAAAGCAGATGGGACAGCACCACAACTTTGGTGCGTGGTTGTAGAGAGTCCTCTAAGGCTTGAAGAACGCCAGCATCGGTGTTGTGTTGTCCTTCGCGACCTTGCCGGAATTGTTGAACAGGGAGGTTGTCCACCTCCAGGTGCTCCCGTCTGGCGAGTTCATGGCATGCGGCGACGACTCCAGGGTGCTCGCAATCACTGATTAAAAGGCGATCACCGGCTTTGAAGGGAAGTCCCCAAAGGGGCAAAACGCAACCGCTGGTTACGTTTTCGGTGAGAGCGAGGCGGTGGGGGGCCACTCCACATAAACGACCGAGCAACGCACGTGTTTTGTTTGTTTCCGCGCTGATATAGGGCCATACATCCGTGGTGAAGGGGCCCAATTCTTGGATGCGCTGCCAGCTTGTGGTCATGGCCTCCAACGAAGACGATGGCAATGGTCCCTGGCCGCCGTAGTTGAAATAGATCTTGTTGCTTAGTGCCGGACAGAGATCTCGGAGGTTATTCCTGTTTGCGTGGGTCAAGGTTGTTGTCCGAAAGGTTCCTAGCTCCATCGTCAAAGCACGTGCTAGCTACCAACAGCAGCGTGATGTGCTTTGCGATTGTCAATCTCACGTTGGCAAAGAAATGTGGAAAGAGCCAGGCTTATGGCTTGCTCCAGATGATGAATTACCCAATCCCGGATGGATTCTTGTAGAGAAGGAGATGCTGGAGCTGGAGTGATAACAGCAGCAAGTTCATACTCAGTGCGTCATTAGCAGATAGCGAGTTTCAGGATGACTTGCGAGTTGGCGCATCGGGTAAGTGTTCGTTTTGAAAAGGCACTTGGTGCGCTGACTGGTGCAAGCCAGAAATTGTCGCTGTTAAATATCATAATACGATGAACCTGGGCCTAAACAAGAGATACACTGTTGCCCCAGGCACCGCGTACTGCGCTGGTGGCTTTTACCTCGCTGAAGGTGCTCAAGCATGATGAACCCCTACGTCTTGTATCTGTTCACCCTGCCCGTTGATGAGCCCGAGACCAGTGCAAAGGTAAGAGATTTTGTCTTAACGCTTACGAAGGCGCAGCAGGCCACCATTGAATATGTGGCACTACGCACTGACGATGGAGAGCTCACAGAGCTTGCTAAGAAGTTGAATGTTGACAGTGCCCCGACGTTGGTCGTTACGCACGAAAGCGTTTCTTGTGAGCTTGATGCTGATGGTGATGAAGATTGTGACTATATAGAAAAACCAGTTGAACGCTTCGTTGGAGCCAAGGCAATCACGGAGCACCTTGAAGTCACCATTGAAAGCTATACATATGCAAATCCACCTGAATGATTCACAACAGCATCACTGATGTCATCAGCTTATTCATCTGCTTCGTGGTCTGATACGTAGAAGGGCTCGCTTATGCCTGGCTTTTCGTTGTCTAATACAAAGGCACGTATCATATCGTCACTTTTGAAAGCCAAAAGCCCTTGATCCGGATCAACCGACTTCATTTCGGGATGGTTGTTGACGAGAAGCTTGTGATCTTTCCATCTTTTCCTTAGGAGAATAGCTTTTTCCGATAGATGCACGAGCAAAGCAAGGTTGCCGAGCACAAGACCAAGAAATACCAATGCCTGCATACGCAGCCAAGCCTCTTTGTGAACTCTAGTCGAGAATGATTCTTGTTTTTGATCTTGCTGCTTTGGGGGGCGGGATCTTCTCTGATCGTTGTGTCAGATCAGTGGAGAGATGGCTGTTGATTTGGACTCGTTTTAACTATCGCCACGAGCACTTGGGCCAACCTTTCAGCACTGTGTTGATCGCCATTGTTGGATAGATTTTTAGAGCTTGTTGTTTGAATCGCTCTTGTTATGGATGCGATGGCTTGGCGGTGATGTTGCTTCTTTGTTAACTGTTCATCGGTTGGATTGAGCTCTCATTGTTTGGCCCCATGGCTACGTTCTGAGTTGATGCTTTCTTGGCCATGGCCGGCGTTGATTGGTTGTGGATTTTGCATCCTTTCCTTGCAGTGGTGGTGGTCTATCCACTGATTGGTGTGGTGGTGCGTTTGGCAGTTCAGACGCGTGCACGCCGGCTCCAGAACCAGAAACTTCCAGTCACGGTGGGACGTGATCACAGTGACCTGGGCCGTTGGCTTGCGGCAGCTGTTGTGCTGCTGGTTTTAATTGCTCTTTCTGTTGTGATTGGCACGAAGGTTCCGCTGGTTCAGTTCGAAGGCGGGGTCGCGCGTGCGATTCAGTTGTTGCTGGTGTTGTTTGGAACGATCGTGAGCCTCCTCGCTCTTTGGCGCTGTAAGAGACCCGGATTGAGGTTGGCTTTTTCTTTGATCACTTGGGCTGGAGTGTTAGGGCTTGGCGCCCAACCAGAGGTTTGGCGGCTTTCGGATAATCCCTTGACGCCTGCGTTTTGGCAGTCCCATTACTGGGCTGGCGTTGGGGTGACGGGCTTGATGTTGTTTTCCCTTGGTGCGCGCGCCGAGATCCTGCGTGACATCCGTATTCGCCGTTTGCATGTCACAGCCAACGTGCTTGCGGCCTTGCTGTTTTTGACGCAAGGCCTCACGGGTACCCGAGATCTTCTCGAGATTCCCCTCAGTTGGCAGAAGTCCACGATCTATGCCTGTGACTTCAACGCCAAGACCTGCCCTTCCCTTGATTCCAATGCACAGTCCTGACTGACCCCTCTGGCTAAAGAGAGAGGGTTGCGGCTTCAACCCATGGATTCATCAGAGTTGAAGGCATTGTTTTTGCAACGTGTGAGCTTGGGGGGAAATGAGCTTGAGGCAATGTCGCAAGCTTTTTCTGCTCTCTATCGAAGCTTTCAGACAGATGTTGTAACGCGTGTACGTTGTTCTCCTGTTGAGGGCAAGCCCTACACCTGGATTGATCCTCCCTTAGGACGAAGCAATGCTGTGAGTTTGTTTTTCCATGGTGGGGGCTACACCATGGGATCTACAGATGATCACTTGCAACTGATTTCCTCACTTGTAGAGGGTTCTGGTATCAGTGTTTTGGGTGTTGATTATCGTTTGTGCCCGAATGATTGTTTTCCTGCACCACTTGATGATGCAGAAGAGGCTTATCGCTGGTTATTAGCGCAGGGCTATCGATCTAAGGTCATTGCTGTGGTAGGAATTTCTGCTGGTGCAACATTAGTGACGCAATTGCTGCATCGCTGTCAGAGCAAGAGCTTGTCTATGCCCTTGCTGGCATTGGTGATGGCAGGGGTCATGGACTTCAGTTATGGGAGAGAGTCTGTTGCTTTTAATGCCAGCGATGATCTTGTGTCGTTGCAGCGACTCGAGGCTGTCTCTGCTCATTATCTTCCAGGTGATGGTTCATATGATTCCCGAGATCTTTTTTGCATTCAGCAGGATTACACGTCCTATCCCCGTACATTGTTCCAGGTTGGTGATCGTGAAGTGCTGCTCAGTGATGCCATCGCTTGTTTCTCAACTCTGAAAAGAGCAGGGCACGATGTGGCTTTGCATGTTGTGCCTGGAATGATTCATTGCGGGCAGCTCTTTGCACGTGACTTTTTACCTGGCCAACGCGCTACTGCTGAGGCAGCCCTCTTCCTTCGCGAAGGATTCTCGGCTCCCAATGCATCCTCAGTGTGTGGCGTGGGTGACAGCGAGAAGAAGAAGACTGGTCATTGATACGGTTCCAGCCACAAACCAACCAAGACGCGTGCGATTAACGGCCGGGAGCTCTTCTCGGAACACCGCCATAAGCAGACCTCCTCCTAGATAGGCCGTGGCGATGGCGAGCTGGAGATCGTTAAGTGGGTGGAAGAGTGCTGCGTGCAATAGGCCCAGTATCAGGGCTGCCGTTCCTATCCAGCGCAGGCGTGTTCGGAAGATTGCAGGATGCCGAGCGGCCATGGTCCGGTCGGCGAGGAGGACATGGGCGCTGATGGCGATGGTGAACAAGATTCCATAGGCCAACCCGGTGCTGATGAGTGATGGAAGGGAATAGGCATAGAGGTAGCTGATCGCCGCAAAATGAAGAGTGTGCAGTGATCCGGCAATCCTTCCAGCCTGTCGCTCATGGGTGGCGAGCACATCAATGCTGTACGTCACCATGATTCCAGCTAGGGCGATAAGAAATAGCAACGCCTCTGTGATTGGGGTAGGGGCGAAGCTTTCCATCCCAGGGGCTTCCGATAAGGCTTGGCCATGACTGGCCAGTTCTGGCAACAAATGCACAAATATGTAGGCGATTCCCGCCCCTCCTCCAAAGGAGGCCCAGCGCACCTGTTCGTGATCAGGTTGCCTTGCCACCTTGCTTGCCAGCCAATGCGCCGAGGCGATCGCTGTCACGCACAGAATGGAAGAGATCCAGAGCATCGCGGCCAACGCCTTAAGACTGCCTCACTGTGGCCGGTTCGCTGATAAATTTGCTGTGATGAAGAGACTTTTGAGACATTATTGATTCGCGCAGAGTAGCTGACAGTGAATGCCAGATTTAATCAATTGCAGGCTATGCCTCGAATGCTAATTGGAGTGATCTTGATGTGATCAAGAGTGGTACTGATGTGGAAAGTATTTTGAGCGCTGGTAACTCTATATTTGCCAATCAAGTTGTTGGTTTTGCAAACTATCCAATCGAGGCTGCGCTGAAACCCTTGAATGACTTGGCTTTATTGCAAGGCTTGCTGAGGGGTTCCGATAAAAAATTGCCCATAATACTAAAGAAGCATTATGGGCAATTTGACAAAGAAATTATTTGTATCCTAGTGAGTTGGAGTCGCTAATTTATTTCTTGAGTGCTGACTGTTCGTTCTGATTGGTATCAGAGAACTTGGACAACTTCGCTCACTTCAGGAATCGATTCGCGCATCTTGCGTTCGATCCCCATTTTTAAAGTCATCGTGCTGCTGGGGCAGCTTCCGCAGGCGCCTTGCAAGCGCACTTTCACGATCGGACCATCAATCTCGACCACTTCTACGTTGCCACCATCTGCCATCAGGAAGGGGCGCAGTTCGTCGAGCACTTTTTCCACGTTCTCGTTTGTGAGGGCCATGGTCTCGGTGCTCATCGCTCGATCTTCGAATTGAACTCAGTGTAGGCATTTTGTAGACGCTCGGCCTCATAGCCTGTGAACAGCAGATCTGTTCGCCCCTTGGACCGCTACGACGTTGTGCTCGTGGGTGCTGGGGTCATGAGCGCCACCCTGGCAACCCTTCTGCATGAACTCGATCCTGAGTTGCGGTTGTTGGTTGTTGAACGTTTAGAAGCACCAGCTCTAGAGAGCAGCGCTGCGGGAAATAACGCTGGCACCGGCCACGCCGCCAACTGTGAGCTCAATTACACGCCTCCTCTGGCTGATGGCACGGTTTCAACGGTCAAACCGCTGGCGATCAATGCCAGCTTTGAGTGCAGCCTCGAGTTTTGGTCGTCCTTGTGTGAGCGGGGTTGCTTAGATCCCTCTTGGTTCATCCATCGGGTGCCCCACATCAGTTTTGTGTGGGGTGAGGGAGATGTGGCTTACCTGCGCCAGCGTTACGAGCAGATGAAGGAGCTTCCTGCTTTTGCGGCCATGGAGTGGAGCCGCGACCAGGCCGAGCTGGCGTCGTGGATTCCGCTCGTGATGGCGGGGCGTGATCCTCAAATGGCGGTTGCGGCAACCAGGATTGAGCGCGGTACAGACGTGGATTTCGGCGCTCTGTCTCGCTCCCTGTTTGTTCCCCTACAAGCAACGGGTGCCCTTGATCTGGTGTTCGGAACCTCGGTCTCTGATCTCAAGCGCTGCGCAGATGGGTGGGAGCTGCAACTGCGTTGCCCCTCCGGACGCCGCGTGGTGACGACACCGTTTGTGTTCCTCGGAGCCGGTGGTGGTGCCCTACCCCTTCTTCAGCGTTCGCGTATTCCTGAAGCGGCTGCTTACGCCGGCTTCCCGGTGAGCGGGCAATGGCTGGTTTGTAATGACCCGGATTTATCGGAGCATCACTTCGCCAAGGTGTACGGCAAAGCCAAGGTGGGGGCTCCGCCGATGTCTGTGCCCCACCTTGACTCCCGCTGGATTGATGGCCGTCGCTCCCTGTTATTTGGGCCCTATGCCGGTTTCAGCAGCAAGTTTTTGAAGCAGGGGTCGTTGCTGGACCTTCCTCGCTCCGTGCGCTCCTCCAATGTGTTGCCGATGCTTCAGGTGGGGCTGAACAACATTCCGCTGGTTCGTTATCTCGTCAATCAACTGCGCCAAAGCGATGAGGATCGGATGGAGGCCTTAAAAGCTTTCCTTCCCACCGCTCGCGCGGACGATTGGACCTTGTCGGTGGCGGGTCAGCGCGTTCAGATCATCAAACGCACCCCCGCTGGAGGTCGTTTGCAATTGGGTACGGAAGTGGTGTCCGCCGCTGATGGGTCGTTGGCAGCACTGCTTGGTGCCTCTCCGGGGGCGAGCACATCCGTGACGATCATGTTGGAAGTTCTTCAACGCTGCTTTCCGGATCGATTGGCTTCCC
>JAVBIX010000016.1 GCA_030756895.1 Synechococcus sp. SP2 MAG
TCAGGGATGCTTGCCAGTGAGATTCACGATGATCACACCAGCTGTGATCGTGGCGATTCCCACAAGCTGACCTGGTGAGGGCACTTGCTTATAGGCAAGCAAGCCAACCAGCACGATGGCGATGATGCCGATCCCACTCCATAGGGCATAGGTGATGCCAAGCGGAATGGTTTGCACTACTTGAGAGAGCAACAGCATCGAGGTGGAGTAAGCGGCGAGCACAACGAGTGTGGGAATCGGCCTGCTGAACCCCTGTGAGAGTTTGAGGCAAGAGGTCCCAATCACTTCTGATGTGATAGCCAAGAGAAGAAAGATCCAAGCCTTATTCATCTATCAATCTCCATGGTTGAAAAATATTTAGTTGTTACTAGCAGTCAAGTAATCCTTGTCGATTTGCAAGTAATTTCCGGCCGTATTGCTCGATAGTGATTCCATCCAGTTGGACTGGAGACCCAGGGAAATCGTATTGACCTTGAGTTCTGTGCTTCTCGTTTTGTTTAAATTTGAATAGTGCTGAACAGTTTCATTGAAGTCAGACGTTCTCCAACGACCTCCATTTCGATTGATGGATGGCTCTCCATCGGATAAGAAATAAAGAGTATCTGTATCGTTAAGTGCGAAGGCATAATCAAGTCCTTCCCAAGGATGCGTACCACCCCAACGGTAGGAATATTTTTCATCATCTAACGTATTCACAAATGCGATTGCTGAATCTCTTACGCCGGAATCACCAAGAACAACGGCTCCATTTTTAGACTCACTCCAACTGCGATGGTTCACATAGCCGGGAGAACTAAAGGATTGGAGCGTGATCTTTGTATCTTCCGGAAGATCACTCAACAGAGTAATGAGCTCATGCTGTAGTGATTCCATGCGTGTTAAAGAACAACTCTTCCGCGACCAGTAATAGGAAGATCCACCCCAATAGATCCGCCAGTCTCCATAACTCGATCCCCATAAGATGCAAGCACTCATGGAACCTGAGCCATCAACCAAGAAGTTCATGTTTTTGCTGCTGACGCTGCGGAAGTACGCACCATTAAGAACGCCAGAGCTTTCCCCTTGGCGATTTAAGCGTTTATCAGCTCTTGCATATCCCGCGAAATAGAGATTTTCCTTGGTTTGTTTACCAACGACGGCGGATGTTTGCAGGAAGCTATTTTCACCATCACCATCATCATTATTTGGATCAATAAATCGTATTAGCTTTCTGTTTTCATCGGTGACGACTCGCAATGCTGGTTCTAGGTAACCACGAATAGGCGTTTTGTCTTCGATGAACTTAAGATCTAGTTGGCTAACAATTTCTTCTAAATTTGCTTCTGTGAGAATTCCATTTGAGTTTGTGGGTGATTGGCTCTGCCTTTCATCTTTGTCACAGAGTGTTTTTCCGATTTCTTTCCAGCAGGGCATGACCCCAATTTCGTTTATGACGGGTGCAATATGAAGATCTTCCGTCTCGCTATACCGTCCATCTCCCATCAAAGGAGATCCGCATCGCTTTAAGCTATAACCTTTGCCACTTGTATTAACGCTCAAACCATAAATGACAGGCTGATTTAGATCTGCCATTTTTAGGCCAAAAAGTGGATTAAATCCAACATTTTGATTCTGAGCGATAGTCTGGCAGCTTTTTAACGTATTTGCGTAATCGCCACTTTTCAGATTTGTATGCTCGAGACCCGAAGGTGTTTTATCGCTATCAATTAATACATTTAAGCTTCTCTCTACTTCTGCTCGAAGAAGACGCGTGCCATTTGTAGAGTTTTGGCGGAGATCGGCTTTGTTGGTGCTGTTGTTGATAAGAGTGCTGGTCGAATTGAGAGCGACTGCAGACGCACTGATCAACGTAATTCCAGCCGTTAACGAAACCAAAGTTTCTGTGATTCCGAATCCAGACTGAGCTGAAGAAAGCTTGCGGAGATTAGGTCTTTTCACAGCGGCTAATTCCTATGGTGTTTAGAGACGGCAGGCCTCCTATCATTTTCATTCTAGTTGTTTAAGGCAAGAGCAGGGCATGATCGATTGTAAAAAGATATGTTCAGTTGGAGCCATAATGCATCATTTTTAAATCGCAACTAAATCTTATTGGCATTGTTTCTTAGTTTTAACCCATGTTCCCTTTCTAACGACTCCATTAGATGTGACTTCAATGCATTGGGTAGGTAGTGGGCGGAGTGAATCTTGATTCCAATTAATCGATCTCACGAGAATCACCAATGGTTCTGCAATGGCACTCGTTCCTGGTGGAGATAGCTCATATCTCTCGCTAGAGACTTGAAGTTCAACTCTTTCAGAAGAAGGTGAGCCTTCCAGATTTAGGAAACGATAAGGTTTTGCCCAAGTGAGATCTCCAGGTTCATTCCAGCACTGGGCGGAGTCACAACATTTTAATCGCTCATCTCTTTGTTTCCCATTGAGATGATTTAATTCAAAGAGATCTTTTGCTGATCCAAACGTGTTGCCATTGTTGAAATTATATTTTGAGGAAAAGCCAATATCACAGCCAGAGCCATCTGTGCCTTGTCTCGCTCTTAAGCTATAGAGTCCAGAGACAACTGCTTGCGTATATGTTTGAAGCGAGGATTTATCCATTCTTCTTTTGAATTGAGGCAAGGCCCATGCGAGCGTTAAACTAATAATGCTGATAACAACAAT
>JAVBIX010000017.1 GCA_030756895.1 Synechococcus sp. SP2 MAG
TTATTGAATGATTGCGGCTAAGAAATTGCTAATAGCATTCTGAGAATAGTCTTAGTAGCCCTTTTCTGAGAAGCCCTGCTTTGACGGGGGAATGCTTCAGCTAGCTACGTTTCAAGCTTTGAGTTGTTTGTTGTTTTGTCGGCCTCGATCCCAGGCTGGATTTATTCTGCCTCTTGCGCTCACTGCTTCAGCGGTGCTGCTATTGGGGAGCGCTTCGGTTCATACGCTCAGCCTTCAGAAGCGATTGCGCATTCATTCCCTTAGTCAGAGAGAGCAGGTCGCTGATCAGTTGCGCTCTGCGGCGCAGGCTTTTGTTGTTGCTACCCGTGGTCCTGAAGCCTGTTTGCTGCAGTGGCCATCGCTGGATTGGCCTTCTGCTGTTCACGCTTGCAATGGTTCAGATCCCTCCAGGCTGAGTGGTGGTGTGGTGGCTGAGATGCCCTGGTCGTTGCTCGATTGGAAGCCAAGCATTGAGAGCGGCCAGTTGAGATTGCAATTAGCGGACGGTCGAACTGGCAACTTCCGACTTTCGCTTGATCCCTCTGCAGCTTCCGTATTTGGTATCAGTGAGGTGCAGCTTCAGGGCCGAGTTCCTCAACTGGAAGCTGAGTGATGACTTTGCTTGAAGTGGTGGTTTCGTCTGTTGTTTTGGCCGGCAGCAGCAGCGCTGCTTTGGGTGTGTGGAATCAGGCAGCTAATGAAATTCAAAGAAGTTCCCAGTTGGATGAGCTTGGTCTTCAGCTGGAGACGGCGCGCATTGCTACTGATCGTTGGCTTCAGTCGGATGCGGCATCGGCTGTCGTGTTCGATTCAACCTCGCCTGACTGCAGGTTTAACCCTGAAGCCTTAGAGGCGGCCGTTGCCGAGCGCTTGCCGCTTGGATCTGAGCTGAGCACGTCTTGGAGTGCCGATCCGCAGGGCCTTGGCCATTGGCTCGAGCTCAGTGCTTCTTCTCTGACATCAATGCCTCCTTTAAAGAGGCGTTTGCTGTTTACCCCTGCGGCCTATGGCCTCTGCAAGCAGGAAGAGCTGAGCTCATGAGCTTGATCGAGCAACTCATCGTGGTGAGCTTGGTGGGGATCTTGGCGGCGATTCCGATCGTGACGGGAGGCAGCGATCGTGATCAATTGCAGCTCGATGCCAGTGCGCGCCGTTTGCAGAGCGGTTTGGACCGGGCCCGAAGCATTGCCAGACGTGAGCAGATTGCTTGCGGATTTTCCTTGAGCGAGGAAGGGTTTACGGCTCCCGATGAAGGGACCCTGCCAGCTTCTCTTCCGGCCTGCCCTGGGATTGGGTTGTCCTTACAGGAAGAATTTGAACAGGGGCCGGTTGTGTTGAGCACCAACCTGCCTTCGCTGCTTCGTTTCACCGCCAATGGTTTGCTTTTGGATGGCGGGATTGCGGTGCTCAGTCATCAGCGCCTAGCGAAGGCACGTTGTTTGGTGGTGAGCTTGCCCTTGGGCGTAAGCCGGATTGGCTCCTATCAGGCTCCCCTTCTCTCAAATGGAGGACGACTACTCAGTAGCCGTTGCCTCCCTGATGTCGCTTTGAGCTAAACCGATGATCAAGCGATTCCCTAAAAGAAGAGCTGAGAAAGGATTCACGTTGATCGAGCTGCTGCTGTCGATCAGCCTTGGCAGCATGCTGTTTGTTGTGTTGCTGCAGCTAATCGGCGCTGATCTACGCCTTGGCAACAGCATGGCAAGTCGTTTGCGTGAATCGGCGCAGCAACGCCACACCCTGGAACTTATTCGCGGTGAGTTGGCGACTGGCTCCGGCTGGGAGGTGGATCCTGTTAGCTCCCAACAATGGTCCTGCGGCATGGCCGGCCGTCGGCCGGTGCTTGCTATCAGCCTGGATTCCCACAACACCCAAGTTTCGTCTCAAACCATCGTGTACAGCGTGGGAGCTGCTCCCTCAGCGATTTGGCGCGGCCAGGTGTTGATGCGTTGCGGGCCTGCCTATGGACTTGATGGTGTGATCAGACCGGATGGGAAGGCTCAAAATCGCGTTCTTATTGATGGATTACCCAAGGAGGGTTTGGGTTTTCAAGCTCACCTCGATCCTCAATCAAAAGTGCTGCATCTTGCGTTGGAGCAGGAATCGTTGGCTGGTTCAAGTCGGCTGCGCACTGCTGCAGTGTTCTGAAGTTTTCTGTTTGGTTACTCGTTTAAATACACCTTGATTCGGAGCTTCACTCAGCGCTGGTCTTGCATTGTCACATCAGCGGCAGGCTGTATTGATGACTTCTGCTTGTTCAAACTTTTTCAGAGGTTGGTGCAGGCATAAACAGGAAATAAGCTTCCACGCTCATCGCTGCCAGGGCGAGGAAAAGGTGATCAATCCAGCCATTACGCACTCCCATTCCCATGAAGGCAATCCAGGTGTTGATCACCACCATTACGCAAAGAAAAATGCCCAGAATGAAGCCAGTGAATTGATTCAAATGCTTGCGCTGGATCCACAGGCTTGCCAGCAAGGGCAGCAGGATCAGGGTTGACGTGGCATGCAGGAGTTGCATGCTTAGATCACTATGTAAATGGGGAGTTATTGCAGCCCATAAATTCACGGGAATGAGTAAGGAGCAAAAAATTAAGTAAAAGATCATCATGATTTTGCGCTTGAAGTTGTAGATGGTTTTGGAAGGATTACGGAGAAGCAACTGCCCTCTCCTTCTTTGCTTTGAACGCGAACTTCTCCGCCCATGGCGGACATCAGCAGGGCTACAACAGACAGCCCGAGCCCAGATCCGCTGCTTCCAGAGCTGTTTTTAGCCCGATGAAAGCGCTTGAAGATATGCGCTAAATCGCTATCTGGAATTCCAATCCCCTCGTCTTTTACATCGATGGCAATGCCATCTGTATGAGGATGCAGTAGCAACGTAATTAGAGAGCCTTGGGCGGAGTACTTGGCGGCGTTATCGATTAAATCCAAGAGCACTTGTTGCAGCCGGTCAGGATCAGCCATCGCCTCACTGGTCTCATCGTTAGGAATGTTGTTCACCACTTCAAGCCTGCGATCCGTGAGATTGCTCCGGCTTAGATCAGCAACTTTGTCCACCAATGGCCCAAGATCCACAACTTCTTGGTTGAGTTGGAGTTGGCCGCATTCACCGCGGGAAAGATCGAGAAGATCATCGAGAAGCACGCGCATGCGAATGCTTTCCTCTTCTGCGGTTTTCAGTCCTCGACGTTCGTCATCGCTTAATCCCTTGCTGCGCTTAATCGTGCGATGCAAATAACCCTGAACAATCGTGAGGGGTGTTCGCAGCTCATGGCTTACGGCACTCACAAAGCGCCGCTGATCATTCCAGGACTGGGCCAGCCGCTCCATCAATTCGGAATAGGTCTTCGCTAACTGGCGTACTTCCTTCGGTGCCGCCGTCATCTCTGGAATCGGATCTTGATTCAGGGTGTCGGCGGTGAGGGCTGCACTGCGCTCACTCAGTTGCAGTAGAGGCCTCACGATCCGTCTCACCATCACGGTGATCGTGACCAGCGAGAGCAACATCGATCCCACCCCGATCAAGATCATCCACCCTAAAAATTCGTTTTGGTTGCGGCCGGTATCTGTGGCTTTTGCGCTGCTCCAAAGCCTTTCCCCGGTTGGATATGACCGGCTCAGCAGCGTGAGGTAATCCTTGCCTTGAACATTGATCAGCCGGGTGTTCTGATCCTTTTTGTGAGCCTGCATGGTGGCTCGCATCATCTGCATCGGGATGGCGATATGGCCAAACGTCGGCAGCACGAGGCGCCCATCCGCCAGCTCGATCCAAAGGGTGGTTTTCACGCTGGAGTGATCGCGTAGCTCCTGACGCACCTCTGCCTGAACCGTTGGGCTCCAATCTTTGGCGGAATGGCCTTGCCCTAGATGGTCATGAGCCACCAGGTTGCTGCTCATGTGCTCCGCATTGGCCTGTAATTCCGCCTCCCCGTTGCGGATTTGATTGCGATTACTCAGCCAAAGGCCTGTGGTGGTGGCACCGGTGAATCCAATCAGCACGGCTGTGTAGGTGGCCAGCTGCAGTTGGCCCTCAAGGCTGCCGAGAAGTTGCGATCGCCAGTTGGAGCCAGATGCCACGAAATCGGTCCCCAGCATGATGACTTGCTGTCTTTAAGTTTGGCAGCTGGACCAGGGAGAATGGAACCCTTCACTCGACCTGTTGTCTTGAGTTTTGCGGTCTCTCCCCTAGGCATCGCACGCCCCACCCTCTCGGCTCGTATGGCCCGATGGGGGCTAGTGATTGTGGGGATCTACATCGCTGTTGCCCTGCTCACGCCTGTGCTGATCGGCATTGGTTTGCTTCCGGATCCCAATGCTGGACTAGATAGTGCGATCTATGCAGCGCCGTCCCCGCAGCATTGGTGTGGCACCGACCGGCTAGGCCGCGATGTGTGTGTACGCACATTGCAGGGGAGTGGTGTTGCCCTTCAAGTGGTGCTGCTGGCGGTGGTTCTTGCCTTGTTGGTGGGAGTGCCGATTGGAATGTTGAGTGGCTATTTAGGAGGCGGTGTCGACCGGGTGTTGGTTTTGCTCATGGACACGCTTTACACCTTGCCGGTGTTGTTGCTGTCTGTGGTGTTGGCGTTTCTGCTTGGTCGAGGAATTCCGAATGCCGCAGCAGCGCTGTGTGTGGTGTACATCCCGCAGTACTTCCGGGTGGTTCGCAATCAAACAGCTCAGGTGAAATCGGAGCTGTTTGTGGAGGCAGCACAAACCCTCGGGGCCGGTCCCATTTGGATTTTGCGGCGCTATCTGTTCCGCAATGTGATCACTTCAGTTCCCGTGCTGCTCACCTTGAATGCTGCTGATGCGGTGTTGGTGCTGGGAGGCTTGGGCTTTTTGGGCCTGGGCTTGCCAGAAACGGTGCCGGAATGGGGAAGCGATCTCAATCTGGCGCTTGCGGCTGTGCCCACGGGAATCTGGTGGACGGCTCTGTATCCAGGCCTGGCAATGTTTGTGCTGGTGCTCGGTTTGTCGTTCCTAGGTGAAGGCCTCGAGGCTTGGGTGAGCAGTACGGGGCGCGACGCGGCAAACTGAGATCAATCGATGACTCACGCATGACGCTCTGGGCCACATTGATCTTGCTAGGCCTGATGACCTACTTGTGGTTGGCAGGGCGCAGCAATCCCGACGACGTGATTGGTCTCTTAGAGCAAATCCTGGCCATCACTCTCGGCTTGGTAGTGCTGTTTATTGGGCGCAGTTTGCTGTTGGAAGTGCTGGTGTTGGTGTTTGCCTTACGGTTACCCGCCGCGCGGCGTAACCATCCTGTGGCAGCACGCTCCAAGGCCGGGAAAGACATGTTGATGCCGTTCTAACGCCAGGTATTGACGTCAAGGTTGGATCAGCAGCGCAGTTTTGTGGTGCGCGGTAATTCGCCCTGAATCTCACCCTCCTCATTGAGCGTTGGATAGGGGCGTTCTTGTTCGCGGCACCACAGTGCAACGTCTGGATAGGCCCACTCAAACAACAGATTGTCGTAGTCCTCTGCTGGAATTCCCTCCCCATCGGATGGGGCAAGACCAGCTGCTTCCCGCTGCCGCAGTGCCTCAAACAACAGGGTGGCGGTGGCCACCGACACGTTGAGCGACTGCACCATGCCGCGCATTGGGATGAACACGTCGGTGTCCATCAGCTTGGTGGCGTTGTCGCTGAGTCCCCATTTTTCAGCACCCAAAACAAAGGCGCTGGGACCGGTGAAGTCACAGTCGCGGTAATCGACCGCATCCACGCTCAGATTGGTGCCATACAAATGAAAGCCCCTGTCTTTCAGTGTTTGAACGGCTGCCTCGATGTTGGGGTGGCCGTGCAAGGGCACCCAGCGTTGACTGCCTTGGGCCGTGCTGTTGTACGTGCGTGAGCGGCCGCTGAGGCTCACGGCATGGGCTTCCAGCACGCCAACGGCATCGCAGCTGCGCAGGATGGCCGAGAGGTTGTGGGGTTTGTCCACGTGCTCAACCAACACGGTGAGGTTGGCCATGCGTTGGTTTAAGACCGCACGTAACCGCTCATAACGACGGGGAAGGATGGGCATGGCGCATCGTTCTCTGTACCTGAGGGTATGGGATGCCGCTCTCGGTCACATCCAGACGCATCGCGAAGCGAGTTCAGTCACCAATCTCCTGCTCTGCTTCAGAAGGATGGAGGTGATGCTTCCTCTGCCATGAAACGCACCTGTTTTGCTGTTGCTTTGCTGCTGGTTTCTGCCTCCGCCCCAGCTTTTGCCAGGCCTAACAACGTTTATGACTCACGATCCAACTATGTGAATCAGCGTTATGGCGGTTCAGCTCGCGATCCTTGGGTGGGCGCTAATCGTGATCTCTACGTGAACAATCAAGACACCAATAGTTGCCTGGAAGGCAGCGTGATCGGGGGTTTATTAGGAGCTGGCCTTGGCGCTGTCTTGTCGCGGGGCAGTGGCCGCTGGGTTGGTGTTCCCGTTGGAGGTGCCGCTGGCGCTCTGTTGGGTTGCCAAGTGGATGGGGGCTGATGCATTCAGCATTCAGCGCTAACCAGTTGAGCCAAAATTTGCCTCCAAAATCGCTGCTTGTAAGAGGATTTGCATGGTGTGCAGATTCTCTTGCTCGTGGGGCTCGCCGCCTGACCAACGCTCGAGTCGGTAGCTCACGGCGTCAAGCAGCAGCCTGAGGTCTGCTGGACTTAAGGACAGATCAATTCGTAAATCACCGTTGTCTTGGGTTGTCATAAGACCTGAAAGAAAACCTGATCGTTGAGGTGAGTTGCTCGAACTGTCGAAAGGAAGGTTTGTTCACTCAGATTGACTGGCAACGAGCGCCCTAGTCGTGAGTTTCTGAGGAACAAAACATTTGATTCATATGAGCATGGATAGGGGCTTCGATGCGCGCGTCTGGCATGCCGTCAGTTTGATTCCGCATGGTCAATTGGCCACCTATGGCCAGGTGGCTGACTGGATCGGGGCCTGGGGCTGTGCGCGTCAGGTGGGATGGGCTCTGCGCAGGCTCAGCTTGCCTTCTGAAGTGCCTTGGCAGCGCGTGGTCAATGCCAAAGGACGGATTTCGATGAGCCTCAGTCGCGAGGGCTCGGATTGGATGCAGCGCCAGCTTTTGATTGCGGAGGGCATCCCTGTGGATGCAGAAGGCCGGCTCCCGTTGAAGGGATTTCTCTGGAGGCCGGACCTCGAGGCGCTAGCTCTAGAGATCAATCAATTTGCCATTGCCCGTGAGTGAGCCCGAAGTCAACGGCGCCAAAATTGGTTTACCGGCGCGTCGTTTGGCCTGGGAGGTGCTGGAGGCCGTTGCTGCGGGTGCCTATGCCGATGTGGCCTTAGAGCGGGCCCTTCGTCAAAATCCCCTGTCTCCAGCGGATCGAGGTCTGGCCACTGAGCTTGCCTATGGATGCATTCGCTGGCGTCAATGGCTTGATGGTTGGTTGGATCGGCTCGGCAAAGTTCCAGCCCATAAACAACCGCCCCGGCTGCGTTGGCTGTTGCATCTCGGCCTCTATCAAGTGCTGCGGATGCAGCGCATCCCTGCAGCTGCCGCGGTGGACACCACGGTGGAGCTAGCCAAACGCCACCGGCTCTCCAAGCTGTCTCCCGTAGTGAATGGGGTGCTTCGCTCGGCCCTACGCGCCAAGGAGGCCGGTGAGACGCTGTCTGTGCCCGACCAACCCGCCGATCGACTGGCGTTGTGCCATTCCCTTCCCGTTTGGCTTGCTGAGAGTCTGTTGAGCTGGTCTGATCCTGACCAGGCCGAGCGTGTGGCACTCGCCTGTAATCAAGTGCCACCCTTGGATCTGCGCGTGAATCGCTTGTGCTCCACGCCTGAGGTGGTCGCGGCTGAATTGGCTGAGGCCGGGGTGCCTACGCAGCCGATCGATGGTTGCCCAGATGGATTGCAGGTGCTTGCGCCTGCGGGAGATTTGCGGCGTTGGCCTGGTTTTGAACAGGGGCATTGGTGCGTGCAGGATCGATCGGCCCAGGGTGTTGCTCCGCTCTTAGCGCCTCAGCCTGGAGATCGAATTCTTGATGCTTGCGCTGCTCCTGGTGGAAAGGCAACCCATCTGGCGGAGCTGATGGGGGATGTCGGTGAGATCTGGGCTGTGGATCGCTCCGCTGGCCGCCTAAAGCGAGTGGCTGCCAACGCAGCTCGCTTGGGATGTGGGTCGATCCATGCGCTGGCAGCGGATGCGGCCGACCTCCTTGCCCAAAAGCCCGAATGGCGTGGTTTCTTTCAACGCATCCTCCTCGATGTGCCTTGCTCGGGGCTAGGGACTTTGTCCCGGCATCCTGATGCCCGTTGGCGCGTGACCCCTGCAAAGGTGGAGGAGCTGTTACCGCTGCAAGCGCGATTACTGGAGGCGATGCTGCCCTTGCTCGCTCCTGGTGGGCGCTTGGTGTACGCGACTTGCACGATCCATCCCGCGGAGAACGGCGCTCAGGTCAACAAGCTTCTTCAGGATCATGCTGACTTTCTCTTGGAGTCTGAGCAGCAGTGCTGGCCTAATCCCGATGGGGGTGATGGGTTTTACACCGCTGTGATCACCGCACCGATCACCGCACCGGCATAGGCCTAAAGAATTCATCCACCGGTGGGCCACCAGACGGGCTCACGTAACGGGCTGTGGGTGGATTATCCGTTTCACCAAACAGATCACGATCTGGAGGGGGCCCGTCACCAGGCTTCGGTTTATTGGGGTCGCTCGCTTTCTTTTTGCCAGGGCGTTGAAGAACCGGGCGCGCAGCTTTGGGTTTGGCTGGAAACTTTTGTACTGGAAATTCAGTCTTAATTTGATTCATGAATTGTTTCCAAGCCCACGCCGATTCGCCACTGTTGCTCTTGGTCTCCGCGTTGTTGTCGTGACCAAACCAAACGGCAGTAGTGAGTTGGGGAATGGAGCCGATGAACCAGATATCCCGTCCACCCTCTGAAGTTCCAGTTTTTCCTGCTACCGGGCGATCATCCAGCTTGGCTGCAATTCCAGTGCCGCCGCTCACCACCCGCTGCAGCATCCAATTCATGGTGTCGGCCACATCACTATCCATGGCACGCTTTCCGCGGTCGCCATCCACTCTGCGGCTCCAAAGCACGACGCCTCCAGGACCACGGATCTCTTCAAAGGCGGTGGGTTTCACGTACACACCGCGATTGGTCACAGCGGAATAGGCAGCTGTCATGTCCAGAACGGTTTGTTCATAGGCACCGATGGCCATTGGGTAATAACGCCCGAGAGGGCGTTGGTTGCCAATTCCGAGATTGTTGGCCATCGCAATGATCGGGTCAAAGCCCACCTTGTCCTGTAATTGCACTGCAACGGTGTTGAGCGAATTTTTTAAGGCGTCGGCAAGAGAAATTTTGCCAAAATATTTTTTGCCAAAGTTTTTGGGGCAGTAACCGTTCCAGCAGCGGGGTTTATCTAAGAAAATATCTTCTGGTTTAACGCCCGCATTAATTGCTGCGCTGTAAGGAAACAGTTTGAAGGTTGAACCTGGGGATCTGAGGGCTTGTGTGGCGCGGTTGAACTGGCTGGAATAGAAGTTTTTTCCTCCCACCATCACCCGCACTAATCCGGTGCCAGGCGCGATCGAAACGATGACGCCCTCTGTTCCATTCGGTGCGATTTCACGCACCACCTTCTGAGCTTTGCGTTGCCAATCGAGATTGAGACTGGTGCGAATCTTGAGGCCTCCCACCTCCAGTTGTTCTGGGGTGAGCAAGGTGGGCAGCTGTTGGGCGACCCAAGTTGTGAAATACGGAGCCGTGCTGTTGTAGTACTTCGGGATGGCTGGTTTGAGAGCCAGTGGGCTATTGCGTGCTGCTTCCGCTTCGCTCGAGGTAATGAATCCTTCCTGCTCCATGCGGCTGATCACGATGCTGCGCCTTTGCAGGGCGATCTCGGGATTCACCAGCGGCGAATACAGCGATGGTGCGGGGGGCATCCCAGCGATCAGAGCCGCTTCTGGGAGCGTTAACTCCTCCGGTTGCTTAGAGAAATACACCCAGGCCGCATCGGAGATGCCATAGGCGCTAGATCCGAGATAGACAAAATTGAGGTATTGCTCGAGGATCTGCCCCTTGCTCAGTTGACGCTCGAGCTTGTAGGCCAGTGCTGCTTCTTTGAGTTTGCGCGTGACCGTCCGGTCCTGGCTCAAGAACACCGTGCGCGCCAGTTGTTGGGTGATCGTGCTCGCTCCTTCGCGAACAGAGCCCTTCTTCAAATTCGTAACGACGGCCCGTCCGATTCCCCATAGATCAACGCCTTCATGGGCAAAGAAGCGGCGGTCTTCAGCTGCGATGAAGGATTGCATCACGAGCTGGGGCATTTGCCCTGGTTTGATCTTCTCCCGGGTCGCTGGCCCGAGTTTTTGGATCACCTTGCCGTTGCTCGACAGGAGCGTGATCGTTCCAGGCCTGTTGAAAAGATTGATCCCCCTTGCATCAGGCAAGGTTGCATCAATCGCTCGCGTAATGGCGGCCTGCCCAAGCGCAGCACCACTACCAATCGCAACGGCGACGCCTGCAATCAGGAACCAGTGACGACGGGTGCGATTCACATTCCCTGCGTCAGGGGGCTATGGCCGATCGCCAGGGCTGTGACCAGCATTCCCAGCACAAGAAAGGGCTGGGCACTGGCTTGATATTTCACGTCGAATTCCACTGGATCACGAAGCAGCCAGATGTCTTGAAAAGTGATCTGAGGCACGATCAACAACACCAGTAAGACGGCTGCGAAATGCTGCCCGATTGCGATCAGAACCGCAACCATCAGGAGTTGGAAGAGGTCGATCATCCCAGCGCTGATCCAGCTTGCGGGCCCAATTCCAAATGCAACAGGGAGTGACTGAAGCCCGAGGGCGCGATCACCTTCCACACTTTTGAAGTCGTTGACCACGGCAATGCCCAAGCCAGCAAGGCTGTAAGCAAGCGTGAGCAGCGCCGTAGCCCAGGTGAGTTGACCGAAGAGGGCCTGACCTGCCCACCAGGGCAGAGCGATGTAACTGGCCCCAAGGGCGTAATTGCCCAACCAGCCATTCTGTTTCAGCTTGAGGGGAGGAGCTGAATAGATGAAGCTCACGAAGGAGCCGCCAAGGGCGAGCAGAAACAGCACAGGAGTGCTGTGCCCAGCCCAAACATCCAAACCCCAAGACGCCGCTAAGCCAGCGATCAGCAGGACCCAGATTTGAACTTTGACTTGCCCGAGACTGATTGCACCTGAAGGGATCGGCCGGTACGGCTCGTTGATCGCATCGATCTCACGGTCGTAGTAGTCGTTGATGGTTTGGGTGTAGCCGGCGAGCAGAGGGCCACTCATCACCATGCAGACCAGCGCAGCCGCAACATGGTCAAGACGCCATTCGTAATTCCCGCTTGCCGCGGCACCACACACCACTCCCCAAATCAGGGGAATCCAGGTGACTGGTTTCATCAGCTGCAAGCGCAGCTTCCAAATATTGGAGGTGCCACTGGCACCTTTCATTCCGAGCAGCTGACGGGCGTCACTCACTAGATCAATCCTCAGCCGGGAGCGATTTCGTCTTCGAAGAACCAGCTGGTTGAGCCATCACTGAGCTGAACGACCACGCCGATTCCCTTTCCGTCAACAGTGCGGAAATCAACCACGGTTCCGGAGGAGTCTTTCTTGAGGAGTTCCACCAGTGCACCGGGAATGCGATCGCGGACTCGGGTGACCCGGACCTTCGAGCCGATGTCGATCGTGACTGACGTCTGCTGTGACATGGCCTGCCAGGCTTGAGAAGTGGCCGCAACACTAACAGCCTCTTTTCAACTGACATGGTCGCTCTTCGTTTGATTCCCTGCCTCG
The DNA here is from genome assembly GCA_030756895.1 of Synechococcus sp. SP2 MAG. GTDB lineage: Bacteria > Cyanobacteriota > Cyanobacteriia > PCC-6307 > Cyanobiaceae > Synechococcus_C. The sequence goes on from JAVBIX010000017.1 coordinate 11,806, forward strand.
ATGTGGCCAAGGGCCGGGTGGTAAAAGGTGTCAATTTTGTGGGCCTGCGTGACGCAGGCGATCCGGTGGAATTGGCCTGTCGCTACAGCGAGGCCGGAGCTGATGAACTGGTGTTTCTCGATATTGCTGCCAGCCATGAGGGACGCGCCACACTGGTGGATCTCGTGCGTCGCACGGCTGAGAGTGTGACGATCCCGTTCACCGTGGGTGGCGGCATCGCTTCCGTGGAAGGCATCACTGAGCTGCTGCGTGCCGGTGCCGACAAGGTGAGCCTGAATTCGTCGGCTGTTCGTCGCCCTGAACTGGTATCCGAGGGGGCTGAGCGTTTTGGTTGTCAGTGCATTGTTGTTGCGATTGATGCGAGGCGTCGATCGAGCGGTGGCTGGGATGTCTATGTGAAAGGCGGCCGCGAAAACACTGGATTAGATGCGGTGGACTGGGCGCGTCGGGTTGCGGCCCTTGGTGCAGGAGAAATTTTGCTCACGTCGATGGATGGCGATGGAACCCAAGCGGGTTACGACTTGGCGCTGACGCGTGCGGTGGCCCAGGCCGTTGACGTTCCGGTGATTGCATCGGGTGGGGCCGGTTGCATGGATCACATCGCTGCAGCCCTCGATTCCGGGCCAGAGGGTGGTCAGGCATCGGCTGCCTTGCTGGCTTCACTCCTCCATGACGGAGTTCTGAGCGTTGAACAAATCAAACTGGATTTGCAGGAACGCGGTTTGCTGATCAGGCCCTTGGAGCCCGAGATTGCGTCTTAAATTGAGAAGACTTAAAAGATCAGTTTTTGACAGGAGTTCTGCCATTTGTGACGCGTCAGCAGGCCTTGCCTGTGGGAATCGTGTTGGTGGTGGTGGTGATTGCTTTGCTGGCCTGGGCACTGCAATTGATGCAGTCGGCGATCGACCAACAGGAATTTTCGTTGATGCTCGCGGGCTGTTTGGTGTGTTCAGCCGCCGTTGGTTTGGCCACGGTGATGGTGATGACTTTTAACGGATTGCTTCTTTGAGCTGCTTGTGAAACCTCGTGATCCTGCTGCGGTGGAGGCGTTGTTTAACGCCGTTGCTCCCCGTTATGACCGCCTGAATGATCTGCTGAGTTTGGGGCTGCACAGACAGTGGAAGCGTCAACTCCTGTCTTGGCTGAGTCCGCAACCGCGTGAGCGTTGGCTAGATCTGTGTTGTGGAACGGGTGATCTCGCTCTTGCTTTGGCAAGAAAGTTGAGACCGGACGGTTCGGTTTTGGGGCTTGATGCTGCAGCGGCGCCCCTCACCCTGGCTGCGCAGCGAGCGGGACGTGAGCCTTGGCTGCCGGTGCAATGGATCCAAGCGGATGCCCTTGAAACCGGGTTGCCAGATCAAGACTTCGATGGGGTGGTGATGGCCTACGGCTTACGCAACCTGGCGGACCCGTTCTTGGGGTTCAAGGAGATGGCAAGGGTGCTGAAGCCTGGTGGGCGAGCCGCTGTTTTGGACTTCAATCGGTTGCCAGAAGGCAGTGCAGCGGCAGCATTTCAGCGGACCTATCTGCGCCGTGTTGTGGTTCCTGTTGCTGCTGGCATGGGGCTTGCCGATCAATACGCCTACCTAGAAACGAGCGTGGAGCAATTCCTGACTGGAACGGAGCAGGAGCGTCAGGCTGTTGCTGCTGGGTTTACAGCCGCACAGCATCGACGATTGGTCGGCGGACAGATGGGTGTGCTGCTGCTCATTCGTTAAGGATGGTTGAGGCCTGTTGTCATCCTTGCGACGCGATCCCAAAAAGGGATTAGGAAGAAAACATTAAGAAACGGAGGTATCCGTTTGGCCTTCCCGCTCCCGTCTTTGCTCGCTTCGATTGAAGATCTTTTGGTGGAGGTGGCATGCCAAGACGGAATGATCCTTGTCACGGAGTCTCAAACAGCTAACTTTTTGCCGATCGCTCAAGTGAACCCTGTGCTTGACAGGCTGCGATCGAGACCGCGAGGTGCGGAGGTGGCAGACAAGCTCAGCCTGTCTTTGCTGAAGTCCCAGGGGAAACAGTCGAGCAAACCTGTGCTCGTCGTTCAGGGAAGCGGACGCTTTTGGTTGGGGATCATTAGCCCCAGCGTGTCTCGCTCTCGCTCTCGTTCGCGTCAACAGCACGCTGTGGCTCATCTGGACCGCTGTTTTGCGAAGGGATAAGACCAGGCGTTGCCGTCTTTTCTCGTGATTGAAAAACTTTATTGGAGCAAGATTTGATCTGTGCTGCAATTTTTGATTTGAGTGAATCTGAATGGATTTAATTTAGATTTTTTTATTTGCTTAGATCCTTAATTCTTATTGCCTTGCTGATGCCTGCTAGATATTTATTGCTTGCTTGTTATTGATTGAAAGGGCCTTCCACGCTGGCTTTGTTTGTGGCTGTTGTCGGCAGTGGCTTGGTTGGCATGCTGGTTTGTGCGGGTCTCTTCTACACCAATGCTAGGCGTACAATTTCTGCCTCTAGTGAGATGCATAGCTCCCTTTTTCAGTCCAGGGAGAAGGCTGAAATGCGGCAAAATGAATGGATCTCCCTCGGCGGTATTTATGTGGTGGAAACGCTTACGATGATTTGGCGTATGGTACCGGTGACCGCACTCGAAAAAAAGAAATTAAAGACTCAGAATGATCAAGCTATGAGGCTAAAGGTAGAGACCGAATATAGTGTTTGCCTTGATAGGGTTGAAACAGATCTGGCTAAGAAACTGTGTTCGTTTGGTCCCCATAAAGTGATTGCTGCTAATGACGTTGTGATCCCCCAGAAAAAGACTATTGAGGATCAGATAGTGAAAAAACTGACAATCAGCGTCGAGAATGCACGGATGATCAAGAGTTGCGGTCTTTTGAATGTATTGAAGTAGATGTGGCGCGGGATGCAGTTGTGAGCCGCTCAGGTGACGACGATGTGATGCCAATCAAGGTCTTTCAGCAGTTTCGCTATTGAGGGCCTGCGAGTCCCTCTCTGGTTGCGGCTGCGTCTCTGAGCAAGTTTTGCAAGCTGTAACGCCTCTGATATGAACGCTTCTGGCCGCAGCACGCGAGCAGTAGATTTGTACTGATCGCGCCCTTGGAATGGGAGGGGAGGGATGGCTCACCGATCCAGATGGCTACTGGGTCAAAAGGTTCCACCGCGATCAGGCGTCGTGGTCTGGGTGTCGTCGGGTCTTCGTGGATGAGGGCAGAGGCATGCCAAATGGTGAACCAGCGCTGTTGAAGCGACGGCAACACTTGCGCCGTGATCAGGCAGAGCAGCTTTGGAAGGCTTTGCGACGGCAGGGGTGGAGGCAAACGGACCCTGTGTGGGGCCCCAGCTGCGAACCATAAAAATGAGAGGGCTCTCAACCCCTCTCAGCGCGTCTTGCTTTCGCTCTTTCACTTTGGCTTTTTCTTCAGCGGAGGTATGACGAAATCGTGAGCAAGTCGCGACCAAATCCGCCTGAGGTATGAGCGTGCTTCTCTGTTCAGGCCAGAAGCCTGTGCTCGACTAGCCTTTAGCTCCACAAGTTAACGGCTTTGCTCGCCCTAATCGCCATCGTCGGATGTGCGTTCAAAGGCCTGCAGTAGCGCTGAACTCCGTGAGCAAGTCCAACCGTTCCCTCTAGGCCCCTGCTCGGTATGCACTTCCAGGACATCATCAGCACGCTGAATCGCTTTTGGGGAGAGCAGGGCTGTGTGTTGTTGCAGCCCTACGACACAGAAAAGGGTGCTGGAACGATGAGCCCGCATACGGTGCTGCGGGCGATTGGACCAGAGCCGTGGGCGGTTGCTTATCCAGAGCCCTGCCGGCGTCCCACCGATGGTCGCTACGGCGATAACCCCAATCGGGCGCAGCACTACTTCCAATACCAAGTGCTGATTAAGCCCTCTCCCGATGGCATCCAAGAAACCTATCTGGCATCCCTTGCTGCCCTAGGAATTTGCGCTGCAGATCACGATATTCGTTTTGTAGAGGACAACTGGGAGTCGCCAACCCTTGGTGCTTGGGGTGTGGGTTGGGAGGTGTGGTTAGACGGTATGGAGGTCACCCAGTTCACCTACTTCCAGCAGTGTGGTGGTATCGACTGCAAACCTGTATCGATTGAGATTACCTACGGGTTAGAGCGGTTGGCGATGTACTTGCAGGATGTGGAAAGCATCTGGGATTTGAGCTGGAACGCTGATCGCAGCTATGGAGATATTTGGCTTCCTTTTGAGAAGGGGCAATGTCAATTTAATTTCGAAGCATCCAATCCTGATCGACTTAAACAGCTCTTTGCTATTTACGAGGCAGAGGCCGCTGATCTGATTGAACAACACTTACCAGCTCCTGCTCTCGACTTTGTTTTGAAGTGCAGCCACACGTTCAATCTGTTAGAGGCACGTGGTGTGATTTCAGTAACAGAACGTACTGCCACGATTGGACGGATTCGCAATCTGGCCCGCAAAGTAGCTGAGGCTTGGTTAGCTGAACGGGAGGCTCTCGGCTTTCCTCTGCTGAAGCCAACTGCTGTAGCGGTTGCCGATCATTGAGACTCTGATTCATCTCTAAAGTTATGCTTATTTGATATCATAGTGAATGCTTTGTGCATCAGTATTGAAGCCTTTGAGGCTTGATCTATTGTTTTATCTGTCGACGCTCCATGGCTTGAATATGTTCAAGGTTCTGTTGGCCTTGATTTAGTTTTTGTCTTGCTAATTCTGATTTGAATTAGAAGAAATTGTTTAATGATGCGTTTGCATCCATCGTTTCTCTTTCCAGTTTTAAGGGGAATGCTTCAACCAGTTCGATGCTCCTGCGTTGATGAACGTTGCTCTTTGGCTGGTTCTATTAATGCTTGCCACTCAGCTTGGAGCGGCGTTATCCCAGGGGGCTCAACATTGGTGTGTGGTGTTGGTTGGGCTTGCTGCGGCTGTTCTGCTGATCTGCCGCCAGTTTGCATTTCCCCGCTGGAAGACGGGTGTTCTTGTTGTCTTGTTGTTTGGCTTGTTACTGCGCTCCTTCATGGGGCAAGAGGCCACGCCTACATCCTTGGATCCGCTCCAGTTTTTGCCAAGTGGTTCCGATCAGATGCCGCTGGTGATTGAGGGCCGTGCTCTCGCTGATGCACCTGTGCGTAGGGGGCGCTGCCAAGCCCTACTACAGGTGAACCATCTTTCTGGTCAGGTTCTTGTTGGTCGCACCGAGCTGGTGGTGGATCCCTGTCTTCAGATGTTGCGTAAAGGCTCGTTGGTACGGGCCGAGGGTCAGCTCGTAACTCCTGCCGTCGCAAGCCATCCCCTGCTTCCCAATCCAGCTAAACGCTTAGCGGCACAGGGGTGTTGGACCCAATTCCGCTCCAAGAAAGTGGAGTTGATCCATCAAGCTTCCACTCCTCTGGCTGATGGGCGTCGTCGGATTGCTGCTCGATTTCAAGACCTCGCAGGACAAGACTCAGGTGGCCTGTTGGCTGCGTTGGTGCTTGGGGGTGCCCAAGTTGAGCTCAGCTCGGAGCTGAAAGAGGCTTTTCGTGTTGCGGGTTTATCCCATGCCTTAGCAGCGTCTGGATTTCACCTTTCGGTGTTGTTGGGAGCCACGCTTGCTTTAACGCGCAGGGTTGGCATGCCCTTGCGCTTGGCGGCTGGAGTGGGGGCGATGTCTGTTTTCTTTGCGCTGGCGGGCGGCGAGCCATCGGTTGTTCGTGCTGTGTTGATGGGAGCTGCCGCTCTCTTGATCCGAGAGCGGGGCTCTCGTGCCCAACCCTTAGGCGTGCTGCTCAGCACCTTGGTTTTGATGCTGTTGGTGAACCCTTCCTGGGCACGCTCCATTGGCTTCCAGCTCAGTGCTGCTGCGACGGCAGGTTTAGTGCTCAGTTCGCAGCCCTTAGAGCAGTGGTTCCTTCAGCATTGCCCTCACTCTTGGATGCGGCCACTCGCTCCTGCCCTGTCGGTGCCAGTGGCGGCGCTGCTCTGGACTCTTCCTTTGCAAATTCTCCATTTCGGATCTGTGCCCGTGTACTCGCTAATAAGCAACCTGATCGCTGCACCTTTGCTGGCACCGCTCACCCTTGCGGCGATGACTCTGGCGCTGCTCACGTTGATGCTGCCAACGGCGATTGCTGCCCTGCTGATGCCGGTGTTGGTCTGGCCTGCGCGGCAGTTGGCGTCGTTGTTGATCGCTTTGGTGCGTTGGATGAGCGCTTGGCCTCATGCCCAGTTGCTCACGGGACATCCCCAGCCTTGGGTGGTGCTCGTCGTCGTGCTGGCTCTCCTCCCTTGGGCCTTGCCGTCGTTGCAACGCTGGCGATTAAGGGGTTTCCTTCTTTTGCTATTGGCCACGCTGGTGCAAGCCCGTGTGCAGCTCAGCGATGAGGTTGTACTAGTGCAGCAATGGGGAAGGCAGTGGTTATTGGCCCGTCACCAAGGACGCGCTGCGTTGATGAGCAGTCATGGGGATTTGCTCAGTTGCCAGTTGGCTCAGCAGCTTGGGCACGGTTACGGGCACCGGCGCTTGGATTGGGTGATGGTGATGGACCCAGTGGCGAGTGACCACATCGATTGTTGGACGGCCTTGGCGCATACCGTTCGGGCCGAGCATCAGGGTCAGCCTCCCTTGCTTCCAGGTCAACGTCTTCAAAGCTCCGGTTTGATGCTTCGTCCGCTGCTTGGCCAACACCGACGTTGGCATTTGCGCGTGAATGCCCAGCTTCATCAGCTCAAGCAATCAGGCCGTGGCGCTTTAAGATGGGATAACGCTGGTGAAGCGTTTGGAGAGGTGGCAGAGCCCGGTTGAATGCGCACGACTCGAAATCGTGTAGGGGTAACACCCTCGTGGGTTCGAATCCCACCCTCTCCGTTCTAAGCAAGTCCTGAACAGTCTTCTGATGTCCCCAATCCATTGCGGTGAGGTGTTTTGGCGTCCTTATGACTAACAGTCTTAGGTCACTAGAGGTGCAAAGGGCACTTACATCTATTTAATGCTCCCATAATCGTTTCAATCCCACTTCGTGTGGTGAAAGCCTTCGGTCATAGTGATGCTGCTGCAGAGGTTGGTGTTGCAATACATAGCGCTTTGAAGCCTGAGTAGGATGGAATTAATGCTCTTGATATGGAGGAAATTCTTCGTATATAAGTATTCTATTTATTGTCTCTTGGTTTTAAAATAAAGAGGAGTACAGGGAAAAGATGTTGGGTCATGTAACTCTCCATATTACGCTTTAAAGTTCAGGTTTTGGGTGGGCATTCGATCTTATTTTTGCTCTCTCCAAATCCTGAATATGCAGGGTTTGATTTTTTGGCAAAGTTCTATCTCGATGCTGATCAAGGGAGCTACGTCGTTAATGGCTTATGCATTGTTGGCTGCTCCTTTACGACGTTAGCGATAGTGTTTCCAGGAATAGGGAGGAGGGATCTCATCAATAGCGGAAGTTTTTGATTGCCTTCCATTCTCCCTTCTTGTCTTCTTTGTTCTCCCAGGTTTCATTCTGGATTGCGTAGTTTTCATAACCTACGAACTTTTTTGTGTTGTTGTCATCTTCGCAATAGCGAGCGGTGATTGTATTGTTTTCATTGACTGCCGGTAGATGAACCCAATCCGCTGTTTCAGTCTTTATATATTTGACTTGACTTAGTTCCTTCTCTTGATTTTCCCATCTCGCGCATGCTCTTCTTGCTTCAAGTTTAGATGGGTAGTAACAACCTGCTAGTCCTAGTAAAAGAAGGACGACTGATAATCGCTTCATTAGGAGTCGTCTATGATCTTGTATTGCCAAGGCTACTATGATTTATACAAAGAGCAATAACTTAACATAAAGCAGGATAGATAGCGTTCGTTACGGTCGCGCTTTTTGCCCTTTTTGGGATTTCAAACAATGTTAGTAATCCCGCTAAAGATGGTGAAGATAGAACTGAGCATATTATTGCTTTAGTCATGGTTGGAGGAGTTTCGACTGCCGGATTGTTGAAGTCAATGATCGACGAGAACAAATCATCAACAATCAAATAAACTGATAACAGTTTGGAATTAATTTTATGGATAAAACAGATCCATAAGGTTTCCTTGCTTGTCGATAATTCTGTATTGCTTTCCTGATTGAGTTGCTTTCATTTGCGCTGTCCTTGAGGCAGAGGGAATGTGGAAGAGACTGCTCTGTAAGGGATGGCAGAAAGTCTCTGCTGTCTACGCTCCTGAACGACAAGAACCCTGAAAGGTGCTTTTCCCTACAAAAAAGTTCGTATGGATACACAAGACTTCCTTTATTCCTCACACGGGAATACACGGAATCAAGGAGGGAGGTGAGAGACCCTCCTTTTTTATGGACTGCTGACTTCAATGGGATTCGGTGCCCGTTCCTACAAATGGGTTCCCTGTGATACACAACAATTCATTCATCCCTGGAAAGCGGGGATGCGTCGTACTTGGGGAGGTTTGGGGAGACCTTCCTTTTTTGTGCGGTGTCGTTATTGCTCGAACTCGCATGATATGAAAACGTTTCATGGTTCGAATCTCATGGTCTGTTGATTGAGGAGGTTTCAGATGTTCCCGGAAAAAGTTTGGGTGGATTTATCTCCTCATTTCACTTTTGAGTCCTAACCCGTTCCAGCAAGTCCTATTTGGTCTCTAACTGAAGAAACATCCTTTCCATTTTAAAATGCTGTTCAGGCCTTAATGATACTTGTGAATTTCGGGCTCTTGTGATCGCTGCCCCCCGCCCATCACAAGAGGTTGCAGTATTTAGAGATGATCGTATGTTGTGTCGGTTTGCTTCATGGCTTGACTTGCTTGATAGGTGTGCATTGTTTCTAAGGGATCATTGCAGGCTAATGGTTATTTATCCTCTAGCATGCATGTGCGTCAACTTTTCTTTTGATAGGAAAAACCTTTTCTGCGCTAGCGGCACTGAAAAGGATATAAGGATTGGGGTTAGGATTGGGATAGTTTCTAGATGTTTCTTGAGCCCATGCATGGAACATGAAGCAAGAGAGTTGAAAATTTGTTTTTTAAGATTTAATAGCTGTAATTAGAGGTGCGATGAAGATGGGGCGTCCATTCAAAGGCTTGTTTTTACAGAAAACTGGTGCTGCCCTCTTTTACTCGTTTGTGACGTATACGCCACAAACGAAAGAGCAGATGTTGGCCTGTGGAGACCTTGCTGAGGGAGAAGAGTTTTTGAGTCAGATTGTTTGTGATTTTCTATTGTTTGTTTCAGAAGGCATTCTTGGCCGAGCTTTAACGGCTGATTTCCCAATTTCTTACGACGATGTCATTATTGTTTGCTCTCGTCAGCGTGGAAATGGTGTTCAGCATGAATACTTGATTCAGATTATCGATCGCAGTTGGTCACACGAAGGCCAGACGCTGCTTCTCGATGACCTGATTACGATTTTGTCACACCCTCTCTGGGATGGCGCCACCTTAAGACCTGATTGATTGGTGTTTGATAGGTTTGGTTGTAAGGATTAAGGCTTGATTTTGATCGCTATGAATGCTGGTTGCAGGGTGCTTTGCTTCCGATATTTCTTTGTTTAGTTTTTATCGGATCGAAATAATCGCATAAAATAGAAGCATTAACGATATAAATCCACCTATCCAGTATTTTGCGACGATAAGTAGATGCTTGTTCAAGTTGATGGTTTCCTTTGGATTGTTGAATATGACTGCTTTGTGGATTTCTTGATCGATTAAGAATGGAACAGGAGAACGAGTCCTTCGCTGACCTGGTGAAATTCACGCTCTTCTCGGCTTAGATCCAAGCCAATCTCTAATCCTTCCTTTAAAGCTTTTTCAAATGGTGGAGTGGAAGGCGGAGACGCGTCGATCCATAGCGCTGCGATTCCTATCGCAGTGGCGTGCCACCGAAAGCTCCCTGTGTCTCCAATCGTGGGCTCTTGGAGAGCTTCTTCGAGAAGGGCGCTGATGGACGTGTCGGTGGAAGTCATGACCCAGCTTCGGAATTCTTGCTCTTTGCCGCAATTGGCTGAGAAACTTCTTGATCTGTTTCTGTCAGCAAATGCTGTTTTCTGCCGATACGACGGGCGTGCGTAAGCGATCCGGAAGCAGCAGTTGTTCCTGTGCCGTTGCGGTGACTGGACCTTTTGATCTTTTAGTTGTCCCCTGTTGCGGTTCAGTGGGTTGAGACTCAAGGGACACTTGATGCATGTTGGTCTTCGTCGTTCGTCGTTTCAGGCAGGTGGATCCAGCTTGAGTCGGCGTGCGACGAAACGGCATCTCGAGTTGTTGTCAGCTCCTCCCTCAGTGCTCACATCAGTGGCACTGGTTCGAAAGCAAAGCAGGTTGGGGCGCTCGCTCAAGCGAAGTGGTGATATTGCTTTCTCGTTACTGGCCTTGGGGCTTGGATCGCCGGCTTTTCTGCTGATCGCCGCCTTGGTGAGCTTGAGTTCTCCTGGACCTGTGTTCTATGTGCAGAAACGGGTTGGTCGTGGATATCGCCGTTTTGGTTGCATCAAATTCCGCACCATGCGCGCTGATGCCGACGCTGTTCTGCAACGGGTGTTGGCTGAGTCGCCGGAGATGCGAGCTGAGTTTGAGCGGGATTTCAAGCTCCGCCAAGACCCTCGTATTACTCCGATCGGTCGTTTCCTAAGGCGTTCGAGCCTCGATGAACTCCCTCAGTTCCTGAATGTTCTCCGTGGAGAGATGAGCGTGGTGGGGCCACGGCCAATCGTGGATAAGGAGATCGAGCGCTATGGCCCCTTTATGGATGAGGTTTTGGCCGTTCGGCCTGGTTTAACCGGGTTGTGGCAGGTGAGTGGTCGCAACAATCTCAGCTATGCCAAGCGGGTGAGGCTTGATTTGGCTTATTCGAGAGGTCGTTCTTTCATTCTGGATTTGGCGATCATCATGCGCACGTTTGGAGTGCTTCTGCTGCCCATGGATCGAGGTGCTTACTGAACGAAAGAGAACCCAGCTGCCACTACCAGCCAAGCGGCTTCCAGCTTGAGGCCAAGGTTCAACAGCTTGCGCACCCCTGAAGCCGTTGCCTTGCCGGATTGTGCGGAAAGCAGCGGTTTGTTGATCCAAGTGTTCCGATAGCGATTGAGACCACCCATCTGCACATCGGCGCAGTGGGCAAAAATTGATTCGGAGAGTCCTGCATTTGGAGATGGGTCAGGCATCCCATCTGAGGCAGCGGCTCGCACTGTTGTTGGCCATTTGGTCCAGCTCATGCTCACGAGTGGAAGAGAGATAAGCACCATCCGGCAGGGCAACCAGGTCAGGAGATCGTCAAGCCGGGCTCCAGCAGTGCCGAGCCAGCGCAGTCGGCCATGCTTGTAACCAAGCATGGAATCGAGGGTGCTGCTTGCTTTGAATGCCCATGCCAAGGCCAGGGGGCCTGGACCTTGGCTGAACCCCGCCTTCCAGAGGCCTGCTCCGATCAGCATCCAAAACAAGGGCGCAAACAGTCCATCCACTGCATTTTCACTGGCTGTTTCTGCGCTTGCCCTGAGGATGTCGTCTTGATCCAATTGGCTTACCTCACGGCCCACAATCCAGCTCAAGCGATCCCTTGCTGAAGGCAGGTCGGGGAGGGCCTGAAGAACGGCCAACACGCTGTAGCGAAGGCTTCGTGCTGCAAGGGCGCTCGCCAGGGCAATCACGACTAAAAGTGCCGCCAAGGGTTGGGGCAACGGAGAGGGCGCCAAGATCATCCGCTCGAGCAGCCAGCCCGTTCCGCCGCTCCCCAAAACCAAAACGAAGGTGATCAAGCCACCACCGGCGCGCAATCGAAAGGGCCGGTCTCCGGCCCAGGCTTCGATCGATTCCCTGAGTCGAGTGATCACACGACCCATGGCCACTACTGGATGGGGGGACCAACGAGGATCGCCGACCAGCAGGTCAAGGCCTGCGGCGGCGATCACCAGCAGAACGGGATCGCTCAGGCCGCCTTCAGCCAGCTGAACATTGAACGCAGACCCTTACCAACTTTCTCGATCGGATGCTCGGCATCACGAGCGCGAACTTTATTCATCTCAGGTTTGCCGGCTGCGCATTCCGCAACGAAGTTTTTGGCAAAGGTTCCGTCTTGGATGTCGGTGAGGATCCTCTTCATCTCCGCTTTGGTGTCGGCGGTGATCAGACGAGGACCACTGACGTAGTCCCCGTATTCCGCCGTATTGGAGATGGAGTCGCGCATGGAGGACAGACCACCCTTCACCATCAAGTCAACGATCAACTTGACTTCATGCAGGCACTCGAAATAGGCGAGTTCAGGCTGATAGCCGGCTTCCACCAGGGTTTCGAAGCCGGCTTTGACCAGCTCCGAGAGACCGCCGCAGAGAACAGCCTGTTCACCAAAGAGGTCAGTCTCGGTTTCTTCTTTGAAGTTGGTTTCGAGGATGCCCGCGCGCGTGCCGCCGATGCCCTTGGCGTAGGCCATGGCTAAACCGCGTGCGTTCCCTGAAGCGTCCTGTTCGATCGCAAAGAGGGCTGGAACACCCTGACCGTTCTGATACTCCCAGCGCACGGTGTGACCGGGCCCTTTCGGAGCGATCATCAACACATCCACGTTTGCGGGTGGCTTGATCAACTCAAAGCGAATGTTGAAGCCGTGCGCGAAACTTAAAACCTTGCCTTCACTGAGATGTGGGGCAATTTCTTTCTCGTAGACCTCTTTCTGAAACTCATCGGGCAGCAGCACCATGATCCAGTCGGCCTTAGCGGAAGCATCTGCCACGCTGAGGACTTCGAGGCCATCGGCTTTTGCTTTCTCGGCTGAGCGGCTGCCGTCATAGAGACCAACAACCACATTGACGCCACTGTCTTTGAGGTTCAGGGCATGGGCATGACCCTGAGATCCATAACCGATGATGGCTACCGTCTTGTCGCTCAGAAGCGAGAGATCGGCGTCTGAGTCATAGAAAAGCTGAGCCATCCGATCGGAACCTGCTGAAGACAATAATGAAGTTTACGGATGGGCCGGATTGACCATCAAGCGTCGTTGGGGTGGGAAATCACCCGATCGATCAAGCCGTAATCCTTGGCCTCTGCTGCACTCAAGAAATAATCCCTGTCGGTGTCCTTCTCGATTTTTTCAAAAGTCTGCCCTGTCATATCGGCCATCGAGCGGTTGAGCATTTCCTTCATCCGCAGGATTTCCCTGGCTTCGATTTCGATATCGCTCGCCTGCCGTTGCGCCGTGCCACCGAGAGGCTGGTGGATCATGATTCGGCTATGGGGAAGAGCCAAGCGCTTGCCTTTCGTTCCTGCCGTCAACAAGAACGCACCCATCGATGCGGCTAGTCCTACGCAGATCGTGACGACGTCACTCTTCACGTATTGCATGGTGTCGTAGATCGCCAAACCAGCGGTGACAGATCCGCCTGGGGAGTTGATGTACAGGTAGATGGGCTTGGTGCTGTCTTCGGAATCGAGATACAGCATCTGGGCGACGAGGCTATTCGCAACTCCGTCATTCACGTCAGAGCCGAGGAACAAAATCCTCTCAACGCCGAGGCGTGTGTAGATGTCAACCCAGCGCTCCATTTGGCTGCCGGGGAGGCGGTAGGGAACGCTGGGGGTACCGATCGGCATGGGTCCTTAGATGGGTTGAAGGAGATAAAAGGATTGGTCTGTTGAGACAACCACAGCTGGTTCAACAGCTTTGGTCATTGCAACTGCAACGGCAGTTGGTGATTGAATGCGTCGTTAACCCGCTGCAGCCGGCAGGTCCTTGCGACTGTCCAGGACCCTGTCAATCAGGCCATAGGACACTGCTTCTTGAGGTGTGAGATAACTCATTCTGTCTGAATCTGCAGAGAGTTCTTCCACGCTGCGACCGGTATTGGTCGACAGGATTTCGAGCATGGCCTTTTTGTTGTGCAGCACTTCTTTGGCGCGAATCTGAATGTCCGTGGCCTGGCCGCGAGCGCCGCTGCGGGGCTGATGCAACACGATGGAGGCATGGGGTAGGGCCGCCCGTTGACCCTTGGTTCCAGCAGAAAGAATGACGGCAGCCGTCCCCATCGCCTGACCGATGCAAATCGTGTGGACAGGTGGCTTGACGTAGCGAAGCGTGTCGCAGATGGCAAAGGCTTCTGTCTCAAAGCCAATGGACTCACCCGAATACCAACTCGTGCCAGTGGAGTTGATATAGAAATAAATTGGTTTGTCGGGGTTGTCGAACTCCAAGAAAAGGAGTTGGGCAATGATCAGTTCAGTGACGTCAAGGCCGAGCTGACGCTTGGTGTCTCCATCTGAAAACAGCGGAAGACCCAAATACACGATCCGCTCTTTGAGCATCAAAGAGGGCAGGTCAGGCGGGGGTGTGCGCATCACGCCTGAGTCGCCGTAATAAGGCGCTGATGTGGTCATTCCGCTAAGCATCCCTGTCGTGGAGCGAGCCTAGCGGGGTCAAGCGGATGGGTGCTCGTCAGCGCTGTCGGTTCGCGCAGCCTTGCTCTTGCCGTTTTTGCTGCTGCGGTTGGTCTTGTGCCCGTTTTTGTCACGGCGAGCAAACACCATCCGCCCTGTTGGGGTCTGCAGAGCACCTGTTACCACGACGGGCTGACGGGATCCGATCAGGGTTCGTCCCTCCTCAACCACCACCATCGTCCCGTCTTCGAGATACCCCACTCCTTGACTCTCCTCTTTGCCTTCGCGCACGATTTTGAGCAACAGCTCATCACCAGGCTGAACCTCAGGGCGAAGAGCGATCACTAATTCGCTCAGATTCATTACTTTGATCTCCTTCACTTCAGCGACCTGGGCCAGGTTGAAGTCGGCGGTCACAAGCGTGCCGCCCGTGTCGCCTGCAAGGAGAAGCAACCGATCGTCGGTGCCTGTGCCCTCATAACGGGTGCTGTTGATCACCAGTCGACGGCCGTAGGTGTCGCGTAGATCGCGCAGAAGTTTGAGGCCTCGGCGTCCTTTGGCTCGCTTTTCCAGATTGGTGGAGTCGGCCAATTGCTGCATCTCGTCGATCACCGTTTGAGCAACGATCGCCTGACCTTCGAGCAAACCGCAGGCCAACATGCCGCGGATTCGCCCATCGATGATCACGCTGGTATCAAGGATCTTTGGTGTTGCAGGGGTGAGAACACCATCTGCCACCAGCAAGGCTTCTGTGCTCGTGGGGTTAAACAGGCGCAGGAGTGTCCGTCCGTGAACCTCAGCGAGGTTGTATCCCAGAACCCCAAAAAACACATTGCTGAGAACCGCTGCCAAGGGTTTGACCAGGGTCATGCCACCGGCAAGGGGGAGCAGCAGAATGGGAGCCAGTAATAGGTTGGCGACCAGCAAGCCAAGGATCAATCCAACCGATCGACTGATCAATAAATCGGTTGGCATCGTGCGCACCTGCTGCATCAGTTGCAGGCGCAGCCGCTTAAAAACCAGGCCTGCGACGAGGCCTATGCCTGTGCCAATACCAGTGAGCCCGAGGCGCACCCGTTGGACATCGGTGACATCGTCCAGCATCTCTTGTGGAAGGAGATGAACTCCCATCCAGCCGGTGGCTCCACCGGAGATCAGAAATAGGACCAGGATGAGAACTTCAACCATGGCGATCAGTCGTGGCCGTTCACTCCGTATGCAGGCAGCATGCACCATCTTCCGTCGCTCTGCCTGCGCAGATGACCGCATCTGCACCTCGCAGCGCCTATTTACACATTCCTTTTTGCCATCGGCGGTGTTTTTACTGCGATTTCGCGGTGGTGCCTCTTGGTGATCGAGCTGATGCGTTTGGTGGGTCTGGCAGTGGCTCGATCGAGGCCTACTTAGATCTGCTCAGCGCCGAGATCAACCTGTCCCCCCAAGGCCCTGCACTGGCCACTGTGTATGTCGGAGGTGGCACGCCATCGCTGTTGAGGCCTGATCAAATTGCAGGGCTACTGCAGCAGCTCAGAGGTCGATTCGGGTTCCAGGACGGTGCCGAAATCACCCTTGAAATGGACCCTGCCACGTTTGAGCGAAGTGATCTTCAATCCCTGATCGCTGCGGGCGTCACCCGCGTGAGTTTGGGAGGACAAAGTTTTGACGACGTCAGGCTTGCGGCCCTTGGGCGCCGACATCGCCGGCAGGATTTGCTGGAGGCCTGCCATTGGCTCCAAGAGTCTTTGCAGGTTGGTGGATTGCAGAGCTGGAGCTTGGATTTGATTCGAAACCTTCCAGACCAGGGAGATCAGGAATGGGAAGCTCAGCTGGAGCAGGCCGTTGCACTACAGGCCCCCCACGTGTCGATCTACGACCTCAGCGTGGAGCCAGGCACTGTGTTTGCTTGGCGTGAGAAGCGAGGCGAGCTGGCTCTCCCCGAGGAAGATGCCGCCGCCGACCGCATCGCCTTCACCAGCCACAGGCTTCGACGCGCCGGCTACAGCCGCTATGAAATTTCAAATTTCGCCAGGCCAGGCCATGCCTCCAGGCATAACCGCGTGTATTGGAGTGGTGCGGGCTGGTGGGCTTTTGGTCTGGGTGCCACCAGTGCTCCCTGGGGGGAGCGGATGGCCCGTCCTCGAACCCGTGAGGCCTATGCGGCTTGGTTGCAGGATCAAGGTCAAGAACTGGATCTCAGCTTGCTTCAAGGATCAGCGGGGAGCTTGCCTTTGGATGATCGCTTGCTCGTGGGACTGCGCTGCCATGACGGCGTGGACCTTTGGGATCTTGCGAGACGCTGCGGCTGGGACGAACGCCGCTGCAACCGTGACTTACCTGCCCTAGAAGCCCGCTGGCAACCTTTTGTGGACATAGGCCTCATGCAACGCCTTGGCCGACGCTGGCGCCTCAGCGATCCAGAGGGGATGGCCGTTAGCAATCAGATGCTTGTTGAGGTGGTGGAGTGGTGGGAGTTGCTCCCTGATCCCGTTGCTCCTTCAGCCAGCTTTTAAGAGCGGTGATGCTGAGTTCACGGCCTTGCATCCTTGCCGGAGTGAAGGGTGGCTGGCTTGGCGTTAAGCCCAGCAGGTCCGCGGTCACGCTGACCTGTCCGTCGCAATCGGCTCCGGCGCCGATCCCGATCACCGGGATGGATAAGTTGCGTCGCAAGCGACCGGCGAGTTCGCTAGGGACATGCTCCACAACAAGAGAGAAACAACCGGCGTCCTGTAGGGCTTGTGCTTGGCGATGCAGTTTGTCTTGGCTGCGCGGATCGATCCCTTGACGCCGATAGCCGAGGCGATGCACGGCCTGAGGGGTGAGTCCGAGATGGCCCATTACTGGAATGCCCATGCGGACGAGGCGATCGACAACGGCAACCACCTCAGGTTCTCCACCCTCAAGTTTGACGGCGGCGGCATCCGACTCTTTGAGAATGGTGCCTGCAGCGGCGACGGCGCGATCGAGTCCGCACTGATAACTCAGGAATGGAAGATCACACACCACCAGCGGTTGCTTGGCGAGAGGTTTGCTCAGACCTCGGCATACGGCCTGGCTGTGATGAAGCATTTGTTCAAGCGTGACCGGAAGAGTGGTGGCATGGCCAAGAACCACCATCGCGAGTGAATCACCCACTAAAACCACATCAGCGCCAGCTTCTTCAACCAAGGCAGCACTGAGGCCATCCCAGGCTGTGAGCATCGTGATGGCTCTTCCGGATTGCTTGAAGCGAATCAATTCAGCTGGGCGCATCCGCCCTTCCGCCATAAAAGAGGTTCATTGCTAACATTCCATTGATTCGGATCCATGCGGTCCAGACGCCCAAACCTGGTCAGAACCGGAAGGGAGCAGCCACACGGGATGCTCTGAGCAGGCGTGGACTCCGGGTCACCAACTTTTAGTTGTCATTTTGGCGTTGCTGCCGCTGCCTGAGGAAATCAGGTATGCGAGCTCCGCTTTCAGGGGCAACGTTTGTGTTTGGGCTGGGATTAAATGCTGAGACAGCTGGCCGCGCGCTGCTGCGCTCTGACCGATAAGGATTTCCGTCCGTAAAACCCGTAGCAATCACGGTCACGTGAATCTCTCCCTCGAGGCGTTCATCCACCACAGCGCCAACAATGATGTTGGCTTCTGGATCCACTACGTCGTAAATCACTTCTGATGCAGTGGTCATGTCCTCCAGGGTCATGTCCCTGCCTCCACTGATGTTGATCACGCAGCCGCTGGCACCATCGATGCGTGCTGCTTCCAGCAAGGGGCTGTTGATGGCGGTTTGTGCGGCTTCGACCGCCCTTGATCGACCTGAACCCACACCAATACCCAGTAGGGCAGTACCGGCTTCGGTCATTACGGAGCGAACGTCAGCGAAGTCAACGTTGACCAAACCTGGGAGGGTAATGATGTCGCTGATTCCTTTCACTCCCATACGCAGAACGTCATCTGCACTGCGGAAGGCTTCCTGCAGAGGTGCTCCTGCAATGGCGTCCCGTAGACGATCGTTGGGGATCACGATCAAGGTGTCGACGTGCTCTGCCAGACGGGCGATGCCTTCATCTGCCTGCCGCATCCTGCGGCGACCTTCGAAACTGAATGGTTTGGTGACGATGCCAACGGTGAGAGCTCCGCTTTCCTTGGCTACTTCGGCGACAACGGGAGCTGCACCAGTTCCGGTGCCACCGCCCATACCCGCGGCAATGAAGACCAGATCAGCGCCTTGTAAAGCCTGTTGAAGATCAGCCCTTGATTCTTCTGCCGCTTTTTGGCCAATACTGGGATTTCCGCCAGCGCCAAGTCCACGGGTGAGCGTTTGTCCCAACTGAACTCGGTTGTCGGCAGCGGATTGAATCAGCGCCTGTGCATCGGTGTTTAAAACGCGGTATGCAACCCCTTCCAGATCGCTCAAAATCATGCGATTGACGGCGTTGCTTCCACCGCCTCCAACACCGATCACTTCGATCCGGGCTGATTGGCTAGGCGAGATGCCCTCTGGATTCATCGATGAGGACATCTCACTGCTCACAATCTCCATTATCTGGACTTGAACCGCTGGAATCGGTTGCATTATGGGACTGTGAGTGGACTTTGCCGACATAAGTGATACAGGAACTTGATTGTCACGATCATTTCGGCCTGTATGCGTCAACGATCGCTGACTTTTGCCGGGGTTGTTGGAGTGGGCGCTGGCCGTAACTTCAGTTCAGGTTGGCTTGGGTCACTGAGATCCAATCCTTCATTGGACGTGCCGCGCAGGTCGGGAGGAAGGCTTTGAGTGAGTTGCGCAATCGTTTTGAACTGTTGCTCTAAGAGGGCCTCATTGGCGCCGAGATTGATGAGGCCAAGCGTCTCAACGCGCAGACTGACGTCACCGGCGGGTTTAACCACAATTGTTTTCAGCGGTCGACCAAGCAGGTCTCGTTGTTGAAGGATGCGGGCAATGACCGCGCGTCGATTGGAAATCCAGCCTTCTACTTTCACTGCGCTCGCTGGCTTTTTCCCCCGCTTGGCCATGTCCATCGGCATCCAATGAGCCTCGCGGTCCACCATGCCGCGCTCTATTCCATTTGGGCCCATCCGAGAGGCAGCTGCGATCGGTCGGCGTTCAACGAGTTGGATGTCGAGGCCAGGAGGAAGAAGGCGACGCTGAACGGAAACCTCTTGCACAGGAAGCTCCTGCATCAATTTGGTCTCGATTTGACCAGGCTCAAGGCTCAATAGTGATTGTGGGAAGGAGAGGCCTGCAGCCTTTACCACTACGTTTTCGTCCATCCGCTGGCTTCCGCTGATCTGAATTTGTGACGCGGATCGCAGGCTCCACCCCAGGGTCAGCAATAACCAGCTCAATCCAGTGGCAGTGAGTAGAAAAAAAACAAGACGCCACAGTTGAATCAAGAGCTCTTGCCTGCGCTCTTGGCGCAGCCTTCGACGCCGCTCCACTCCAGGCGGCAGCGGGCCTTGGCTTTTGCGTTTGCCGAGCTTGAGCCCCTTCTTGCTGGAAGCGTCCGGGCTCACAAGTCGCAGCGTGCACGAGACATCAGCTGATCCATCCAACGTCTGGCACGATCAGCATCAGCAAAGGGCACATCGAGCTGACGGCCATTCCCAATCAATCTGAGCCGGCACCGACCTTGAGATTCACTAGCCAAGGGCGCCTCTCCAGAGGCCAAGGCCATTAATTCGACCAATTCCAGGCCTTTGATCACAAACTGCCCCTCGTCTTGAAATGACCCCGCACTGAAGCTGCTCCAGCGCAGTTCTCCATCCTTGAGAAGTGCTGCGCCGCAGCCATCGAGTTTGGCCAACTCAGAGCCTTCGCTCCAGGTTCGGAACAGATTTTGACGACGGCGCTCGAGCCACCCAAGTGCTACGAGCAGCACAAAGGCGACGAGGAGTGGAAGCCAGAGCAGACCTTCAATCATCGCTTGTCTGGATGTTGATTCATTCTCGCGCTGTGTGGACCAGCTGGGCCACTAACTCTGGTAAAGCGACACCACTGGCATCCCAAAGCATGGGATACATGCTTTGAGAAGTAAATCCAGGCAGGGTATTGATCTCGTTGAGCCAGATGTCACCGCTGTTTTCATCGTAAAAAACATCCACGCGTGCCAAGCCATAGGCATGAACAGCAGTACAGGCTTGCAGGGCAATCGCCTGAACCTGAGCGCTGACCTGGGCGGGAAGTGGGGCTGGAATCAGCGTTTGGCTGCAGCCGTCCGTGTATTTGGTGTCGTAGTCATACCAATCGGCATCAAAGCTGATTTCGCCGACCACCGACGCCTTCAGCTGTTGCCGTCCGCGTACGGCGCATTCCAACTCGCGTGCCGAGACGCCACGTTCCACAACGAGGCGGCTGTCATGGCGTGCCGCTTCCTGCAGGCCTGCAAGCAGTTGGTCTCGATGACGAGCTTTGCTGATCCCAACGGATGAGCCCATGTTTGCCGGTTTGACAAAGCAGGGATATCCCAATTCCGCTTCGATCCTGGCGATCAGCTTGTTTTGGCGTTCAGGGTGGTTGAGGTCCGCAGCGTTTAGCCCCACGTAAGGAACTTGGGGTAAGCCTGCGGCTGCAAAAGCAGCTTTCATGGCCAGCTTGTCCATCCCTACGGCTGAACCGAGCACGCCGGAGCCCACAAAAGGCTTCCCCATCAAGGTGAATAAACCTTGCACCGTTCCGTCTTCTCCGTTTGGGCCATGAAGGACGGGGAACCAAACATCCACGCGGTCGTTGTCGATCGGCAGGGAACGGAAGCCCGCAGGTGGAAGCGGCTGGGGAAGGCTTTCGTCTGCAGGTGGTTGCCTTTGCTTCAGAACGCCATTTGCAATGCGTTCAGGCCACCAACGCCCCGCCTGATCGATGTAAACCGGAACCACCTCGAAGTGATCTTGATTGTCCCCCTCTTTGAGGGCGTTAATGACCGTGATCGCCGAGCGAATCGATACGGCATGCTCACCGGATGCTCCTCCGAACACCACGCCAATGCGAACGGGAGAAGAGGGCATGGTGCGGCCGTTTATTCAAAAAGCGAACCCGAAAGGTATCAGTTGATCACCGGTGTGCCAGTGAGCGAAAACGAGCGAACTTGATCGATTCGAACATCGACCAGATCTCCGGCACGATGCTTGCTGCCGTTAGGGGAGTCAGCTGAGAAGAAGGTCAGCCTGTTGGTGCGCGTCCGCCCCATGAGCTGGCTTGAATCTTTGGGATTGATCCCCTCCGCAAGGATTTGCTCGATCCGTCCGACGTAGCGAGCATTCCGCTCTTTTGCCGTGGATTCCACAAGCGCATTGATCTCCCGCAGGCGTGCCACTTTGACCTCTTCTGACAGCTGATTGCTCCAGTCCGCCGCTGGTGTGTTGGGTCGTGGTGAATAGGCGGCTGTATTCACTTGGTCAAAGCCAATCTCCTCAATTAACGCCAGGGTGCGTCTGTATTGCGCATCGGTTTCGCCTGGGAAGGCCACGATCACATCGGCACTGATGGCTGCATCGGGCATGCGATCGCGAATGCGATCAATGATGCGGCGATAGCGCTCAACGGTGTACCCGCGAGCCATGGCTTTCAGAAGCTCGTTATCACCGCTTTGAAAGGGGATATGAAAGTGTTCGCACACTTTGGGGAGGTCAGCGCAGGCATCAATAAGGCGCTCGGTGAAATATCTCGGGTGACTCGTGGCAAAGCGCAGGCGTTCGATGCCCTCCACGTCGTGCACCTGATACAGAAGATCTGTGAGGGTGTGTTGGCGTCGGCCCTCGGCGGTAATGCCTGGTAGATCGCGGCCATAGGCATCGATGTTTTGGCCAAGCAGGGTGATCTCTTTGAACCCACGCGCTGCCAAGCCTTCCATCTCCAAAATGATCGAGTCCGGTACCCGGGATTGCTCCTTGCCACGGACCGAAGGCACAACGCAATAGGTGCAACGTTCGTTGCAGCCGTAGATCACATTCACCCAAGCGCAGGTGCTGCTATCTCGCCTGGCGGTAGTGAGGTCTTCGAGGATGTGATGGTCTTCGGTCGCGACCACCTGTTGTCCTGTTTGGACTTGAGTGAGCAGCGTCTCGAGGCGATTTGCGTGCTGGGGTCCCATCACCAAATCCAGCTCTGGGACTCGGCGCAGTAAGGACTCTCCCTCTTGTTGCGCGACGCAGCCAGCCACGATCAAGGTGAGATTCGGATTGGTTCGCTTGCGGATAGCCTGGCGACCCAAATAGCTATATACCTTTTGTTCGGCGTTGTCGCGAATGGTGCAGGTGTTGTAGAGAACGAGATCGGCGTCAAGTTCAGCCTTAGCTTCCTGGTATCCCATGGTTTCCAGGATTCCTGCCATCCGCTCGGAATCGGCTTTGTTCATCTGGCAGCCAAACGTCGTGATCCAGTAGCTGCCGCGCTGCTGCCCGTCCTGATTGGAGGATGCGGGCTTGGTGTTGGTCAGACTGGGGCTGGCGGGACTGGAGAGAGCCAAAGCGGGTGGCGATCCTGGAGACCGACGACGGAGAAATCTCTTTGTAGTTTGAGTCACCGTCAACTTGTGGCAGCTTGGGGATTGGCGTTTCAGGACGATGGGCTGGTTTCTTCGGCTCTTCTCACTCACCAAAGCGGTGCCGCTCACCATTAGCTGCGGAACTACGGCCTAGGTGGATCCTCTCGAGGTCACCTTCATCGTTGCTGGCGGCAGTTACCGGCAACGCGGATCAAGCTCAAGCTCGGCAGCGCTGATGGCAGCGATCGCGCGACCGCGAGGTGCAGGACCTCCTGCGAAGGTTCAAGCCCTTGCTCTCAACACATCGGAGTGATCGGCTGAGGAGGCGCAAAAAACCATCCACTCTTGTTAAGACGCTCTAGGGCTTCCCTGCGATGACCCCATCCGCAATCAGGCAGATGGCCCACTCAAGGTCTTCCTTAATCGTTGAGGGCGGATGAGGGGATTCGAACCCCCGTATAGCGGCACCACAAGCCGCTGCCTTAACCACTTGGCGACACCCGCCGTGTCGGGTAAGAATCTACCAATTCACCGAACTTCTTCTGGAGACGATCATCGGTCCTTTCCGTAAGCCATCGACCAACGCAGTGGCCGCCGTTCTGGCAATAGCCGCCTCTGGTGCGGCACTCGCCTTCACGAATCCCTCGCCTCAAGACTTCAAGCGCTATGCGGGCGGCCAACTCGTTTCGTTGATTAGCGACGAGTTATGCGGTGGTGGACTGCCGATGGTGCTGCAGCTTTGGGTGAAAGATTGCCCGCGCTTGATTCGTGATCAGAAGCCAGCGTTGGCTGAGCTCGCTGGTCAATTCAGTCGTCGACTCAACCTTGGCTTAGCCAGCGTCTACACCACAGAGCTTGGTGGACAGGACTTACTTCCAACCTTGCGACTTCCGGAATATTCGGTCACGACCCTCGGAATCGCCGGTCAATTTGTCATCCTTCACTCCAGCAGTGACGCCGGCAAGATCGAATGATTCCTCGTGTTGGAGATGGCACGCTCAGTGCCTGGATTCCAAGGGGATTGGTCGAGCTGGACTATGAACGCGTTGGCTCGCCAGCGCCGACCACGCGCGCAGATGGTCTTTGTGCGTTGCAGGTGTCCTGGAGAGAGGGACGGATTTTGCAAGTGCAGCCGCTTGTTGAGGGGGCCGCGGAACCGGATGGGATGTTGCTTCCCCGTCTGCTGGAGCCGCATGCGCACCTTGATAAGGCTTTTAGCTGGAGCCACTACCCCAATCTCAGTGGCACTTATGCCGGAGCGATGGAGGCCAACCTCAGGGAACATCAGAGCCGAACTCTGAAGGTGGTTCAAGAGCGCTTTGAGCGCTCGATGCAATTGGCTTGGCGCCATGGTTTGCGTGCTGTACGAACCCACATAGACAGCCTGGGTCCTGGGGCCCAGTGCAGCTGGGACGCCATTCTTGAAGGAGCGTCTCGTTGGCACGATCGCGTCACGGTTCAGCCGGTTGCCCTGGTTCCGGTGGGGCATTGGAGCACCTCAGAAGGGGAACAACTGGCGGCTCGGGTGGCAGCTTCCGGTGGCTTGCTCGGTGGTGTGATCACCCCCCCCTGCTCTGGGCGTGAGCACCGCCAGGCGCTGCGGAACCTATTGGCGCTGGCCGATCGGCATGGATGTGGGGTGGATTTGCATATTGACGAAGCCAGTTCTGAGCCAGCAGCAGGCTTGTTTCAGCTGATGCGCGTTCTCAAGCGGATGACCGTTTCAGTGCCGATCACCTGCAGCCATGCCAGCAGCCTGTCGCTCCTTAGAGCATCTGCGTTGCAGAGGCTTGCTGAACGGATGGCGCTTCACAACATTCGAGTGGTGGCTCTCCCTCTGACCAATGGCTGGCTTTTAGGTCGGCAAGATTTCGGTACGCCTCTGCGGCGACCCTTGGCGCCAATTCGTCAGTTGCAGCGTGCTGGGGTGTGTGTGGCCGTGGGCGGTGACAACGTGCAGGATCCATGGTTTCCGGCTGGCAACTTCGACCCCTTGGCTTTGATTGCAGCGAGCCTGGCTCAGGCCCAGCTCGCTCCGTGGGAACGCTTGGGTCTTTCGCCCTTCACAACGGCGGCAGCTCGATTGATGCAGATGGAGTGGGACGGTGTGATCCGAGCGGGTGCACCGGCTGATGCGATGCAGCTTCCCGTTCAAAGCTGGGCGGAAGCCTTGGCGGCACCTCCGGAGCGCCGCTTGTTGGTGCGTGGGGTATGGGTGCAGGATTCAACCTGAGGATCACCTCCACCACTGCCGTCACAGCCTTTTCTTCAGTAACCGCACCCCTTTCACTCCAAGTCAGCCCTGAATCGCCATGGTCTTCGATGCTTTGCAAAACGAGCTGGCAGCCGTTGCTGATCTCAGCTTGCTGACGAGTCCAGCTGAATTGGATCGCTACTCCCGCGATGCCTACGACTACTCGCCAGTGCTGCGAGAACAGCTCAGTCAATGCCGCGCTGATCTCGTTGTCAGTGCGGCTTCGGTGCAGGCGGTGCAAGCGGTGGCCGCGGCCTGCCATCGCCATGGCGTGCCGCTGACCTTGCGTGGATCAGGAACGGGTAATTACGGCCAGAGCGTTCCCCTGAAAGGGGGTGTGGTGCTGTTGATGGATGCCTTACGCGAGGTGCGTTCCATCGATCCGGCTTCTGGTGTTGTGACCGTGGAATGCGGTTGTTTGATGCGTGACCTTGATCGGGCCTTGGCTGTTCATAGCCGGCAATTAAGGCTGTTCCCAAGCACTTGGCGCAGTGCCACGATCGGTGGCTTTATCAGCGGCGGATCTGGGGGGATCGGTTCGGTGCGCTGGGGGTTTTTGCGAGATCCTGGCCACCTCCTCGGTCTGGAGGTGGTGACGATGGAGGCTTCACCTCGGCTGTTGCAACTGGAGGCAACGGAGGCGGAAGCCTTGAATCACGCCTACGGCACCAATGGCATCATCACGGCGCTCACGCTCTCCTCGGCGGCGCGGGTGGCGTGGCAGGAGGTGGTTGTGGATTGTTCCGACTGGACAACGGCGGTGGAGTTGGCCCAGCGTTGTGGTCAAGCTGCGGTTGAGTTGAACCTCTGCACTGTTTTGCAGTCGGCCATCGTGGAACGCCTCCCGTCGTGGAGTGGGGCCTCACGGGGACAGCACCGGTTGCTGTTGTTGGTGGCTCCCGATGGGGTGAGCACGATTGAGCGTCTGGCGAGTTCTGTTCAGGCGCAGGTGCAGGTGCTCGGGCCAGAGGACAACCATCAGGGCAATGGTCTGAGGGAGTTGAGCTGGAATCACACAACCCTGCATCTGCGCAATCACGATTCCAACTGGACCTATCTGCAGATGCTTCTGCCCCAGCCTGAACTGGTCTGTATGGAGGCTCTTCAGCAGCGCTGGGGAGATGATCTCGTCTGGCATCTCGAGGCCGTGCGTCAGCAGGGGACCTTCCGTTTGGCGGCGTTGCCGGTGGTTTATTGGAGAGGAGCGAAGGCTCTCCAGGACTTAATCGACGACTGTCTTGCCAAGGGGGCATTTGTGTTTAACCCCCATGTGCTCACCGTTGAGGGAGGTGGCCTGGGTGTGATTGATGGCGATCAGGTGGCAGCGAAGCATCGCCACGATCCCGATGGCTTGCTCAACCCAGGAAAGCTGGGTGGATTTCCCGAGTAATTAGCACTCCAGGCTGTCGCGGGTGGAGACACCGCTGCTGGAATTGACGCCATCAGCGTCCTGGCAGAGCCGGCGTTGATCTTCCCGATCCAACAAGGCATTCGTGAAATCTGCGCCCTCGATGTCTGCACCGGCAAAGCTGCTGCCGGAAGCGATTACACCAATGAGCAAGGCGTCGCGAAGATCCGTTTTGGAGAAATCGGCACGATCCATCAATGAATCACTTAAGTCGGCGCCATGGAAATTTGCCTCCGAAAATTCTGCTTGGGTAAAGATCGTGCCTTGCAGGTTGGCGTCGCTGAAATCTGCACCTTTACCGGTGGCTCCTGCAAAGGATGTGTTGAAGAGGTTTTGCCCGTGGAAGTCAACGCCGCTCTGGTTGGTCAGGGTGTAATCCACGCGCTCTTGGAACAAGGCTCGATCTTGGAGGCCCACTCCGGTGGAGGTATCGAGAGCGATCACAGGGAAAGGTAAAGCTGTCATCAGCGCCAGAAGAGCAAGGGCGAGCAGGGAGTGCAGAGTCCGGTTGCGCATGACGGGTGCATCAAAAGCTGACCTCACTTTGCCGCTCATGCGTTCGCTCTGAAGCAAACGCTGCTCAAAACATGCCGATCAGTGTCCAGGAAAGCTTTTGTTCTCTAGGACTCGTTCAGTATTCCTTCTGCCAACAACGATCCGATTAAATACAAGGAGCCTGCAACAACAGGGGTTGGGTTCGGTTTGCCTGCGTCGTTCTTGAACTGGCTGATGAGAACGTCCTCCACGCAGGAGGCGCTCCTTAGTTGATGTGCATGCGTTGGGCAGATCTCGCTCAATTGATCGGCTGTCCAGCTGAGATGCCCTGGCACTGGCACGATCCAGGCTTCGTCGTTTGGCTCCAACAAAATTTGGAGCATTGCTGGGGCTTGCTTGTGGCCCTGAATGCCAAGAATCCAGATCTGTTGTTGCCCTGATTGGCTCCAGCAACGACGCTCAAGGGCGAGTTGCTGGGCCGCATCGGGGTTGTGGGCTCCATCCACGCGCACAGAGTGGTGGTTCCAGTGCAAGGTTTGAAGCCGTCCAGGCCAACGGGCTTGGGCCAGCCCTCGCCGGATCTGCTCCTCTGTGATCGTGCTGCCAAGGGCATTCATCCGTCGCAGCGCCGCACAGGCCACGGCTCCATTACGCCGTTGTAGGTGCCCAGAGAGCCCTAGCTCCCACTCGTCTGTGAGGGGCTTCACCCACTCCAGCGTGGCGCCCATGTCTTGGCTGCGCGTCTCCAAGACTTTGGTCACTGCTTCGTGTTGAGGGGCACTGATTACATGGGCTCCAGGGCTGATGACCGCTGCTTTTTCGCTGCTGATGGCGGTTAAGGAGTGCCCGAGATGTTCGCAATGATCCATTCCGATCGAGCCAATGGCGATGAGAGGCCGGTTGGGATGGGCCGTTGTGGCATCCAGCCGCCCTCCAAGGCCTGCTTCTAGGACGAGCCAATCCAGAGAGTTGGCTTCAAAATGAACCAGGGCTGCCGTGATCAGCTGCTCGAACGGGGTCAGGTTGTGATGCTGCGCCACCGATTGAAGTTGTTTTAGACGTTGGCGCAGTTGAGCCAGCTCAATCTGCTGCTGGTTCACGCAAATCCGTTCACACCAACTCGTGAGATGGGGAGACGTGGTGAGGCCAGAGCGCAGACCTGCTGCCGTGAGGCCGCTGTGAATCATGCAAGCGATCGACCCTTTGCCATTGGTGCCAACCACCTGCACGGCGGGGACATCAGCGCAGGGGTTGGCTAAATCGACAAGAGCTGTCTGCATCCGCTTAAGGGATAGATCCATTCCCCTCTGCTCAAAGGGAGAGAGCAGGTCCGCCAACTCATCAAGGAGATCCACCTTTGAGCCGGTCACGTGTTCAGCAGTTCCAGCGTGCGTTCAAGGCGGGAGAGCAGCTCGTTCACCTCTCGGCGATCGATCACTAAGGGAGGAACCATCCGCACCACCTTGGTCCCGGCAGGAACGAGCAAGAGTTTTTGCCCTAAGGCTGCTTTGACAACGTCAGCAGCATTGAGATCGCAGTCCTCTCGTAGGACCAAACCCTGCAGTAAGCCCCAACCTCGGGCGTCCTCGAGTTGTTGAGGAAAGCGTTGTATGAGTTGGTTGAGTCCAGCTCTTAATTGCTCACCCCGTTCTGACACGTTGCGGAGCAGCTGTTTCCGTTCCAATTCGCGGGCGACGGTAAGACCAGCGCGACAAGCAAATGGGTTGCCGCCAAACGTGCTGGCGTGATCTCCAGGTGCGAACAGGTCGGCGTGCTCGGTGGTCAGCAGGGCACCAATCGCATGGCCACCACCAAGCCCTTTCGCCAAGGTGATCACATCGGGTTGGACATCCAGTTGCTCATAGCCCCAGAGCTTGCCGCTGCGACCCATTCCCACTTGAACTTCGTCAAAGATCAAGAGAATGTTGCGTTCATCGCAGTGGCGACGAATGGCACGGAACACATCTGGATTGCCTGGATTCACCCCGCCCTCGCCTTGGAGCGGCTCGATCAGCACTGCGCAAACCCGAGGGCCATGGGCTTCTAGGCGGTTTAAAAGCAGTTCAAAGCTCTTGATGTCGTTGTAGGTGAAGGTTTCAAATCCCTCCACCATCGGCTCAAATCCCACGTGATAGCGAGGTTGCCCTGTGGCACTCACCGCTGCCAGCGTGCGGCCATGAAAGCTTGCGGCCGCCGTCAAGATGACGGGCCGTTCGATTCCCCGGCGTTGATGGCCGTGTTTGCGGGCCAATTTGATGGCCGCTTCATTGGCTTCCGCACCGGAATTGCAGAAGAACACACTGTCTGCGCAGCTGTTGTTCACGAGCCAACGGGCTAGCTCTTCTTGCTCAGGAATCGCATAAAGATTGGAGACGTGCTGGAGGCGACTGAGCTGATCCTTCAGCGCACGCCGCAGTGCGGGGTTGCTATGGCCGAGGGTGCAAGTTGCAATTCCAGCCACGGCATCGAGGTAGCGATGGCCTTTGTGGTCACGGACCCAGCAACCTTTCCCACTCACCAGGGTGAGCGGGTAGCGGTTGTAAGTCCCCATCACAGCAGTGGGGAGCGACTTAGTGATGCCAGTTGTTTTTGGGGATGTGTCTACCATTTCGCCCAACTGTTAACCAGTGGCTTTCGTTGTTCTATTGAAGCTGACCGCCCTGAATGGAGTGGGTCACGCATCACAACATTGCCCATTCAATGGGCGGGATCATCCCGGTTAGGTCATACAGGTGGTCGGACTTGAACCGACAAGGGTTTCCCCGCCGCATTTTGAGTGCGGTGCGTCTACCAATTCCGCCACACCTGCTCGTTTGCGTCACCAGACGCAAGGCCCATCAATGGATTGAGGACTCTTTATTACCCTACACGTTTTGAGGATGAGACCCTGTCAGGGTGTGCGCCTGATCAATTTGGCTCCAGCACGGCCAAGCTTCGCTTCGATATCCGCGTAGCCACGGTCGAGGTGGTCGAGGCCGCTCACTTGCGACTTCCCTTTTGCCACCAGTGCTGCCAACACCATGGCGGCTGAGGCTCTGAGATCGGTCCCATTCACTGGAGCCCCGCTGAGTGCGGATACGCCTTCCACAACAGCAGTGTTGCTTTGAACCCTGATGGAGGCACCCATGCGCTGCAGCTCTGCAACGTGCTGCATCCGGTTTTCGTAGATCTTCTCCGTAATCACACTGGTTCCCTGTGCCGTGGCCAGTAATGCCATGAACGGTGCTTGAAGATCGGTGGGAAAACCAGGGAAGGGTTGGGTGGTGATGTCGATGCCCCGGATCTCCCCGGGAGTGATCGTGATCCCTTCCTGATCGATGTCAAGTTTGCAGCCGCAGTCGCGCAGCTTTTGCAAAACAGCACTGAGATGTTCAGGGATCACAGGAGCCACTCTCAGCTTCGAGCGGGTGATGGCAGCTGCAAGCAGGAAGGTGCCGGCCTCAATGCGGTCGGGAATCACCGTGTAATCGCAACCCTTGAGTTGATCCACACCTTCCACGGTGATGGTGGGTCCGCCGGCACCGCTGATGTTGGCGCCCATGGCAATCAATAAGTTGGCGAGATCCTGAACCTCTGGCTCCTGGGCTGCATTCGAAATCACGCTGGTGCCTTGAGCCAAGGCTGCTGCCATCAAAATGGTTTCTGTGGCACCCACACTGGGGCAATCAAAAACGATCTCTGCACCTTTGAGACGTTGCTCTCTGCCTGGGATGGAGGCGGCAATGATGCCGTGCTCCACATTCACAACGGCTCCGAGGGCCTTCAATCCACGGATGTGTTCCACAACCGGACGCGCACCAATGCGGCATCCACCAGGCAGGGGCACCCGTGCGTGTCCCATGCGGGCGAGAAGCGGGCCTATGGCAAAAAAGCTGGCGCGCAGGCCGTTGACTAATTCGTATGGAGGCTCTGCTCCTGTCATTTGATCGGCATGGAGGTGAACCACCTCGCCGCTGCGTTGAACCTTGACGCCCAAGGAAGACAGGATTTCTGTCATCCCGTCGATATCCGTCAGTGGGGGGACGTTGCGGAGGGTCAGAGGGTCTTCGGTCAGAAGGGAGGCTGTCATCAGCACGAGGGCTGAATTCTTCGCGCCGCTGACGCGCAGCTCTCCGCTCAACTTCTCTCCACCATCAATCTCGAGGTGCGGCTTGAGAATGTCTTGAGACGCAAGAGCCGCTGCCATCATTCCCATCGTTACTTAATTAATGATCATCTTCACCAACAAGAATGAGACCGTCTAGACGGCCGGCGCTCAAACTGGTTCTGTTGGGTTCAGATAGTGTCTGTCACTCCAAAGCTGATGTCGTATGGTCATCAGGTCACGTTTGTGACGCCAGCGGTTGTGGCGGAATTGGTAGACGCGCATGTTTCAGGTACATGTGTCTTCGGACGTGGGAGTTCAAGTCTCCCTAACCGCATTAATGTGACTGGGTCAGGACTCCCAACTCCTTCATGATTGTGCTCAAGATCTCCAACTCATCGGAGGTAGTGGCTTCCAAAGTTGGTAAGTTCCTAGAACTTTTGACTCCCGATTCCGTGGATCAATCTGCGGTGGAAGATCAAGTTATTAAGAAGCTGGTTGAGAATTTGGCCGCTGAAGGGATTAAAGGGGAGATTGCTGCAGTTCAAGGCATTGATCTCGATGCTAAGGACCTCAAACTTCACGACGGTATGAAGGTGCGTAAGCACACGAGCTTCTGATTCCGTGTTGTTGGAAGATCAGTCAGACGAGCTGATCACCAGTCGTCGTAACCCTCTTGTTCGAAGACTGCGTTCGTTGTCATCGCGTGCAGGGAGAGAGGAACACGGCGTTGTTTTGCTGGAAGGCACTCACCAACTTCAAGAACTTCAGAGCTGTCTTTGGAGTGAATCTGTTGCGCTTGATGTTGTTGCAACTCCCGCGTGGTTGCAGACCCATGCAGGCTTGATTCGCGCTTTGCCGGGATCTGTGCGTCTGCAGAGAATCAGTGCCGAAGCGTTGCAAGCCGGGTTAACCACGGTTCAGCCCGATGGCGTTGCCTGCTTGCTGCCTTTGTCTTGCTTGCCTTCAGCGGTTGCGGCCCCCGAATTTGTTCTGGCGCTGGATCGCATCCAGGATCCAGGCAACCTTGGAACGCTGCTGCGCACCGCTCGGGCCGCAGACATCCAGCAGGTTTGGTGCGCATCCGGTGCTGATCCGTTGGCGCCAAAGGTGGTGCGATCATCGGCTGGCGCGATCTTGAGTCTGCCGGTCGAGCGCTTTGGCCCTGATCCAGTGGAAGGGGTTGTTCAACTCGCCGATCGCTTGAGGCAAGCCCGCGAGGCTGGACTTCAAATTGTGGCCTCGTTGGTGCCAGATGCAGCGGCTGATTTAAGCGTTCAGCCTTACTGGGAGCTGGACTGGACCCTGCCCACGGTGCTTCTGCTTGGAAACGAAGGAGCGGGTTTGGACCCGTTGTTGCAGGCCTGCTGCTCCGCTGGTGTGACCCTGCCCCATAGCTCCGCAGTGGAATCGCTCAATGTGGCTGCTGCTGCGGTCCCTCTGCTTTTGGAGAGGCGACGGGCGAGAATGACGTCTTCAACGCAGAAGATCGGGTGAGCGACGCCAATTTCGACTTCGATGTGATCGTCATTGGCGCCGGATATGGCGGCTTTGATGCAGCCAAACATGCAGCCGATCATGGCCTCAAGGTGGCCGTCCTTGAATCCCGCGATATGGGAGGTACCTGCGTTAACCGTGGCTGTGTCCCTTCCAAAGCCCTACTGGCTGCCAGTGGCCGCGTGCGTGAGTTGGCTGATGCTGAGCATCTCGCAGGGTTTGGCATTCATGCCGCTCCAGTGCGTTTTGAGCGCAAAAAGATTGCTGATCACGCCAATCAACTGGTGGCCACGATTCGGGCCAATCTCACCAAAGCCTTGGAGCGGGCAGGGGTCACGATCCTTCGCGGTCAAGGTCGGCTTGAGGGGCCTCAACGCGTTGGGGTGCGTGAAATCAGTGGAGTGGACCGGGTCTTAACCGCAAGGGATGTGATTTTGGCCACAGGTTCTGATCCCTTTGTCCCCCCGGGTATCGAAACGGATGGGCGCAGTGTGTTCACCAGCGATGAGGCGGTCAATCTGGAATGGCTGCCGCGTTGGATTGCGATTATTGGCAGCGGCTATATCGGACTGGAATTTGCCGATGTCTACACGGCTTTGGGCTGTGAAGTCACGATGATTGAGGCCTTGGATCGGGTGATGCCTACCTTTGATCCCGATATCGCCAAGATCGCGGCTCGCAAATTGATTGAGGGCCGCGATATCGACGCGCGCTCTGGAGTTTTGGCCAAATCGATTCAACCGGGATCACCGGTGCAAATTGAGCTGGTTGATATGAAAACCAGAGAGCCAGTTGAGACGTTGGAAGTGGATGCTGTGCTTGTGGCGACAGGCCGTGTTCCCAGCAGCAAGCATCTCAATCTTGAGTCTGTGGGAGTGGAGACCAATCGCGGATTCATTCCCGTGGACGACAGCATGCGCGTGTTGGTGAACGGTGCTCCTCAGCCCAATCTCTGGGCCGTTGGTGATGTCACCGGCAAGTTAATGCTCGCTCATACGGCCGCTGCACAGGGTTCGGTGGCTGTCGACAACATCCTTGGTCATCCCAGGCAAATCGATTACCGCAGCATTCCTGCCGCCACCTTTACGCATCCTGAGATCAGCTCTGTGGGCTTATCGGAAGCTGATGCCAAGGAGCTTGCAGGAGAAGAGGGTTTTGAACTGGGCACCGTACGCAGCTACTTCAAAGCCAACTCCAAAGCGCTTGCCGAATTGGAAAGTGATGGCGTGATGAAGTTGTTATTCAACAAAACCAGTGGGGAGGTGCTGGGGGCCCACATCTTTGGTTTGCATGCCGCTGATCTGATCCAGGAGATTGCGAATGCGGTGTCACGCCGTCAAAGCGTGACGCAACTCGCCAATGAGGTGCACACACATCCAACGCTGAGCGAAGTGGTGGAAGTGGCTTACAAGCAGGCGGCTTCTGCGGTGGGAGCCTGAGTCATGGAGATCCGTCGTCGTCCTCCCAATCCCAAGGTGCAAGTTGCACATTTGGAGTACGCCGTTCCTGATCAGGACGGCGAACCACGCAACATCCTGGAAAAAATTGTCTGGGAAAAAGATCGTGAGATCGCTGTTGCCCGGGAGCGCATGCCATTGGAGCAGTTGCGCCGCAAGGTGGCTGACTTGCCTCCAGCCCGTGATTTCTTAGCTGCGTTAAGTGCTGCAGCGGTCACGCCGGCCGTGATTGCTGAGGTGAAAAAAGCCAGTCCCAGCAAAGGAGTGATTCGCGAGGATTTCGATCCAGTCGCGATTGCCAAGGCGTACGCGGCCGGTGGAGCGAGCTGTCTTTCGGTACTCACCGATAAATCATTTTTTCACGGTGGGTTCAACGTGTTGATCGAGGTGCGCGATGCCGTGGACCTTCCACTGCTTTGTAAGGATTTCATCCTTAGCCCTTATCAGCTGTATCAGGCGCGCGCGGCTGGAGCCGATGCCGTTCTTCTGATTGCGGCGATCCTCACTGATCAAGACCTTGCCTATTTCGCCAAGGTGGCCGCAGCACTGGGTCTCACGGTTTTGGTGGAGGTGCATGACGCTGAAGAGTTGCAGCGGGTGTTGGCCCTTGGTGGATTCCCTTTGATCGGAATCAACAATCGGGATCTCGCCAGTTTTGAAACGGATTTGGCAACGACCGAGACGCTCACGGCCCAGTTCGCTGACAAATTGGTAGAGGAGAAGATTCTTTTGGTGAGCGAATCGGGACTGTTCCACCGCGCTGATCTCGATCGTGTTCAAGCCGCTGGAGCACAGGCTGTTTTGGTGGGAGAAGCCCTGATGCGGCAAGCGGATGTGGAGTCAGCACTGCAATCATTGATCCATGGTTGAGAGGGAGGTTGTGACATTTAGATCCGCACCAACACCTCGTGAATCGGTTGGCCTCGATCTCTGTCCGGCAGAATTGCTGAACCTTGGGATCGCGACTTGCTGATCAGTGTTCTGACGGGCTTCGCGGCAGGTGCTGTGCACGTTGTTGGCGGTGCTGATCATTTGGTCGCGATGGCCCCCTTTTCCCTGAGGCGTCCTTTGCAGGCCGTGAAGTCAGGAATGGCTTGGGGCGGCGGCCACTCGCTTGGGGTGGTGTTGCTCGGTGTTGTTGCGATTTTTTTTAAAGATCTGATCCACGCCGAAAGCATGTCGGCATGGGCTGAATTTTTAGTGGGGGTGTCGTTGCTTGTGATTGGCGCTCTGGCCATTCGAACCGCGTTTGGCTTGGAGTTGCATACCCATGACCATCACCACGATGGTTCGGCCTTGCATCGCCATCTCCATCTGCATCTTCGTGGGCAAAGCAACCACCGCCGCCATGCCCATGCGGCATCGGGTCTTGGCTTGCTCCATGGATTGGCTGGTGCCGGGCATTTGTTGGCCGTGATCCCAGCTCTTGCGCTGCCGGTTCATGGTGCCGTTTTGTATTTAGTTGCTTATTTGTGCGGGTCGATGGGCGCGATGCTTGCGGTGGTGAGCACACTCTCCATGCTCACGATGCGTAGCAGCGCTCGTTTCCTGCCGCTTTTAGTGGGCTGCACCGGTGGCTTGTCGATCGTGACAGGAGCGATCTGGCTCCAGAAAACATCAGCTGACTTGTTCTAACGGCGTTGAGGCGAGGGCCACAACCTCTCCGATTAAGCATCCCTTAGGAATCCTTCCCCATTGCCGGCTGTCTGTGCTGGCATCTGGGCAGTCACCGAGAATGGTGAGCTGATTGTCAGTTACACAGCTCAGCCGTTTGATCACCCGTCTTGAAGGCTGTTGTGGATGGATGCAAACGATGATGGAACCGATAGCGGGAAGCTCTGAGTGTTGATTGAGGGGCCGCACGATCACACGGTCCTTAGGTTTCAGCGTTGGCCACATCGAATACCCCTCCACTTGCATCACGCGTCGACGGCCACAAAAAAGCAGCAGTAAGTCCATAAGACCCACTGCTGCGAGAGATGGTTGATCGCTTGATAAAGAGCTCAGAACCTGACTCAGGAGGCGGTTACCCAGGCATCACTGCGGCCTTTGGACTGCCAGAACATGCCATGGATTTTCTCAACAGCGGCAAGAAGCTCTTCTGCTTTGCCTTGGTCGATATGCACCTTGCAGGCGCTGCAAAGTTTTGCCGCTTTCCAGAAGGTGTCGTGGAGATCGGGGAACGTTGCCAGGTGCTCTGGCTTGAAGTAGTCGGTCCAAAGGATCAAGAGTTCATTCTTGGTCTTTTGGGCTTCATCTTCCTTGACCGCAACGAAGCGAGCAAAGGTGTTGAGAGCAGCGTGGTGGTCTGCAGCTGAAGCAGGAGCTTCAAGCGCCTTGAGCTTTTTGGTCATCGCGAGCACTGCTTCAGCGTGAACACGAGCTGAAGCAGGGTCATACACACCGCAGGGTCCGTCGCAGTGGGCTTCAACGGTGGAAGCGGGCAAGGAGCGAACGATCGCTGATAGAGCCGAGCGAAGCATCGGGTTTGAAACAGAATTTTCGGTTCGACAAGCCTACCTATGGATCACCTTCCTATGGATCACTTTTTGATGTCTAATAATTCGACTTCAAAAATCAGGGTTGCGTTTGGAGGGATCACGCGGCCTGCACCGCGTTTGCCGTAGCCGAGGTCAGGGGGGATCACCAGCTTGCGCTTTCCGCCCACTTTCATGCCTTGCACGCCTTCATCCCAACCCTTGATCACCCGACCGGCCCCAAGCGGAAATTCAAACGGGGTGCCGCGGTCATAGCTGGCATCAAATTGCGTACCGTCTTCGAGGGTTCCGCGGTAGTTCACCACCACGTTCTGTCCAGAGCTGGCTACATCACCAGTGCCGACAACGAGATCGGTGATTTTTAGGCCACTCGCTGTGACCTGAGGCTTTTCTGCTTCCATTGGACCGCCGAGGGCTGAGGCATCAGCCAGGTTGGTATCGGGTGCCATCGCAAACAGGGTGGGGTTGGGGTTGTCGGGGTCGAGTTCCATGGGATTGGCCACGGCTTGAACGACAGCCGCTTGGGCATTCATCGCATTGCTGCTGGCCACGGTGGATGGCGTTGCGGCGATCACCGTGGAGGGCGACACCAGTTGGCTGATGAATGCCACCATCAGACAGGACACAAACACAGCGGTGCTGATCAAGATCTCGCGCACAGAATTTTGCTCGATTCAATCCAAGTCTTGCAGTTCATTCCTCGCGCTCTTTCTGGCGTAACTGCTGCTCAAGGCGATCGATTCTTCCGCGCAGCTCATCCAGTTCTCGCTGACTGGCCAAACCAAGGTCCTGAATGATGTTGTCGCGATTGCGTTCGAGGTTGCGGCCCATCTGCTGTTCGAGTTCTGGCGTTTCGCCGCGCAAAGCCTTGAGCACATCGTCCACAAGCGCCGAGGCATGGGTTGAATCAAGGCGGCCGCTGCTCACCCATTCCTGGGTGACGTAACGCAGCCGATCGGCAACAAGCGTGGTGGTACCGAGTCCTCGAAGAAGAAGCTGTTGCAGGGGATTAGCAGTATCCATAGCCATACGGGCACGTCTCGATTCAGGATGGCTTGATCTCCCGCCACTGACCATGGGAAATGACCGATCCCTGGTGCTTTTGCAGGGGCTGCTGGGGGGACTGCTTGCAGGCATTGCTCTGACGGTGTCGGGCCCTTGGTGGATGGTGCCTGCTCTGGCGCTGCTCTGGGCCGCATCCTCTAGTCCTTTGGCCTCCGCGCTCTGGGGTGGAGTGGCCGTCCTGGTGAGCCATCGATGGTTGCTGGCGTTGCATCCCCTGATGTGGATCGGGGTTCCCGCCTGGCTCAGCCTGCCCGTTGCTGCTGCGATTTGGTTGGCCTGTGCGCTGCTGGCCGCCCTGCTGCTGGCCTGTTGGAGTGGTCTTGTGAACCGCCTGCCCTTGCGGGGAAGCTTGACCCATGCCGTGCTGGCCGCGGCTTTGTGGGGGTTGGCGGAAGCGGCCCTATCGCAAAGCCCTGTGTTTTGGATCGGAGTTGGTGGCAGTTTGCTTCCGGCCGATCCACCCCTAGCTGCGTTGAGTCGCTGGATCGGTGAGGGCGGACTAGCCGCCCTGCAACTGCTGCTCGGCTGGTGGCTGTGGCGTTTGTTCACGTTGTCTAGGAGGGAGTCGGGTTGGCCTGGACTGCTGGCTGGCGGCCTGCTGAGCCTTGTTGTTGTTCACGGGGTGGGCGCCCGGTTGCTGCAGAACCCTCAAACGATTGGGAGCCAATCCGATCTCGCGGGCTACAGCGTGGGCCTCTGGCAACCCGCGATTCCCACCCGTGAAAAATTTTCTACGCAACGGCAACGGGATCTGCCCGGGCGCCTACAAGCTGCGCTTCAAGAGGCTGATGCCGCTGCTGCGGACTGGCTGATGGCACCGGAAGGCACGTTGCCGCTCAACGATTCCCTCAGCGCACCGGCTCCGATTCCAATGATGAGCGGGGGGTTTCGCTGGTCGCGCGGACGTCAGCACAGCGCCATGGTTTTGGTGGAGGCTGGCGACACCACGCCGGTGGCCTCAATTGATAAGCATCGGTTGGTGCCATTGGGAGAGTGGGTTCCGTCTTGGCCAGGCCTCAGTGGCCTTTCGGCCATCGGCGGCCTGGAGGCTGGAGAGCCATCCAGGCTTTGGCGTTGGGGCGGCCCACCCGCTGCCGTTGCCATCTGCTACGAGATCAGCAACGGAGCGGCGTTAGCTCGCGCAGTGGCTGATGGGGCGGAGTGGATCCTTGCTGCGGCCAACCTTGACCCCTATCCCCGCCTCCTTCAGCAGCAGTATTTGGCTTTGGCCCAGCTGCGCAGTTTGGAAACGGCCAGACCGCTGTTATCAACAGCGAATACCGGTCCAACGGCGATGATCCGAGCGAATGGGCAGGTCGCAGAGCGCTTGGCGTCGTTTGATCCAGGCCTTTTGATAGTGCCGTTTCAACCCCGCAATGGTTTGACGGGATATGTGCGCTGGGGAGAGGCGCCCCTCCTTTTGATCATTGGAGGCTCGTCGCTGTTGTTGATCAAATCGGCGAGTCGATTAGGCCCCCGCCCAGCACGGCCTCGCCGTCGTAAAACACCGCCCCTTGACCAGGAGTGATTGAAAACTGTGGCTCCTTGAAGGTGAGCTTGCAGCGATAAGGGCGCTCTCCGGCTCGATCGTCAGCATTGGCTTCGATACAGGTGAGATGGGCACGCACCGGTTCGCTGCGGTACCGCACTTGCACCTCCACTTCCATGGCTGAACCGAGTGGGGGTGGGGCGATCGAGACCCAGTTCACAGCGCCAACCTCGCAGCCTGTGCGGCCAGCTTCTGCCCTCGTTGCGACCACCACCTGGTTCATGGCGGCATCGAGTTTCACCACATGCAGCGGTTCACTCCAGGCAATTCCTAAGCCTTTGCGCTGACCAATGGTGAAGTGTTCAATGCCGTCGTGCTGTCCGACCACCGTTCCGTCTTGCAGCACAATTTCGCCGTCCCGTGGGGGAAGGTAGGCATCGAGGAACGCGCGCATGGAGCCGTGGTGATCGGCCAGGCAGAGGTCTTGGCTTTCTGGCTTGTCGGCGGTGCGTAATCCGTGGCGCCCGGCCTCAAGGCGGGTGTCGGCCTTGGTGAGTTCACCGAGTGGGAAGACCACGCGTGCCAAGACCTCCTGAGGCAGGTCATAGAGGAAATAACTCTGGTCTTTGCGGCTGTCGAGACCTCGCAACAGCTTCCAGCGGCCGTCTTCCCGGTCCAGACGGATGCGGGCGTAATGGCCTGTGGCGATCCTGGGAAGATTGCGTTCCCGTTCGGCCCAGGCGAGCATCGGCCCGAATTTCACCGACCGGTTGCATTTCGAACAGGGCAGGGGTGTGATGCCAGCCCGGTAGCCATCAACCAAGCCTTGAACGATTTCGCGAACGAACGTATCCCTTGAATCCACCACGTGGTGGGGCACCCCGAGCTGTTCACAGATTCCGGCAGCGTCCACCAGGCCTTCGGCGCAGCACGCTCCCTTTCCGCTCATCAGCCAGAGCGTGAGCCCCTCCACCTCCCAGCCGGCTTCCACCATTAAGGCTGCGGTCAGTGAGCTGTCGACCCCGCCCGAAAGGCCGACGGCCACGCGATGCTCACCAGGCCACTGGCGCAATCGCTCCAGGGCTTCGGCACCGGCTGGGGTTGCTGTGAGGGTGCTCATCATGGCCTCGGCCGACATGGGCGGGCATCGCTGTCTCACTCCATAGTGAGGGCCCGGGTGTTTTTGGCTTGGTCTGGCCTCCTCTTGATGTGGAGCACTGGCTCGTCAGTGCAGAGCAAATGCTGGCCCTCGAGCAGGAATGGCTGGGGAGTGGTTTGCCTGTTGCCGCCTTGATGGAGGCCGTCGGCCAGGCGATGGCTGATTGGTGTCTTCAGCGCCGGAAGCGGCTGGAGCAAGGCGTATTGGTGTTGGTGGGACCTGGTCACAACGGTGGTGATGGGTTGGTGGTGGCGAGACGACTGCTGCATGCAGGAGTTGAGGTAAGGCTGTGGGCCCCGCTACCGCTGCGGAAAGCGCTCACCCAAGAGCATTGGCGTCATCTCGAGTGGCTTGGTGCAACTGTTCTGGAGACTCAGCCGGATCCAAGGGATTCAGCCCTATGGGTGGAGGCACTGTTTGGCTTGGGACAACATCGTCCTCTCCCTGAAGGATTGGCGCTGCTGTTCGGCGAACGCGAGCGAGTTCAGCCAGGTCGCTTGATCAGTTTGGATGTGCCTGCGGGGATGCATTCCAATCACGGCCAGATGCAGGTCGGCGGCGGGGCGGTGGCCTCCGACACGTTGTGCGTGGGCCTGGTGAAACAGGGGTTGGTTCAGGACGCAGCTCTGGCCAACGTGGGGCGGGTGCATCGCTTGGATCCAAGTGTCCCCCCCCAGTTGATCGAGCAACTCGAGCCAGCGGCTGTGCTGCGTGTGATGGCAAAGGATCTGGCGACCCTGCCGGTTCCCCAAGATGCGCCAACGGCGATGAAATATCAGCGCGGCCGTGCGCTGTTGATGGCAGGAAGCGAGAGCTATCGCGGCGCAGCACTCCTGACGGCATATGGGGCCATGGCCAGTGGGGTGGGAAGTCTGAAAGCTGCGTTGCCTGAGGCCGTCGCG
Source organism: Synechococcus sp. SP2 MAG (assembly GCA_030756895.1). GTDB lineage: Bacteria > Cyanobacteriota > Cyanobacteriia > PCC-6307 > Cyanobiaceae > Synechococcus_C. Next base: position 52,871 of record JAVBIX010000017.1, read on the forward strand.
GATGCCATCTGGCAATGGATTCCTGAGTTGGTGCTGTCGGCTGGATTGCCTGCTACCGCATCGGGGGGATTGGCTTGGGGGCCATGGCTGGCTGATGCCGATCTCTCCCGTTTGGATGCGCTGTTGCTGGGGCCTGGTCTTGGAGCCCTAAACGGGCAGTGGGATGCCTGGGCAGAGCCCTTGGTGTCCTTCGAAGGGCTGCTCGTGCTGGATGCCGACGGGCTCAATGCATTGGCCGGCTCGAAGCACGGCTGGCGCTGGCTTTGTGAGCGTGAGTTCCCAACCTGGATCACCCCGCATCGGAGTGAATTTGAAAGGCTGTTTCCTGATCTCATGGGGCGGGAACCGCTGGAGTGCGCGCAATCGGCAGCAGCAGAGAGCGGAGCGGTTGTGCTTCTTAAGGGGGCTCACTCATTAATCGCCGACCCGAATGGTGTGGTGCATCAACTCGTTGATACGTCGGTGCAGGTGGCTCGTACGGGCCTGGGTGATCTGTTGGCTGGATTTGCCGTTGGCTGGGGGGCGCGTTGCCTGGCTTGTGGAGAGGAGCCGCGGGGAACCGCTCTTGCAGCTGCGGCTTTGTTGCATGCCGAGGCATCACGAACGAGTGAAAATGCCAGTACTGCCAGTGAGATTGCCAAAACTCTTGCTGAGCTCACCCTTAGGATTTGCGCGAATTAATGATTAAAAAATTGAAGAAGTTTCCGAATGCACACAATTCAAAACGCTCAATTGTGTCGTTTTCCTTTCACGAATCTGAAGGGTTGCTGAAAACATTCGGGTTTATCGTTTTTTCATAGGAAAGTCTCTCCACGCCCAAGAGACGAGTTGACATGGTTTCCTCAACAGCTCGGACCTCCGAGACCCAGAGACGCAGAAGCAGTGATCCGATTAGTTGGTATCTATCGACAATTGGCCGAATACCACTGCTGACTGCTGCTGAAGAAATTGAGCTTGGCAATCAGGTTCAGAAGTTTATGGAGCTGACGCAGGACGGCTCGGTTCCTCCGGACAGCGAGGAGTTCAGCTCCAAGGATCGACGCATGATTCGCGTTGGTCAGCGCGCTAAGCAGCGGATGATGAAGGCGAACCTTCGTTTAGTGGTGAGTGTCGCGAAGAAATATCAAGGCAAGGGCCTTGAGCTTCTCGACCTCATTCAGGAAGGTTCACTTGGATTGGAACGGGCTGTTGAGAAATTTGATCCAACCCGCGGTTATAAGTTTTCGACCTACGCCTTTTGGTGGATTCGCCAGAGCATGACTCGGGCAATCGCTTGTCAGTCACGCACCATTCGCTTGCCTGTGCACTTAAGCGAGCGTCTCACCACTATTAGAAAAGTGAGTCTGGATCTTGCTCACAAGCTCGGAGCGATGCCGAGCCGCCTTGAGATTTCAGAAGCGCTTGATATGCCTGTTGAGGAGCTCGACTCCCTTCTGCGCCAGGCGCTCACCACCAGCAGTCTTGATGCTCCTGTGAATGGAGAGGATGGTCGCAGTTTCCTTGGCGATTTGATTGCCGATTCCTCTGCGGAAGAGCCTCTCGACAAGGTTGAACAGCGCATTCACCATGAACAACTTGGCCGCTGGTTGAGCCATCTCAGTGAGCAGGAGCAACACGTGCTCACCCTGCGTTTTGGTTTAAACGGCAATGAGCGCCACACCTTGGCTCAAATTGGCCGTTTGCTCGATGTTTCGCGTGAACGCGTCCGCCAGGTTGAATTGAAGTCGCTGCGCAAGTTGCGTAATCTCACTCGTCGGATGTCTCCTACGTTTTGATTGATCGATGAGTCCGCGGCTGGTCTCAAGTGTCTGCAGTAGCAGCCTTTCTCGTCTATCACGAGATCTTCAGAGAACCTATGCTTCCAGCCATCTGGGGTTGTGTTAGCTCATTGAAAGGGATGGACAAATTGCTTTTGCTGCATCGTTTAGATGGCAGCAATTCATTGGTCTGATCTACACCCTCTCAAGGCAGAGAAGAGAATGAACCTATGTTTCCACTAAGGCATTCTCCTCTCTGCGACTGTTATTGGGTTCGTTCATTCCTATAGGAATAAATCTTCAGACTTATCCGCCTAAACCCCTAAGAAGCACTTGACCGAACCCGATCAGTCTCCAAAACCCAGAGCGCTCACCTACACGGAAATGATGAATGGCGGGCAGCAACAAATGGACGACGTAACCCACCAGCAAGAGATAGAGATACATCAGCGACAGGATCTGCTTGAGCGCTCTGTCGAGCATCTAGAGCAGTCCTTTAAGACAGTATCTCATCAAATTGGTGGTGACACTGGGATCTGATGAGTGCGCTTGCTTGCCTTGTTCTCTCAGCGTTTTTTGCTTATTTGATCGCTCATTTCCGAAAGAGCCGTGCTGCCAGTAAGAGCACCACGGCTTGGCGTGAAGCTTCAGAGCTTGTCTTTGACAGGAACCTACGGTTCCAGATCAAACAGGAATACGAAAACGGCATCGAACCCAGCAATGCTGATGGCTATGCCGCATCCAGAGACTCTCTCGTTAGTCACTTGGCTTCCAATCTGTTGATGTTGGCTAACAGACGGCTGGAGATAGAGCCGACTAGGAGTGAGGCTGAGGAGTTCGTGCGTCAGCACTGTGATCTTGACGACGACCTCATTGCAGAACTGTGGATCTCAAAGTTCAGCTAATGGAAAATACCCCTGCAAAGAGAGGCCACCTCCCCTGCCGAATCTGCTCAACCCCAGTTCTCATACCTCCGCGTTTCAAACGTGTAAAAACGGCTGTCTGCCCCAGCTGTGCTCACGAAGGGCTGGACAAAATTGTGACCATCCGGCTCTTCAAAGAGTAGATCGTTGATTCGAGTACCTCGTACTTGCAATAGGTATTCTTTAATTGCTCTTATTGCATTAACGTTAGTTGTATTTGTTTTCCTCGCATTTTGTTGTGTTTAAAATGTTGAATATGTAAAGCCTAGATCCGGCTTGTATGGTCTTTTTTCTTTCCCTTTGCATTCATCTTTAACTAATTGAATCCACCGCGCATCATTGATCTTTGCCATCACCTTTGCCTCGCTTTCCAGTCGTCGTTGCTTTGGGTGATAGCTGTGTACGTTGATTGCATCACGTTGTGGAAGGCGTGCTGCGATTTGCTGATCATTAAGATAAGGCACTCCATTGCGACAACGGTGTTGAACTGAATGCCATCCCTCATATTTTAGGGTGTCAATTAATTCAGCAAGATCACCATTATGAAACCCCTGACACATCACCACTAATTCGTTTTTAATTCGGTAATAGCCATATAAGTTTCTACCCTTACATCCCCAGCTTGTAGAATTGTTTGACCAAAGAATAGATCTTTGCCCAAGGACTTGGTGGATTGCTTCCTCTAGCCTATTTAGCCTTGGACTATTGAGATGGTGAGGAGTCCTAGACATCGTTTTGATTTCACGTCCATGTTCCTCCGCTGCTTGTTTAATCCTTGTCGCGTCTGTGGTATGGCCTTTGATGCATGAAAAGAAATTTGCTTCTTGCTTGCATCTTTGGATGCTTGGTGCAGCGAGCTTAAAAGCATTTTTCCTTAACTTAATTAATCCAGAGATACAGCGCTTCTTTGCCGAAGGTTCTTCGGGATTTCCTGTTTTCAGATTGGTCCCGCAAACCATCTCTGCGTAGCTTTGAACTTGTGCTTGCATCGAAGCATCCGCAGTCATCGTTGAGGCGAGCGAGGATAGGCCCAGTTCTACGAACAGAAGAGTGCGCATCAGACAACCAATCAAGCCATCTCCATCCACTATTAGTCACTACGCAGCTAGTTGATCGTTTGTTTGATTTCAATCAAGAATATTGAAGAGCTTTGAAAGCTAGTGCCGGTTCCACTTGTTTATCACCAGGCTTACAGCGCGCCTCTTCCGTCTAGCCATCGCTTTCCGATGGCGAAGTTCAGGATGTTGTTTGCGGCTCTCAGCGAGTTGGGTCTTGCTGAATCGAATCAGATTCATGCCCC
>JAVBIX010000018.1 GCA_030756895.1 Synechococcus sp. SP2 MAG
GCCATTGACTTGGCAAAAGAAGTTGTGTTGAGCATCCCAGGTAGGTTAATTGAGTGGTATCCAATATTCACCACTACAAGGTGTTATCCGAGGTCGGAATCGCAAAGCTTTCTGATCGTTCTGCATTGTTTTCTAAAAGTCCAAGCATCCAAACCCCAGTCGAATTTTGGTAGAGCTTCAGACCTGCCTTGTTGCTGTTAGAACCAGAAGGCTTGGCCAGAATGGCCGTTGATATAACCACAATTCAAGTATCAATAAAGTATGTAAGGCATGAGTTGATGCTGTTGGCGAAGTTGTAGAAGATTACATTATAATTGAACAAAAATACCTGGTCTAATCGAGGTAGGTAGATTGTTAAGGATATCTCTGGACGAATGCTCTGGGAAGAAAGTTATGGAACAGGCGAGAACCCAAGAATGACATCATAAGTGATCTGGAACCCATGACCGCGGTGACAACAATCAGCACAAACTAAACGCGTTATTTAGTTTTCATCTGCACCAAAATATATACACTCCTTTTCTGCTGTCGAAGAATTAGAATTAATCAACACTTTCCAATCGATTATAAGCTCGGTTTTTATAAATAAATCTCAACTCTTCGGATGTAGGAGCACCAGAGGCAAACTTTTTAGTTTCAGACGGAGGCAAGGTATCTATCCTCTGACAAAAATCCTTGATTGATCTCTTCACAAAATAAGGCAAAGTAGTCCTCCATGACCTGTTAGCTTTTGACCATTTTGCAGTTTTATCTTTGCAATCAACTATTGCCAAACTGCTTTCTTCTTTGAAAGTCTCTAGTTGGCCGGGCTTGCCTGGGTGCCATCTACGAGTAGCAGGATAAGTAGTACATACACTCTTTTTTTGCTTCCATTCACAGGTGGTTCTTTCAGGCTCCCTCGCTCCATAATATCCATCAGTAGGAGACACAGGAGGAACATAATCCCTTTGGACATAGGAAAATTGGAAATATCTACCGAAGGTAGATCTAACCAATAGCTTTTCAGTAGTTTTGGGTTTTATGAATGTAATACTCATGCCAAAGGGAGCTGCGTAAGAAGTCCACCCTTCATATAACTCATCTTGCAGAAAATCAATTACTTGTTTAGGGGGGACTTTTTTGTTTTCTAATTCATTGTTGATATTCACACATCCTGAATAATCCTTTACCTCCATGCATAGCCGGTGAATCTCGGGGTCAACTATCGCTAAGGCTGGAGTGCTCGCAAGCAGAGCTGGCAGAGCAAAAAAGAAGAGTTGCTTCATCTGTAAGCCAGGGTTAGAGGCATTTTACTTATTCAGTCGAAATATGCATTGCGTAAAGCGGTTCAATGCGAAAGTTGCAATGTGGGACGTTGCGACAAAATGGAATTATGAGCAGAACCCAGCGAATCGTCATTACGACAGACCTTTTGGCGATCTTTGTTCCAGCCATCCTCTGGTTACCAGTGAGGTGGCTAGGCAGCGGCGCTCTTCGCAATGCGCTGTGAGGCGTGTCTTACTTAGTTCCAAGTGGGCATTGCCCCGTTGATGGGAACGTCTGCAATTATCGACTTCGCAATCCCTTGTGGCGTTTTTGCCTGCATTATTGCTCGCATTTGACGTTGAGCCACAAATGCCACCAACGGTAAAAATGCAACCATTGATATTGATCTCAAGTCCCTAACGACGCATCTAATTAACTGACTGCTCTGACAGCTTCAACGTCTGCGTTGAACTCCTCTTCCAGATCCTGAGTGGATCTCCAAGCCAGTCATCCAGTCAAGCAGCCTAATGCAGGCAAGGAAACATAAAAGACCTAGAGCAGTTAATGCTGGCATCAGACACACTACGTTCACTTACAAAGCAGTAGTGATCCACTATGTAAACCAAATAAGGTAAATGCCTATGGAATTAATGAAGGAGATGCCCTACATACTGGCACAAGCATCTCGCACAGATGAAATTTTGATGGGAATATATTCAGAATACTATCAAAAAATGAAAATAAAATCTATATTACTGGGCTGTATTTTTGCTCAATTAATGATCCCATCAGATGCGTTCGCATCGCCATGGAGAAGCGGGCCAACGGAGACAAAAACACGTAGGTCTTTAGTATCTAAAGAAGAATTTGGCTATGAATCCTGCGAATCTGTAAATACTGCCTTAAAGCTTAAGACAAATTGTGCCACAAGGTCCGACCAACAAGTAAAATTCACAGAGCTTGAGAGAAACCTACAGCAGGGTTTTATTTACGCCTCTAAGTATTTTCAGAACTTAAACAGTTCTGAAGGTGGTGATACAATTATCAATGGCATGCGCAATGATTTATTATCAGGAATAGTGTCTGCTGGGAACAAATATGTAAACCAAGAAGTAAAAAAGATACCTTTTTTAAGCCAAGCTGAGCTTCAAATAGACTTGAATTCAGAAGCTGATTTTACATATCGCATAAATAGTCTAGTTAAAATTAAAGGTCTTGGAGAAGACGCAGATGGTAAATCAATGGGCTTGATATTTGCTCAAGGCAATGTGATCGCAACTGCATCTAGCAACGCTACGACCAACCTAGGTTTGGGTGCACGTAAACGAATTAATGACAATGCGATGGTTGGGGTCAATGCATTTTGGGACTACAGGATGACATCTTATAGTTCTGCTTACTCGCGCTGGGGAGCGGGCGCAGAGCTTTGGTGGGATGATTTTAAGCTGATAAATAATTGGTATATTGCAGGTACTGGTACCAAAAATGTAGAAATAGACGGTTCAGCGTTTAAAGAAAGAGTGGTTCCTGGATGGGATCTTGCAATGAAATACCGACTTCCAGATTATCCGCAACTAGCGTTTGGTATTCGCGGTTTTCGATGGGATTATTTAAAGAGAGATGACAATATAGGAGTTGAAGGTTCAATTGACTGGAATATTACACCACGAACAAGTCTTGCCGCATGGGTTTCTAACGAAAACCCCGCATATCCAACTTCATCTAATTCTGCATTAGACAAAAGAAACTCAGACACATATTTCGGAGTAAAATTTGCTCTTAAGTTACGTCCTCTAAACTACAGTAAAGGTAAAGACAAAATAGGTAACTTGATTACCGAGATGACTCAGCCTGTTTCCAGAAAGTATGAAGTTCTATTAGAGCGTTATTCAGAACAGTCGTCTGCATTCCAAGTCAGAGCCATAGGACTCTAAATTTAAGCCTTCTCTTAAGTCTATTAATCCATTCTTTTCATGAAATTTTCTAAACTTCTTACCACGCTCGGATTTTTGTCATTAACACTTCTGACTACTCCTGTTAGATCTGAAGAAAAAGTTTGCGAGTCCAATCCCTCTGACATGAGTTCTGTTAATGAATATTGCACTACGACGCCTCAAAACTATGAGGTGATCATATACAAGTTGGGACTCTGCACTGCTGATCCGCTTACTGGAAGTGGTTTTTCGGATGCTTCTTGCAATACAGTCTATAGCTCATCTAGCAATACAAGAATTAATTTATCTCCAGGTTCTGTCCTTAATTTGAACGGCACAAGTGTACTGCCACAGGTAAATCAATACTTGTTTGCTTACGTAATCATGTCCCCAACTTTCAGATTAAAATTTAAGTATGAACTCAACGATAACACTTATTATTCAAAAGGCGGATCTTCATTAGCCTCTGAATTCACTAAAAATGCTACATCAAATCCTTCTGAAGCCAGCACATTTGACGAAACTCTTGATAGTTTTGATGATGCGTCAAACGACCATCTTGCAAATGCTGGACCTATTTCTGTTCCGGGAGGCAGCATCAGGGCTTTATTGGCCAAAGCTGATTTAACTGCATCAACCAATTCTGGTGAAACTGTGCGTCTCATCGCGGTTTTTCAGCCTAGTCAACTACAAGCCATAAATGTTAAATCAGGTCTTAAAACGTTCGACATAAAGTTCACTGTTGGAAATATTGGAGGTGCTGTTGAATCATGTGCTCCCGCAGAATATGGTAGCGGGTCTAGCTCGGTAGTATGTGGTTTCGGCTCTGGCCCATTTGCACCAAGCTTCACGCTTGGCTATTAATAGCCTTGAATTTTCAAATCATTGTTTAGCCTTAAAACAATATCGAAATTAGCATGTTACAAAAGATGCAACATTCAGACTATTAATTTTAAAAATTTCGAATCACGATATTTCGGAAATACTTTATTTTCATAAATGGCTGCTGCACATGGTCGAAGCTAGGAAACATTCCCAACATTAAAAAAGAAGCCTCAGCCTTTGTCGGGGTATGCCTTCGCAACTGACAGCAGTAATGCTTGTTAACGCGGTCACAGCTGAGGGTCTTGAAACTGTGGTTATGGAAAAGCCATAGACACAGCGCTAGCATAGGATTTGAATTATTAATTCCTTACCTTGATCAAGGGAAGAGCCACGTCTAAATGATTGAGTCAAGTCAACCTTTATCGTGAAGGATGGCTTGACTCTTTATGTTCTGAACGACTACTGGCGAAGCCTCAACCAAATTTCGGGATTCGATGCTGAACCAGCAAAAAAACCTTTGCTGTCGATTGCTGCATATGCAACAACGAGTTGATCAATCGAAACCTCTAGAAAAGTTCCCCGATCTTCTTCGACGATATAAATACTATAAACTTCATCATTATATTCAATAGATAGAGCTCGGCCTTTTGAGGTATAAGCTTTACTTGCAATGCTTTCAATAGCTTCAACGACTTCGGATCTATTCATAAATACTTTGGCTTCATCTTGTATTTAATCTTATACCTACCCACAGGGGAGAGATTGGTGAAAAATTTTCCTGAGAAACACGCTGTCGATTCTCCACTGACGCAAACCCTGAAGCTTTTCTTGTAGGCCCTCAACATAAATAATCGCTGACCACTAGGCATTAAGGATTCAGCCATTAGATCTCAACCGCAGCTATGGAAAGTTCAACCGAAAGTACGCCCATTCCACCCCCAGTGCGAAGCATTTACATCATCAAATCCAATATAAATCCGATCCTTAGAGATGCCTAAAGATGCCTTGATCAACTCACAAAATTGATCTGACATTTCTGGAGGAGTCAATGCTCCAATGGACTTGATCTCGACATAAGCACAGGGCTCATTACTACCCGCGAAGGTCATTGGAACACCGGATTCCAAAAGCGTCATTACATACGACTCAGGCTTCCTTGTAGCACTGGCAAGAGCCGCGGAAAACTTTTTCAGAAGAGCATCTGGAGCATGAACATCTGAAATATTTGTCTTGACGTTAATGAGAGGCATCTTTAATAAGATAATAGATACACATCATGGCTCGTAAGGCTGATTGCGTAGCCACGCTGTTTCCTACTTCTGCTCCTCGCCCGTCACGCCTTTCAGTCGCTTGAAGGACGGTAGATGCCGGAGGTCCTTTTCTCAACCCACCGCAAGACACTAATAACCGCCGCAGATAGAAGAACTAGTGGTTCTGCTTACTGCGTAAGCCACTCAGACTTGACCTGAAACGTCAGAACCCCCACGTCGTCTCCCTCGTCTCCCTCTGTGATGGCGACACAAGCCAAACAACCATTTTCAAAAGCTTCCCTGGACTTACTGGCAAACTTCGCAGCATCATCATGGGACCAACAAGCTGGTCCTCTCTCGTCTCTTTCTTTCACGTAGGAGTCCCACACCTCAGCGAACTCCTCACCGTCAGGACCATTAATGAGCTCCTTGACGGCTTCCTGTGCACCTAACTGCTTGTGTCTCGCCATAAAGGCCCTCATCAAGGGATGGTCGATCACACGTGAAGTGGTTATGACACCAGTGACTCCACGAACAGTCGTTGCGATGACTCGCTTTGGGTCTTTCCGAGTGTCGATAGCCATTACTGGACAACCCAAGTCCCATCCGTCTCTCATCTTCAGCTCTCTCGCTGACTGAGCCAACTGACCTTTTAGTTCGTTGATGAGGGTGCTGACGAGAGTGGTCGGATCTGCCATCTGACGAGGCTACCGACTGAAGACACAAAAACGCCCTGCAACTTCAATTTGAAGGGCTTCCACCTGTTGGCGAGGATCTTTCAACTGAACGGAGATGCTGCGTATCACTCCTAAAATAATGATCTTGAATAGTCAGCGAGCTTTTGGCTCTCAGCGGCTCTTGATCGATAAAGGTCTAGCAGATATTCCGACATTCGAATGGTTATGACTTCTCCAGTGTGAGCGGTAAACCTCATGCAAACACCACCTTCAGATTCCAGAACACATTGGGCAGTTGTGGTCTCTGGGTCGATGGATGCATCTAGCTCTTGCTTGGAGATGTATTCCACCTGGATTTTGTGATGGGTGCAGTACGCCGCTAGATCTTCAATCTCGACCAAGCCGTTTAATCGATGGCTCTTCAGATATGGCACCAGATCGAATCTCATACTCTTGCTCTTTCTTGTGCCAACTGCTCCGACAGAGCTTGCACCATCTCGGTGAGCAGCTGCAACTCAGACTCGACCTCAACAGCTACATCTCTTCCAAACTCTTCACTGCCGAGTGCCATCAAAGACCTGTAGCCATCAGAGAGAACACCACACCATTTGATGATGGTGAATAGCTGATGGGACATGCAGCACCAGACGGGGCTTATCGAGAAACGACTCGTTTCGCGTGTTCGGTCCCTTGGCGGATTTCACCGTCACGATCAAGTGACTTGGCTGGCGATGGTTATCTCATCTTCAAACCAGCCTCAAATGTCTACCGAAGTTCGCAACTGGGACGTCGTCGCCAAAGCAATGGAAGCTGCCGGTGCCACGTCAAGCGAGATGTACGTCCGCGCCAAAGCGTTGGCGTTAGGCAAGCTCGACCCAATGCCCACCAGCTCCCCTGAAGCTCCTTACAGCATTTCAGCTGTAGCTGGCTAATCACATACACGGAAGCCCCTCAGCTGTGGGGCTTCCATCTATTCATATATCACATGAAGAAGTCTGCCTCTGGTCATCACTATCAAGTCAGGTTTAAGGATCTGCAAGGAGAAATACACGAGGCCAAGGTTTATGCCCTCGATGCTAAGAATGCTCAGGACTTAGCCATTGAATCAAATGAAGAATTGCAAAAGAGGCCTCATCTGATCACAGCGATTCTAGATGCAGAATGACAACTTTTAATGCTGTCTGTAAATAGCAATAATGAATAAAAAATTCTCAAAATCGAACCCGCAACTTGATGAGGCAATCCTTGAAGCAACTATCCACCATCCTCATCGATGGCCTCGAGGCCTGATCTCAGAATTAGCCAAGATTCACAACACTTCCCCTTCATCAGTGTTTAAGCGAAGGGAATCCCTTTGTGGGTTCGTCCGAACAAATCAAGGTCCTATTGAGCTAGAAAGTGGTATTTAACTAGTATTCCCTCTAGTGAAAACACAATTCAGCTATAGGTGCGCCATATTAGGAATCCATTTGGTGACGATGATGACAGATCCATCTGTTGAGCAAAAGCCATTGATCCACAAGATTTGGAAAATCGTGACTTGGCGATGGAAGCTGCAACTTGCTATTAATGCTCCGTTTGGAGTCTTGTGGGTTGCCGATAAAACCAATCCAGCTGTTCATGCTTTTGACATGTCTATGCTTGCAGCAATTCATGCGGAATGGATGGCCCCAATGATGGGGATTAGATAAATCAAAACAATTTCAAGTATGAGCTATCGCTCTCTCTATATCTTCTAACTACATAAGGAACATTTGTTTTCATCTGTAAGCCGAGGTTGCAGGAATTTTACTTAATCAGTCGCAACCTCACTTGCGAAAAGCGGTTCAATACTAAATTCGCCATGTGGGACGTTTCCACAAAATGACTGTATGAACAGAACCCAACGAATCGTCACTACGACAGTTCTTTCGGCGATATTTGTTCCAGCCATGTACTGGTTGCCTGTTTGGTGCCTACGCAGCGGCACTCTTCGCAATGTGCTGTGGGACCTGTCTTACTTAGTTCCAAGTTGGGCAGTACCCCCATTGATGGGGACGTTTGCAATTATCAGCTTCGCTATTACTTGTGGCATTTTTTCCTGGGTTATTGCTCGCATTTGGTGCTAAGCCACAAATGCCCTCAACAGTAAAAAGTGGGAGAATTTATTTTGAGTACAAGCCCAACAACGCACCTAATTCAGTGACTGCTCTTCTAGTTCTAGTTGGGTTCTATTCATAGGAGTTACCAATTATTTAAGAGTGCTTAGTAAGTGACTTATTAAATCTGAAATCGATTTCAGTCCCGACAAATTCAACAGCCGTAGCTAGTGCTTTCATTTTTTCACTGGTGTAGTGGGATATGAGATTGCCTTTATGACCCATTAGCTTTTGCTTTACTTCCTCAGTGCAGTGGTAGCTAAGGTCACCGCCAAAGGCGTGTCTATACGAGTGCGCATTTGCCGCACCATTCACTTTTTGATGCTTGGCTACATTTCGGATTCGGTCTCCAATCCAATCCTTTATGTTCTTTACATCATGAATCTGTGATGGTAATACATAGGAATCGGGATCGCCTCGACGTGGTAGCAATATTGATTGTAGTTTCTCGTTAATAGGTATTAAACGGATTCCGTCCGCTGTCTTCGACCAAAGCAGATCAACCATCCAAGTTCCTGATGGATCTTTACGAATGTGTTGCCATTGTAAAAACGGAGCTTCGGTGTTGCGCAGTCCAGCGAGTCGGTACAGCGGGATTAGTAATTCAAGCTCTGGATAGATTTCAATCATTCCTCTTTGCATTGCCATGCAAGTTTCGTCACTTGCGGCACGCTCTCGATCCTTAAGAACTTTTTGCCGTTTCTCTGTTTCTGAATGCTGCAACAGGTCAAAACCTGGTAGAGCCATTCTCTGATTGTCTTGTTTGCAGTGCTGGTTATAAACTTTGATCAGGCTTCTGATCTTTAGCCCGTAATTATTGGCGGAGTCCTTGCACATCCCCCGTCCACCCTTTGCAACTGGTGAAGCTAGCCATCGAATGAAGCTGTTTAGAGATGACGATGAGAGTGAGGAGAGCGTCGATGCATTGATGTGTTCTTCCCAGGCTGCAATTTGTGTCGCGTAGTTGCTCAGTGTTCGTTCGCCTAAGTCAGCTCGCTTGAGGTCCAATGCCTGTTCCAAGGTGACTGGAAGTGGTTTGGCTGCCTCTGCTCTCAGCCTCTGGCCAAGCTCTGTTTCCTGGTGCAGCAAGCCTGAGGTGAAGACCGAGTCAGCATTTGTTCTGCCCTCGAGGATTGCTCTTTTAGAGGCTGCTGCATAGGCAGCGGCTTGGTCGTTATCTAGGGCTATGCCTGCTTGTGCAGCGTGATTTCTTGCCTGCTCCACCAGCAACGCCTTCAGGTCATTGGTGAACCCTTTTACGTAGGAGTCAATCTGATCCTGAGATGGTTTGGCTTGCAGAATGTTTTGAAGGTTCTCGCTGATTGTTTGGGATGCTTTTGCCTTAAAAGCTTGTGACCTTTGAGGGTTATCAGCTGTCTGTAAGTACAAAGTCCCTAGCTGACGCCTAAGGCGATCGTCTTCTGATTCATGGAGCAACTCAAAGGCCATAGCTAGTCGCTTCTGCAAATCCGCCATGATCTGCGGAAATCTTTTCTTGGCCAGAGCAAGGCTGTCAGTGCCCGTGGATTGCTGGAGACGTTTGACGGGTGTGCCTGTTTTTGATGGAAGACGTGACTGCAGCTCCTTTGGCACGTTGAGTGTCACGACCCAGGATCCTGAGCGTCGATTCGTACGCCATATCAGGTTTTGGATGCCGGAATTTAGCAAGTGTCAGAAAAAGGGAATCACAACGCACCACAACACGCTGTCATCCCGCCATCGTAGAAAATCACAACACAGATCACAACGCACTTTCGCAACACACTTATTAGGACGTAATCAAAAGCGATTGCAGGATCTGGAAAGCTAGTGGCCATCCCTCTCGTTTATCACCAGGCATATAGCGCGCCACTGCCGTCTAGCCATCGCTTCCCGATGGCGAAGTTCAGGATGTTGTTTGCGGCTCTCAGCGAGTTGGGTCTTGCTGAATCGAATCAGATTCATGCCCCTCTTCCCGTCCCTCGCCGCTGGCTCGAAACAGTGCATCAGCGCTGCTATCACGAGGCGTTTGCTAGAGGCAAGCTCGATCGGCAAGCCCAGCGCAGGATTGGTCTTCCGGCTACTACACCCTTGGTGCAACGCACCTGGTTAGCGGTGGGGGGAACGTTGCTCACGGCCAGGTTGGCTCTTGAGCGCGGTGTTGCCTGCCATCTCGCTGGTGGTACGCACCATGCCTTTCCCGGTTACGGCAGTGGTTTCTGCATCTTCAATGACATTGCTGTGTCAGCCAGGGTCCTTTTGGATGAGGGGCGCTTGACGCGCTTGATGATTGTGGATCTGGACGTGCATCAAGGTGATGCCACGGCGTTGATCTTCGCTAACGACCCACGGGTCTTCACCTTTTCTGCTCATGCCGCCTCAAATTTTCCGTCTCGCAAGCAGAGCAGCGATTGCGATTTGCCATTCGAAGATGGCGTTGAGGATCAGGCCTATGTGGCTGCGGTTGGTGAGGCGCTCCCCTCACTTCTTGATCGCTTCAAGCCCGAACTGGTGCTCTACAACGCTGGAGTAGATCCGCATCGAGACGATCGTCTGGGACGGCTTTGCTTGTCCGATCTGGGACTTTTGCAACGCGATCATCTCGTATTTGATGCCTGCCTTCGTCGTCAGATCCCAGTCGCCAGCGTGATTGGCGGAGGGTATGACGCTCTTGATCCTTTGGTGAAGCGTCATGCTCTGGTGTTTCGGGCTGCTGCAGACCAGGCGAGATTGCATGGTCTTTAGCGGGATGCGTTTCAGTCTTCTGCCCAGATGTAGCGCGTCAGTTCTGAGGTGTCTGGCTCTGGTGCATTGAGGGCAAACTCCACGCAGTCTTGAACCTCAGCATCGATCTCTTTCTCGATCGCGCGCAACTCATCTGCACTGACCAAACCATCGGAGACCAGATCGCGCTCAAAAGCTTTGAGGGGATCGCGTTTCGCCCAGAATTGCTTTTCTTCCTCGGCTCGGAGCTCATCAGGGTCGGCGAGTGAGTGACCCCTGAAGCGATAGGTGAGGCATTCAAGAACGGTTGGACCTTCACCAGCTCGCGCCCGTTCGATGGCCCGCTCAGCAGCGGCCCGAACGGCGAGAACATCCATGCCGTCCACTTCTTCTCCAGCCATGCCGAAGGCAGCTGCTTTGCGCCAGATTTCCGGATCGCTGGTGGCGCGATCGTGGGCCATGCCGATCGCCCATTTGTTGTTTTCCACCACAAACAAAATGGGTAGCTTCCAAAGTTGGGCCATGTTCAGGCATTCAAAGAATTGCCCGTTGTTGCAGGTTCCGTCTCCAAAAAAGGCTGCGGTGACGGAGTCGCTACTGGAATCGCCCATGGCATCACGCTTGTAGCGACTGGTAAACGCAGCGCCTAAGGCAACGGGAATGCCTTCGCCGATAAACGCGAAGCCGCCCAATAAGTGATGGGCTTTTGAGAACAGGTGCATCGAGCCGCCACGTCCCTTGCTGCAGCCGGTTTCCTTACCAAACAGCTCACTCATCACTTCGCGGGCTGGGACACCAGCGCTCAAGGCATGCACGTGATCACGGTATGTGCTGCAAAACCAGTCGTGCTGACGCTTCATGGCGCCGATCACACCAGTACTCACCGCCTCTTGGCCGTTATAGAGGTGAACAAAACCAAACATCTTGCCGCGGTAGTACATCTCCGCGCATTTGTCTTCAAAACGCCGACCGAGGGTCATGTCCCGGTAGAGCCTCAGGCCCGTCTCGCGGTCCACGCTCGCTCTTTTTGTCGTCACGAGAGACGACAAGCGTTCGGCGTGAGCTCCCACTGGGGAAGCCCCATTCGCATGCTTGTGATCGATGCCTGCAGCTGCGCTTACTGCGATGTCCTGACTCATGGCACCACCTCTTTGACAACGAACTTTAAGGGGCCGTGTTGAGGCAATGGGCAAAACCCCTCTCACTGCCTAAAGTCTCAGTGCTAATGAGCGCAACGCTGGTGGAATTGCCCATCGATCATTTCCGCCTGTTGGGCGTCAGCCCTTCAGCTGAAACCGAGTCGGTGTTGCGGACGCTGCAGTTGCGTCTCGATCGCTGTCCCGATCAGGGTTTCACCCATGAGGTCCTCATGCAGAGGGCTGAATTGCTGAGGCTTTCTGCCGATCTCCTGAGCGATGCGGCGCGACGGCAGGACTACGAGAGCACCCTGCTCAAATTGGGCCGTGATCATCCGGAAGAGACCGCAGGGCTGGAAATGCCGTCCAGCAGGGAGGTCGCTGGTTTGATGCTGCTGTGGGAAGCCAACGCCCCACACGAGACCTTTCAGCTCACCCGCCAGGTTTTGCAACCTCCCCAGGCGCCTGCCCTGGGAAGCGGTCGAGAGTCGGACCTTGCCCTGTTGGCGGCACTGTCTTGCCGGGATGCGGCCCGCCAAGATCAGGACCAACGTCGCTATGAATCCGCTGCCGGTCTGCTGGCGGAGGGGCTGCAGTTGCTCCAGCGCATGGGCAAGCTTGCCGATCATCGGCAGCGGCTGCAAACGGATCTAGAGCAGCTCACTCCATACCGAATTTTGGATCTGCTGAGCCGTGACCTGGCGGAGCAAACAGCGCGGCAGGAAGGACTGGTGATGTTGGAAACCTTTGTGCAAAATCGCGGTGGCCTGGAGGGGGGTGCTGCCGAATTGACGACGGCTGGCATGGACCAGGGCAGTTTTGAGTTGTTTTTTCAGCAGATTCGCCGGTTTCTCACCGTTCAAGAACAAGTCGATCTTTATGGGCGTTGGGAGCGGTTTGGCTCGTCTGATGCCAGCTTCCTTTCCGTGATGGCCTTGGCAGCCGCTGGATTTTCTCAACGCAAGCCTGAGCGTATTCAGGACGCTCGCGGCAAACTCCAAGCCTTGGTTCTTGTTGGTTTAGATCTCAATCCATTGCTGGGATGCATGGATTTATTGCTCGGTGATGTGGACCGGGCGTTGGAACACGTCCATGCCAGTCCGGATGCGGATCTGCAGGAATGGCTTGCGAATCACCCCAGTGACGATCTCGCGGCCCTATTTGATTACTGCCGCAGCTGGCTGGGACGGGATGTTCTCCCCGGATATCGCGATGTGGATGCCCAGGTTGTTGACCTGGAAGCTTGGTTTGCTGATCGCGATGTGCAGGCGTATGTGGAGCGCCTTGAGCGCCAGGAAGGGCGAAGCGTGGTTTCTCCCGATCCGTCTGCAACACCCGTTCCCGATATGGATTGGAGCTTCGGCAATCTCCCTCCAATCGGCATTGATCCAGAGGGCACCATGCCCCTGTCTTTGGGCGACGTCACCCCATTCCCTGAGGAGAGCTCAGAACCTGGGGACGAGGAGGCCAGAGGACGTGGGCTGGGCCGGTTCATTCCATTGGCCTGGACGAATCTGGAGAACCTTCGCCCGTCCTTGAACCGGCTCTCACAGTCGCGCCGAGCTTTGTCGCGCCGCACCTTGTCTCGACTCTCGCTGTCGCGTCTTTCGATGTCGAAGCTGTCACTGTCGCGGTTTTCGCTCTCTCGGCTTTCGGTGAATCGGCCCTCATGGCCGCAACCAAGGCGTTCTGTATTGATCGGCTCAGGAGTGGTTGTCGTGCTCGCAGTGGTGGGATTCAGCCTTGTGGGGCTGAGGCGTCAGGCGCAGCAGGAATCAGCAATTACCTCAACAACGAATCCCACCGAGGATGCCTTGCCCACCTCGGATGCCCTGTCTTCTGAGCCGAAGGCCACCCTCAAGCAGGAGCTCCCCAAGGCCAATCAGCGCATTACGCCCCTATCGGTGGATCAGCCCAGTGAGGTTCAGCTGCAAGCCCTGCTCCAGACATGGCTTGATCTAAAGGCAACGGCATTGCTTCAAAACGGTGATACCGAGTCCCTGGCTGCGGTGGCCCGCCCTCTTCTTGTTGGTCGCGTACGTGATCAACAAGCCGCCTTGTTGCGAGATGGCCTTGTCCAAAAGGTTCAAGCTTCCATCACCTCGATTCAGACGGTGAGCACAACGCCGTCTCGCATTGAAGTTAGGGCCCAACTCACTTACCGCGATCAGACCCTGAATGATCAGGATGAGGTGGTGGATGAGACACCCGCTGGCAACTTGCCGGTGACCTACATCCTTGGCCGAGATCCTGATGGATGGCGCTTGCAGGCTTACATCCCTGGCTAACCACTTTGTTCGGGTGCTGTCTCTGGATGAACCGATCGAGTTCAACGAAGGGGTAAGACTTTTAGAGTTAGCTGAAGTGCTGCGCGGACTTCCTCCATGTTTGACGAGCTTTCAGCCCGTTTTGAAGATGCCGTCAAAGGGCTGAGAGGCCAAGACACAATCTCTGAAACGAATGTGGAGGGGGCGCTCAAGGAGGTGCGGCGGGCGCTTCTCGATGCGGACGTGAGTCTGCCGGTGGTCAAGGATTTTGTCTCCGAAATCCGCGAGAAAGCAGTCGGTGCTGAGGTTGTTCGTGGTGTAACGCCCGACCAGAAGTTCATTCAGGTTGTGCATGAGCAGCTGGTCGAGGTGATGGGTGGCGGTAATGCCCCGCTCGCGAAGGCCGATCAAGCTCCCACGGTTGTGTTGATGGCTGGCTTGCAGGGGGCAGGTAAAACCACGGCGACGGCCAAGTTGGGGCTCCACCTCAAGGATCAGGGACGTAAGGCCTTGATGGTTGGGGCTGATGTTTATCGTCCTGCTGCGATTGAGCAGTTGAAGACTCTCGGCGCTCAGATTGGTGTGGATGTGTTCAGTCTCGGGATCGAGGCGAAGCCTGAGGACATCGCAGCGGCTGGTTTAGCGAAGGCCAAAGAGGAGGGTTACGACACCCTGTTGGTTGATACCGCTGGCCGTCTGCAAATCGACTCCGAGATGATGGAGGAGATGGTGCGGATTCGCAGCGCCGTTCAGCCCGATGAGGTGCTGTTGGTGGTGGATTCGATGATTGGCCAGGAGGCGGCTGAGCTCACCCGTGCTTTCCACGATCAGGTGGGGATCACCGGAGCTGTGCTCACCAAGCTCGATGGTGATTCCCGCGGTGGCGCGGCCCTGTCGATTCGCAAGGTGAGTGGTCAGCCGATCAAATTCATCGGTACGGGCGAAAAAGTTGAGGCTCTTCAGCCTTTCCATCCCGAGCGGATGGCGAGTCGCATCCTCGGGATGGGCGATGTGCTCACGCTGGTGGAGAAGGCGCAGAAGGAGGTTGAACTCGCTGACGTTGAAAAAATGCAGAAAAAGTTGCAGGAGGCGTCGTTTGATTTTTCCGACTTCTTGCAGCAAATGCGCTTGATCAAGCGCATGGGCTCCCTTGGGGGGTTGATGAAAATGATCCCGGGTATGAACAAAATCGACGACGGCATGCTCAAGCAGGGAGAGCAGCAATTAATAAAAATCGAAGCGATGATCGGTTCGATGACAGCCGCGGAGCGCACCCAGCCCGAGTTGTTGGCGGCTCAACCCTCGAGACGCCGAAGGATTGCCTCTGGGAGTGGATACCAAGCGGCGGATGTTGACAAGGTGCTCGCGGATTTTCAAAAAATGCGCGGATTTATGCAGCAGATGACCAAAGGTGGCGGAATGCCCGGAATGCCCGGAATGCCTGGAATGGGTGGCGGGATGCCTGGCATGCCAGGAATGCCGGGGCTGCCTGGAATGGGTGGTGGTATGCCCGCTGGGCAGCCTGGAGCGGCTCCCCGCAGGCAGCGTCCATACAAAAAAAAGAAGGGTTTTGGCCAGCTTTGAGTCCGCGGCACGGTAAGTTGGTTGCTTAGCGCGACTTTTTGCTGCGCTGAATTCCACCTTTAAGCAAGCGCCACGATGATCAAGCTCCGCCTGAAGCGGTTCGGTAAGAAGCGGGAAGCGAGTTTCCGCCTCGTGGCCTGCAACAGCACGTCACGCCGAGATGGCCGCCCCCTTCAGGAGCTGGGTTTCTACAACCCACGCACCAAGGAGACCCGGCTCGACGCTGAGGCCTTGCGTGTGCGCCTCAGCCAGGGTGCTCAACCCACTGATGCCGTTCGGTTCCTGCTCGAGAAGGGCGGACTGCTCGAAAAGAAAGTGCGACCCGCTGAGACCATTGGCAAGCTGAAGCAGACTGCTGCCCGCGAAGCTGCGGTAAAGCAGGCTGCGAAAGATGCGGCAGAAGCCAAGGCTGCAGAAGCAGCAGCAGCCTCTGAATCCACCGAAAGCTGATCAAATCCATGCCCGAAGCTGCCGCAACAGGTCGCTTCGTCCTTGATCTCCCCCATTCTGAAGCCGCTCTTGCCCTAGCAGGATCGGCTGAACAGACCCTGCATCAACTGGAGGCCCTCACTGGTGCATCTCTTGTGATGCGGGGTCTTCAGCTTGAAATGTCAGGCAGTCTTGTCCAGATTGAACGCGCCGCAGCGGTGGTTGAGTTGGTCCGGCCGATCTGGCAAGACGGCCAAGCGGTGTCTCAGGTTGATCTTCAATCAGCGCTCGGTGCTTTAAATACGGGCCAAGCTGAAGACCATGTCGCCATGGGCGATCAGGTGCTCGCCCGCAGCCAAAAGGGCAACCTGTTGCGCCCGCGCACCTTGCGTCAGAAGAAGTATGTGGATGCGATGGAGCGCCATGACCTCACGTTTGCGCTCGGCCCTGCCGGTACGGGAAAAACCTTTCTCGCGGCGGTATTGGCCGTGCGCATGCTCATGGATCGAAAGGTTGAGCGGCTGATCCTGACGCGGCCAGCTGTGGAGGCTGGCGAACGTCTTGGCTTTCTTCCCGGCGATTTGCAGCAAAAAATTGATCCCTATCTCAGGCCCCTGTACGACTCTCTTCATGCCCTGCTTGGACCTGAGAAAACCACCTCCTTGCTCGAGAGAGGTGTGATTGAAGTGGCTCCTTTGGCTTATATGCGAGGTCGGACCCTGGCCGGCGCGTTTGTGATTCTCGATGAGGCTCAAAACACCACGCCAGCCCAGATGCGAATGGTGCTCACGCGTCTAGGGGAGCGCTCACGCATGGTGGTGACCGGTGATGTCACGCAGCAGGATTTACCACCTGGGCAGTTGAGTGGTTTGGTGGAAGCGGCTCAGGTGATGGAGGGTGTGGCCGGAGTTGCTGTTTGCCATCTCACCGCAGCTGATGTGGTGCGCCACCCGCTGGTGCAGCGCGTGGTGGAGGCCTATGCCAGCTTTGATGAACAAGCTCACCCACAAACAGGTGCTGGTATCAGCCTGCTCCCGGGCCCTGAGGTGGAATAACCCTGAAATCGATAGGGGGATCCACACTTCAGCTGCAGGCCATTCGTTGAAAGCGCTGTCAGGATATGTTCAGTCTTCAGTGAAAGGCATGCCAGCCAGCAGTAATTTTCAAGAGGCCATCCGCGAGGCACAATCCAGTGCTCTTGTTGGCCCCAATGTTGTCAATAAAGCCCTGCCTTATGTAGGCGGCGGCATGGTGCTCACCGCCGCAGGTGTACTTGGCGGCATGTCCACCATGGCTGCCATGGGACCAGCCTTCAATGGGCTGTCGATGATTGCGATTATTCCTTGGTTCATTCTGTTCTTCGTTGCACAGAATGCCGCCAAAAAAGGCAATAACGGTACTGCGTTGCCATTGATGGCGGCCTTTAGTTTGCTTACGGGCTTCACGCTTACCGGTCTGGTGGTGCAAGCCGTTGCGGTTGCCGGTGTTGCCTCGATTGGCATCGCTGCGCTCGCAACGGGCCTCACCTTTGCGATTGCCTCCATCGTTGGTCGGCGCATGAGTGACAGCGTGGGTCAAGCGCTCACTGCAGTGGTGGGCTTCGGCTTGATCGGCCTGTTGATCGCGATGGTCGGCATCTTTGTTGCCGGTTTCTTTATTCCTGGGATCTTTGCGGCTACCAATCTTGCGATTGCAGGATTTGGAACCGTGTTGTTTGTGGGAATGGCATTCGTGGACTTTTACACAATGCCTCGTACCTATCGCGATGATCAATACCTCGCAGGTGCTCTGGGAATGTATCTCACCTATATCAATCTGTTCATCTTCATCTTGCGTTTGATCATTGCCCTTCAAGGTGGTGGTCGTCGCAACTGATTTGTTTTAAGTGCCAACGCTTAATTTCAACTCGTGATTCAATCCTGGCTTTGTCCGGGATTTTTTTATGGATAGTGTGTGTCGACCTTTAAGGAATCAAGGCGCAGTGAACGTCCATTTGATCAATGCCTCATTAAATTGCGGTGCCTGTTTTGGCTCCGACTTTCTCTCTGAGCACTCCTGATGAGTTGCGATGATGAATGCAGTCCATCAATGAGCAAAACCAATTTTGACAGCAAAATCTTGGCGGCGGATGGTGCTTTTCCTTTGTTTGTTGAGCGGTTGGAATCAGATGTTGTTAACGGCCGGGAGGGCTGGGCAAAAGGGGCTGGCTCAGACGACCCACTATTCAGATCAGGTGGCTAAGGCGGCTCAGCAGCTGATCAAACTGACTCCTGCAGAGCAGCTTGAGCAATTACAACAGCCTTTCACGAGTTCGGAACGAACCGCCGGTCGAGACCCTGCTGGCACCCCATCCTTCTGTGGCGTTGTTGCATGGTGTCGTTCCCAAGGCCTTGGTCAAGGAGCGATGGGGCAGGCCCAGCTCTTCAGTCTGCATCGTTTGCTCCGTCATTCTTTGTCGAGTGGTGGTTATCAAAGTCTTTTATCTGTACTGAATCGTCAGCGCGTGATTGGAGAAATGGAGGCAGTTGTTGATACCACAGCGGTGAAGCGGGCAGCAGAGCAGGAACCGGAAGCTCGGGCGGACACGATTCAGGCATTCCCACAATTGGCTCACCCAACATTGAGGGATTGGTATCCCTCAATCGGTGGCATGACGCCGTTGCCTGATTCTCAATTGAAGTGGAGTTGGAATCCTCCTGGGGCTGCAATTCGCCGTAAACAGTTTGATGACTACTCACTGCTTATCTCTGGGGATCCTGGTGAAGGTAATCGTTGGGGATTGCGTTTTGAGGGTCATCACCTCAGCATCAATCTCACGTTTATGCGTGATCAAAATGGCAACTTCCAGGTGGCTGGAACGCCGCTCTTCCTCGGAGCTTTCCCGATGGTGGTGCCTGCCTCCCCTTCCACCTTGCTAGATCTGCAAAGCCAATGGCAATGGACCCAAGGGCAATCCATGCTCTATGGCGCCGCTCAAAATCTGCGCCAATTTTGGCAATCGATGCCTGAACCTAACCGCGATCAGGCCAAAATCCCGAATGATCGCTTTGATCAGGTCTCTCCGCTTCTTGCCGATACTCCACCTAACTATTTGATTACAGCTCTTGATCCACGTCCTGACCCTCAGGCGATCAGGCGATTTGCCTCGATTGACATGCTTCCCAAGGAGCTGTCAAAGAAGTCCTTATGGCATCTCATCCAAGCCTTTGACGTGTACCTCAGCCCAATGCATTCTGATGTGGCTCGTCAATATCGTTCGCGCTTAAATGCAACTTTAGAGAGCAATCAGCCGCTTCAATTGTCTTGGGCTGGTGGTGCTTTGACGGACATTGGTTCGCATCACTATTCCTATCTTCAGATAGGAGATTTATTGCTGGAGTTATTTCAAAGCAACCGCTTTAGTACCCAGCACGAATCTGTGCCATCGGGGAATCATGTTCATGGCATGTTGCGTGATTTGGCATTTGATTGGCAACAACCCAATCCTGTTAAAAAGCACCTACTAATGCATCACCATCATCACTAAAAACGTTGCTTCAAGCTTCTGCAACCCCATGGATCGCGAGTGTAATCGCCTCTTTTTGATGCTTGTCATACCCCCAACGTTCGAGGAAGCTCACATCATCTCCTTTGTTTTGCGCAGCAGCTTCAAGCAATCGTTCCAGCCTTGCTTTCACAGCATTGGGCTCAAGTTGGCGTAACAGTTCAGTGCAGCGCAGATTCACTCGCTCTGAACCTGCAGCTTGCAACTCATCCGATTGCTTGCGGTGGTGCACCACCATCGCTGCGCTCATTGCAAGATTGCGAACGGTGAGATCCACAACTCCTTCACCGCAGGATCGCAGTTTTCCCACAAGGGCTTCAGGCAATCGATCCATCAGGGCACTGTCGCCAGCCAGGCTGATCACAAAAAAGCCTCGCGCTCCATCGCGACTTGCCACAAGCTCCCCTACGCGATCAGCAATGACTTCGTCACTGATTTCTTCTTGGTCCCATTGCTGGAGCCACATCGCGGCGATCTCCATAGCCTGCTGAAAACTCGGCGCTTGCACGGAATCTGGGGTTTGCGGATCGGTTTCTGACGGAACAGTTGAGTCCTGATCTGTCATGGCGCTGGGGGTGGGGTTAGCAGTCCGAGCAGAGTAGGCAGACAGGGCTTGAGTGGCTCTCTCTCAACAGTTGTTCGCGACACCCTTTTTTGAGGCAAGCCTGGCCAAAGTGAGGACAGCCATCCGGAAAGCGTGGAAGCTCAACAAGGTCATGATCTGCATCTAAATCTGCCGGCTGGGCATTGGCAGGCTTTGCTGCGTCATTACGAGCAAAGCGGAGAGACGCAAAGTGCCGTGGTTCTCAAAGCGTTGGCGGATTACCTCGATCTCGACCATCACACCCTGTGGCAGCTCTCCACTTCCACCGCCGTTGTGGAAGGGGTTTTTGGGGGCGCCCTGCAGGTGAAAGACCTCATCGATCATGGCGACTTTGGTCTTGGCACCTTTGAACAACTCGATGGTGAAGGGATTTTGTTGGATGGGGTCTGTTGGCAGGCGAGGGCCGATGGCAGCTTGATCAAGGCACCGCAAGATGAGGCCATCCCTTTTTGGGTAGCCACCCACTTTCAGGCTGAGCGTCAGGTCAGCGTGAATGACATTCGCAGTATTGAGGATCTTGGTGCGCGAATCGACCCGCTTCGGCCTGGAGCCAACTTGTTCGTAGCGATCCAGATCAAAGGGGTGTTTGAACAGGTGGAGATGCGAACGGTGTCGAGGGTGCCTGAAGGTGTGGGCTTGCTCGAGGCTTCAACCAACCAATCCGTGGTTTGTATCGAAAAGGTGTCTGGAACTTTGGTGGGCTTTTGGAGCCCTACGCACACCACCAGCTTGAACATTCCTGGCTATCACTTTCACTTTCTTTCGGAGGATCACAGCAGCGGCGGTCATGTTCTTGATGTCAAGGCTGACGCCCTCAAGATTGAACTCGATTTCCAATCAAATTTGAGGCTTGCATTGCCAGAAACAAAGCAATTTCTTGAGGCTGATCTTTCGCGAGATATCAGTGATGAACTTCATCAAGCTGAGGGTGTGAGCCGATGACAGCGCAGACTTAAAAGATGGTTGAGTCTTCGTCTCGTTCGTTTACAAGCAATACGCCTGAGGGATTTCGCTCCGGTTTTGTTGCGTTGATCGGTCGCCCCAATGTGGGGAAGTCCACGTTGGTGAATCAGCTCATCGGCGACAAGATTGCGATCACATCGCCTGTGGCCCAAACCACCCGCAATCGGCTGCGCGCGATCCTCACCACAGATGAAGCCCAGCTGATTCTGGTGGATACACCCGGCATCCATAAGCCCCATCACCTCTTGGGAGAGAGGCTTGTTCGCAGTGCCCGATCAGCGATTGGGGAGGTGGATCAGGTGCTGCTGTTGCTCGAGGGAAACGAGGCTCCAGGGCGAGGTGATGCCTTCATCGTGCAATTGCTGCGTCAGCAACCTTTGCCGGTGCAGGTGCTGCTCAATAAGTGGGATCTGGTTCCGTTAGAGCAGAAGGACGCTGCCGATGCGGCCTACCGCGAGCTTCTGGGCGAGACCGATTGGCCGGTGCATCGCTGTAGTGCCTTGAGCGGCGACGGCTGCCCCGAGTTAGTGAAGGCGATTAGTTCGTTGATGCCCGAGGGGCCCCAGCTCTATCCCTCCGACATGGTGAGCGATCAGCCCGAACGCTTGCTGATGGGCGAATTGATCCGTGAACAGGTCTTGCTCAATACGCGCGAAGAGGTGCCACATAGTGTTGCGGTGAGCATTGATCGCGTTGAGGAGATACCCGCGAAGGGCAAGGGCAATGGGCGCACGGCGGTGTTGGCAACAGTGCTGGTTGAGCGCAAAAGCCAGAAGGGAATCTTGATTGGCAAAGGCGGGTCCATGCTCAAAACGATTGGTCAGGGCGCACGTCTGCAGATGCAGACTTTGATCGATGGTCCGGTGTACCTGGAGCTGTTCGTGAAGGTGGTTCCCGATTGGCGCAGCAAGCCGGCCCGACTCGCGGAGTTGGGATATGTGGGCGATTAAATGGTGGATAGCGCACCTGCGAAGATGCAAGACATGAGCGATCAAACTCCGTTCCCTCCGTCTGATCTCGACGGTTTTCTTGCCCTCTGCGTGGGCCGTTGGATGAGCTTGCGTAGCCGCTTCCTAATCAATGCATCAGAGCAGGAGTGGCATAGCAGTGAAAGGGGCGAGGTGGAGGTAACGGCTTCCGTTGCTGCTGGGGTGCCCTGTTTGGACGTCACTCCCGCTGAGGGTGGCAAGAGCACCCTGGCCTTTCAAGCCGATGGATCGCTTGCGATTCACGCAGGCGGTACTGAGCAATTCGGGCGTTGGCAGTTGCTTCCAGATTCCAGCCTCGAGCTTTATTTGCAAGCCGGAAATGGTGACCAAGTGCTGGAGCGTATTTGGTTCACCAAACCCAACCTGCGGTTGCGCAGCACCACGGCGGTTGATGAGGATGGACAGCCCAGGCAGGGCAGTTTCTGCTCGGAGATCAGGCGCGTCAGTCGTCCGCAGAGCTGAGATCTGATGGCTCCCTATCGCCTCGATGTAATCAGCTTGGCGCCGCAGGCCTTTGCGCCATTGCTTGAACTCGGGGTGATCGGTCGTGCCTTTGGGGCCGAGATTGCGGAGCTGCACCTCCACAATCCTCGCGATCACGCCATCGACCGCCATCGCAAGGTGGACGATGTGCCTTATGGAGGTGGCGCCGGCATGGTGCTGAAGCCGGAACCGGTGTTTGCTGCCTTCGAGGCTGTACCGGTTTGCCCACGACGTCGTGTGTTGTTGATGTCGCCCCAGGGACAACCACTGCGTCAGGCTGATTTACAGCGCTGGTCAAAGGAGTACGACCAGTTGGTGTTTCTGTGCGGTCATTACGAAGGCTTTGATGAACGCATCCGCTCACTGGCTGATGAGGAAGTATCCATGGGGGATTTCGTGCTCACGGGCGGTGAACTTCCAGCGATGACAATCATCAATGGAGTGGTGCGCTTGCTGCCAGGCACCGTGGGTACACCGGAATCCTTGGTGGAAGAAAGTCATAGCGATCTGTTGCTTGAGCATTCGCATTACACGCGCCCGGCGGATTTCCGTGGCATGACCGTGCCTGATGTGTTGCGCAGCGGGGATCATGGTGCTGTGGCTCTTTGGCGTCAGCAGGAGCGCGAGCAGCGCACCCAGAAACGTCGGCCAGATCTATGGACTCGTTGGCAGCAGATCCAAAACCCAACAAACAATCCACCTCAAGCGGACTGATCCTGGTGACTTCAGTTTTCCAGATCAAGATCATCTGACCATTCCTGCGTGGGTGGAGCAACGAGAAGAATGTCGGCATCCTTGTTGTTCATTTGAATCACAAGGATTTTTCTTGGATTGCTTTTAAATCCCTTTCTTGCTGTGTTTATGGCATCAACAAGATCGTCAACAGTTGCATAGCAATCACGTGCAATATCATTTTTTGCTTCGTTATATAGGGCGACGAACTCTTCTGTCTCCTGATCCATAGCTTTAAGCATTTCCTGCATGGCTTTTTCTGGACCAATTTTTTTGGCAAGACTCATGTAGTACTTCATTTGTGGTGTTGCTAAGGCAGTGGATACTCGTAGGTGGTTTGTGAGGTTGGATAATGTTGTTTCCATTAACTCATCCCTTTGGTCGATCACGATGCATGGAGCAGTGAGATCAAAGGCGATCATGCCTTGTAGCTTTTGCCAGTGACGCTCAATTTCGCTCCAATTTTTTTTCATGTTTATAGATGATTGGCTTTTGCGTTTTGTATCTATTCAAAGTCAATTATAGCCGCAAATTGATTAGGGAGAATGCTCTATGATTTCTTCTATAGCTAAGAATTTATTGGTTAAGAACACGCCCCCAACGTAGAAAAATAATGTCAATGATTCATCGATGGCCTTATGGAAAACTCGTTCTTGCCTGGCTTAGCCCAATGAACCCGAGCAGCTGTATCAAGACCTGGACCTCTCGATCTTCGATTTGTTGATCGAGATCAACCGATGCGTTAGCGCTTGAGGCACGCCATTTCTAATTTGGTTGGTTTCTGCTGTGAAGGCAATGCGCCTTTACACCGATGGCAAGTGTGCGCTGGTGGCACAAACTATGGACATCGAGATCGGAGGCGCTTTGACAGACGACACTCCACCTGAGTTATCAGCAGAAGCAAGCTGACTTCAGGTCCCTGCTCCAACAGTCTCAACAAGACGTGGGTTGTTCCTTTGGTAGGCAATGGCTTGAGCGCCACGCCAATCGATGCTCCATCTGCACCGTCTTAGGTGCCCTACGGAGAACACGACCCCACACCTAGAGCCCCGGCCCCAGGTGATCCTGCAGACAGCCGCTTCGCACCACCCTTTCAGTTCACTGTTTTCGATACGAGGTTCAGACTTCAGCGATACAGGTTCACTGATGAATGGTTTGCGATATGCATAAACGAGCGAGTTAGGCCGTCTCTTCCATCCGGGAGGGGCGGCCTCTCCTTATGGATGCTTTGGAGGAAAAGGTTTCGTGCTAATGGTTGTTGAAAGAAGAGCTCTCTGGTTTAGGTGATGGCAGATAATAAAACCACGAAGAAAGCGATGAGCACGTTGCTCGAGATTGCGAAATTAATTGCCCTAAGTGATGGAAATATTTCAAAGGAAGAGGAGCAGTTAATCCGTGATCTTCCTGAGCAGATTTCTGTCAATACGGTTGATGATAATCTTGTTCATCATGTGGAAGTTTCAACGCTCAGTCTCAAAGAGTTGGTAGAGGCGTTAACAAGCCATGAAGATCGTTGTCTTGCTGCTCGAGTGGCCTATCTCGTGGCGGCTGTTTCAAGGCAACCCCGTGATCGCCTCAAGATCAATTCCGATGAACAACGTGTGGTTCAAGAGCTCCTTCAGGAGCTCAACCTCTCAAAGGATGAGCTTGAGGGTATCGAGTCGTCAGCAATGCAAGAGCTGAATCAAAACCGTTCGCCGATAAGGATTTTTATGGATTTAATATATGGGGGTGAAAAACTTCCTGATCTTCTCATTGAAAAGCTGTATTATGCTGAAGGAAGGCAGAATCCAGACCATCCTTTGCATAAGTCGTATGAAGGGTTAACTACTAATCTTAAGCGATAGTTTGATGAGATTTCTTGTTCTGCTTGTATGGAGTCAATGCTGCCAAGCTAGTTCGGTTCCTTGAATTTTTTTGTTGCTTATCCGTTAAAGATGTGAATCAAAAATTTCTAAAATGTCATTAGGATTTGCATTAATGTTCCGCCTAATCCTATGCCAATCGAGAGGCAGGCCAGCCATACATAAAGAGGAGGCGGGTTCCCAGGTGGCATGAGCATCTCTCGTTAATTGATTACAGGCTCTAGAGGAAACAGAGGAATGAGGCGTCATTCCTCTTGTTGACCGGATTGCGAAGGGCCAAGCTTCTGGCCATTCGCTATTCCTATGGTCCGTGCTGTGGAGTAATTGCTGTGTTCTCGATGAGAGATGGCGGTGTTGGTAAAGAGGCATGTTGACGTTCCTTCTATGAAGTCACTATTTTGCCTTTCATTTTTGTACCTATTTAGTAACGAGTTGGTTGATTTTTGGCTTAAGTATTATGGATTATTGACTTAATTTTTTATCAATATCAGTGGTGATTGTGTTGCTCTTGGACAATGTCCGGGCTATTTGGTCTGAGTTGGGTCTTCACGAACGTGTTGTCGCTCCTGATGTTGGTATTGCCCTTAATATTCAACATTAATAGCCATTCTCCAGTCGACATGACAGGTGAGTGAGATCGTTTCGGCCCGTTCCAAACCCTCTTGATGACCTCTTCGGTTCCTCCTCTTCGTATCGGCAACGGCTATGACATCCACCGTTTGGTGCCCGGCCGGCCTCTGATTCTTGGTGGTCAGCAGCTGGTGCATCCAGCAGGGCTAGGCCTCGACGGTCACAGCGATGCTGATGTGTTGGTGCACGCGATTATGGATGCCCTGTTGGGGGCATTGTCTTTGGGGGACATCGGCAAATATTTCCCTCCCGACGATCCTCAATGGAAAGGAGCCGACAGCCTCGTTCTCCTAGAGCAGGTTGTCGCTTTGGTAAAGGCGCGCGGCTGGGGTGTGGTCAATGTAGATGCGGTATTGATCGCCGAGCGGCCCAAGCTCAAGCCCCATATTGAGGCGATGCGATCGGCCATTGCCCTCAGGATTGGGGTTGCTCCAGACCAGGTGGGTGTTAAGGCCACCACCAATGAAAAACTGGGCCCTGAAGGCCGGGAAGAGGGAATCTCTTGTCAGGCTGTGGCCCTTTTGCAGGCTCTTTGATGCAAACCCTGATGCAGCGATTCCAGCCGTTGATGATTAGGGTCGCCACTCTGCTTTGCGTTGGTTTGGTGCTGATGGGCCAATCGGCTGATGTGCGTTTCGCGGCTTTTGCGGATCCAGAGGGTGGATATGACGTTGCGGTGATTGAGCATCTGCGTATCTCAGTTCCAGCGGAAGGGCGTGACGCCTGGCTGGAAGCGGAGCGAGGCAGCTGGGAACCATGGTTGGCGCAACAATCGGGTTTTCTTGGTCGCGATCTGCTCTGGGACCCTGAAACGGAGGAGGGCACCCTCTTGATTCGCTGGTCGAGCCGTAAAGCTTGGAAAGCCATCCCCAGCGAACAGGTGGCAGAGGTTCAAAACCGCTTTGAGCAGCTTGCTCGCGAAGCGATGGCGCTGTCTCAAGAGATAGACAATCCCTTCCCTTTGGTGTTTGAAGGAGAGCTGTTACGGCCATGAGCAGCGAAGACGTTCGTCTCGACTGGCAACGGAGCGATCGTCTCGGCATCAGCGAAGCGATCTGGGGGTTGCACAAAACGGTGGATCAGATCGTGGCGATCCTGGAAGCCTTTGCGGCCAGGGATCAGCCAGCGCTTGTCACACGTGTGGATGAGGCCAAGGCCAAGGCTGTTCTTCAGCGCTGCAACACGCAGCTTGTTCGTTTTGAGGCCCGGGCTCGATGTTTGACCTCTGGAACGCCGCCTCCGTTGCGACCGGAGCTTGGATCCGTAACGGTGCTCAGTGGCGGCACTAGTGATTTACCTATCGCGGCAGAAGCGCAACTGGCCTTGTATTGGCATGGCATTGATGCAGATCTGTTGCTGGATGTGGGGGTTGCCGGGTTGCATCGATTGATGGATCAACTGCCCCAACTTCAGCAGTCTTCGATTCTGATTGCTTGCGCTGGCATGGAGGGTGCTCTGCCAACTGTTCTCGCTGGCCTCCTTCCCCAACCAGTGATCGGCGTACCTGTGTCTGTGGGCTACGGAGTGAGTGCTGGTGGGCGTGCCGCTCTCGATGGAATGCTTGCGAGCTGTGCTCCAGGACTAGTGGTGGTCAATATTGATAACGGCTACGGAGCAGCGATGGCTGCTTTGCGGATGTTGCAAAGACGGACCTGATTTAGGCGGCCTGCTTTTGTGCGTGGTCTTGCCAATTTGTATGTCCTCTGAGTGCCTTTGGCCCAAGCGTGAAAGCTCATCCCTGTGCTGTTCGCATTCCACGTTGCGCAGATGGCAAACCAGCTCGATGAGGTCGCCTTGATCGAGCTCACCATTGGTTTGCCACTGCATGGCTCTGGGGTCTAAGCGTGGAGCAGTGGAAGTCAAAGCTCGGTCAGGGGATAGTGATTTAAACCTATTGAGTTGAAACCCTGACCGCTTGTTTGATGACGTGAATTTGGCGGAAGATTTTCTTAAATCAGAGGTGCTGGAGGTTCGGATAGGCCATCACCAGCTCATCAGCACTGAGAACGTCGCCGCTTCCATCGGGCTGCCAGATCACCTCAAGGGCCATTAGGTCAGAGGAGGATGTGGAGCCAAGAATGCGCAGCGTTTCGCGTAGTGCTTCTCCACTATCGGCTTGCTTGAGCTTCACGCTTTGGCGGCTGGCAACGAGCACCGTAACCACGATGAATTCGTTGGTTGCATCGGCATCACCACTGCTGCTCAACTCCGCTGCGTTGCCGTTGCGTACACCGCCCACATTGGTTGTGATTTCTGCGCGTAGCTTGCTGCGTTCCGTCATCGACAGGCGGTTGAACGTTGACTCAGACGCGTTGAAAGGAACGCTTCCTGATTCCACGTTGGCGTACACCCAAAGCTCGGGCTGCCTGAGAAGGGCGAGGGTTGTCTCCTGCAGGACCCGTTGCAAGCCAGATGACGTGCTGGTGTCAGCGGATGCGGCGAGTTGACGCAGGTCGGTTTGCAGCGACTTGGCACTGGCAAGAAGTCCGATCTGCATTTGCAGCAACGACACAGGTCCGGTGGACAGCTCACGGGGGGCTCGGTAACCACCGCCGATCGCAGGGGCTCCGCCACCCCCGCCATTACGGACTGCGTTGACCACTACGCCCACGATCGCTGCGAGCACTAAAAAGCCAAAGAGGCCTCCTCCGCCAAATCCAAAAATCGGGATGATAAACGGAAAGCCCATTCCGCCTCCGCGTCCATACCCACGGCCATATCCACCGCCATAACCACCGCCGCCATAACTGCGGCCATACCCCCCACCTCTAGGCATGGATGGGGCGCGGAAGCTGCCGCCTCCAATTCGACCGCCGCGGGCGGCTTCGCTGGGCTGGGGACTGATCAGCAGCAGCCCAACCACGAACACTGGCACCAGCAATCCCGAGAGCCAGCGTCTGATTTGACCAGCCTGGGGGCGGAGTTTGGAGGAGGCCAAGACGGCATATCACAGTGCGGTAACTCTAGGAACCACCGCCCACGATGGTGACGATCTCGAGGTTGTCACCGTCTTGAACCTGCTGGGCTTCCCAGAGTTCCGGCGTCAGGATCAAGCCGTTGTATTCCACAACGACCAGTCGTGGGTGATGGCCAAGCTGCTGGATCACTTGATCCAGCCTTGTCGCAGATGGATCAATGCTGCGCTGTTCGCCGTTCACCGTGAATTGCATGGCACCAAGGCAAGGGAGGTTTAAGTGAGGGTTTGGAGCAGGGTCCGGCTGGCTTCTTCCGGATCATTGGACCCCATAATCGCGCTCACCACGGCGACGCGCTGAGCACCCGCAGCACGAACCGAGGGGATCGTTTCAGCATCGATGCCACCGATCGCAAACCAGGGCACAACGGCGTGACGACTGGCTTCCGTCACCCAGCTCAGGCCGGCTGGGCTGCGATCGGGCTTGGTAGCGGTGGCGAAGACAGGGCCAACGCCTAAATAATCAGCGCCCTCTTGCTGGGCTGCGAGCAGGTGCTCGAGGCGGTGGGTGCTGCGTCCCAGTAAGCGCTCCGGGCCGAGCAGCTGTCTCGCCTCTGAGAGGGGGAGATCGTCCTGGCCGAGATGGACGCCATCGGCATCCACCAAGAGCGCGAGATCAATGCGGTCGTTGATGATGAACAGGGCTTCGAAGCGGCAGCAAAGTGCTTTCAGGGCTCGCGCCTCAAGCAGGCGTTGTTGGTCGTTGCCCTGTTTGCGCCGGTACTGAACCAAGCTGACGCCTGCCATCAGAGCGGCTTCAACCCCCTGAAGCAATCGCTCCAGATTGTTGTCTCGATCTGGATCTGTAATCAGGCAAAGCTTGGCGGCTTCCAGGCGCTCCTGCCTGTGCTGACGTCCGCAGGCTTCGAGAATGCACACTTCCAGGTCATAGAGCCCGTAGCGGATCTCAGCTGAGATGCTGGCTAGGTCTGGATCGAGATTGCGACCGAATTCCTCCAGAACGCGCAGGGCTTCCTGCACCCGGCTGGCATTGGCTTTAACAATCGCTTGGGCAGTGCTACGACTCGCTTGAGCGGGATGGCCCAGGCCGGCGGCAACGTCCGTTGC
Source organism: Synechococcus sp. SP2 MAG (assembly GCA_030756895.1). Taxonomy (GTDB): domain Bacteria; phylum Cyanobacteriota; class Cyanobacteriia; order PCC-6307; family Cyanobiaceae; genus Synechococcus_C. The sequence goes on from JAVBIX010000018.1 coordinate 30,041, forward strand.
CGTGGAACGGGCGCGGCGGTAGCGATCGTGATGTTGTTGCCCTAGTCGCTGCCGCCAGTCTTTAAGCGGAACAACGAGATCGTCCCGATCCAGTCCAAAGCGACACCAGTCTTCAATGACACGCAGCCCTTCTCGTGCTCGATCCAGGTTGGCGTCGATCAGCCGCGCCACTCGCAGGTTGGCGTCTGCTTCGACAACCATCGGCTCCATGGCAGTGTGAGAAGGATCGCATGCTCCACGGCGGCCATGGACAACAGCGGATCCGAGAGCACCATGCACGTGCTGGTTTGGGGGATCATCCTCCTAGGCGGCGTTGGTGTGTTCATCGTCTGGGGACTGTCGAACGCTTACCCAGCTGTGGCTTGAAGCCGTTGACGTGCTGCTTCGGCGTCCTTTCCGATTTGTGCACTGAGCTCGTCGAGGCCTGAAAAGCGTTGTTGTCCGCGCAGCCGTTCCACCGGTTCCACAACAAGCTCCTGGCCAACCAGTTCGATGCGCCTGTCGAGCAGATGGACCTCAACGGCTGAAGGTGAGTTGGGGTCCACTGTGGGCTGGGGGCCGAGATTCATCACGGCCGGCAGTGCTTCGCTATTTCGCCCTTCGCCATCGCGCTGCGTCCAGGCGCGAGCGGCATACACGCCAAGCCCTGGCAAAAACTTGCGCCCATCCACTTGCAGATTGGCGGTGGGCCAGCCCAAATCGCGCCCTAAGCCCCTACCGCGCACCACCGTTCCTCGGAAGCGGTAGGGGCGGCCGAGCAGGGTGCTGGCGGCTTGAAGGTCGCCATTCGAGAGCGCTTCGCGAATGCGACTGCTGCTCATCCGTCCTCCGGCATCCTCCAAAATCGGCAACACCGAAACCTGGACTCCAGAGGCTTCCGCTAAGGCCCGCAGCGTGTTGGTGTCGCCTTCCCGGCCCCGACCGAATCGGAAGTTGGCCCCCACGGCAATCTGGCGTGCTTTGAGGCAACCGAGCAGCACCTGCTCTACAAACTCGGCCGCACTGAGCTGCGCCAGTTGGCGGTTGAAAGGCACCAAGACCAGCTGCTGGATGCCAAGCGGCTCGAGGAGCTCGAGCTTCTCTTCTGGGAGATCGAGACGCAGGCGTGGCTCACCGTGCAGCACCTCACGTGGATGTGGCCAGAAGCTCACCACCGTGGGAATGGCATTGAGGTGATCTGTTTCGGTTACAGACGCGATCACCCTCCGATGACCTGCATGGAGGCCGTCGAAGCTTCCCAACGCCAGGGTGGTGGGGGTTTTGGCCTGCTGTGGAGAGCAGAGAGGAATCAACGGCGTTGTGCACGGATCTGTGGTTGATGGCAAGTTTGGACGACAGACCTCCTACATCGCATGGCCGATCGGCTCGATCTCCAACTGCTTGCTCTTGGCTTGCGTCGCACCGCTTGGATTCGCTTTTGGACGCAAACCGGGCTTGGGATTGTGATTTTGGGGGTGTTGATGTTCAACAACATCGGTGGAAGCTTGAGCAGAAATGCCGATAAAGCCTTGGGATTAGGCCCAGGCCTGTCGCTCACCACGCTGTCCTTTTTTGTGTTGTTGTTCAGTCTTTGGCAGGGCTGGTTGGTGGTTCGGCTGGGACGGGCTTTGGCGAGTGGTGCGCGACCCAGTCGAGGGGAGGCCAGTCGCACGATCAAGCGCAGTTTGTTCGCCGATCTGCTGGGCCTGGTGTTTGCCGCTGTTGGCTATCAATCCTTGGCTGGTGCCCTATTTGTGCAGGCCTCGATGCAGACACCAGGCATTGCCATTGGAGCCAGGGGAGCGGGAGAAAACATGGCGATCACCTCCCTAGAGATGCTTTCGGTGCTGAGCAACACGCAGGTGTTGTTTGCTCATCTCATTGGTTTGCTGTTCTCGCTTTGGATGTTGCAGCGGATCTACCGCACGAGCTGAGCGGATGAGGGCTGAGCAAGACGAACACGCAGCTACCGATGAAGGCGTAGTTGGGGCAAGGAGGAAAGACCTCCTCGCCAGAAAAGCTCAGGTTGAATCGGTGTAAGCGACGGTGCATTCGCTTGAATTTGGGCCACGTCAGTGGGCCAGTCGCGGGGGCCATCACCGCCGGATTCGAAATCTTCGACGGCTTCTCCGGCCAACCAGTAGTAGGTACGCCCACGGGGGTCGACCCGAGGACTGAACTGTTCGTCGTAGCGACGGATTGAAAGACGGGTCCAGCGCAGTTCCCCCATGGCCTCCTGTTTGCAGGGCGGCACGTTGAGGTTGAGTAAAAGGTTCTCAGGCCATTGATCAGCAAGGGCGGCCTCTGCAACCTGCACGGCTAAATCTGCGGCAGCTTGGAATTCTCTCCACTGAAAACAAGCACTGCTCACGGCCATTGCCGGCAGGCCTTCCAAGGTGCCCTCCATCGCCGCTGCCACGGTTCCCGAGCAAAACACATCAGTGCCGAGATTGGGGCCGTGGTTGATCCCAGAGAGCACCAGGTCTGGCTTCTCGGGAAGCAGTTCAAACAGAGCTAATTTCATGCAGTCAGCGGGGGTCCCGCTGCAAGCCCAGGCTTTAATTCCAGGCTCAAACAGCTCATCGGCGCGTTCGGCACGAATGGGGGTCTGAAGGGTTAATCCATGGCCCGTAGCGGAGCGCTCCTGGTCGGGGCACACCACCGTGACCTGATGGCCAGCAGAGGCTGCCGCTGCCGCCAGGCTGCGGATGCCGTCGGCAAACACGCCGTCGTCGTTGCTGATCAGAATCCGCAGGGGCTTCATCAGGGGGGTTCGTATGCGTTGGATGGAACCTAGTCGTGATGGCTGCCTACAGTCATTGCCGCGATACCGATGCCTTGAGCTCCACGATCTCCCTGCAGCAGCTCACTGATCAGCTGGACGCCTTAGAGGCGGAGGCGGTCGTTGAGATTCAGGCGGCCGCCGATGCCGCCGCTCTCGAGCAGCTTCGCGTTGGATTGCTTGGTAAAAAGGGGCGGCTTTCAGCCGTTCTGGGGGCGATGGGCAAGCTGCCAGGGGATGAACGCCCGGTGGTAGGCCAGCGCGCCAATGTCTTGAAGACCCAGGTGCAGCAACTTCTATCCGAGCGCCTTGAGGCGGTGAATAGTGCTGCGATGGCGACACGAATCGCAGCGGAAACCCTTGATGTCACGGCGGCTCCCCTGGGGGTGCCAATGGGACATCGGCATCCATTGATCACCACCACAGAGGAGATTGTTGATCTGTTCTGTGGCCTTGGTTATCAGGTGGAAGAAGGTCCTGAAGTGGAGACGGATCACCACAACTTCACGGCGCTGAACATTCCGCCTGAGCACCCTGCACGCGATATGCAGGACACTTTTTATCTGAAAGACAACCTGTTGTTGCGCACCCACACTTCGCCGGTGCAGATCCGACACCTGGAAACCAACCCACCACCGGTGCGGATCGTGGCTCCAGGTCGGGTGTACCGGCGGGATGCGGTCGATGCGACCCATTCGCCTGTGTTTCATCAGGTGGAGGTGTTGGCGATCGATGAGGGCTTGGATTTCAGTCACCTCCGCGGCACGGTGATGCAGTTCCTTAAGGCGTTCTTTGGCGACCTGCCGGTGCGTTTTCGCGCCAGTTACTTCCCGTTTACGGAACCCTCGGCTGAGGTGGATGTCCAGTGGCGAGGGCGCTGGCTTGAGGTGATGGGTTGCGGAATGGTGGATCCGGCAGTGCTCGAAGGTTTAGGCCTTGATCCCGATCGTTGGAGCGGTTTTGCTGCCGGTTTGGGAGTGGAACGGTTTTGCATGGTGCGTCATGGCATTGACGACATCCGCCGTTTGTACACCAGTGATCTGCGCTTTCTGGATCAATTCTGAGTCGAATCGATCGTGTTTGAGCTGATAAACCTGCCGAACAATCCGCTTGAGGTGAAACTCCATAGGCTTGTCTAATCCTGCTTGTATTCCCTGGGGCAGGTTCTTCGCTTGCGACTTTCCCTGAGTGATAACCAAAGGCTGACCTGTCCATGAAGAGCTGAGGCCTCTTGTCTCGATGCCTCATGGATCACGTAGCGATCGTGATGCATCCTCCCAGTTTGAGAGGCCATCCTTGGAATGAGGCTGATAGCTGGGGGAGCGCAAAGCTTTGCTGTGCTGACTCTTCAGTAGCGGAAATGATTTAAGAGTTACTCAGTATTCTTTCATCATTGCTGGCCTTAAACAGGGCATCGTTAAGGTGCGAAAAAAGAAACTTTCAGAGGTGTAAGTATCCTCCCATTTTTATATCTAAGCGGTGAATAAATTTCGTAATGCGTAAAAGTGGATAAACGATGAGAATTTAAATTTTTAAAAATATAATGCCTATTTTTATATTTTTTATTAGAACTTTTATTGCGTCTTTGAAAATGGTGAATATTTATAAGGTCCTGTAGTTCACATAGATTTAAACCTTAGGCCTTTTCTTGGCCCTTGCATGGGAGTGCTTGGAGGATAAATGCAGGAGGTTGGATGCTTTTTTAGCATCCTCAGCTTTTGTTAGCTTTGTTACCAGATTCCATGTGTCTTGCGGTGAGAGCTCACCCTCTTCATTCCACTTAAGGCTTGATAGGTGATGCGTTGACATCTTGAATTGAGCAAGTGTCGAGACCCTAAGGGCAGTGACGGAGCTGGCGTTAGTATTTGCATACCTTTTAACGGGAGAAATAATTAAAAAGGTTCGATTCGATACAGCTTGTTGGCCAATGGTCGAAAAAAGTTCGCGGTCGACATTTGAAATTGAGAATTAATAAGCTATTGATATCGATTAACAGTTCTCGTGATTGGAATTGCTCACACTTAATTTTTGACGTCAAAACTACGCCCGTTGTTGGTCTACAGATTGATGAGAGCCATCCGATGTCTGGCTCGATTGCGCAGTTGAGCAGAGAGGGCAGCTCTGATGCCGGAAAAATCGTTGATGACGAAACGCCTGTTTCTGGCCAAAACAGGGTGAAATCCCAGGCTTATGGATTGATGCCATCACTCGACTTTGACGGCGACTATGGACGCACTTACAAATCAAACATCCGCGACTCCGTGCCCGGCTACGACACCCTCCATGAGATCGGGCTGGCGGCGGTGAGAATGACCAGCTCTCAGTCCCTGAAAGCACTTGTGGTGGGACCTGGCCCTGGGGAAAACATGCCGAGTCTTCTTGAGGCCTGTCCTAAAGCGAGGTTTACGCTGCTCGAGCCCAGTGAGCAAATGCTGGCGTTCTGCAAGGAGAGTATCGACGGCGTTGACGGCATGCATCGCTGTCATTTGCAGCAGAACGGGCTGATGGAAGCCTGTAAAACCTCGCTGAAGGAAGCCATCTTTGATCTAGTGATTTGCCACAACGTGCTGCATCTCTTCAACGGTGATCAGCAAACAAAAATGCTGCATCAGCTCGCTGGGCTCACGGGCATTGGAGGCACATTGCTGTTGAGTGCCTTCAGCGAACCGGAGAAGGTCAGTGTGACTGAAAGCTTCCTGGCTTTGGGTGGCCAGCGCTTAAAGGACCGAGGCCTGACGGAAGAGCAGGTGAGCACACTGTTGGCATCACGCAACCAAGTTGTGTTTTCCGTCGACGAAGCCCGCGTTAGGACAGCATTAGGGGCAGCAGACATGGCGCCACCACTTCAGCTGTATCAAGCTCTATTCGCGAAGCTTTGGCTCATCCAGAGACCTAATTAACCCAGGCGATAAGGAGCAATGAAATCTTCCCGTACGGCTTGGAGCAGCGCTGTTGGCAACAGCAAACCGCAACCGCTTGCATAGCCCATGAGGGCGGCCTCAAGAGAGGGGTTGAGGACAATGCATTGGGATGCAGAGAGGGCAAGAGCCTTCTGATAAAGAGCCGGATCACTTTTACCGGCATGGAACAACCGGCAGCCCTCATCGATCAAAGCTCGAATCGGCGGGTCCCGGAGGTCCACGACCCCCTGCGCACCTAAATCGATGGACCGGTTGCGGATGACTGCTCTCACCCGATCAAAGGAAGCCTTGGCTAGCTCAGCTCCGAAACGATCCTCTGCTTGGCGACGCTCTCGGATCTGAAGCAAGGCATTGACGAGTTCTGCTGCTTTGAACAAAGCCATTGCACGCTTTTGATCAGCGGTTAGGGCCTGAACTTGAGGCAAAAACGCAGCGACATGGTCAAGGAACTCATCGGATCGGTTTTGCAGAGGCTCTAAAGCACACCAGGCTTCATTCACTTTTGCCATCACCCCAGCTATGCCTAATTCGAAATTAGCTGTTTTGCTCTAGAGATTAGCTATCACTCACGGCCTTACTTTCCAATTCATTGCACCGACTCTTCTGTCAATGATCAATGAACTAACAGCAGATTGATGCTTTACTCATTGGCCATAGCGTTAGGGCAATGGCGTCTATCAATCTGTTGATCTTGAGCTTCGTCCTTTCTGTTGTCCTCATCCCAACGAGTGAAGCCAAAGATCCAGAACCACTCAAACTTGGTAAGTGTGACCCTGTTGGCGCAGTGAAAACTCTTGACTCAGGATTAAAGAAAGGGAAAAGCCTGAATGATTCGATGGTAATGGTCATCAAAAGTAAGCAATTTGATGGCTCAAATGCCTGCATCACTTTCATTCGGGAAGCGTCCATGGAACGGCGTGAATCAGCTCCTTATGCGTTCAAAAAACTTTGGATGGAGTAATTACCATTTATTTTGTTTCATCTACTTGTAAAAAGCTGGCCCTTTGATCAGCGCTGCGCTGCTCGTATTTAAACCTCAACCACATCAGCCTTCAGCGACTCCATCAAGAGATCAAATCGAACGGTGTCTGCTAAACAACACATTGTTATCAGGAAATGTGACATGAGGTAGCCAGTCAAATGAGCTTCTCTACTGACATCGATTCGATCTCTATAGGCGTCAACGGTCTCGTTTAGCTCGAGGCTTGCCTGTAGACAAATGTTTTCAATTCTTAATGATGTCATAGCTGTTCCCGATATTGCCACTCTGAGCACGCATCACATGCTTGGCATCAGTCGGTATACCTACGCGCTTAAATGTGCCTGATTGACTGTGTATGGATTTATAGAAGAACAGGATGCGCTACCTGTTTGATCGCTCCTGACTTTTTATCGGTGGCTTTTGTTTCAGGTGTTGTCATTGAGTAAGCCTTAATGGCAATACTGACTACTGGCGTTGTTGCTCCTTTGTGGCTCGCCTCTGGCTTTGGTGGCCTTGATGGGTCTTTAGCGGTCATGTTCGCTAAAGACTGTTGAAGGCCCCCTCTCCTTGTTGGCAGGTGTTTTCTTTGTTTTGTATTGTCAAGGCACAAAACTGACAGGTTGAGTCAGGATTGTGTAGTGAGTTGAACAATAGTTGTGCTACTTCAGGCTCTGTTCTGTATTGAGATGGCACAAACTAAGCTGGCTTTGTAACAGTCTGAACATTGTGTAGGTTGACTCTATGGGTATAAAAGATAGGTAGCTTATCTACGAATCACGTTCACCTCGCATCCCCATCTGTGAGGCGCAGACACTCAGGTCACGGAACGGGGGCCTGTATTTCTGAGGAACCTCTCATGACTTTGACTTACCGCGGCAAGCAATATGCACAAACCAAGAGTGCATCGACATCTGCTTCAAACAAAATCCGTCTGACTTACAGAGGCGTTATTTACGCTAAGTGATTCAATCGCTGAATATCAAGATGCCCTCGCCTAATTTGCGGGGGCTTTTTGCGCATTGTTCTAGAGGCAAGGTTTGGCTGTTCTCATTGCTGATCTCTCGCCTTGTTTGAAATTAAAGAGAACCCTGCCCAATTCAACTTGAAGAGCTTGAGGCTGTGCGTTCCAGTTTGGAACGGTTGTCGCAACGGATTTCACTGGCGATTCTTGAGGCATCGCTGTTGCTGAGTGCCACGGTGATGGCCACGTTGGCCCAACAACCTCTACTGAGAAATGTCAGCGAGGGATTGTTTGTTGGAGCCACCTTGTTTGGTCTCTGGTTGATTGTGTCGCTGCTGCGTTCTAGTCGCCGTTGAGCGAGATCAAAACAACCACTTTTTAAATGCTGCTGCCCACTTCCTGCTACTAACGAAGCCAAGGATGTTTGAGGCCTAATAGATCCAGTGAATCCATCACGAATTTGTTGACGGTTCTCCCGATCGCAACCTGTGGCTCGTCCGCCCGAATCGGGATCACAGGGTGCTGAATGCTTTGAGATTGCGTTGCTCCCGAGATGATCTTGCGCCTAAGCAGTGAGTTTCCTGCTTCTAAGCCGCACACATAGGCTCGCTCTTGGCATAACCCTTTGGCGCCATGTTCTTGCGCGCCCATCCGCACCCAGTCGCCAGCGCAGACGATCGAGGCCACGGATGTTTCCAAGGGTGGCCGTTGCTGGAAACTTCCTGGGGAAAAGAGCGACACAGCATTGGGATAGCGCTGCACCTCAAACTCAAGCACCGTTGCCTCTTTGAAGCGAGAATCGCTGATCGGTAGCAACTGTTGAGTGAGCAATTCGATGATCGCTTGATCCTCCATAAGTGCGATCTTGGATGCGTTGTAAAAGTCGCTGGCAATCACTGAACCCTGAGGCTCATGGCCACCCCAGAGGGCTGGCTCGGCTTTGGCTTGTAGTTGGTCCAGCATGAAGAAGGTGCCGCCGGCTCCTCGTAAGGATTCGAAGCGAGAGAACACATTGGCCGGATAGGGAATGGGGACATAGCGATCAAGCCAGAGCCTTACGGACACCACATCAATCGCGCCGAGAGAACCAGCTTTAACCAGCTCCGGTGCTGCCTCTCGGCACTCTGGAGACTGGGACATGATCGAGCGGATGCCCTTGGATCCCACAGCTAAAACCACCGCATCCACGTCTTGAATGCAATCGGTTTTTCCCGTTGCAACGGATTGAATGCCAACAGCGTTGATCTGGTTTTTTCCTGGTGCGAAGCGCAAGTTGGTGGCCAGGGTGCCGCCCAGCACGCGCAGATGATGCTCTGTGATCAGCCGTTGACTAAGGGGTTCAAAAAGTTTCTTGGCGATGCTCTCTGAGTTGATCCAGCGCACATCAAACGAATCTTGATGAGCGAGGGCGTAGTAATACAGCAGCTCCATTGTTACGGCAGCTGATAACTCTTCTGGTGGCTTGAAAAGTCCCACAAGCAAAATAGGCCTTAGGAAATCATTGATCAAGCGGTTGCTAATTCCTAGCTTGATGAACAGTTCTTGTGCGCTCAGTTTGTCGTAGTCATTAAAAATATCTTCGCTTCGATTGAGGTCTAAAATTGTATAAAGAAGTCCGCTAATGCTGAGGCGATCTTGTAAGGGAAGCCGTTTGAAGTTTGTGAATGTGGCCACCATCTGGCCGAGGGGGCTGGGCCAGGCGGGTGCGTTGCCAAACACCGGAGCTGTGGCTTCAAGGCCATCGGGAGACCAGAAGGCGCTGGTGGTGAACGCAGTAAAAATATCGCCGAGGTTGAGGTCTTCCGTGAGGGCATTGATGTTGGGGTAGTCCTTCCAAAACCCCCGCGTGCCGGCTTCGAATGGTTTGCCGCTTGGGGTGGTGAGTGGTGTGCTGCCGGTTGGATCGTTGATCCCGTCGATCAGGGTCACGCGAACGCCCGCTTCGCAGAGAGATTTGGCGGCCCCCCAACCAGCCCACCCCGCTCCGATCACGACCACATGGGACGGGGTGTTGTTTGGCATCGCTCGAGCTCGCCTCTAGGTGTTGCCTGAACGCTACGCAGGGCTGGTGGTGGGGCGGCGCTGGCTTCAAAAAACAACCTGACGCTGCTGTGAGCAGATTTTTCTCATAAAATGGATGCGTTCTTTTGCGACGCGATCGGTGCCCAGGGTCGGACTGATCGTGAATGACGGAAAGTCACTCGCCGTTGACACTGCTCAAACGATTCAGGAGCGGCTCGAACTCGCCGGCCATGAGGTGGTCCGAGTCAGCAGCTCTGGGGGCTTGGTGGGTTTTGCCAACCCTGACCAGCACTTGCGGATACTTGGGTACAACGCCTGCGTGCCAGAGGGATTCGATGCCTCAATGGCGCTGGCGATTGTGCTGGGAGGCGATGGCACGGTGCTGTCAGCAGCCCGTCAAACAGCGCCGATTGGTGTGCCGATTTTGACGATCAACACCGGCCATCTCGGCTTTCTCGCAGAGGCCTATCTCGGTGACCTCGATAAGGCTCTCGAGCAGATTCTCACCGATCGCTGGACGATCGAGGAGCGCGCCAACATGGTCGTGACTGTGATGCGCGGAGACCAACGGCGGTGGGAAGCCTTGTCTCTTAATGAGATGGCATTGCACCGTGAGCCTCTTACCAGCATGTGCCATTTCGAAATTGCAATTGGCCGGCATGCACCTGTTGATATCTCCGCTGATGGAGTGATCCTGTCGACACCGACAGGGTCGACGGCCTATGCCCTTAGCGCTGGCGGACCTGTGATCACCCCCGAATGTCCGGTGTTGCAGCTCACGCCAATTGCGGCCCATTCCTTGGCCTCGCGTGCGCTCGTGTTCAGTGATCAGGAACCCGTCACTGTCTTTCCGGCTACTCCCGAGCGCCTGATGATGGTGGTGGATGGAAGTGCAGGTTGTTACGTGTGGCCTGAGGACCGGGTCTTGATCCGGCGTAGTGACCATCCCGTGCGTTTTGTACGCCTCTCGGACCATGAGTTTTTCCAGGTGTTGCGCAACAAGCTGGGCTGGGGCTTGCCCCATGTGGCAAAGCCGGATCGTCCATGACCGAGCAGGGCGTGTTGGTGTTGGTTGGTGCTGGTTGGTGCTGAGGCCCTGCAGCTCAAAGATCGCCTAGAGGCTTCGGGCTACACCGCTTTGGAGTGGCGGTATGGGGATGGAGTCATTGCGGTGGACGGCCAGCAGACGATGGCTGCGCTTGTGTCGCCGGGCCAGCTGCCTCAGGTGGGTGAGCTACGCCACTGGTTGGGAGCGCTGCCAATTTTGTTGGGCGTCAGCGAAGACAGCATCGCTTCCCGAGAGCTCTGCATCAGTTCTGGTGCGGATGATTTCTGGTTGTCCAGCAGTGCGCCGAGTGATCTCTTGCAACGCGTGCGCCTCCATCTTTCTCTTCAGAAACGCAGGAAAGAGCACTGTTCCGTGATTGTGGTGGGTGATTTGCTGCTTGAAACCGCCAGCGGCTTGGTGAGTCGTGGCACGCGGCCGATTGGCCTAACGGAGCGTGAATCGTCGTTGCTGCTGTTGCTGTTCAAGGAGCGGGGCAAGGCCGTGAGCCGCAGTCAAATCCTGCGCGAGGTTTGGAATGATGAGCAAGGCGTGTCGAGCAATGTGGTGGAGGTGTACATCCGCTATCTGCGCCAAAAGCTTGAGGAGGGTGGCGATACTCGCTTGATCCACACCATTCGTGGCCGTGGTTATTGCCTCAACAACGGCGTTCCTTTTTTGAAGAGTTCTTGATGGATGTCTCTCCCCCCCAGCAGCTGCCCCTTGAGGCGCAATGGTGCGTTCGCCCCGACACCTGTGTGCTGTTGGAAGTGGCAGATCAACCCCATGAGCAACGGCTTGGACTGATGCAACGCCCGGCTTTGCCACCCCTGAGGGGAATGTGGTTTCCGTTTAAACCGGCACGCCCGTTGCGTTTTTGGATGCTGAACACGATTGCGCCACTCGACATGGTGTTTGTGCACCAGGACGAGGTGATTGCGATCGAGGCTGAGGTGCCGATCTGTCCGGCGTTGCCTTGCAAGAGCTTTGGACCGATGGCTGATTCGGACAGCGTGATTGAGCTAGGGGCTGGAGAGGCCAAGCGCCTGGGGCTTGGCGTTGGAGACGCGGTGGTGATCGAAACGATCCAACCGGCAATGTCAGCCAATGAAGTAGAGGCGGCACGTCCCGGATACTAAAGTGTTACGTATGGGTAACGCCGGCGTGCCTAGCTGAAGAATCCTTTGGATTGAAGCCACAGCCCAACGGCAAGCAAGGGGCCAACGCCTGCAATGAAAAGCGTGATCTTGAGGCGCAGGGGTGAGACCTGGGGTTTGCGTTCTCGGATTGCCATCCTGCGAGCTTCAAAGTGCTTGATTCTGCCCTTTTTCTGATCAATCGCGTCAGGCCCCGTCCTGGCGGGGAGCGCTTCCCTTGAGGATCAACACTGGATTCATCGGAGCCAGCCTGGTGCCATCGGCAAGCGGTTGGCCTCGCCAGGCTTGTTGCTGACTCACCTTCACCGAGTATTCGGCGGCTTCAAGCACCGGCTTCAGCTCCGCTAAGGCCTCCAATGTGGCAAGGGGGATCACCACTTCACCCCTGGGGGCCATGCACTGGATCACTCGCTCCAGCAGGGATCTGCGTTTGCGGCCACCACCACCAATTAGTACCCGGTTGGGGGCGACTAAGTCTGCAGGCAGATGGTTGAGTTCTTCCATGGCATCCCCTTCCAGCACTGCTGCTGGTTGAACACCGAGGCGTGCTGCATTCGCGGCGATTAGTGAGGACCCGCCGCTGCGTTGTTCGATGCAAAGCAACTGCAACTGCGGCCGCAGCCGCAGCGCTTCGAGGCCAACGCTGCCGGTGCCAGCACCGAGATCCCAAAGCACGCCGCGTGCAGGAAGGTTGAGCTCTGCCAGCAATTGGATCCGGACCTCCCGTTTGGTCATCAAGCCAGGTCGGTCGGCGTGTTGCAGAAACACACCATCCTCCAGGCCAAACAGTGGAAGTTGATCGGCGGGTGGCGCTTCTTGAGCTTCCGCGATCAACACCACCAGATGGAGGGGGTGCAAATCGCCAGGCGTGGCTTGGGATGGCTCGAGCCGTTGCACGCGTTCACTGCTGTGACCAAGTGATTCGCAGAGCCAGAGGGCATAGGCCGATTCCAGGCCGCTGTAGCGCAAGCTTTGGCGCACCTCGTCCACGCCACCGCGACTGGGATCGGTGAGCACGGCCAAGGCACCTGGACGTTGTTGCAAGCGCTGAGCGAGTGGGGCGGGGTCACGGCCATGCAGGCTGAGCCATTGCGCGTCCTGCCAGGGCCTGCCCAGTCGGGCAAACGCTAGTTGCAAGGACGAGGGGCCGGGATGAAAGCGCAGACGTTCGCGGCCCAGGCGCTCGATCAAGATCCGGCCGATGCCAAACCACAACGGATCTCCGCTAGCCAGCACCACCGCGCGCTGATCGCTCCCAAGGGCAAGCAATTCCTCGCTCAGAGCGATTGGATTGTCACTGGCGATCCAGCGCTGGGCTGATGGGCAGGCAGACCATTGCTGCAGTGCAGGTAGCAACCGGTTTGGAGCTGCCAGCAGGTGGGCCTGCTTCACCAAAAGCTGAGCTCCGGGTGGGAGCGAGCCGGGCGCACCGGCGTCGGTGCCGATCACATCGATCATCAGGTCATTGTGCTGGTTCTGAATACGGGTTCGCTGATCCCAATCGGGCAAAATTTTGACTTCGTTTGTCTGCGCAGCGAATGACGTGCTTAGAAACGGCTCAACAGAAAATGTTGTCGAATGGGTATGTCAGGCATTTCCAGCAAGCTGCGCAGGCACTCTTCTGCTTTGTTGCTCACATCTTTAGCGGTGGCAGCAGTTAGTGCATCGGATCGTGCCGTCAATGCACAACAGGCACAAGCGAGTAATCGCTATACCACTCCCATCCCTGAGGAGATTTTCACTCCAGACACCGTTAAGACAAGTGCTGGAACGTTTCGGTTCTTCGATGGGATGCCTGATGCAGAAACAGTTCGAACAAGTTTCGAAAATCTAAAATTTATACGTGGCTATGAAACCTTCCTGACCTTGATGCCCGCAGCAAGCATCGAAATGTTGCGTCATGGTCATGCGGGGATTGGAGTTGATGATCACACCAAGGTGGCCTTGTTGTCTCCCTTGAATTCGAATCCTCTGTTTCTCACCGGTAATACCGATACTATTTATGGGTCAACATTTTTCAACCTTAAGGACACAGGTCCTCTGGTAATCGAGATCCCTGCTGGGCTTGGTCCAGGCACGATTAACGATGCCTTTTTTCGCTTTGTCGCTGATACGGGGGCTCCGGGCCCTGATAAGGGGAAAGGTGGTAAATATTTGATCTTGGGTCCAGATGATGCTGAGCCAAGCAATGTTGGTGATTATTTTGTTTTCCGCTCTCCAACATATTCAAACTGGTTGATTCTCAGGGCTTTCCTTGATGCCAACGGCATGCCTGATAAGGCCATCGCTATCTATGAGAACGGATTACGTCTTTATCCTTATTCGCAGAAAGGCAATCCACCTCAGATGAGCTTTATTAAAGCTGGCGAACAGTTGTTTAATACGGTTCATGCCAATAATTTTGAGTTTTTCAATGAACTCAACACGGTGATCCAGCGTGAGCCCATTGCTTTCTTAGATCCCGAGCTGAGGGGATTGGCATCGTCGATTGGTCTCGAAAAAGGTCAACCTTTTTCTCCTTCTCCACAAGATCGAAGAGTTTTAGAGGAAGCCATTCAAGTGGGTGTGGCTTATGTGCGTTCTGATATGGGTAAGCCTCGTAATAAAGATGTTTACTTTTATCCAGGCAAGCAATGGTTCACGCCGTTTGCAGGTGGGAGTCATGAGTGGCTGATTGATGGTGGGAAAGGCGGCCTCAACCTCGATGCCCGTAATAATTTCTTTTGGGGCTACACCGTTAATACTCCGGCCATGGTGCTGAAAATGGTGGGTGTCGGTTCCCAGTACGGAGTGGTGGCCACAGACTCCAATGGCACCTATCTGGATGGAAGTAAGACGTACAAATTCACGATCGATAAAGATGTACCTGCGAAAGATTTTTGGTCAATGGTTGTGTATGACCCGCAGACCCGGTCTGAACTGCAGACGGGTCAACTTTTGCCTAGTAAAAATAGTGTCCGAAATAAAGATATAAACATGAATGCTGATGGCAGTATTGATCTGTATTTTGGTCCGGAAGCACCTGCAGGACAAGAAGCAAATTGGATTGAAACTGTTCCTGGTAAGGGTTGGTTCGCTGTCTTCCGTCTCTATGGTCCGCTGGAGCCTTGGTTTGATAAAACCTGGCAGCTCAACGACATTCAGCCTCTTGGTTGAGGTCTAAACCAATCAATCTCACAATTTATCCTCAACCATGACTGTATTTACTCGCTTCCCTTCAGCTGTTCTTTCTGCTTTATTCTTGGCTTGTAGCGGTTCTGTGCTTCATGCCGCTGATATTGCGCCAAAGGGCTATAACACGCCTATCCCTGTCGACGTTTTGACGCCAGACATTGTTAAGACTCGGATCGGCACGTTCAATTATTTCGATGGTTTTCCTGATGACGAGACGATGCGAAAGGCGCGGCGTCAGGTTGATCTAGGTCGTGGAGTTCAGACCTTCCTCAATTTCATGCCAGCCGCTTCGTTGGAGATGCTGTATGTAGGACATCGTGATGGCTATGACCTAAAGCCAAATCGGGATATTGGCATTTTTGATGAGCTGATGAGCTCTAAGTCCCTTTGGCTCACAGGAAATACCGATACCGTCTACGCCTCAGCTTTTCTCGATCTCAGTAATGGACCGGTCGTTGTGGAGGTCCCACCTGGTACGGGTCCAGGAACGGTAAATGATGCTTTCTTCCGATTTGTGGTGGATATGGGAGGCCCTGGTCCTGACAAGGGCAAGGGAGGTAAGTATCTGATTCTTGGGCCTGGTCATCAGGCGCCTGCATCTACCGATGGCTTTTTCGTTGCCAGGACCCCGAGCATCATCAATTGGCTGATTCTTCGAGGTTTTCTGGATGATCAAGGCCAGCCAGATACGGCAAGGGATAGCTTCAGAAATGGCTTGAAGGTGTATCCCTATGCGATGCGGGCTAATCCTCAGGCCAACTCTTTCAAAAATCTCACTGACTGGACGGTGAACACCATTCATGCCAACAATTTTAGGTTCTATGAAGAACTCAATGAGGTGATTCAGCGCGAGCCCTCTGAGATGTTCTCTCCAGAGCTTCTAGGGATGGCATCAGCGATTGGAATTCAAAAAGGAAAACCATTTGCCCCGAATGCGGAGCAAAAAGCACTGCTTACAGAATCTGTAGCGATTGGTAATGCCACGGCTCGTTCGATCCTATTTTCACCTCAGGATCCCAATGCTTATATCTACCCAGGTAAAGCTGGTTACTGGCAAACCGGATTTCCTGGAGGTAGTCACGAGTATCTCGTGAACAATGGAAATGGTGGGCGCGATATGGATGGACGCACCCTCTTCTTTTATCTCGCCACGGTAAATACACCGGCGATGGCTCTTGAGCTACCAGGGGTTGGGTCTCAATATGCTTTCTCTTCAAGGGATGCGAAAGGTGCTTATCTCGATGGAGCCAACACCTACAAACTCACAGTTCCTGCCAATGCTCCGGCGAATCGCTTCTGGTCATTTGTGGTTTACGACCCCCAAACCCGTTCGATGCTGCAGAGCAAGGAATCGCCTTATCCCAGTAAAAACAACAAGCGCAATCAAGACATGGTGAGCAATGCCGATGGCAGCGTTGATCTCTACTTCGGACCTGAACCACCAGCGGGCCAGGAGGCCAATTGGGTGAAAACCGTTCCTGGTAAGGGTTGGTTTGGAATCTTTCGTTTGTACGGGCCGGAGCAAGCTTGGTTCGACAGGACCTGGACGCTTGGCTCGATAGAAAGGCTCTAAATCAATTTGATCTGCATCCCAACGTCAGGAGCTATGTTCATAGCTTCTGACGTTGTTGCGAAGACTGGTGATAAAGAAGGCAAAGCAAAGTCCCCAGATGATGCCTTTCACGATGATGGCTTTCATATCCTCAATCGGATGATCTTTTCTGAAGGTTGTTCTATTCCACGTAGATAGGCCTCTAAATGGGCAAAAAATGGAACAAACAGTCCACTTGCGGCCTATTCCCAGGACCCAGCTAGATAGAGAGATGTATTGGCCATGCTTGGTGTGGTGATGAATTCGCTCAAGGGACCTGATGTACTTATAAACCAAGTACGTTTGTCAAAAATACTGATGAATTACCGCAGCGAGAGTGAAAACTTTTCTTCAGATCAGGAGATTATGACTAGGGGTGGAGAGGATTTATTGAGGTAGCAATTACCATTGGGTTCAGCACGGCGGTCAATTTGGCTTACTGCTTGGGTGCTTGAACGGCTAAGGCCAACGAGCCGTTCTCATCAGTCAAAGAACCAGCGCAGGCCGAGGTTCACGCCGCTTTGATCCACGCTGTAGGCGTTGCCTCCGCCTCCGGCGTAATCAAGCCCGAAATACTTGTAGGAGAGTGAGATCTGGGATGAATTCCCGAGGGCGTATGCAATCCCTGCCTGCGCTGTTCCGCTTAGATCTTGCTCTCCGCTCAAGCCAAACCCGCCGGCATCCAGATAGGCGAATGCTTGCCAGTCTTCGCTGATGGCATAGGTGCCAAAAGCACCGATCAGCGGTTGCACCCAGGTGTTGCCAAAGCTTGCACTCGATGCTTTCTCCAGTTCACGAGTGTTCTCGCGGCTTACAACCCGACCCTCCACGGAAACGGTGGACTCGTTGCGAACGGACCAGCTGGTATTGATGTTGGCATCGATCACCCGGGCTCCAAGAAGGCCAATAAAGCTGCTGCTTCCTTTTTCCATCCGTGGTTTCTGAATCGCTCCTGCCCGGTAGCGAAATGCCAGATCTACAATGGTCTGATTGGTATCAACATCGACATCAAGATCTCCGTTGACGCGAATCGTGCGTTGTCTAAGTGCGGAAGGAAGTCCAAGCTGATTGCGCAAGGGGTTCGTTGTTTCCTTGAAGATGGATTTGGATCCGCTGCTGGATAAACTTCCGTGATAAACACCGGCCATAAAGCCGAATCGGCCGTACTCAACCTGGGCTTTAAAGGTAAGTGCTTCGTCGATGGTGTCGATCACATCGGAGAGAGGAAGTGCGGCGTCATTTTTATTGCCGTTGATGGTTGTTGAGCTGTAAGTTGTTGGCACCAAAAAGGCATAGAGATCAAGATAAACTCTCCAATTATCTTCTTCCTCTTGCTCTTGATTGCTGCCAGTGTCTTCATCACTCGCTTGACTGAGCACCAGGGGAGCCATTTCTTCAGTTTCGCTTGTATCAACGTCGCCGCTGGCTGCTATCTCAGTCTCAATCGGAGATTCACTATTGTCAACAATCTCCTCTGCTTTTAATGGTTGTATCGATGCTTCTACGCACAGCATGCTCAGTGGTGCAATGAGAGCGAGGGGTAGAAAGCGTGTCACAAGTTGAATTGAGGTTCGCTGAAACTTAGGCGGGGCTATCTGTTCTTGCTGCTGATTCTGATCCCATTCGTGCTGATTTCTGCTGGATGCACTTGGCGTATTGGTTTGATGCAATACAACTTGCTTGGTTTTTAGATCAATTAGATGACTTCGCGTTTCCGTGGACGTTTAGGCCTTGCGTGGCTGCTTGGATGTGTGGCCCTTCTGGCCCCTTCAGTTGCTGAGGCGCAAGAGAAGTCTCAGTTTTTGGTCTCTGATCCTGTTGACTTTGATTTCACACCTCTGGTTCATAGCGAGATTGCTCAAGCCTCTGCAGGCGGACAACCTTCTGGGACAGATAATCAACCGGTCACGGTGACCCCAGGAGAATCCGTAGCTGCCGAGGAGGGTTCATTGGCCAAAGCAGCACAAAATCCGATTGCCAGCTTGATCAGCGTTCCTATTCAATGGAATAGCACGCCAAATACGCAATGGGCGCCGAATCTTTTAGATCCTAAAGCGAAGCAGAATCAGACTCAAAATGTTGTCAATGTGCAGCCTGTTGTTCCCTTCAAGGTGAGTGATGGCTTGACATTAGTGACACGTACCGTTGTGCCCTTCATCTCCCAGCCATGGGTTGGAGATACCTCGATTCAGGCGCTTGGAGATATCAATCCTTCGGTATTTTTCGTACCAACCTTGAAAGGTAATTTCACTATTGGTGTGGGGCCCACCATGGTTCTCCCAACCGCGACAGACAGTAGGCTTAGTTCCGGACAATGGAGTGCTGGTCCAACAGGAGTTTTGGTTTATACCAAAGGAAAAATTGTTGCCGGTGGTCTGATTAATAACATCTGGTCGTTTTCCGGTGATGGCAAGAGTGATGTTAATAAAATGCTCCTGCAGCCTTTCTTGAATTACAACCTTCCTAAGGGGTGGTATTTGACCAGTTCTCCAATTATTACTGCAGACTGGAATACCCCGGATAATAAGGGTTGGACTGTTCCTGTTGGGGCCGGTTTTGGCAGGGTATTTGTCGTTGGGACACAGCCTATCAATGCTTCCTTAAGCGCTTACTATAATGTTATTAAGCCGGAAGTTGCTGGTGAAACTCTTATGGGAGACTGGACATTACGAGCACAAGTTCAGTTCTTGTTCCCTACTGGTGGTTAATAATTTGCCTTCAAAAGTGTTTGCTTTGGTGTTTCGCCGTACTGATTTTGGTAGGTTGCTGAAAAATGTCCGCGACTTATGAAACCAAAGTATGATGCGACATCACCAATTTTTGTTAGCTCGAGGGATTCTCTGATTTTATTTGATCTCAGAGTCTTATTGACTTGCTCTAAGCGAATTAACTTTAGTAGTTCCATGGGGCCAATGGCAAAGTTTTCTTTGCATCCTTGGATAATTGTACGGCGTGAGCTGAAAAAAACTTTGACTAGGTCATCTAGTTGTATAGGATTGGTGCTATTTTTAAATCCCCACTGAACGAGTTCCTGGACAATTTTTTGTCGTGATGAAAGATTAAATTTCTCAAAATTTATTTTGTTCTCTTGTGTTAGAGCTTCTAAGATTAAAGTATAAAGATGTGCGGTATGAATGGATCGTTGCTGAGTATTTGCTATTGGATGGCTTAGGTGCCATGCAAGTTTACTGTTTATCGTCTGATGTAATTGTTGGTTTAGTTTCAATGAATTGCTGTTATGAATAGTCTCAAGTAAGTCTTGGTGCCCACAGCGTTCAAGGAAGGTCTTGAATCTTCTTGCCGATGTCAAGGTGAAGATAGTTTTTGAGCCTGCCGATAATTGAAAATGACTTTCTTTGAGATCTGGTTTGAATCCATTGATTGAATAGGGATCGATCGTGTTGGAATGCAGTCGATGATCATCGTTTAGTCCGCTACTCACTAAGCAAAATGAGATGCAATCGTCTCCTCGTTCTCCATTCAGTAACAGCAGTTGGCTGGTTTCAATGCTGAATATGCTGAGTCCACTGAGATGTACAACTGAAAAATGTCCTTCAAGT
>JAVBIX010000019.1 GCA_030756895.1 Synechococcus sp. SP2 MAG
ATTGCTGATCTCTCGCCTTGTTTGAAATTAAAGAGAACCCTGCCCAATTCAACTTAGTTGTTAATAGATCAGCAAGTCTCGGTTAAAATATGAACCCAAGCTTAAGTGTTGATTATTGTTTTTTTATCGTTTTTGCCTGTTGATAGATGTCTTGATTGTGATGTGATGCACCTGCATCCACCTTTGTTGTGCCGTAACCGAACCGCAATTAGTGGTTTCACAGGGAAAACTCTGCAAACTATGGTCTTGCGCCCCATCAAGTCCCGCAGATGTGGTCGCACGCTGTTCACTGCGTCATAAATGTCTGTTCTTAGTGTGTTCGACGGTTCATCACGAGCCTTGGAGATCGTTCGGATTGTCTCCCGCCATGAGTGGTCGTTTCTCTCTCAGCTCCTCAACCGTGGCGATGCCTCTGAGACGCGACTGCCTCTGCCCTCAGTGCTGTGCAACATCCTGACGGAGTTGGGGCCTGTGTACGTGAAGCTGGGCCAGCTGTTGAGTACGCGCCCCGACTTGTTGGCGGAGGACTACATCGAGGCGCTGAGCCAATTGCAGGCGGATGTTCCTGCTGTGCCCTGGGAGCAATTGAAACCCCAGCTGGAGCAAGAGCTGGGCTGCTCTGTTGACGAGGCGTTTTCAACGTTCGTGGACACACCGATTGCGGCTGGAAGTGTGGGGCAGGTGTACAAGGCGACCTTGCCTGAGCTGGGTCCCGTGGCGGTGAAAGTGTTAAGGCCAGGGATTGCTGCCCAGGTGGAAGAAGACGGTCGCTTGCTGCGCAAGATTGCCGCCCTCGCTGCAGCAACGTCTCTCGGCAGTTTGTACGACTTCGTGGGTCTTGCCGATCAAGTGCTTGAGGCCTTGGTGCGGGAGCTCGATTTCAGGATTGAGGCCTCCAATACCTTGCGGCTGCAGCGGAGTTTGGAAGCATCAAACTTCGTTCCTGACGGTCAGATTCGTCTTCCGCAGGTGATTCAGCCGTTGTCGAGCCGCAGCGTCTTGGTGCTCGAGTGGATCGAGGGTGCATCGATCCTCAGTCCTGAAGCTCGGGAGGCTCTTGAGGCTGGCCCTGGATTGGTTGCAACAACCACGGCGCTGCTTGGTGCCTTCGTGGAGCAGTACTTCGTGGAAGGCTTTTTTCATGCCGATCCCCATCCCGGCAATCTCAAAGTGCTGGCCGATGGCAAGGTGATCCTGCTGGATGCGGGGATGGTGGGTCAATTTGATCCGCGCACGCGCAGCAACTTGTTGGATCTTGTCTTGGCACTGATCAATCAGGACGGCGCCCGTGCAACGGATGTGTTGGAGCAAATCGCGCCACCTGCGCGGGGAGTGAAACTGGATCGTCAGCATCTTCAACGCCAGCTTGATCAGCTGATTGCCAAGAGTTTTTCCAAGCCGTTGGAGGAACTGAATTTCGCCCTGTTTCTCGCCGCCTTGCTGCAGCTTGCGAATCGCTCTGGGTTAAGGGTGCCTGGAACCCTTGGCCTATTTGTGAAGTCCGTAACCAATTTGGAGGGGGTGGGTAACTCTTTGAACCCGGCATTTAGTTTCACTGGGGAGATGCAGCCCTTGGTGGCTCAGCTGCTGGCCCGTGCCGTGATGCTGCCTCAAGAGCGGCTGATGCAATTTGGCCTTGATTTGCGCAATCTCACGATTGATTCTCCACGCCAGTTGAGTCAGCTGTTGCGGCGCTTCAGCAGTGACGAATTGGTGTTTGCCATTCAACTTGAAGGGCTTGAGGCTGTGCGTTCCAGTTTGGAACGGTTGTCGCAAC
>JAVBIX010000002.1 GCA_030756895.1 Synechococcus sp. SP2 MAG
GCTTCCAGTTCGCCAACGCGGGCTTCCAAACCGTCAACACGGCCCTTAAGGATGGCGAGTTCTTTTTCGAACTCTTTCATCAAGCGCTTGAGCTCGTCGGTCACTTCAGTGACGCGGTCGAGACATGCGTTCAACAGAGCAGCCGCTTCAAAGCGGGTCATTGCCCTGTTACCGCGGTAGGTGCCGTTGGGGTAACCAGCAACACAGCCGTAGCGCTCGATCAGGTTGCTAAGAGCCTGATAAGCCCAATCGGTTGGGTAAACGTCTGAAAACTGAGTAATGCTGGTGACTTGCTCGCCAGAAGCGGCGTAGTCAGAAACACCATTGATGTTCAGCTCAGTGGCGTTCTGCTCAGAAGCATTCTGCTCAGAGGCATTGGCAATGTTTATGCCGCCGGCAGACAACAAAGCGAGCAATGTGAGACTCAAAGGCTGAAACTGAGACAATTTTGACACTCGCTTATCCGGCAACTTTAAAACTTTTACATCAATCGATCGATTTTCAACTGAATAAGACCAGATATCAAGCTGGTCTTAGACATAAAAAACCCCCAAACGGGGGTTGAGTGAACAGAATCAAGAGAGGATTTTACCTTTTAATTTACTTTGTCTCAGTAAATTCGGCATCGATGACATCATCTCCAGCATTGCTAGATCCATCAC
This sequence comes from Synechococcus sp. SP2 MAG, assembly GCA_030756895.1. Lineage (GTDB taxonomy): Bacteria > Cyanobacteriota > Cyanobacteriia > PCC-6307 > Cyanobiaceae > Synechococcus_C. Next base: position 663 of record JAVBIX010000002.1, read on the forward strand.
CAGAGTTACCCGCAGCTGCGCCCTCTTCACCAGAAGCTGCAGCTTCTGCACCAGCCTGTTGGTAAACAGATGCACCAACGGTGTACAGCTCCTGCTGTAACTCCTCAAGGAGGGTCTTCATCGAATCAAAGTCCTCTTTTTCCGTCGCTTCCTTGAGCTTGGCGGCCTTCTCTTCAACCTTGGCCTTGGCCTCGGCATCAACCTTGTCGCCGAGTTCAGCCAGTTGCTTTTCAGCCTGATACGCGAGAGTTTCAGCCTGATTCTTCAGGTCGATTTTCTCGCGCTTCTCCTTATCAGCACTGGCATTACTTTCAGCATCCTTCACCATCTTCTCAACTTCATTGTCAGAAAGAGTGGAGGCTCCTGTGATCGAGATCGACTGCTCCTTGCCGCTTCCCTTGTCCTTCGCTGTGACGCTCAAGATGCCATTGGCATCAATATCGAACGTGACTTCGATCTGAGGCACACCGCGAGGGGCAGCTGGGATGCCATCGAGACGGAAGGTGCCAAGACTCTTGTTATCAGAGGCCATCTCGCGCTCACCCTGGAGCACGTGAATCTCAACGTTGGTTTGACCATCCACAGCAGTGGAATATGTCTCTGATTTTTTGGTTGGGACGGTGGTGTTCCTTGTGATCATTTTCGTCATCACCCCACCAAGCGTCTCGACGCCTAGGGATAGGGGTGTGACATCCAGCAAAAGGATGTCTTTGACTTCACCAGCCAACACACCACCTTGGATGGCGGCACCGATCGCCACTACCTCATCAGGGTTCACCGTTTGGTTTGGGTCCTTGCCAGTGGTGCGCTTCACAAGCTCGAGCACAGCCGGGATGCGGGTGGAGCCACCCACCATCACAATCTCGTCAAGCTCACTCGATGAGAGCTTTGCGTCTTTAAGAGCCTGCTCAACCGGGATGCGGCAACGATCGATCAGCGTGGAAGCCAGCTCTTCAAACTTGCCGCGCGTCAGGGTGAGATCAAGATGCTTAGGTCCTTCCGGGGTCGCCGTAATAAAGGGCAGATTGATTTCGCTCTGGGTCGCACTCGACAGCTCAATTTTCGCCTTCTCAGCAGCTTCGGTCAGACGCTGCAGAGCCTGCTTGTCCTGACGAAGATCGATGCCTTCGTTCGATTTGAAGTTGTTGGCGAGGTGGTCGACGATCACCTTGTCGAAGTCATCACCACCAAGGTGCGTGTCACCAGAAGTGGAGAGCACTTCAAACACACCATCACCAACTTCGAGCACAGACACATCAAAGGTGCCGCCGCCAAGGTCGAACACAAGGATGCGTTCATTGCTCTTTTTATCGAGGCCGTAAGCCAACGCTGCAGCCGTTGGCTCATTAATGATGCGCAGCACTTCCAAGCCGGCGATCTTGCCGGCGTCCTTTGTGGCCTGGCGCTGAGAATCGTTGAAGTAAGCGGGAACGGTAATGACCGCTTGGGTCACGGTTTCACCGAGATACTTGCCGGCATCTTCGGCCAGCTTGCGCAGCACCTGAGCACTCACCTCTTCAGGGGCGAACTGCTTGTCGAGAACGGGACATTTAACTTTGACGTTGGATCCAGACTTCTCAACGGAATAACTCACCTCTTTGGATTCATCATTCACCTCATCAACGCGACGTCCGATGAAACGTTTGACCGAATAAAACGTGTTGTCGGTGTTCATCACCGCTTGACGCTTTGCGATCTGACCGACCAGCTGATCCTGATTTTTTGTGTAGGCCACCACCGATGGAGTGGTGCGGAAGCCCTCAGCATTGGCGATCACGGTGGGCTTGCCGCCCTCCATCACCGAGACACAACTGTTGGTGGTACCTAAATCAATGCCGACAACCTTGCCCATCAGTGCCCTCCTATCTCTCGAAAAAATGTGACTAGAACTCGTGCATCTTCGTCAGAGACATCACCAAGAGGCGAGGTGTGGTTCCCGAACAGCCCGAACGGCAGGCTGGTCATGGACTGTCAAACAAAGGAATGATCAGCGGAACCACGGCACTGGTCGCACTGTTGGGACAACCAGTCAGCCACTCCCTTTCACCGGTAATGCAAAACGCAGCCCTGAAGGCGATGGGGCTCGACTGGAGCTTCATGGCACTGCCCTGCAGCGCAAACGATCTCGCCACCGTGCTCAAAGGACTGGAGGCCGTGGGGTGCCGTGGGCTCAACGTCACCATCCCCCACAAACAGGCCGTTGCCCTGCTCTGTGACGAACTCAGTCCGCTGGCTCAACGGCTCGGAGCCGTTAACACCCTCACTCCATTGCCCAATGGTGGCTGGCACGGACACAACACCGATGTAGAGGGGTTTTTGGCCCCGCTCCTTCACAACGAAGTGAACTGGAGCGGAACACGAGCTGTGGTGTTGGGGTGTGGCGGCAGCGCCCGGGCGGTTGTAGCGGGTTTGCAGGACTTAAACCCAAGCGACATCACAGTCGTGGGGCGTCGGGCTGAAACACTCCATCCGTTTTGCAGCGATCTCCAGCAGGGAAGACCAGCAAGCAGTGTCCAGTTGCAACCACTTTTAGACAACGACCCAAGCCTTCAAACCCGAATTCAACAAGCGGATCTGGTGGTCAACACCACCCCCATTGGCATGAGCAGTCGTCAGCCTGATCAAGGTTCCACCCTGCCGCTCGGAGTGGACATCTGGGACAACCTCACCGCTCAGACCGTTCTCTACGACCTCATTTACACGCCACGACCAACGCCATGGCTGCAACGCGGGGAGGCGTTGGGCTGCCGCACCTATGACGGACTGGAAATGCTTGTGCAGCAAGGGGCCGCCGCTCTGCGGCGTTGGAGCGGCATAGACGACGTTCCAGTGAACGCGATGAGAGAAGCAGCGCTCAAAAACCTGAGTCATCCCTAAACGCCCGCCTAGCCTTACAGCATTTACCAGCTTCACCCTGTGCCCATCCCCATCTGGCAGCGCCTGCTTGGTTTGTTGGTTTACGTGTTGCCATGGAGCGATGCCATTCCCATCGGTCAACATCTGCTAATCCAGTTTCCTGTGTTGCAGTGGCTGACCCTGCCGGCCTTGCCTCTGTTCATTTTGGAACGAGGAATTCCTTTCGGTCTTGGCAACCTTCTGGTGTTTTTCTTGCTGTTCTTGGCAGTGGTGAGGAATCCAAACGTTCCTTACTTCATTCGCTTCAACACCTTGCAAGCGCTGTTGGTTGACATCGTGATTGTGATCATTAGCTATGCGTTTGCCATCCTGCCCATCGGTGGCGGACTGATGATGCGCACCCTTTCCAGCACTGTGGTGGTGGGTGTTCTGGCGATTGTGATCTTTGCCCTAATCGAGTGTTCTCGAGGGCGTGAGCCCGACCTACCGGGTTTAAGTCAAGCGGTTCGCATGCAGTTGTACTGATCCCCATAACACCAGGCGATATGGTGGTAGATCCGTCGCTCATTCACTGAGCCTTCAGTCCCCGTCGGATCTGTCTCCATGACCCAACAGCCTTATTACGAGACCATGTACATCCTCCGTCCGGACATTCCGGAAGAGGAAGTTGAGTCTCATGTGACCAAGTACCGCGACATCTTGACTGAAACGGGTGCCGAGGTTCTCGACAACCAAATGAAAGGCAAGCGTCGTCTGGCCTATCCGATTGCCAAACATAAAGAAGGCATCTACGTGCAGCTGAGCCACAACGGTGATGGCCAACAAGTGGGCGTTATCGAAAAAGCAATGCGTCTTAGTGAAGACGTGATTCGCTATCTCACCGTGAAGCAAGAAGGCCCATTGCCTGCCCCTCGCGTCGCGCCTGGAACAGAAGCACCAGCCGAACCTGAAGCTGCTGCTCCTGCCTGACGGGCATTGTGCAAGCCATGGACGGGCGATAAGGTCCGCCCATGGCCGATCAGGACTCCAGCTATTGCTCACCGCCCCCGGTCTGGAAAGCCGCCAGGCCACCTAGTGGTGACGTCGAAGCACTGAGAGCCAGGGTGAATGAGCTTGAACAGCAGGTCAGGGACTACGAAACGCTGATTAGCGAACTCCCCGACCTCTTTGAACGCAAATTCCAACAGAGATTGGAACCGCTCTTGGAGCGCTATCGGTTGTTAGCCCAGGCTCAACAATTAATGGCAGCACCGCCGGAAGCCGAGATCGTTCCTCTGCCCTTGCGAGCCGATCGACAAAAACAGAGGAACAACCTCGCAGCCTGAACTCAACGCCGATGCTTGGCGGCCCACAAGCGTGTGGGTAAGCCCCAAACGTAGATAAAGCCTTCAGCAGCCCGATGATCAAACTTGTCTTCGCTGCCGTATGAGGCCATAGCTGGGACGTACAAGCTATTGGCTGCGGAAGCTCTCCCCGTGACCGTGGCATTGCCCTTCTGAAGCTTGAGGCGCACGACCCCATTCACATGGATCTGGGTGCGATCCATAAAGCCATCAAGAGCCTCTTTGAGAGGGCCAAACCAAAGGCCCTGATAGACGAGATCTGCCCATTGCATCTCAAGCTGCCGCTTGGTCCGCAACACATCGGCGGCCAGGGTGAGACTTTCCAACTCCTGATGCGCCTGAATCAACAGCAGTAACCCAGGCGTTTCGTAAATCTCCCGACTTTTAATTCCCACCACACGGTTCTCGATCATGTCGAGACGACCAATGCCATGGGTGCCTGCCAAACGGTTGGCTTCCCGGATCAGAGCCACGGGATCCAGCCCTTTGCCATTGATTGCAACAGGATTGCCTCCTTCAAACTGGATCTCGATCTCCTCGGCGTCGTTGGGGGCTTGATCCACCGAACAGGTCATCGCAAAGACCTCTTCTGGTGGCGCCACCATCGGGTCTTCCAAGGGACCAGCTTCAATGCTGCGCCCGAGCAGGTTGAGATCGATCGAATAAGGGGATTTTTTGCTCACGGGAGACGGCATGCCAAATCGCTCGCCATAAGCGATCGTTTCCTCTCGGCTCATGCCCCATTCACGCGCTGGGGTTAACACCTTCAAATCGGGCGCAAGCGATGCAATTGCCACATCAAATCGCACCTGATCATTTCCCTTGCCGGTGCAGCCATGGGCCACAGCATCAGCTCCTACCTCTCGTGCCACCTCCACGAGACGACGAGCAATCAAGGGGCGCGCTAAGGCCGTTGAGAGGGGATAACGACCCTCATAAAGAGCATTGGCGCGAATCGCGGGAAAAGCGAATTCCTCGATGAAGGGCTTAATAAGATCACCAATCAAAGACTGACTGGCTCCAGCCTCGAGTGCTTTAAGTCGTATCGGTTCCAGTTCATCGCCCTGACCGAGATCAGCGGCAAAGGTGATCACCTCCTCCACACCCCATTCCTGCTTGAGGTAGGGGATGCAGACGCTGGTGTCCACCCCACCGGAATAGGCGAGAACGACCTTGGTTGCGCGTCCCATCAGGTGGACTCCTGCTCTGAATCAGATTGCACTGATTCTCCACTCCCGCCGGCCCGCTGAAGCGATTGTGGAGCCAGCCGGGCAAGCCAAAACAGCCAAAGCGCCATCAAAAAGGCAGGGACAAACAACAGCGCAAGCACTGGAACCGTGGACACCACCAGCGGATCTGGATGCAAGAGCCCCCACTTCCACAGGCCAAAACTCAGTAGCAAAGCCCCGCCCCACGTAGATAGGAGCAGCCACACTTTGACCAAGAGACGTCCTCAAAACTGCATTCAACTATGATGATCGATTACGGAACTGGACAGTGTCGTCTGAGTTGAGCGCCCTCGACAACATCAATCCAGCTCTAACGCGTTACGGGCGGAAAGAACCCGCACCAGTGCTGCCCCTGCGCGAAGAGCCCGATCTACTGAGCTGGCTGGAAACAAGCGGTCGTCTTGTGGAAGACGAGGAATCCAGCACAGCTGAGGTGAGCACAGTAGAGGAGGAAGAACTCTCTGCTCTCATGGGCGAGAAAGAGGATTACAACGCAGCCGATGAGCAAACAGAAGGGAATTGGGAGGATTGATTTAAGGTCCCTGCCCTAAGCCTTTAAGGAACGGGACGTGAACGACGCACAAGAGATTCCTGCGCCCCTGGAAGGGAAAGTCTCTGCGGGTGTACTTGCCGTTGTTGTGATTGCAGCAGCATTTGCATCAGACCGCTGGATCCCCAACAGCCTCCTAAGCCTCCCCTTACTGATTGCGACACTAATTGCTGCAATCGTGACCTGGTGGGGTGTACCAAAGCTGCGCGGCTTAAAGCTCGGGCAAGTGATCCGAGAAGAGGGGCCCCAGGCCCATCTCAGCAAATCTGGAACCCCAACGATGGGCGGACTGCTGGTGGTGCCGGTCGGCGTAATCGTGGGCGGCCTCATCAGTTGGAGCGGTCAACCTGCTGAACAACTTTTAGCTTTGGCATTCATCACACTCGCCTACATGGTGGTGGGAGGTATTGACGATTGGCGCAGTCTCACCAAACACACCAACACCGGTTTAACGCCACGCGGGAAATTGCTACTTCAAGCCTTAGCCGCCGTGATCTTTCTGATCTGGGCGGGAATGCGCGGTTGGATCAATGGCGATGTGGCCTTGCCGTTTGACATCAGCCTTCCCTTGGGCTGGCTGATTTGGCCGCTTGCGGTCTTTGTGTTTTTAGCTGAAAGCAACGCCACAAACCTCACAGATGGCCTGGATGGTCTTGCCGCCGGCTGCGGAGCCCTTGTGTTCACCGGGATGGGACTCCAGCTCACACTGCGCGGAAACAGCGGAGATCCAAGCCTTGCTGGGTTCTGCATGGCCATGGCCGGCTGTTGGCTTGGTTTTCTTGTCTACAACCGCAATCCAGCCAAAGTGTTTATGGGCGACACCGGCTCCTTGGCCATGGGCGGCTCACTCACTGCTGTGGCCTTACTAACGAACAGCCTTTGGCCTTTGCTGGTGATGGGTGGGGTGTTCCTAGCGGAATCTCTCTCCGTGATTATTCAAGTGTGGGTTTTTAAAGCAACCAAAGGCGCTGATGGTGTTGGACGCCGTGTGTTCCGAATGTCGCCCCTGCACCATCACTTTGAATTAGGCGGCACACCAGAGCAGCTTGTAGTCCCAGGCTTCTGGTTGGCCACTGCAGGACTTGTTCTAATCGGAGTCGCGCTACCTCCTCTTTAAGCAAACACCCCGCTCAGCGCAGGGCTTGTTGAGTGCTTGAGTCAAACCAGATCGCTGTAATTAAGCAGCACGATCTTCTAGACGTGAAACATTCCAACCAATGGGCATAGGAATGACCTTTGGCTTCGGCATTAACAGTTCAATTTCACGACAAGCTTGTGAGTAGGCGAAAAATCCCGACATTCTTCTCCGATCAGATCTCCCATTTTTCGAGACTGCCCGATCAACAGTGACTCCCTCAGTCTCAGCATTTTCAAAAGCATTTAACAATGGAATTTCTGAGTCAAGAACTTGGATGTCGAAACCACACAAGCTGCTCCTAGCTATTTGAATCGAAGCCTTCTTTCTCGCATCTGCCTTCACAATGAGTGCTGCATAAGGAATGTCAAATTTGTTGAGCATGCATGACATTTCTATCGTTAATTCTATTGATCTACTTTGTGCAGTTGTAGGGAGAACAATAAAATCAGATCCTTCAACTAAATTCTTTAGCTCCTCTTCATTGCTACTGGCTTGACCATCAGTGACAACAATGTCTGCTCTTCTTGTTGCTTTGGCCGCCGCTTCCATAGGCACAACATCAAAGGGAAGCAAACCTCTTGAGGCGTATGCAGTGGCTGATCGGTTGCGATCAGAATCAACCAAAACAACAGAGCGACCACTATTGGCCCAGTGAGCAGCAAGATGAATGCTTGTACAAGTTTTAGCTACTCCTCCTTTTTGCCCAAAAGTAGTGACAAACACAATGTGCATTTATAGGAATATTTCTCTTATACCTCATAATCTAATTTCCGCAATAGGGCCTGCAAGAAGATTGTGATTATTGAGTGAGATGTCTGTAAAAAAGAAGGCAGCCCCTTGATCCCAAGCCTTCGTCTAACTTTGCAAACAAGACCCTACTGCTCCTGTAACTAACTATCGCGGCATAAAACATCTATCTAATACTAATTTAAGTGATGCCAACGAGGTCACTTAATACAAATTTCGGAGTTTATTAAGCCTCCTCTATAACAGGCAAAATTTGATTGAGCAAATCAGAAACCCGCATCGGAGACTTCTCTTTCTATGAATTTCTACGTCTCAGCGACTCCTACAACCAGTCGTTCTTGCAAATCTGGTAGGAGATCATTGTGATTCACTTTTGGCTGCAGACGAACCCGAGACATGCGGTATCAAAGACACCCTCAACACCACTATTCATCGACAGTCCCTTGAACAATCAAGATCATGAGCTATTTCACCTGGAAAGAAGCTGGACTCACGAGCGACTGCTCCAGCCTTGAGGCGATGGCCTCCCGCTTTGAAGAAGCAGCCAGCCTGATGCGGCGAATGGCACAACAGGGCTTTGAGCTCAACTCAAAAGGACGTCAACAACACATCACCCACAGTGATGCCGACGTCTTTGAGTCTTGGGGCTTTGTGAATGAAGAACCTGCCTTCCGCCAGCTCACCTTGATCAGCGATCCATCCACAGAGTCGACCGCGACTTAATCAACGACGACGAAAACCGCCAATCACCCACACCAGTACAAACAAAAAGGAAGACAGGCCTAGGTAGATCAAAGTCCACTTTTGAACGGTGGCGATCTCCCAACCAAATAGCAGACCATTGGCCGCGTCTCCAGCCGTTGTAAACGCAAGCGGCAAAGGCATGAGGGGCAGAGCGAGAGGATCAAGCCATGCTGCCTTGAAACCCGCCATGACGACCTTCCCAAAAACAGTGATGCTGCTCGGCAGCGGCGAACTGGGCAAAGAGGTAGCGATCGCCGCCCAGAGACTGGGTTGCCACGTCATCGCCTGCGACCGTTACGCCAATGCGCCAGCCATGCAGGTCGCAGATCAGGCCGAAGTGCTGACCATGACTGATCCAAACGCCTTAAAGGCTGTTGTGACCAAGCATCAGCCGGATGTACTGATCCCGGAAATCGAAGCGCTGGCTGTGGATGCCCTGCAAGCACTGGAAGACAACGGCATCTGCGTGATTCCCACCGCCAGGGCCACTGCCGTAACAATGAATCGCGACCGAATCAGGGATCTGGCTGCAGGTGAACTTGCGCTACGCACCGCACGCTTTGCCTATGCCTCCGATGCACAGGAGCTCCAGCGTGCCGCCGCACCGTTGGGTTGGCCCGTGGTTATCAAACCGGTGATGAGCTCCTCGGGAAAAGGCCAAAGCGTGGTTCACTCCGCTGCTGAATTAGATCAGGCCTGGGAGATCGCCATGGCAGGAGCCCGGGGCAGCTCGGCCCAGGTGATCGTGGAGGAATTTCTTAATTTTGATCTTGAAATCACCCTGCTCACCATCCGTCAACGCGATGGAACCACCCTGTTTTGCCCCCCGATTGGTCATCAACAAGCCAATGGCGATTACCAATGCAGTTGGCAGCCCGCGCCGATCTCGCCCAGCCAACTGCAACAGGCCCAAACGATGGCTCGCACCGTCACAGACAACCTTGGCGGTGCCGGTCTGTTTGGGGTGGAGTTTTTCTTATGCGGCGATGAGGTGGTGTTTTCCGAGCTCTCTCCAAGACCGCATGACACCGGTCTCGTAACCCTGATCAGCCAAAACCTAAGCGAATTCGACCTGCATCTTCGGGCCGTATTAGGACTACCCATCCCCTCGATCACAACTGCCGATGCTGCGGCCAGCCGCGTGATCCTGGCCGAAAGCCAGGGAAAGCACGTTCAATTCAGTGGTGTTGAACAAGCCCTCTCAGAGCCAGACACGAAGCTTCTGCTCTTTGGCAAACAAGAGGCCCGGCCAGGACGCCGGATGGGCGTTGCTTTGGCCCGCGGCACTGATATGCACGAAGCCTTAGCCAAGGCAGACCGTTGTGCAGCGGCTGTGAAGGTTCAGGTCAAGGATTGATCATGCCGGGCTCGTCCGCCCAAAAACCGATAGTGCTGGATCCCTTCCAGCACCCCGGGTAATTGGGAGCGACTCGCAAAGTAAACACGCTGTTGCTGTCGAAAATCATCCAAACAAGGATCGTGATCGCCCAAGACAACGGTGGCGGGTCGTCCGCAAACCAACTCACCATCACCCTGTTCACTGGCTACAACCAACATTTGTTCCAGTGGAAGCCCCCAGCGCAGAGCGAGAAAACGGATCGCTTCGCTACGGGATGCCCTTAGGGGCAGCACATCTAGATACCAATGGCAGCGAAGCTGGGGACGCGCGGCCTGGTGGCGCTGGCGCAGACGTTGCCGGATCAAGGGAAGGATCTCTTCTCCAGCATCGCGAATCGTGTAGCTGAGCTTGAACGAACCCTGCTGCTCAGGTCGCTGCAATTCAATGTGATCGGTGAGGTCGGCCAGTGCAGTTTCCACAGCTGCGCGGTCCCAATCCACTCCAATCTGAGCCGACCAAAACAAATCAGGCTCACTCTCCTGGCCGTAGTGAATCTCCGTACCAGCCCCTGTGATCCAAACCTTTGGTTCCGGAAGTAACAACTCCCCAAAACGTTGTCTGGCAGCAGGCAACGAACGACCAGAAAGGATTCCTAAAGAGCAGCGATCGAGCTGCTCACGCAACACCTTGAGCGCATCCCCATCGGGCTGTTCCAAACTGCTGTCGAGATCGAGCAACAGCAAGCGATCGCCCAAGGGCTGAAAACCTCCCGTGGAGGTGGTCTGACTGGATGATGGAAGCGCGATTGGCTGGGTGACCGCCATGAGTCGCTCCTGCATCAATGCCAGGTAAGAACAAACGTGGGCGTCCCAGCTGAAGTGGCGACTCACCGCCTCCACACCGTTGTCACTCCAACGGCTCCAGCGTTGAAGATCAGAACCCGCACACTCCAAAGCATCTTGAAGAGCCTCTCGATCCGTCACATCTGCGAGTAAGCCGTTCTCACAGCGAGCCAGGATGTCCCTCGGGCCTCCGTCATCGGTCGCCACCATCGGCAGGCCGCACGCGGCAGCTTCCAACAAGGTGAGTCCAAACGGCTCCGTCAACGCAGGATTCACAAAGAGGCCGTGGCGCTCAGCAGCCCAGCGATAGATGGCAGGAATCTGATCGCGACGATGCTGCTTGGGATAGGCAATACGGCCGTAGAGGTCGTAGCGATCAACAAGATCAAACACCTGCTGAAACACATCGCGCTGCTGTTTCTCCATCTGGCGGGGATCCTCCCGACAGCCAAGCACCAGCACCAAATTGTGGCGCTGCCGTAAAACAGCAGACCGACCGAACGTCTCAACAAGAGCGGGAATGTTTTTGCGACGAACAGCCCTAGAAATCGCCAACAGCGGTGGAAGCTCAGGCTGACGCAAGAAAGGAGTTAAGAGCCCCTCAACCTCACGAACCTCTGCGGGCACCGAACCAGGGTGAAAGCGACGTGCGTCCACACCGGGAGGAACCACATGAGCCCGATCAGTACGAAATCCGCCGTAGCGGGAGTACTGCTGATCACATTCCTGGCGCGTACTGGTGATCACCAGATCGGCATGAGCCAGCGCTAACTCCTCCGCATCAATGCGACGGCTGATCGAATAGGTCTGCTCGAGCTGTTGATGGTCCCCACCTCCAGCTAACAGGCGACGCTGCTTCTCACGACCAAGGGAATGGCCTGTGAACACCAAGGGAATGCCAAGACGACGACTCAGCAATGCACCGACATAACCAGCATCGGCGTAGTGCGCATGAATCCAATCAGGTCGATTTTCAGGCTTCTGAAGGTGCACCACAAGCTGATCAGCAAGATCCTCGAGATAGGGCCAAAGCAATTCCTTGCGTAGGTAGCGCTTAGGACCGAAGGCAAAACGCTGGATGCCGGCACCGGCAGCAATCACTTCAACGGGCTGGGAGTAATCAGCTGAAACCCGTCTGTCCTGAATCAGGCGAGTCACCACATCAACGCGATCCACTTCAGCCCGAGCCGCAAGGCTGCGCACCAGTTCGAGCACATAGAGGGTTTGACCTCCGGTATCGGCGTCCCGTCCGAGCTCCAAATCATGGGAGCGGAACAATCCATGAAGATGGAGATGAAGTAGCCGAAAACCCACAAACAACCCTCAACGGAACAAGACATCAGGTGCATGTCTTGATTAAGGATTAAGGCGTTCAAACAAATTCAAAGCTGAAGAGATCCTTAGAAATCAACGGCTAAAAGCGTTTACTTCGGTTAAAAGCCAGTCTGAGGCTGGATCTTTCGCAGTTAGCGCAGCAACAAGAAAATGCAAACTGATGATGAAATGCAACGCAGCGTCGTGGAGATCGATCAGCTTGTTCTGATCATTTGAAGACGACTTTTTAAGAACAGGTGTTTCTAGAGCTGTCCAGTGACATCAACCAAAGGGACGGACGCATGTCCCCATCCACCGCCACTGAAGGTATGGGACGAGGGAACAGCTAGCTGTTCATTAATCCAAGACAAAATCAGCGGCCCAAGAATCGGGGCTTCCTTCTGACCCACAGGCGCCCAAAGATTGAAATGGGTACCACCTGAGGCCAGTACAAGACGATGGCCATTCGCCAATGGCTTCCCTCCCTTCAAAGGGACCACAGCCTCCGGATCGGAGGGAACCACCCAATCGTTGGTTCCACTCACCAACAACACCTTCGCCTGAAGGGACGAGCCGCTCGACTCATCAAAAAGAAGGTTCATTGGAGGACTCACAACGACGGCTGCCTTGACACGAGGATCAGCCAGTGATTCCTGATCAGCTCCCGACAACCAGCTGCATTGCAAAACCCAACTGAGATTTCGAGCTGAATCAAGAGGATCCTGACAGCGCGTTTTCAGCTTGCTACTCGTGGTTTGTAAACCACTCAATTGAATCGCTGCCGTGGCACCCCATGAATGACCGACAACCGCTACGTCATCAATAGCGATCTGTTGTCCCACCAACAGAGTGCCAGCCTCAACTCCATCCAATAGAGCTGAGACATCCAGAGGGCGGAAACGTAACTCCTCAGGATTTGGTAGTGCAGCAGCACCACTGAGGAGATCTTTTTGCTGATCAGCATCACTCCCAGGATGACTCGGCAACAAAACGGTGTATCCGTTGGCAGCAAGCAAGCGACCCCAACCTTCGAAACTCTCTGGCTCATCCCACAATCCATGAGAAATCACCACAAGCTTCCCGTTGGATGTTGCCTCTGGCGTCAACACGGTGATGTCGAGAACTTCGGAACGATGGGCTACGGGAAAGCGAATCTCCGCACGCGTCCAACCCTCAGCCCCCGATTCAGCCAGCGACTTTGGCGCTGGGGCCATCGCTGTTCCTTGCTCAACCAATGCGCGAGCATCATCCTGATTAGCCCGTAAGCGTTTGGCGTTATAAGACAAAGCCTGAAAGTCAATCGATAACGACTCGCCCGGGACGCGACGGAGCAAGCCCAACAAATTGGGCTCTCCATCGCGATAGGCGGCTTGCAGAGCATCCGACAACATTTGTCCACTGGTGTCAGCCGGCAAACCCTCCACCTTCACCAACTCGGACGCCGTCAGTAAGGCTTGCTCAAGCAATGGGTGGCCCACCGATTGCTCAAACACACTTGATGTGCGCTTGGGAAGAGGTGCCGTAAGAAATTGAGCAAGAAGTCGGGACACGGAGCCATCGCCAACTCGATCTAATTCCTGCAGATCAGGGTTGGCCTCAATCAACTCCGCTGTTGTGCGTGCTCCCTTCAAATTGAGCGAGACATTCACATCCAAAATGGGGAGATCAATCGTCAGCCGTTCGACAGCAGAAACGGATCCAACAAACGAAACACTCATGACGGACGCGAACGCAAGCGAACGAACAACAACAGCCCAACGATCAAAGAAAAAAGTCATGCCGCCGCCTCAATTGCTTGAGTTAATTCGGGAGGATGCTGTTTTAAAACTTGTTTAAGGTAGTGACCGGTATGACTAGTTTTATGTTGCGCTACTTCTTCAGGTGTTCCGGTAACAACAATCTGACCACCTTTATTACCACCTTCTGGACCTAAATCAATAACCCAATCCGAACAACGAATGACATCCAAATTGTGCTCAATACAAATTACAGAATTACCTTTATCAACAAGCCTCTGGATAACGTCCATCAATTTATGTACATCATAGAAGCTGAGTCCTGTGGTTGGTTCATCAATTAGATAAAGAGTCTTTCCGGTAGCGCGGCGCGATAATTCCGTAGCAAGTTTCACCCGCTGAGCTTCACCACCAGAAAGAGTTGGAGCTGGCTGACCTAACTTTACATATCCAAGACCAACATCAACAAGTGTGACTAAGCGATCAGCAGCCTGAGGGATCGCAGAGAAAACATCAGCGGCCTGCTCCACCGTCATTTCCAGAACATCAGCAATCGTATGACCTTTGTAGGTGACTTGAAGTGTTTCACGATTAAAACGAGCCCCTTTGCATACATCACATTGCACATACACATCAGGTAAAAAATTCATTTCAATGACATTCACGCCCTGGCCACGACAAGCCTCACAACGGCCGCCTTTCACATTGAAGCTGAACTGTCCAACCTGATAACCACGGGCTTTTGCCTCCACTGTGGCGGCAAAAATCTGACGAATGGGATCAAATGCTCCTGTGTAAGTAGCGGGATTAGAACGAGGGGTTCGACCAATCGGAGATTGATCAATCACGATTACTTTGTCAATTGACTTCAGCCCGCGCAGTTCTCCCAATCCTTGAGGAAAAGGAATCTTACGGCCAAGTCCATGCTCCAGAGCTGGATGCAAAAGCTCATTGACCAAAGTGCTCTTTCCACTTCCGCTCACCCCAGTGACTGAAACCAGTCGCCCCAGCGGGAACTCCACATTTAATCCCTCAAGATTATTACGGGAGCAATCAAGAAGTTTCAAACTGCGAGTACCACCATTACGGCGCTCTGCCGGAGTAGGAATACTCTTCCTCCCACTTAAATAAGCACCAGTTAAAGAGTCTTCAGCACCTAATAAGTCATCAATCGACCCCTCAGCAACGATGTGACCACCATGCACTCCTGCTCCAGGGCCAATATCCACAAGATGGTCTGCGGCTCGGATCGTGTCTTCATCATGCTCAACCACCACCAAAGTGTTGCCTAAATCCCTCAGACGTTCGAGCGTGGCCAATAAACGATCGTTATCGCGCTGATGCAAACCAATACTTGGTTCATCGAGCACATAAAGAACACCTGTCAGCCCAGCACCAATTTGAGTTGCAAGACGGATCCTCTGTGCTTCCCCACCTGACAGCGTCATCGCCGGTCGGTCCAAGCTCAAATAATCCAAGCCCACATCAAGCAGAAAGCGCAGACGCATCCGAATCTCTTTCAGGACAAGATCTCCGATCTGTATCTGACGCGAATTAAGAAGAGGATCAGAACCTTCATGGTTGCCCACACCCATCAAACTTTCAATTCGTTCGAGAGTTTGACCCACACTCACTGCTGTCAGATCCGTAATCCGAAACGGGCCAACTTTTACCGCAAGTGCCTCCGGCCGCAAGCGCAGTCCAGCGCAGCTCTCACAAGGAACGAGCTCAAGAAATTTTTCAAGCTTCTGGCGCTGTGCCTCTCCACTGGCATCACGGAGTTGACGCTCAAGGATCGGCAAAATTCCCTCAAAAGGCCTCATATAGGTCTGAGACTTTCGATAACGACTATCCGCCTGAATTTGTATCGGCTCGCGACTTCCATTCAACAAAATGTCTTTTTGTTCATCAGTGAGATCCTTCCAAGGAGTCTTAATTTCAAACCCAAAAGCTTCTCCTACGGAATACAACAGCGAGAAGTAGTACGAATTATCTTTTTCTGCCCACGGAACGACAGCGGAATACACAGGCTGGGATGGATCTGGAACCACCCGATCAACAGTGAATTTTCGGATGTAACCAATTCCATGGCAAACCTCGCAAGCTCCATAAGGACTGTTGAATGAAAAAAGTCTTGGTGAAAGCTCTTCCATCACCGCCCCATGAATAGGACATGCATAGTTCTCAGAAAAGAGCCTTTCCTTCTCCACACCTTCGGGCAATTCTTCTCCCTTTTTAGGTACCACTTCAACAAGAGCCAAACCGTCACCTCGTTTCAATGCTGTACGCAAAGAATCATTGAGCCGCTCCTGAATTCCTTCTCGAGCGACCAGACGGTCCACCACAACTTCAATGGCGTGCTGATGATTTTTGTCTAGCTCAATATTGTCTGCGAGCTCACGAACTTCACCATCGATGCGGATCCGAGCAAAGCCTTCAGCCGCTAACCCACTGATCAATTTGCTATGGGTTCCTTTCTTGCCGCGTACCACAGGGGCTAAAAGTTGATAACGGGTCCCCTCTGGAAGCGTGAGAATTTGATCAACCATTTCATCAATGGTCTGGGGCCGAATCGAACGACCACATTCGGGACAGTGGGGCTCCCCGGCACGACCAAATAAGAGACGCAGATAGTCGTGAATCTCAGTCACCGTTCCAACGGTGGAGCGGGGGTTATGGCTCGTTGATTTCTGATCAATCGAAATCGCAGGTGATAGCCCTTCAATGGCATCCACATCTGGTTTATCCACCTGACCAAGAAACTGACGCGCATACGCAGACAAACTCTCCACATAGCGACGCTGACCTTCCGCAAAGATCGTGTCAAACGCTAAGGAGCTCTTCCCACTGCCACTCACCCCGGTGAAGACCACCATTTTGTTGCGTGGAATCGTCACATCCACGTTTTTGAGGTTGTGCTGCCGGGCACCACGCACCCGAATCACATCCTCCGAAGAAACACCACTCAATTTCACAGCCTTCGACGAAGAAGCCTTCGACGAAGTGGAATCATCCTTTGCGGTCGGAGCAGGGCGCCCCATACGGAGTGTGTTCAGCAGCCCATGAGTCTAAGGAGACTGCTGCTGTTCAGGCTGCTCGCTGCTCCAACAAACTTGCCGCATAAGCCTGAGCATCATCAAAATCCCCTCCGGCCAATTCAGCCAATTCTTGGCGTCTGGCCTGAGTGTCCCGCAGATGGGACACTCGCGAGCACGTTTCTCCATCCACCACCTCCTTGCTGACCCGGAAATGATGATCTGCTGCTGCTGCCACTAAGGGTTGATGGGTCACACAAAACACCTGGCGATTCTTGGCCATGGTTCGCAGCAAATTGGCCATTTCCCCGCTCACGCGACCACTCACACCACTGTCGATCTCGTCGAACAACAAGGTGCTGGAACCATCCACATCCGCCAGACAGGTTTTAAGCGCCAAAAGAAAACGCGACATCTCCCCTCCTGATGCCACCTCAGCTAGGGGAGCAAGGGGCTGGCCAGGATTCGCGGAAAACAAAAAACAAATGGCATCTGCGCCTAGATCCATGGGCTCAACTGCAGAGAAATCCACCTGAAAACGCACATTTTCAAGGCCCATCGGCCGCAAATGGGTCGTTAATCGCTCCTCCAGGCAAGCTGCGGAAGCCCGTCGCAACGCTGTGAGCGACTGGTTGATGGAATCTCGATGCTTGCGCGCCTCCTGCTCCCGGTGGCGCAACTCCTCCAAAGCCGCGTCCGCACCACCCGCTGCCTGTTGATCGCGCAGCGCATCACGCCTCTCAATCAAGACCTTGAGTTCAACGCCATAACGCCGCTCTAAGCGTTTCAGTACAGCAAGCCGTTCTTGCAGCACACCCAATCGTTCTGGATCGCTCTCTAAGGAGGCTCCATATTCTTCAAGGCCCCGAATTAAATCGAGTAAACCAGCCTCCATATCAAGGCATTTCTCTGCAGAACCGCTCAGGGAGACATCAAGGATCTGCAATTGCTGCAGCTCATGGCAGCAGGCCGTGAGGTGATCCAAAGCCGATGGAGCCTGTTCAGCTCCGTCTTGAAGCCGGCCGATCAGAACAGCGAGGCCTTCGAGTAAGCGAACGCCATGGACCAAGCGGTCTTGCTCTTGTTCGAGCTGTTGAATTTCAGCGGGATCATCAAGGAAAGCGGCCTCGAGTTCCATCAATAAAGCGTCTTGTTCCTCTTGCTGTTCCAGAAGACGAAGACGATCGCTCTCCACCTTCAACACCTCGGCATGGCAGTTCTGCCAAACCTGCCAACACTCACGCACGCTTTTTGCGCACTGCGCTAATGGCTCACCGCCCAGTCGATCAATCCAACGACGTTGCTGACCTGGATAGGCAAGCTGTTGAGTTTGACCCTGAACCGTGAGGTCGATCAACAAAGGCCTGAGCTGAAGCAATTGCTGCCGGTTCACGACAGTGCCATTCAGTCTTGAGCGACTGCTCAAGCGTTCGTCTTGACGCCGCCACTCTCGCGATAAGACCAAATCACCGCCGTCATCGTCCAGTTGATGCTCTTGAAGCCAACGCCGCACGGCATGGTCCGGAGTGAAGGTCGCTTCAATCACGGCGCGATCACAACCCGTCCGCACCAACCGACCCGCAGACGTTCCCTGCATGCCACCAAGGAGTGCATCGAGTGCATCTAACAACAGCGACTTTCCTGCCCCAGTCTCACCGGTCAGCACAGAAAAACCGTGTTCGAACGCCAGCTCCAAGCGCTCGATCAGTGCGATGTTGTCCAGTCTCAGACCGTTCAGCACGGCGAAACCCGAGGTTCAATTAACCGTAGCGACGGCTTCGGTCGTTTAGAAGGGATCACCAACGCAGTGGCGGCTGTGGCACAACACGAGCTAGGAGATTTCATTGAGGCCGCCGGTCTGCTCGAGTACGACCCGGCTGCGATCACGCGGATCTATGCCGGCCATCCGCAGCGCTTACTGCGCCGCCTTTGGCAAACCCTTGTCCCCATCGGGCTTTTACTGCTCGGAGTTGGTGTCGACAAGCTTCTAGGACTGCTTAGCAATCAAGAGCGAGCCCGAATGAGAGCAAGGGAATGTGCCAATTTGCTCGTTGATCTAGGTCCTGCTTTCATTAAGGCTGGCCAAGCGCTTTCCACGCGTCCAGACATCGTTCCTCCTGTGCTTCTCGAGGAACTGGCCCAACTCCAGGATCAACTTCCTGGCTTCGATAGCGACCTTGCCATGGCCTGCATCGAGGATGACCTCGGTGCACCAGTCGACAGCATTTATTCGGAACTCGATCGCGAACCGATTTCCGCGGCATCGCTTGGCCAAGTGCACCAGGGTTATCTCAAGAGCGGCCAAAAAGTCGCCGTGAAAGTACAACGACCTGGTTTGCGAGAACAAATCACACTTGACCTTTATATCGTTCGCAATATCGCTGCATGGCTTAATACCAATATCGGTCTTATTCGTAGCGATCTTGTTGCACTGATCGATGAATTAGGGAGTCGAGTCTTTGAAGAGATGGATTATCTCAATGAAGCGGACAATGCAAATAAATTCCGTGAATTGCACAAACAAAATCCACGCATTGCTGTCCCAGAGATCTTTTCAGAAGCTACCAGTAGACGGGTGCTAACAATGGAATGGATCGATGGAGTCAAACTCACCAACCTCGAAGCTGTTCGGGAGTTAGGAATCGATCCCAATGACATGGTTGAAGTGGGTGTGAGCTGCAGCTTGCAACAGCTTCTTGAACATGGCTTTTTCCACGCTGATCCCCATCCTGGAAACCTTTTAGCGATGGCCGATGGTCGCCTTTGCTATCTCGATTTCGGAATGATGAGTGAGGTCAGCCGTGAGTCCCGAACCGGACTCATCCAAGCTGTCGTTCATCTTGTGAATCGTAATTTTGGAAAATTATCCCAGGATTTCGTCACGCTCGGATTTTTAGCCGAAGACGTGAATTTGGAACCAATCGTGCCTGCTTTTGAATCCGTCTTCAGTCAAGCCATAGAGATGGGCGTAAATCGCATGGATTTCAAAAGTGTGACCGACGATATGTCTGGGGTGATGTACAAATTCCCCTTCCGCGTTCCTCCCTATTACGCTCTGATCCTCCGCTCTCTCGTCACACTTGAAGGCATCGCACTAAGCGTGGATTCGGAGTTCAAAATTCTTGGTGCTGCTTACCCTTATTTCGCTAGGCGTTTGATGGAAGATCCTGATCCTCAATTGCGTCAAAGTTTGAAAGAGATGTTGTTCGAAGGTGATGCATTCCGTTGGACAAGACTGGAAGGTCTTGTTGCAAGTGCAGGGAGTCAAAGCCAATTAGATCTCGAATCGTTGCTCGATCAAGTACTCGACTTTCTGTTTTCAGCCAACGGCGGCATGCTCCGCAATCAATTGGTTGAAGCTGTAGCGGATCGTTTGGATGCCATTGGCTGGACAGCCCTACAACGCATCGGGCGCCGATTGCCACGCCCTTTGCAACCGCCGCTGCTCATGGATGTTCCTCCATCCCTCAACGAAGACAACTATCTCGACCTGGAACCGATCCGGCAGCTCATCAGCGTTTTACAGCAATTGCCAGGTTTCAATCCCGATCTTGTGTTTAGTCGACTTCCTCGCTTGATTCGTGAACGCGATGCAAGACAAATGGGGGTTGCACTGGCGCAAGGATTAGCCGAACGCGGAGTTGTCCGCCTCGTTAAAGCAGCTGCAGGAAGTCCGAATTAGATTCCTGCAAAAGATCAAGATCATGCCCCGCAGATCCAGCCGCCAAACCATCTTGGGGCTTGGTGCCGCAATCGGTCTCAGCATTTCATCTGCGCTACAACCGGCCCTTGCAGCCAAGGATGTTGCCCTCGTAAGCGGGGCCTACAAACGATCAATTTCTGTCAGCGACCTTGTTTATCTCGCAGACACTGGCAATGCCAGGGGCATTCTCTCTGATGTTCTTCGCCTCGGAAAACAGGATCCCAAAGAGGTCGCCAAATTACTGAATCAGAAGCTTGATCTTCCTTTAGTACTCACCAGCCGTTTGATGTCCACTCGCATTGGAGACGTCATCATCCGCCGTGTAGCAGCGATTATTTACCCCCTCAAAGCGCCTGATCCCTCAGTAAGTGTTCCTGCCATCCGAGCTGGCGTGATTAATGGTCTGCAAAAAGAGGAGGGTGGCCTCACCATGATCAATTTTCTAGATGCCTATCCGGCAGACGTGATGGAAGTGAATATTCCTGCTCTGATCGGTTTGATCGAAAAAGCTGAATCCATTGCTGACTTGGTGAAATTCTTCTCCGATTCACCACTCGACGGTTTGAAATAAAGCGTTCGCAAAACCCGGCCACTCGGTCCAGACACATAGATTTCTGAAATTGTTGCTCTCTGCGGGTGTCCGTACTCAAGAACCTCCGCCGGCGTTTCACGGCCAAACCGGTCATGCAGGACTGGCCCGGACTCATCGAGGCCTATCGGTCTTGGCTTCCCGTTTCGTCTGCGACTCCAGTCATCACCTTGCACGAGGGGGCAACACCACTCATTCCGGTCCCATCGGTGGCGGAGCGAATTGGACGCGGAGTGAAGGTTTTCGTTAAGTACGACGGTCTTAATCCCACTGGATCCTTCAAAGACCGTGGAATGACCATGGCAATCAGCAAGGCCAAAGAAGCCGGCTGTGAAGCGGTGATTTGTGCCAGCACGGGCAACACCAGTGCTGCCGCTGCCGCCTATGCCCGTCGCGGCGGAATGCGAGCCTTCGTGTTGATCCCAGACGGATATGTCGCGCAAGGGAAACTGGCGCAAGCCTTGGTTTATGGAGCTGAAGTTCTGGCGATACGGGGCAATTTCGACCGTGCTCTAGACATCGTTCGCGAAGCAGCCGAGAAATACCCGATCACCTTGGTGAACTCGGTGAATCCTTACCGACTGCAGGGACAAAAAACCGCAGCCTTTGAAATTGTCGATGCCCTTGGAGATGCTCCCGACTGGCTATGCATCCCGATGGGAAACGCTGGAAATATCACGGCCTACTGGATGGGATTCCAGGAATATCAGCAGGCTGGTCGCAGTCGGCGTTTGCCGAGAATGATGGGCTTCCAAGCCAGTGGCTCCGCGCCGCTGGTGAATGAAACCACCGTGAGTGATCCAGAAACAATCGCTACCGCGATTCGCATCGGTAACCCCGTAAACCGAGCAAAGGCGATTGCAGCCCGTAAGGCCAGCAACGGAGCTTTCCTGGCTGTCACCGATGCGGAAATCATCGATGCCTACAAACTTCTTGGTGGCCAAGAAGGAATCTTTTGTGAACCCGCCAGTGCAGCCTCGGTGGCGGGCTTAATGAAACGTGCAGCAGAGGTTCCAGACGGAGCAACGGTGGTCTGTGTGTTGACCGGAAATGGTCTCAAAGATCCGGACTGCGCCATTAACAACAATGACGCCTCCTTCTACGCCGATCTTGATCCCGATCTGAGCACCGTGGCCAAGGTGATGGGCTTCTAGAGCTCTTCATTGGAGGCCCAATGTCAGCAAAATCTGATCGGTTCAAAACAGAAACTGCCTGAGGAATCCACTGATTTCCCCTTCAAAAAACAGTGGAAAACCAAGGACAACTCACCCCATCAAACAGTCATGGGTATTCCCCAGGCTGTGGGGACTGGGGAAAATGATCAATTCTCCCCATCGCTCTCTTCACGTTCCACAACGTGCTGGCTGCAAAAACAGGCAATACAGGAGGGGTTTGAACTTGTTTCCCCGGTTTCCACAAGACCTACTACGGCTGTTTTAGTAGTTCTTTTAAAACAATAAAAACAGCCCTAAAGCCGGGGAACACGAAAAAAACGTGAAACCATTGCGCTTCTCCCGAGCCTGTGAAATCGTGAGGAGAGATTTGTTCACGCCGTTGACTCGGACCTCATGAAATTGGTCTGTTCCCAGGCAGAACTCAACGCAGCTCTGCAGTTGGTTAGTCGGGCTGTCGCCTCACGTCCAACCCATCCGGTGTTGGCCAATGTGTTGCTCACCGCTGATGCCGGCACGGATCGGCTCAGCCTCACAGGATTTGATCTGAATTTGGGAATTCAGACGTCACTCCCTGCTTCCGTCGACAGCAGTGGTGCGGTCACACTGCCCGCCCGCTTGTTTGGTGAAATCGTCTCCAAGTTGTCCAGCGATTCGCCGGTGTCGTTGTCCAGTGACGCGGGCGCTGACCAGGTCGAGCTCACCAGCTCCAGCGGCAGCTATCAAATGCGCGGAATGCCTGCTGATGATTTTCCGGAGCTCCCGCTCGTGGAGAACGGCACAGCCTTGCGCGTGGATCCCGCATCCCTGCTGAAAGCCTTGCGTGCAACCTTGTTTGCAAGCAGTGGTGATGAAGCCAAACAGCTCCTCACAGGAGTGCATCTACGCTTCAATCAGAAACGTTTGGAGGCCGCATCCACCGACGGTCATCGCTTGGCGATGTTGACGGTTGAGGACGCTTTGCAGACTGAAATCAGTGCTGATGAATCTGAGCCTGATGAATTGGCGGTGACGCTGCCAGCACGCTCCCTGCGTGAGGTGGAGCGATTAATGGCGAGCTGGAAAGGAAATGATCCAGTCAGCCTGTTTTGTGAACGCGGTCAGGTCGTGGTGCTCGCGGCCGATCAAATGGTGACCAGCCGCACCCTGGAAGGGACCTATCCCAATTACCGCCAGCTGATTCCGGATGGTTTTAGTCGCACGATTGATCTCGATCGCAGGGCTTTTATTTCCGCGTTGGAACGCATCGCCGTCTTGGCTGACCAGCACAACAATGTGGTCCGGATCGCTACTGAGCCAGCCACTGGATTGGTTCAGATCAGTGCTGATGCCCAAGATGTGGGCAGTGGCTTTGAGTCTTTACCGGCCGAGATCAAGGGCGATGCCGTGCAAATTGCCTTCAATGTGCGCTACGTGTTGGATGGCCTCAAAGCGATGGATTGTGATCGCGTCAGGTTGTCTTGCAATGCCCCAACGACGCCGGCGATCCTCACACCTTCCAATGATGATCCTGGCCTCACCTACCTGGTGATGCCTGTTCAGATCCGTTCCTGAAACCGTTCACGACGCCTTGACTGTTCCGGACCAGCTCCTCTTGAGCGATCTGTTGCACCACCGGGTGCGCTGTGATCAGGGCCTTGATCATGGGCCAGGGGTGATGGCCTGGATGCATCCGCCTGTGCATCGTCTGCTCGGTTGGGTGAGTCGCCCGTCTGCGTTGCGTACAAACCGAGATGTTTGGCGTCTTGATCAATGTCGTGGATTCGACGATCAACAGGTGTTTGTGAAGGGGGCTCCGGCAGAAGCTGATCAGATCACCTTGGATCGGTTGCCAACCCTTTTGGATGCCGATCTTCTCAACGCCGATGGAGAAAGGGTTGGCATCATCGCCGATTTGGCTTTCCTGCCAGCGAGCGGGCAGATCAGTCATTACCTCGTGGCACGGAGTGACCCTCGGCTGCCTGGAAGCAGTCGCTGGCGCTTGTTGCCGGATCGAATCGTTGACCAACAGCCTGGCTTGGTGTCCACGGCTATCCATGAACTCGATGATTTGCCTCTCGCTAGGGCCAGTGTTCGGCAGGATTTTCTGCAGCGCTCAAAGCAGTGGAGGGAACAGCTACAGCAGTTTGGTGACCGTGCTGGTGAGCGCCTGGAGGGGTGGTTAGAAGAACCGCCTTGGGACGAGCATCCTGCGGCTTCTGACGCTGCGTCGTCTTATCCGACAGCAGCATCTCCTGTGGTGGACCCATTAGAGGATTGGGATGATGGCGATTGGCCTGATGAATCCCGGGTTGAGCGTGGCCGTTCCGTTCGAACGGATCCGATGGATCGAAATGATTGGCCTGATCACGAGGAAGATCCTTGGGTCTGATCGTCGGCAACACTGGGTACAGATAAGTCATCGGTTGTGACCCAGTCCTCTAGTGCGGTTGCGGCATTTGATCTTGGGGCAGCTCTGCGCCAAGAAGGGCTCACCGAAACGGATTACAGCGAAATTCAGCGTCGTCTCGGCCGCGATCCCAATCGCGCTGAGTTGGGCATGTTTGGTGTGATGTGGTCGGAGCATTGCTGTTACCGCAATTCCAGACCCCTGTTGAGTGGCTTTCCAACGGAAGGCCCACGCATCCTTGTGGGTCCTGGAGAGAACGCTGGTGTCGTGGATCTGGGTGAGGGTCATCGCTTGGCGTTCAAAGTTGAAAGCCATAACCATCCTTCAGCTGTTGAGCCTTTTCAGGGCGCTGCCACTGGTGTTGGTGGCATCTTGCGTGACATTTTTACGATGGGTGCCAGGCCGATTGCGTTGCTGAATGCCCTGCGTTTTGGACCGTTGGAGGAACCAGCAACCCGTGGATTGGTGGAAGGTGTTGTGGCTGGCATTGCCCATTACGGCAATTGCGTTGGCGTGCCCACCGTGGGTGGAGAGGTTGCCTTCGATCCGTCATATCAAGGCAATCCCCTGGTGAACGCCATGGCCCTGGGCCTGATGGAAACGGATGACATCGTCCGTTCTGGAGCTGCTGGTGTGGGCAATCCGGTGGTGTACGTGGGAAGCACTACGGGCCGGGATGGCATGGGAGGCGCCAGTTTTGCGAGCGCTGAGCTCAGTGCGGATTCACTGGATGACCGCCCTGCGGTGCAAGTTGGAGATCCCTTTCTCGAGAAGGGATTGATTGAGGCTTGCCTGGAAGCCTTTCAGAGCGGTGATGTGGTTGCTGCTCAGGATATGGGTGCTGCGGGGCTTACCTGTAGTTGTTCGGAGATGGCAGCTAAGGGAGATGTGGGCGTTGAGTTGGACCTCGATCGGGTGCCCGCAAGAGAACACGGCATGACTGCTTACGAATTCCTGCTTTCGGAATCTCAAGAGCGCATGTTGTTTGTTGTGCGTTCTGGTCGGGAGGAGCAGCTAATGCAGCGTTTCCGGCGTTGGGGGCTTCAGGCGGCGGTCGTCGGTCGCGTTTTGGAGGAGCGAGTGGTGAGGGTGTTGCAACACGGTGCGGTAGCGGCAGAAGTACCGGCCCGTGCTTTGGCAGAGGACACACCAATCAACCAGCACGAGCTTCTCTCGGAGCCACCAGAGGACATCCAGAGCCACTGGACCTGGCATGAATCAGATCTTCCTAGTCCGGCTACCGATCGCGATTGGAATGCGGATCTGTTGCGTTTGCTTGATGACCCCACGATTGCCAGCAAGCGCTGGATCTATCGCCAATACGACCAGCAGGTGTTGGCCAATACGGTGATTCGAGCCGGTGGCGCTGATGCTGCGGTGGTTCGCCTTCGTCCTCAACAAGGTGATGCGTCGCTGCAAACGTCGCAGCGCGGTGTAGCGGCCACGTTGGATTGTCCCAATCGCTGGGTGGCTCTTGACCCAGAGCGGGGAGCGATCGCAGCGGTCGCTGAAGCGGCACGCAATCTCAGCTGTGTTGGAGCCCAGCCGATCGCTGTGACCGACAACCTGAACTTCCCCTCTCCAGAAACCCCTAAGGGGTATTGGCAGTTGGCGATGGCATGCCGCGGCCTGTCCCATGCCTGTCGCGCCTTGGGCACTCCTGTTACCGGTGGCAACGTCTCCCTTTACAACGAAACCAGGGCAGATGACGGCAGTCTTCAGCCCATTCATCCCACGCCTGTCGTGGGAATGGTGGGACTGGTGGAAGATCTCGATCGCTGTGGAGGTTTGGCTTGGCGACAACCTGGTGATCTTGTGGTGTTGCTTGGGGTCCCCACCGATGAGGAGGGGAATGAAGGCCTTGGCTTGGCAGGTAGCAGCTATCAGGGAGTTGTTCATGGGTTGCTCACTGGCCGACCTCCGAATGTGGATCTGGAGTTGGAGGGTCAAGTTCAAGCCTTGGTTCGTGAGGCGTTTTCCCAGGGCGTGTTGGCCTCAGCCCATGACAGCAGTGATGGTGGTTTGGCCGTAGCGCTTGCAGAAAGTGCCCTGGCCTCTGGTCTTGGTGTTGATCTCAACCTGCCTCATGGCTCTGCTCGCTTGGATCGTGTTTTGTTTGCTGAGGGTGGTGCACGCATCGTTGTTTCGGTTCGCGCAGAACAGCGCAGTGCTTGGCAAGCCTTAGTGGCCTCGCAAGAGCATCAAAGTGTTCCTTTGACAGAGATTGGAACTGTTGCTGACCATGGGTGTTTCCGGTTAGCGGTGGGAAAACTGCCAGTGATTGACCTTTCCGTTGAGACGCTGCGAGAGCAATACGAACAAGCAGTTCCCCGTCGCCTCGGAGCGGTTTGATGCAGAATCTTGAGACCCATCCGATGTCGAGGCGGCCGGTGCATCAGCTCGAGATAGAGCGTCCCGATCGCATGGAAGAAGCCTGCGGTGTGTTTGCTGTTCAAGCCCTAGAGCAGCCGGTGGCGAACCTGGTTTATTTCGGTCTATACGCCCTGCAGCATCGAGGTCAGGAATCTGCTGGTATTGCTGTTTTTAATGAAGGAAAGGTAAGGCTCCACAAGGACATGGGCCTGGTGAGCCAGGTGTTTGATCAGGATGTGCTCGAGCGCATGCCTGGTGTTTTAGCCGTTGGCCATAACCGTTATTCCACCACCGGGAGTAGCAAGGTTTGTAATGCCCAGCCCGTGGTCCTGATGACCCGTCTCGGCCCCTTTGCGCTGGCGCATAACGGCAATCTTGTAAATGCAGCAGAGCTGCGAGCTCAGGTGGATGACGGTGAGGTGGAGTTCACCTCCACCACGGATTCGGAGTTGATCGCTTATGCGGTTCAGCAAGCTGTGGATGGGGGCTTGGATTGGACCGAGGGGATTAAGGCGGCCGCATCCCAGTGCCAAGGGGCTTTCAGTTTGGTGATTGGAACGTCAGATGCCCTGTACGGCTTGCGTGATGGCTATGGGATTCGACCGCTGGTGTATGGCTACCTCGGTGATCAAGACCGTGGGCATTGGGTTCTCAGTAGTGAAACCTGTGGGCTCGACATCATTGGTTCTCCGTTCGTTGCGGATGTGGAACCTGGCGAATTAGTGGTGTTTCGTTGCGGGGACCCCACACCAGAACGTCATCAATGGATTGAACCCACCACACGGATGTGCGTGTTTGAAATGATCTATTTCGCTCGCCCCGATAGTCGTTTCTTTGGTGAATCTCTCTACAGCTATCGACAGCGCATCGGCCAGATCCTCGCCCGTGAATCGGCTGTTGAGGCGGATCTCGTGATTGGTGTTCCTGATTCCGGAATTCCAGCTGCGATCGGTTATTCCCAAAGCAGTGGCATTCCCTATGCCGATGGATTGATCAAAAATCGCTACGTCGGCCGAACTTTCATCCAACCCACCCAGGCGATGCGTGAGGCCGGGATTCGCGTGAAGCTCAATCCACTTCCGGATGTTTTAAATGGCAAACGGGTTTTGGTGATTGATGACTCGATTGTTCGTGGAACGACCAGTAAAAAATTGGTTCAGGCTCTCCGTGATGCAGGCGCCATTGAGGTGCACATGCGCATTAGTTCGCCTCCGGTGACCCATCCCTGTTTTTACGGCATAGACACCGATACGCAGGATCAATTAATTGCTGCTCGACTCACGCTTCAGGAGATTGAGGAGCACCTCAAGGTTGATTCCTTGGCCTATCTCAGCAAAGAAGGAATGGTGGAAGCTGCGCATGCTCAGTCAGAACATTTCTGTACAGCTTGCTTCGATGGGAACTACCCGGTTCCGATGGACGCCTCAATCAAGGCGAGCAAACTAATGCTCGAACCAGCAGGGGTGGCAGCAACGAATCTCTGATCAGCTGATTAGGGGCACCAATCGCAGGATTGATTCGTTGTCTTTGAGCGTGAGCTGATCTTGCTCATTCAATTTCAGTCGTCCGTGACGACCGTTTGACGTCACCACACCAATGAGTGAATCGGCGAGGCAAGCCGCCGCAATCCGTTCCGTTCCGCTTGTGGATTCTGAATTCAGTTCCCAGCCGATTTCACCTAGATCGCCCCGTTTGCAATGCCGGATCGTAGTGAGTTCCAGCCAGTGCAGACGGCCTGTTTGGCTCGCCAGCAAGATGCTTGTAGGTCGTTCAGCGTGCCCTGCAATTGCGGTGACCAGTTGTTCGCCAGGGAGCAAACGCATGGTGATCGGCCCTTGAGCCAACTTGCCCATCAACGGCAGATTGGTCTCTCCTGCTTGTAGACGAAGAACCCTGCCGATATCGCTGATAAGGATTACATCAGCGCCGTCTTGACAGATCAAGGCCGCTTTCAGGCTCACGCCTTCCTTCAGTTTTAAAACGGTTGCAGCTCGTCCCGACAATTCCTGGATGTCCTTGAGAGGCAGCCGTTTGAACCTGCCATCACTGGTCAGCAGTCCCAGGGATTTCGTTTCATTGGCGTTGAGATCCTCTGGATTGGGCAAAGGCAGTAGGGACACCACTTCATCGCCTTCAAGGGCTGTGGGTAGGAATCGCTCCAGGGTTCCTTGTTGCTGCCCTGCAAATTCCCAGCGCACAAGAGCGACGCGACCGCTCATGGTTACGGCCAACAGTCGCGGCGGCGGCTGGATGGGCAGGCTGATTAGGGCTGGAGATGGTTCATCTCCCATCGGAACTGGATCGTTGAGATGCAGGCGACCCAGCAGCTGAGGACTAACGATCTTCACCTGTCCATCGTCTTGAATCAGCAGTTTTGAATCGCTAGGGAGGGCATCCAGGGCCTGGCGCCTCTGTAATTCGGCATTGGGCCTTTGACTGGCGGCCCGCTCGGCAAGCAGGTGGTCACCACCTTCCACCAGCCGGGTGCGTCTTGGGGTTGCAAAGCGTTTTTTCAGTTGGCGCAGTTCTTGGATCAGGGCATCAAGCAATTGATCGCGGTTTTCCAGCAGCAGGGTGAGTCGCTGCCTTTCTTTGCGGAGATCATCTGCCTCCTTACGCAGGCTTTCCTGTTCCAATCCTGTGAGCCTGCGCAATGGCATGGCCAATACGGCATCAGCCTGCCGTTCGCTCAGATCGAAATGCACCATCAAGCTGGCCCTTGCCTTGGCCGCATCTCTGGCTTCCTGGATCATGGCGATCACCTGTTGAAGTGACGCAAGGGCGGTGGTCAGGCCTTCCACGACTTCAAGCCGATCTTCCGTTTTGCGCAGCGCGTGGTTGGTACGCCGAATAATCGTGAGCTCTCTGTAATCCAGGAAGGTTTGGAGGAGCTGCCGCAGCGTCAATTGCTGTGGTCTGCCATCGACCAGGGCCAGCAGGATCGCGCCGAAGTTGCTTTGCAGTGACGTGCGCCGTTGCAAGTCAGTCAGCACTGTTTCTGGATCGGCATCACGGCGGAGTTCCACCACCACGCGCATCCCTTCGCGGTCGCTTTCATCACGAATATCGGCAATGCCACCAATCTTTCCGTCGTTGACGTACTCAGCCAGTTTTTCAATCCAGCCGGCCTTACTCAGCTGGTAAGGAAGCTCGGTCACGATCACAGCGTTCCGCCGATGCTTTCCTTTGCCGGGATGTACTTCCTCAACATGGGCCACACCACGCATAGGAATGCTGCCTCGGCCTCGTAAATACGTTTCGCGGACGCCGCTTCCCAGAAGCACTTCTCCACCCGTAGGGAAATCGGGTCCAGGAATCAGCTTTAAAATTTCCTCTTCGCTTAGATCGGGGTTTTGAACGAGAGCAACCAAACCATCCACCACCTCGCCGAGGTTGTGGGGAGGGATGCTGGTGGCCATGCCAACAGCGATTCCCGAGCAGCCATTGAGCAGTAAAAACGGAAGCTGGGCGGGGAGAACCGTTGGTTCCTGTTGGGACCCATCGAAGTTGGAGGCAAAATCGACGGTGTCGTCGCCAATTTCATCGAGCAACCCCTCGTGGGAGATCCGCGCTAGCCGCGTCTCGGTGTAACGCATGGCTGCCGGCGGATCGTCATCCACCGATCCAAAGTTGCCGTGCCCATCGAGTAATGGGTGACGGCTGGAAAAGGTTTGGACCAAGCGCACTAGGGCGTCATAAACCGCTTGATCACCATGGGGGTGGTACTTACCAAGCACGTCCCCGACAACGCGTGCACATTTTCGATAGGGGCGATCTGGGGTCAGCCCCAGTTCATGCATCGCAAACAGAATTCGGCGTTGGACTGGTTTCAGTCCATCACGCACATCGGGGAGCGCTCGGCCCACGATCACGCTCATCGCGTATTCGAGATATGAGCGCTGCATCTCGTGATGCAGGGCGATCGATTGAACGCGCTCCTCGGCCATCCTGCAGGGAAATAAGAAGGCAGTCGAGTGTCAGCCTACAGATCTTCTCCTGCTTGACCAGAGTTTTGGTTAATTAGCGCTATTTGGATCTGCATTCGCTTCGGCACGTTCAACGGCGTTTTGAAGGCTGGGATTGTTGAAAAGTTCAGCTGTAGCTCGGCGTAATTTCAGGCCCCACAGTTGTTTTTTTTGGTGACCAGCCAGAACGTAATTCGGAGATTCAGCAAGGGCTCTTTCAGCGAGCTTCAACGATTCTTGATCTCCAGGATTCACTTGGTTCAGTGCGGAAGCAAGGGCCAACATTGGCTCTGGGTTGGCATTGATCGCTAAGACGGAACGCCAGCGACGAATGGCTTCCTTGGTGTTTCCCATTTCAAACAACACCAGGCTTTGGTTGTTTAAGGCTTCCCAAAAACTGGGCTTAATCGCTGTTGCGCGCTCAAAAGCTTTCAGGGCCCTCTTTTGATCGGATTGCATCACCCTGGCGTTTCCAAGATCGAAGTAAGCCGTTGCGTTTTTTGGATCCAGACTGAGTCCGCGATCCAACAATGGGATGGCGTCGTCCGGTCGGTTGTCACGCAGCGCCAAGGACGCTTCTGCGAACCAAAGTCCGGCATTGTTTGGGTTGAGTGATTTCGCCCGGGCTAGGGATCCGGCTGCTTCATCGAGTTGTTCGCTACGGAGTTGGGCTTCAGCCAACACAGACCAGAGCCGTTCATCGTTGGGCTGCAAACGCACGGCTAAAGCGGCTAAGCGGGCGGCTTCTTTGGGTTGTCCAAGCCTTAGCAATTGCGCTGCAGTACGACCGATGCCGATCCCAGCCCCCTCTAATTCTTGTGTGCTGGGCGTGAACACATAGGGGATGAAGGCTTTAGCGGGTTCAGCGCTGCACAGACCGATCGCGCTCATCAGAGCGGCTAACGCCCAAGCTTTATTGAACAATTGGCTTGAACGCCGATGGGATCCCATCACCGAATCTCAGATGAGGACAGGCTAGGTGGATCTACTGACTTTGCTGAAGCGGCATTGCGTCGCCACATCCAAGGTTTGATGCGTCTGAGTGCGGATCCGCGCAACTTCTGATCCCAGGTCGCCGGATCCCACTGTTCAACCTGCGCAGCGCTCAGATCTAAAACCCAGGGACGGGGCTGGACCTCTGGATCTTGACTCGATGGGAGCTCCTTTTGATTGAACGGACAGACGTCCTGGCAAATATCACAGCCAGCGACCCATGGACCCATCCCAGCCTTAATTAGTTCTGGAAGCTGCTCCTCTCGGTTTTCAATTGTGTGATACGCAATGCATCGCCGTGAATCAACGACGAACGGCTCCCGTATGGCGTCGGTGGGGCAGGCGTCCATGCAGGCTCTGCAGCGGCCGCAGCGAGGTTGCGCTGGCTGATCGGCCACTAAATCTTCCGTGCTGAGCAGGTGGCCGATCACCATCCACGACCCTCGCTGCCGATGAATCACGTTGCTGTGTTTGCCAATCCATCCCAGACCTGCCTCTTCCGCCCATGCCTTATCCAGTAGGGGTTCGGCATCCACGCAAACCCGCCAGCGCGATTCAGGTCTTTGTGTTTCAAGCCAGCGGCCAACGCGGCGCAGCCTTTGGTTGACAACGCGGTGGTAGTCACGGCCCCATGCATAGCGAGCAATCGCAAGGCTGTTGGGTTGGCGCGAGTCGGAGACGTAGTAATTCAGCCCAACGGCAAGCAAGCTTCGAGCTCCGTCTAGAAGTGTTCTCGCATCGAGCCTTCGCGGAGCAGCCATCCAGCCCATCTCCGCTTGAAAACCAGCATCAAGCCAGCGCTGTAAAGCTGCTGTCCGCATCTGCAGCCTTGAACTTCCCGGTAGACAGGCGATTCCAACAGGATCGAATCCCTCCTGGCGGGCACGTTCCTTGAGAGCCGCACTGAGTTGAGGTTGTCCAGCGGAGGACGTCACGGAAACGGGCCGTAAAATTAAATACCTTTAAACATCCTTACGTGTCTGCATCCCCCTCGGGTTCTCAATCCTTACGACTTTCGTTTGTTCTGAGGTGGTTGGGCATCACCCTGGTTGCGCTGCTGGCATTGCAGATGGCTGTGCTGCTGAGTGCAGCCGATTGGGCTGATGGAATTTTTAAGCAGCTGTTGATTGAGCGTTTAGTGAATCAAGCCCCTATGGGGCTGATCGGTCTTTTGCTCATGCTTCTGGGCTCTCGCCTTGACCAACCGGAGACCGCAAGACCTCCGATTCGTTGGCTGGTTTGCGTGATTTCTGCGCTGTTGGCGATTTTGATGATCGCGGTTGTTCCTGTCTCGATCTCAGGCAATCAGAACCTCTCAGGTGAATCGGATCAAACGCTTGAGCAGCAAAAGGGTCAGTTGGAGATGGCTCGCCAGCAATCGGCGAATCCCGAGAACGTGAAAATGCTGGGCAACCAGCTCACCCAGGCAGGGCAGTTGCCTGCTGATGCCAGTGAGAACGACAAGGTCAAAGCTGCTCAGGCTTTCATCGATAAGCAGCTGGCGCAGATGGAACAGCAGATCAAGCAGGGGGAACGTCAGCGCAACCTTGCTGTGAATCAGCGTCGCTTCGGCGGAACCTTGAGTGCGGTGATTCTTGCCGTTGCTTTCGTGCTCTTGGCTCTGGCGGCCGTGATCTAACGATCTGCTGGTTAGGTTGGTGAGATCACGTCAGCCTTAGGCCACAGGCGTTCCTTGGTGCAGTCCAATCCAAGACCTGACCTGCCGCTAAGCGCCAGGCTTCAGCAAGATCTGAAAAACGATTTAATAGCTGGGTTGTTAGTGGTCATTCCGCTGGCAACCACTTTTTGGTTGGCAACCACGGTCAGTCGTTTCGTGCTGGCTTTTCTGACCTCAATTCCCAAGCAGTTCAATCCGTTCATCACCCTTAATCCTCTCCTCCAGGATTTGATTAATCTGGCGCTGGGATTAACGGTTCCGCTGTTTGCGATTTTGCTCATCGGCCTGATGGCGAGGAATATCGTTGGTCGCTGGTTGCTGGAGTTCGGTGAAGAAACCCTCCAACGCATTCCTCTTGCTGGCTCGGTTTACAAAACCTTGAAACAGCTGCTTGCCACCTTTTTGAGAGATAACTCTCAGCGTTTTAGGCGTGTGGTCTTGGTTGAATATCCCCGAAAGGGTCTTTACAGCGTGGGCTTTGTGACCGGTGTTGTGGGTCCTTCCCTCCAAGCTGAGCTCACTGAGCCTCTTCTCAGTGTGTTTATCCCCACAGCACCAAACCCAACAACGGGCTGGTACACCTTGGTTCCGGAAACATCTGTCAAAGATCTGGACATTTCAGTGGAAGATGCGTTCCGAACGATCATTTCCGCTGGCATTGTGAATCCTGATGAGCGTGAAGCTCCTGTGAATCGAAGTTTTTCCAGCCTGATCTCTCAGCTGAGAGGTTCTGGGTCACCCTCGTCGTCCACCACTGGAGCCTGAACTCGACTCGGCCGTATGTCCATGCAGTCCCGATCCCTGTCCCGTGAACTAGCGCTGCTGGTGCTCGGTCAATGCCCTGAACGGGTGGATGATCCCCCCGATCTTTCCCTGGATACCTTGCTCCAAAAAGCCCTCGATAGCTTGATGCAGCACTGGACAGAAGTCCTGGACTGTTGTGCTGGTGATCTGGAAAAAGCTCAGCAACATTTGCTTGAGAGTGAGTTGAAGGATGGTCCTTCCTCTGATCAAGCTTCGGTTCGTGAGTCGTTGCAGTCGTCTCTCACTGGGGCAGAGCAAGTCCTGAATGGTCTTTCAGCCAGTCTTGAGTTGCCTCGCCTACTGGCCTTATCCAATCAAGATCAGGTGCGCCGCGAGGCCATGCAGCGCGTGACGTTTGTTCTGAAGAAGCGCAAAGCGATTGATCAGTTGCTCGACGGTGTGATGGAAGGTTGGCGTCTCACCCGATTACCACGCATCGATCGCGATATTTTGCGTCTGGCTGTGATTGATCTTTCCGAACTCAATACACCTGCAGCGGTGGCTTGCAACGAAGCTGTTGAATTAGCCCATCGCTTCAGTGACGAGCAGGGACGAAAGATGATTAATGGTGTGCTGCGTCGTCTGCAGAACGCCCCCTCACTGGTTTTGTCCTGAACTCATGGTCTACGACTGGTTTAATCGCGGATCCGTTCCTCCTGAAACACCAGCTGACCCTCCAGTGGATCCAGAGGTTCAACCCGATCAGTCTTCTGGACCTCAAGCTTCTGCGCCTCAACCCCCTGCAACGCAACCAGCAGCCGCGCAAGCGTCTGAACCCAAAGCGTCTGAGCCAGAAGACGATTCTCTTGAGTGGGCACGTCAGGCTTATGCACGTTTAAAAGCCCAGAAAGCGCAGGCTGCTGAGGCCGCTAAGACAGTTCAGGCTGATTCGACGCTCGAACAAAATGTGGTTGTGCCTCCAGTCATGGAGCCTCCAGCGGTGGTGCCCGCAGCTGCTAGTTCTGCAGCCCCTGTTGTTGCTCCTCCACAAGCAGCTCCCGCTCCTACGCCTCCCGCACCGGCGCTGTCTTTTCTTGAACAGGCTGCTGCCCAGCGGGATCAGCGCCAGCAGGAGCTAGAGCAACCTGCTGAGCCAGACCCTGTTCCAGTTGTTCCAGCCGCAGCCCAAGCGGCTCCGAAGATTGATCAGGCTGAACCCAGCCTCGGAGATTTTGACGATGCATTCACCTGGTCGGCTCAAGTCTTAGCGGCCCAAGGGCGGAGCGCCGAGCAGGTCACCCTCGAGGAGATCGATTGGTTAGGGCGCCTTCGTCAAGGCATGGAGAAAACTCGCCAAGGCTTTGTTACTGGTCTGCTGGAGAACCTGGGCGACGATCCGTTGACCCCAGAGGTGCTTGACGATCTCGAATCGCTTTTGCTTAGGGCTGATGCGGGCGTTCAGGCCACGGATCAGGTGCTTGATGCTTTGCGGCAGCGGATGAACGAACAGGTTGTCGATCCGAGTGAAGGCATTCGCTTTCTGAAGGAACAGCTTCGTGACCTTCTCGATGAGCCGATCAAGGCCAGTGCTGTTGACGTACTCGCTCCTCAAAGGGATCGCTTGAATGTCTGGCTTTTGGTTGGTGTGAACGGCGTCGGTAAAACCACCACTCTCGGCAAGCTCGCCAATCTTGCTGTTCGGAGTGGTTATTCCGCCTTGATCGCAGCGGCAGATACCTTTCGTGCTGCTGCTGTTCAGCAAGTGCAGGTTTGGGGAGATCGCAGTGATGTGCCAGTTGTGGCCAATCCTTCAGCGAATGCGGATCCTGCAGCGGTGGTGTTCGATGCGATCGGCGCCGCCCGTTCGAAGGGCACTGATTTGGTTCTGGTCGACACGGCCGGTCGCCTTCAGACCAAGCACAACTTGATGGAGGAGCTTGAAAAGATCCGCCGTGTGGTGGATCGTCTTGCTCCCGAAGCCCATGTGGAATCGCTGTTGGTGCTTGATGCCAGCCAAGGCCAGAACGGCTTGAAGCAGGCAATGGCCTTTGCCCGTGCCGCAGGACTCACAGGTGTGGTGATCACCAAGCTTGATGGCACATCCAGAGGAGGGGTGGCACTGGCTGTTGCCTCAGAAGCAAAATTGCCGATTCGTTTTATTGGAGCTGGTGAGGGAATTCGCGACCTTCGTCCTTTCAATAGTTTTGAGTTTGTGGAGGCCCTGTTGGCATCGCGTTGATGCGTTTCGCATTGCGGCCTGATCAAGCTGAACTTGCTACGTTGCGCCTTCTGCTGGGTGCTAGGCCGTGAGCAGCACACCTTCTTGGCGACATCCGGCAACTCCGCAACGTGGGATCAACCAATCGTTGACGGCTACAGCCTCGCTACGGCAGCTATTGGAGAGCATGTCGCGGGAGCAGCGTTCCAACCAGGAGCTGCTTGTGTCGCTTGGGTTTGCGTTGCGCAGCTTCAGCAATCTCAATCGCTTTTTGGAGTTGGTTCCGGTGGTGGCTGCCCGGCTGGTGGGGGTGCAAGGTTCATTGCTTGTTCCGTTCCAGGCTGACGGACGCCTGTGGCGTGACCAGCTGCAGATGCTCCCTGGGCCACGCACGGAGGGCTTGTTGCGGGCGCTTGCCGCCCATGAGCCTGGGAACATCATTGGGTTTGGATCCGACGAAAGCCTTGTGCGGGCGATGGATCGCTTGGTCCAGAGGCAGCTGGGGAGTGCTGGTCTTTTTGCAACGTCGTTGATCGCTCGTGGTCGGCCGAGGGGACGCCTTTACGTGTTCAATCCGTCGAGCCCTCTCGCTTGGAGTGATGTTTATCGCCGACATGTGCAGTTGGTGGCTGACCTCACCGGGGTTGCGATCGAAAATGATTTGATGCTTCAGGAGGCTCGTCGCCACGAACGGGTTGATCGTCAGCTCAGCATCGGAGCGGACATTCAGGCTCAGCTGTTGCCCGATCACTGCCCTGTGATCGAAGGCGTGGATCTTGCGGCCCGTTGCCGGCCAGCCTTTCAAGTTGGCGGTGACTACTACGACTTCATTCCTACCCGTCCAGAACTCATCGGGCGCCGGCGGGAGCGCGGCCGTTGGGCCTTCGTGATGGGGGATGTGATGGGTAAAGGGGTGCCAGCGGGATTATTGATGACCATGCTCCGCGGCATGCTGCGAGCAGAGGTTTTGAGTGGCCTACCGCCCGATCGCATCCTTTATGACCTCAACCAATTAGCGCTGGAGGACCTGTCTCAGTCCCATCGGTTCGTCACGCTGTTTTATTCCGATTTTGATCCACGCACCAGGCGCCTCCGCTACGCCAACGCCGCCCACAACCCACCGTTGATTTGGCGTGCCCAATCACGGAAATTGATGCGCTTGGACGCCCCCGGACTCCTGATTGGCCTCCAGCCTGAGGCGGAATATGGCTGTGAATCGCTTGTGCTTGAGCCTGGCGACGTTCTTCTTTATTACACGGATGGAGTCACTGAAGCCCCTGGGATCACCGGTGATCGTTTTGATGAGGCGCGATTGATGCGCGCGCTCGAACAAGCCTGTCGATCAGGAACTGGTTCCCAAGGGATTCTTGATCAGTTGTTCAGTCGTCTCGATCGTTTTGTGGGACCCACCCGTCAGTTGGATGACGATGCCTCGATGGTGGTGCTCAAGGTCAAAGAGGAGATCATGCTGCCGTCTGTCCCCCGGTCTTTGGCCTGACAAGCTGAGGACAAGCGCAGAGGAGAGTGACATGGCAGGCGGGGTGACGGGAGGAGACTCCGCAACCTGGAGTGACCGGTTTGAGCAGGGATTGCATCCGGTGATTGAGCGTTTTAATGCGTCGATTGGCTTTGACATCAGGCTGCTTCAAGAGGATCTTGATGGGTCGATCGCTCATGCCCGCATGCTCGCTGAGTGCGGTGTGATCCAGGTGGAGGAGGCAGATCAACTTGTGAGTGGTCTTGAACAAGTCCGCCAGGAAGCAGCATCAGGAGAATTTCAGCCAGGGCTAGCTGACGAAGATGTGCATTTCGCTGTTGAGCGACGTTTGATTGCCTTGCTTGGTCCGGTTGGCAAGAAATTGCACACCGGCCGGAGTCGTAACGACCAGGTGGGGACTGATTTGCGGCTTTGGCTTAGGCGGCGTTTGGACGAGCTTGAACAGTATTTGCTCGGTTTTCAGCGCGCCCTGCTTGACCAAGCCAACCTTCACAGCAACACCCTGATTCCCGGTTACACGCATCTGCAGCGTGCCCAGCCTCTTTGCCTCGCGCACCATCTTCTTGCCTATGTCGAAATGGTGGAGAGGGATCGGCAGCGGATGGCGGACTTGCGCAAACGCCTGAATCTCTCTCCTCTGGGTGCTGCAGCTTTGGCAGGCACCCCGGTACCGATTGATCGCAGGAGCACCGCGATGGCCCTCGGCTTCGATGGCATCTATGCCAACAGCCTGGACGCTGTGAGTGATCGTGATTTCACGGTGGAATTTTCGGCCGCGGCCTCACTGGTAATGGTGCATCTCAGTCGTCTTGCTGAGGAGGTGATTTTTTGGGCATCAGAGGAATGTGGCTTTGTACGGCTCACCGATCGCTGTGCAACAGGCAGCAGCCTGATGCCGCAGAAAAAGAATCCCGATGTTCCTGAATTGGTGCGTGGCAAATGCGGGCGGGTGTTCGGCCATTTGCAAGGCCTGCTGACGATGATTAAGGGCCTACCACTGGCCTACAACAAAGATTTTCAGGAGGACAAAGAAGCTCTGTTTGATGTGGTGGCCACCACATCGCAATGCCTGGAGGCGATGACGATTTTGCTGCAGGAAGGCTTGAGTTTCAGGACCGAACGGCTTGAGGCGGCTGTTGCCGCGGACTATTCCAACGCCACTGATGTGGCCGACTATCTCGTGGCTAAGCAGGTCCCTTTCCGCGAGGCCTATCAGTTGGTGGGTGCCGTGGTGAAACATTGCCTTCAGGAAGGCGTGCTTCTTCGCGAACTCACTCTGGAGCGTTGGCAGAAGTTCCATCCTGCGATCGAGGCTGATTTGTTTGAGGCATTAACACCCCGCAATGTGGTGGCAGCTCGAACCAGCGAAGGGGGAACAGGTTTCGATCGCGTCCATGAACAGCTGGCAATTTGGAACAAACGATTGGGGCTTGCGGATCAGGTTGTTTGATGGGTGATCATTCGGCTGAGATCGGACTACGCTGAAGAGGCCAGAGATTCAATGATCTTCAATAGGTCCAT
This sequence comes from Synechococcus sp. SP2 MAG, assembly GCA_030756895.1. Taxonomy (GTDB): domain Bacteria; phylum Cyanobacteriota; class Cyanobacteriia; order PCC-6307; family Cyanobiaceae; genus Synechococcus_C. The sequence goes on from JAVBIX010000002.1 coordinate 40,379, forward strand.
GAATTGTTGGCCCTTTGATTCCATTGACCCCTTTTAACTTCGGTCCATCAGATAAGTGAGCATTTTTGTCGGCAATCTTCCGTTCCGCGCTGAGCAGGAAGACATCATTGAATTGTTCTCCACCTATGGAGAGGTCACAAACTGTGCCCTCCCTCTAGAGCGAGACACCGGTCGTAAACGCGGCTTTGCCTTTGTCGAAATGAGCGACGAAGCGGCTGAAGCTTCTGCCATTGAGGCGCTTCAAGGCGCTGAGCTGATGGGTCGTCCTCTGCGCATCAACAAAGCTGAGCCCCGTGGCAGCGCCCCTCGTCGCGATTTCGGCGGTGGCGGTGGCGGCGGCAACTACGGCGGTGGCGGTGGCGGCGGCAACTACGGCGGTGGCGGTGGCGGCGGCAACTACGGCGGTGGNGGTGGCGGCGGCAACTACGGCGGTGGTGGTGGAGGTGGTGATCGCCCCTCTGGTGCTAGTGGCTGGGAAGATCGCAGCTATGGCAGTGGTGCTCCTCCAGCTGGCGGCAGTGCCTATGACGATGGCCGTACCCGTCGTCGCCGTGGTGGAGCCGACGACAACAGTGGATATGGCGGAGCCGAGGGCTGATCGCCCTATCGGCGCTGTTTAGAGCCCTGCATCGAGCAGTTGCTGGGCAGCTTCCTCAATGATTTCAATCCCAGCACCAGTTTTTTGAGCTTTGGTGCTGAGATTGTTACGCCAATATCTTGCTCCGGGTACTGCTTCTACAACCTGGACGAGATGCCGGCATAGATCCCAAAGTCTTCCTCCTCGCTGAAGATGGCGTTCAGCATGCGGGATCAGCCCAAGCACGACATCTGAAGCCAGCAGATGGCGAGGCGCTGCGCCGTAGATCAGGCTGTCTATGTCGCGCCAGCGGAGTGGGTGGGCATAGGCGGCCCGTCCGACCATCGCCCCATCGCAGTGTTTTAGGGCGTTGAGGCAATCCTCAGGGGTATCAAGGCCGCCATTCAGTTCAATCGTGAGATCCGGCCTTGATTCTTTTAAGGCAATCACTCGATCGTGCTGAAGGGCGGGAATCGTGCGGTTTTGTTTGGGATCTAATCCTTCCAGCCATGCCTTACGGGCATGCACGGAAAAACGCAAGGCTCCAGCATCAGCCACTTGATCAACAAACTTTCTGAGCAGGTCATCACTGTCGAGATCATCAATGCCAACGCGATGTTTCACGGTGACGGGAAGCGATGATGCCGCCACCATGGCTTCTACACAACGCGCCACGGTTTGCGGTTCTGCCATCAAACAAGCCCCAAAATTCCCGGCTTGCACCCTTGGACTCGGGCAGCCCACATTGAGGTTGATCTCGTCGTACCCCCAATCGGCTGCCATCCGCGTGGCGTCGGCCAGTAACGCAGGATCGTCGCCCCCCACCTGCAGCGCTAGGGGATGTTCCTCGGCGTCGAAGTCCAGCAGCCGTTCACGGCGCTTGCTGTGGTGAAGAGCTTGCGCCACCACCATTTCGCTGTAAAGCAGGCTTTGTTTGCTGATCTGGCGCATCAGCATGCGGAAATGCCGATCCGTGCAATCCAGCATCGGCGCCACACTGAAGCGCCAGGCGGGTTCCCGATCGGGGTTCAGTAGGGAATCCATTCCCCCATGCTGCCTCGCTTCCTGCCCGTGTCGCTTTAGAACAAAGGAAGAGTTGAAACACGCGGAAGATGACGACTTCGATGCAGCCATGGTTGTTGAGCCGGCGTTCGATGCTTTTAGCTTTGATCGCCGGGATGGTCGGTGTATTTAGAGCGCCGGCTCAGGTGCTGGCTGCTTCCAAGGCTGGCGAAGCGGCTTGGGATCTCAGCGATGGCGAATGGAAAAAGCGTCTCTCGCCTGAGGCCTACCAAGTGTTGCGTCAGGAAGGCACAGAACGCCCGTTCACCAGCCCGTTCAACAACGAAAAACGAGAGGGCACCTACCTCTGCGCCGGTTGCGACCTGCCGTTGTTTGCTTCCACCGCCAAGTTTGATAGCGGTACCGGTTGGCCCAGTTTTTGGGACCCCCTTCCGGGCGGTGTGGATACAAAAGTAGATTTCAAATTAATTCTTCCTCGCACTGAATATCACTGCAGTCGCTGCGGTGGGCATCAGGGCCATGTTTTTAATGACGGTCCCCGACCGACGGGTAAGCGCTATTGCAACAACGGAGTCGCCCTGCGTTTCCAACCCACGGCATGACCTGATCGTGATCGGTGGTGGGCCTGCCGGCTTTATGGCAGCGATCACCGCTGCCGAACGAGGGGTTGGTGATGTTCTGATCTTGGAGGCCACCCCTGAAGTGCTCACGAAAGTGCGCATTAGCGGCGGCGGTCGTTGCAACGTCACCCATGCTTGCTGGGATCCCAAGGAGCTCGTGGGTCACTACCCCCGCGGTAGCCGGCCATTGCGGGGACCCTTCAGCCAATTTGCGTGCGGAGATTCGATTGCTTGGTTCGATGAGCACGGACTCACGCTTGTGGAAGAGTCCGATGGGCGAATGTTTCCCCAGCAGAATCGCTCCGAGGCGGTGGTGGAGTGTCTAAGGCGAGCTGCGTTAGCTGCAGGGGTGAAGATCCAGTGCGGATCCGCTGTGCGTCAACTCAGTTGCTCCGCTGGTGGTGACTTTTTAATCTCCGATCAACGCTCTGCGGTTCATCAGGCCAAGCGGGTGTTGCTGGCCAGTGGTGGTCACCCCAGTGGGCGACGTCTTGCGCAGGATTTAGGCCACACGATTGTGCCGCCGGTGCCATCGTTGTTCAGCTTGAAATTGCAAGCGCCTGCTTTGACCGCATGTAGCGGTATTGCCCTGGATGATGTGGGCTTGGATTTAAGCGTTGGTGATCAGCGCTTTCGGCAGACGGGCCGGGTTCTGATCACCCACCGGGGTGTGAGCGGGCCTGCCGTATTGCGGCTCACCGCGTTTGCAGCAAGGGCCCTCCATGCCAGTCGTTACCAGGGTGAGTTGCGGGTGGATTGGAGTGGCGGATTGGGGCGTGAGTGTGTTCAGCAGAGATTGCAACAGGCGCGTCATGAGCAGGCGCGTCGCACGGTGGTGGCTGCCAAGCCGTTTGAGCATCTGCCGCGGCGTCTTTGGCTTGCCTTTTTGACGCAGGTGGGAGTGGATGTAGAACGGCGTTGGGCAGATCTTCCGGCGAAGGCGGAACGCAATTTGGTGGAGACCCTCTGCGCTCAGCGTTTATCGATCCAGGGCCGTGGCCCGTTCGGGGAAGAATTTGTGACTGCTGGTGGTGTTGACCTGGGCGAGGTGAACTTGGCGACCATGGAAAGTCGGCGCTGTGCTGGGTTGTACTTAGCGGGTGAATTACTGGATGTAGATGGGGTCACTGGAGGTTTTAATTTCCAGGCTTGTTGGAGCGGCGGCTGGCTTGCGGGTGAGGCGATAGCAACTTCTTTCTTTACTGAATCTGATCAAACACCGTAAACATCGGTAGATACATTGCCAGCAGGATCGAACCCACGATTCCTCCCACTACAACAATCATGGCGGGCTCCAACATCGAGGTGAGTGCCTTTACAGATGCGGAGACCTCGTCCTCATAAAAGTCGGCCACTTTGCTCAGCATCCGATCCATTTCACCAGTTTCCTCACCAATGGAGAGCATGCTGAGTGCCATGTCTGGTAAGACCTTCTGGCGTGTCAGTGCTGTGCTCAGCAGAACGCCCTCTTGCACCAGGGTGCGCGAATCGAGGATGGCGTCAGAGATGATGGAGTTGCCAGCGGTTTCACTGGAAATCTCCATTGACATCAGGATTGGAACGCCAGCGCGCGTGAGTGAACTGAAGATTCTGCAAAATTGAGCCGTGGCCGTTTTCATGATGAGATCACCAAACAATGGCAGCTTGAGTATTAACTTGTCGAGCACTCTGCGGCCTTTATTGGTGTTGTAGTAACGGCCGATTAACCAGGCGCCAACCATGAGAATTCCAGCGAACACGAGTGAGGCGGAGGAGCGAAGTAAGGCGCTTAAATCCACCATTAATTGCGTAAATATCGGCAATTCGGCTCCTAGATCTTCAAAGATTCCGGCGAAAGTAGGAATTAAAAAGATTGTCATTCCTAAAAACACCAAAATGGCGATCACCAGCACTGCCACTGGGTAACCCAAGGCACCTTTGATTTGGTTTTGGAGTCTGGCGTTGTCTTCCAACAGCTTGGCGAGGCGTTTGAGGGATTCATCCAGAACACCGCCTGCCTCGCCTGCCTCCACCATGGCGATAGTGAGCTGGTCAAACACCTTGGGCCATTGGCGCATTGCTGCTGCCATTGCCGTGCCCTGATTCACCTCTAGTCCCACGCTGGTGAGAGCTTTTTTAAACATCGGCAATTTTTGCTGCGTAGCCATGAGATCGAGGCTGCGCACAATCGGCACCCCTGCATCCACGAGCGCGGCCAACTTGCTGGCCCAAATGGCTTTCTCTTTCACCCCTGGTGGCTTTTGGAACGCTTCTCCGAGGTCCATCGACAGCCATCCTGCTGACGCACTGCCCCCTGCGCTTTTGGACACGGTCTTGGATTTTCCTTTCCCTGTGTCTTGACGCAGCTCTTCCGCTTTAATTCCTCGCCTGCGCAGGAGACGACGGGCCGAAACAGCATCGTTGGCTTTAACCGTGACCGTGCGCGGTTGGCCTGTGGCTGAGGTGTAAGTAGCGGTAAAAGAAACCATGCGCTGACCGACTGATTTAGTTGTTGATCAGGCGTTCCAGTTCCGCGGGTTTGCTCGCTTTGCTGAGTCCTTCATCAAGACTGATCTCGCCCTGATCAATCAGATCGGCAAGTGCTCTTTCCAGGGTTTGCATGCCGCGTTCGCCGCCGGTTTGAATTTGGGAATAGAGCTGAGCTGTTTTGCCTTCTCGGATCAAATTGGCGATGGCTGGGGTGTTGATCATGATTTCTTGAGCCATCACGCGGCCGAACTGTCCAGGTGCAGGATTTTGGCGTCGGCAGAGCGTTTGAGAGAACACCGCCGTCAGGCTTCCTGAGAGTTGCACGCGGATCTGGGTTTGCTGGCCAGGTGGAAACACATCCACCATTCGATCAACGGTCTGAGCGGCAGAACTGGTGTGCAAGGTTCCAAACACTAAGTGCCCTGTCTCTGCAGCACTGATCGCTAGTTGAATCGTTTCGAGATCACGCATTTCGCCCACCAAAATCACGTCTGGGTCTTCGCGCAGAGCAGCACGAAGAGCATTGGCAAAACTGCGCGTGTCCTCGTTGAGTTGGCGTTGATGAACCAAGCTGAGATCACTGGTGTACACAAATTCGATCGGGTCTTCGATGGTGAGGATGTGCTCGGCCCTTGTGTGGTTGATGTGATCGAGAAGTGCTGCGAGTGTTGTGGTTTTGCCTGAGCCAGTCGGACCCGTGACCAGGACAAGACCACGGGGACGTTTGCTGGTTTCCACCACGACGGGAGGCAGATTGAGCAACTCAATGCTGGGGATTTTGCTTCCAAGAGCACGCAGGCAGGCGGCGTAGCTGCCTTTCTGCCGGTACACATTCACGCGAAAACGGGCGACCCCTTTCAAGCCATAGGCACAATCCAACTCCCACGTTTGTTCGAGTGTTTTGCGTTGGCTGTTGTTGAGCATGGAAAAGATCAGGCGGTTGCAGCCTTCTTCACTGAGCGCTTCCTCGTGCATCGGCCGAAGTTCGCCGCTGAATCGTCCGTATGGCGGCTGTCCGCTGGCGATGTGGAGGTCGCTTCCGCCTCCGTTCACCAGCTGTTCCATCAGGTCTTCGATCATTAGATCCATGCTCGGAGCTCTCACTGACGGGGTGTCAGGCAATACAGGCATTCCAGCCAACCTTCTTGCAGTCCGCCACCACATCCCCGGCAGGTAACAGTGCTAAGGGCCCTGGCGCGTTGTTCTGATTCCAGCCCTGCATCTGTCAACACCATCCTGTCCACCTCTTCAAGCGTGGTGTGCCCTTCGCGGACGAGATCAAGGCTGTAGCCAAGCAAGGTTTTCATGCCTGCTTCGAGTGCCAACTGGCGGACGAGATCAGTGGTAGCGCCTTTGGCTACCGATGCCGCCAGCGCTTCATTCATGCGCAGCACTTCGTACACACCGATACGGCCCTTGTAACCAGTGCCCTGGCAGTTGGGGCATGGCTTTTGTGGTCCTTCGTGGTGTTTCGCTTTGAAAAATGTGACATCGTCTTCATTGCTCGTAATCAGCCCAAAGCGTCCTAATTCTTGGGAATCTGGGTGGTAAGGGATGCGGCAATCGCTGCAAACACGCCTGAGCAAGCGTTGAGAGACAATCCCGAGCAAGGATGCGCTCACCATGAACGGTTCAACGCCCATCTCGTCGAGTCGGGCGATGGCGCTGGGGGCATCGTTGCAGTGCAGGGTGGTCAAGACCAGGTGCCCTGTAAGGGCTGCTTCGATGGCAGTTTTTGCTGTTTCCTGATCACGGGTCTCCCCCACTAACAGCACATCTGGGTCTTGGCGCATGAAGGCCCGAAGAGCTGTACTGAAGTCAAATCCCTTTTCTCGATTCACTTGACATTGAGTAATACCAGGCAATGTGTATTCAATTGGATCTTCTACGGTGGAGATATTGATCCCGGGTTCGTTGCGTTCGGCGAGCAAAGAATAAAGAGTTGTGGATTTACCAGATCCTGTGGGTCCGGTCACAAGAATCATGCCGAATGGTTTTGAACCAAGGGTTCGTACAAGTTCTAAAGTGGCGGGATTGGAGATGAGTTTATCTAGCCCTAATTGGGTCGATTCACTATCAAGTAAGCGGAGGCATATTTTTTCTCCATAGCGGCTAGGAAGGCTGTTTACGCGGAAGTCAACAGTTCGTCCTTTGTACTGTCTACGGATACGACCATCCTGTGCTTGCCTGCGTTCTGCGATATCAAGATCAGCCATGATCTTGAAGCGAGAGGTAATCGCTGGGATTAGTTTTGTGGGGAGTGGTTGCGTTAAATTTGTGAGTACACCATCCTTCCTAAGCCTAATTTGTAATCCTGCTTGTTGCGGTTCTACGTGGATATCACTGGCACTCATGTCTAATGCTTTGACTAAAATGCGATCCACTAATGTGACAATGGGAGAGGCATCGCTACTTAATGATTCGATATCCAATGAGGAGGCCGAAGTGCTCTGAATCTCGCCTTCATCAGGATCGACATTTAAAATGTCGTCAACATCAAAGCCATCGAGAAGTGATTTTGCTGTATTGCCGATTAATGTTTGATTAATCTTCGAATCTGAGTCAACCGCCTGTGGATCAAGCAGCCGCTTTATATCCGTTGAATTGGCTAATACAAGCTTGGAGATATAGCCATGGCTTCTTAAAACCTGCTTAAGTTGTTCTCGAGTGTCTCGGTCGCTGCTGCTTGCGATGGCCACCATGAGGCCGTCGTCGGTGAGATGGATGGGGAGCGCTTGAAGTTGCTTCCAGGTTTCAAGGTCCAACACCTTCCCGGATTGCAGGAGTGTTTCTCCAGCAGCAAGCTCCGCTTCTGAAATCAGCTTTGCCGGCAGTGCAGGCGGTAGCGGCATTCGGGTGGAGTCGGCGCTCATGCTGATTCGGCTTTCCGCGCTTGTGGTGGGTCCATGTGACCCTTCAACATGTCTAGACGTGATTTTGCATCTGGTCAGCATGAGCGGCGACGCTTCCATCCCGGCTAACGATTCGGCAGCGGATGTTCCCGAAACCCAGCAGGACCCCACACCCTCTGTTGAGGAAACACCTGCCGCCGCTTCTCCCGACGCTCCTTCAGAGGCGGATCCCTCTGCGCAGAACAATCAAGCGCGGCTTGAGCAACTGGAGCGCGAGCACAGCACTCTCCGTCAAGAACACGAAACCCTGAGTGCTCAGTACGTGCGCATTGCGGCCGACTTTGACAACTTCCGCAAGCGTCAGAGCCGGGATCAGGACGACCTGAAGTTGCAGATCACCTGCAGCACCCTCAGTGAAATCCTGCCTGTGGTGGATAACTTTGAACGCGCTCGTCAGCAGCTTGATCCTCAGGGAGAAGAAGCCCAAGCGCTGCACCGCAGTTACCAGGGTCTCTACAAGCAACTCGTTGATGTGCTGAAGCAACTCGGTGTGGCGCCGATGCGGGTTGTTGGACAAGAGTTCGACCCCAGCCTTCATGAAGCCGTGCTGCGTGAACCCAGCGACGAGCACCCTGAAGATGTGGTGGTTGAAGAACTGCAGCGTGGTTATCACCTCAGCGGCAAAGTGTTGCGTCACGCTTTGGTCAAGGTCTCGATGGGACCTGGACCCCAACAGTCAGACGCTGCGGCCGAGGGGATTGAGGGTGGTGAGAGTGCACCAAGCGAAGGGGACGATGGCTCCCCAACGCCTGAGGCGAGCGAATGATTCAAAACTTATGCCTAGTGTGCGCAGCGGAATGACGAGCTGATGGCCGATTACTACGACCTCCTTGGTGTGAGCAGGGATGCAGATGCCGACACCCTGAAGCGCGCTTACAGGCAGATGGCTCGCCAATATCACCCTGATATCAATAAAGACGCTGGAGCTGAAGATCGCTTTAAGGAGATTGGCCGCGCTTACGAAGTGCTGAGTGATCCCCAAACCCGCGGGCGGTATGACCAGTTCGGTGAGGCCGGGCTCGGTGGCGGCGGTGGCATGCCCGATATGGGTGATATGGGCGGCTTTGCCGATATCTTTGAAACCTTTTTCAGCGGGTTCGGTGGTGCTGGTGGTGGTGCAGGGCGTCAGCGCAGGCGAGGACCTCAACAGGGGGATGACCTCCGTTACGACCTCACCATTGATTTTGACCAGGCTGTGTTCGGCCAAGAGCGGGAGATTCGCATCCCCCACCTCGAGACTTGCACCACCTGTAGTGGTAGCGGTGCCAAATCGGGGAGTGGTCCCACTACCTGTACAACATGTGGCGGAGTTGGGCAGGTGCGTCGCGCCACGCGGACTCCGTTTGGGAATTTTGAGCAGGTGGCTGAATGCCCCAGCTGCAATGGCACTGGCCAGGTGATTGCTGACCCTTGCAGTTCCTGTGGTGGTCAAGGGGTCACGCAAGTCCGTAAGAAACTGCGAATCAACATCCCCGCTGGTGTTGACACGGGGACCCGATTGCGAGTTTCCGGTGAGGGCAATGCTGGGCTACGTGGTGGGCCGTCTGGAGATTTATATGTTTTCCTCACGGTCAAATCCCATCCGAGCCTGAGGCGCGATGGGCTCACCGTTCTTTCGGAGGTGAAGGTCAGTTATCTGCAGGCCATCCTTGGCGACACCATTGAGGTGGAAACCGTGGATGGACCCGAATCCCTTGAGATTCCGGCAGGCACCCAGCCCAATTCCGTTTTAACGCTTGAAAACAAGGGCATCCCCAAGCTGGGTAATCCAGTAGCCCGTGGTCATCAGCGGATTTCCGTCACGGTGACATTGCCAACCCGTCTTAACGATGAGGAACGCGGTCTCCTCGAAGATTTGGCTGGGCACCATTCAGCCCGTGGTGAGCAACACCACCACCACAAGAGCGGCCTGTTTGCACGACTTTTTGGGCAACGCTGAGGGATGAGTGTTGCCCCATCCGATCATTATTTGGATCTAAGGGGCACCCCCTGCCCAACCAATTTCATTCGTTGTCGTTTGGCCTTGGAGGCCATGCGTCCCGGGCAGCAGTTTCAGGTTGATCTCGATCGGGGCGAGCCTGAGGAGATGGTGATACCGGGGCTGACTCGTGATGGTCATCAGGTGGAGGTGATCGACCAAGCCAAGGATTGGGTGCGTCTTCAGGTGGTGTGTGGTGGTGGTTGATCAGTCGGCTCAGTCCGGCATGGTTGTTGCGCTCCAAGCCAACTACTTGGAGGTAGAGCTAGATCAGGTGTCTGAGTTAATTCCCTCACGACTGCTATGCACTCGGCGCATGCGTTTGAGTCATCGCGGTAAGGCGGTCTACGTCGGTGATCGCGTCAGGGTGGAAGCTATTGATGTGAGCCATGCCCGAGCGGTGGTCTCTCATGTCGAACCTCGCGTCAGTTTTCTGACACGCCCGCCCGTCGCCAATGCCACGACGGTGGTCGTGGCATTGGCCGTGGATCAACCAGCTTTTGATCCCGACCAGGCCAGTCGTTTTCTGTTGACAGCAGAGCGAACGTCACTGGTGGTGCAGCTGGTTCTTACGAAAACCGATCTCTTAGAGCCTGAGAAATTGGAGCGGCTGCGGGTGCGCCTTCAGGCCTGGGGGTATCCACCTTTGTTGGTGTCGACGGGCAGCGGCCTTGGGCTCTCTGAGCTGAAGCAAAGCCTTGCCGGATCATCTCTTTCAGTGCTGTGCGGTCCCTCAGGAGTTGGAAAGAGCTCATTGCTGAATGCCTTAATCCCTGAGCTTGATTTGCGGATCGGCGCCGTTTCAGGACGGCTGCAACGTGGACGTCACACCACGCGGCATGTGGAGTTGCATCGTTTGGAGGGTGAGGCACGGGTTGCTGATACGCCCGGTTTTAACAGGCCAGACTTGCCAAATGACCCCAGGAATCTTGAGGTCTTGTTCCCGGAATTACGTGCGCAGCTCGAATCTCATCCCTGCCGTTTTCGGGATTGTTTGCACCGTGATGAACCTGGATGCGGAGTTACGCGCGATTGGGAGAGATACCCGATCTACAGGCGAGCTGTGGAGGATCTTCTCGGCGTTAGCCGCCCATCCCGGGGAGGTTGAGATTGAGTCCGCCGGTGAGTTCTTCCATGCGTTCTTTCATGGTGCCGGTGGAGCGTTCATAGGCTGATTGCAAGGCGGCGAGTGTGGCGGCTTCTGTGGCCTCCTGTCCTTCGCTCAGCAGGGATGGATCTAGCTTCACCCTTAAGGGTTGTTGATTGCCAGACAACCAGATGCTGGCTCGACCGTCCTCACTGTTGCCCTCGATCTCCATGGCATCGAGTTCTTCTTGCAGTTTCTGCGCGTCTTGCTGGATTTGTTGAGCCTTTCGGAATGCCTCAGTGAGCTGTCCGAAATTGGGAAGTCCAAACCCTGCCATGGCACAAATGAAGTGATGCGAAGGCTAATCGGTCGTTTGAAAGCCCATGCGCTTCACCTCAGGATGCAGAGTGATTCCATGCATCCTCTTCACTTCGTTTTGCACGAAGTCGATTAATGCGCGGATGTCATCGGCTTTGGCTTCGCCGACGTTGACGATGAAATTGGCGTGCACCGGTGAGACTTCCGCTCCTCCGATCCGTTTTCCCTTGAGCCCTAAACCTTCAATGAGCTGACCAGCTTTTTCGGGCTCTGGGTTGCGGAACACGCTTCCGCAGCTTGGCCATTGGTAAGGCTGGGTGGTGGTGCGATGACTGAGGTTGCCACTGGTCTTCCGCATCAACTCCTTGGAGTCGTGGCCAGGCTCCAATTGAAAATGCGCTGCCATCACCAAGTTGTTACTGCCTTGAAGAAGGCTGTGTCTGTAGTCGTAGGCGAGATCGGCGTTGCTGAGCATCGTTGTGGTCTTCACCGCTTCCGTCAGCGATTGATCGATGACCTCCACGGATGTCAGGCAGTCGGCTGTGGAGCCGCCTTGAGCTCCGGCATTCATGGCCGCGGCCCCACCCACGGTTCCAGGGATGCCAACGGCCCATTCCAGTCCATGCAATCCAAGCCTGGCTGCGCGCCTGGCGAGCGTTGGAAGTGGTTCACCTGCCAAGGCCTTCACCTGCCCTGATTCCGCATCCAGCTGGCTGCCCTGGAGACGGCGCAGGCAAAGCGTGAGGCCTGGAAGCCCCGAATCAGCGATGAGCAGGTTCGATCCCGCTCCAATCACTCGGGTGGCCAGACCTTCCGTTTGGGCCCATTGGAGGAGTGAGAGACATTGCTCAGCATCGTTGGGTTCAGCCAACCATTGAGCTGGACCTCCCACCCGCCAAGTGGTGTAGTTCGCAAGGGACACCTGCTGTTGGAGAACCCCCGACTCGAGAAGGGCCTTCAGGCCGCGATCGCCGGTGAACATGATGCCTCTCCTCCAATTCCTTGCTGTGACAGGCGTTCCCAAAGACTGTTTACATCACCAGCACCCATCGCCAAAATCAAATCTTCAGGCTCACTGTGCTGTTTGACCAGACCTGTGAGCTCTTGCATAGTGCTAGCCACAAAGACCGACTGGTTGGGATCAACCAACCGTATGGAGCGAGCCAGAAGCTCACTATTGATGCCCTCGATCGGTTGTTCACCGGCGCCATAAATAGGAGCAAGAATGAGTGCGTCAGCGGACACGAGTGCCTGGGCAAAGGCGTTGAGAAATTCTTGTGTGCGGCTATAGCGGTGGGGCTGGAAAACAGCGAGAAGGCGTTTGGGTGTGCGGGGTAACGGGCTTCGGCCGCTTTGCACCATCAGCTGGGCCATGGTCAACGTTGCTTGGACTTCGCTGGGGTGATGGGCATAGTCATCAACCACTTGTCGGTCTTGCCACTCCCCCCGGAAATCAAAGCGTCGACCTGGCGAACGCAGTTCAGTCACGGCCGATAAAAGGGCGTCCAAAGGGATGCCTTCTATGCGGCACGCCGCTAAAGCGGCCACAACGTTGCTCAGGTTGTGCAGGCCAGGCAGGGGGAGGGTGATCTGCCCAACCTGTTGCCCGTGCTCGAAATAGTTGGCGATGGTGCGATCCCCATCGAGTTGCACAGGCAAAGCGGCGTAATCCGCTGTTTCGAAGTTTTGAACAGACCAACAGGCGTCGGCTTGAAAGTGTTCTTTGAGAATCGGATCGTCTTGATTGATGAGCAGGCGTTTGCAGCCCCGGCCAAAGGTTTTCATCGTCTCGATCAAATCGTCGAGATTGCGGTAATGGTCCGTATGGTCCAGTTCGAGGTTGGTGATGATCCCCAGACTGGCTTTGAACTTCACCAGCGATCCATCGGATTCGTCTGCCTCAGCGACCAGCAGACGACCGTTGCCGGTGTGACCGTTGCTGCCGTAACAGGGCACTACACCACCGATCACGGCTGTTGGATCTTCACCAACCGTGGCCAGGAGTGTGGTCACCAAAGTGCTTGTGGTGGTTTTCCCATGGCTACCCGCAACAGCGATTGCGGGTTGTTGTTCGATCAACCAGGCCAAAAGGTCGGAGCGATGCCAAATCGTTAAATCCAAGCGCTGCGCTTCGATCAGCTCTGGATTGGTGTCGGGGATGGCCGTGCTGACCACCACCAAGGGTGCTTCGATGCCGAGCGCTTTGAGATAGTCAAAATTGTTGGAGATCTGGCTTTCGAATAAGACGATTGCTTTGGTCTCAAGCGCCTGCATCGCAGGAGTGAGTTTGCGATCTGACCCGCTAACGGAATGGCCTCGTTCCGCGAGAATCAGAGCCAGGGCCGACATGCCGATTCCGCCCATCCCAATGAAGTGAATGTGCTTCTGGGGCTGGATCGAATCGGCCAAGGGGAGTCAACGTGAGGGCTAAAGATAATCCAGCTTTTCCTTGTGGCCAACTGCTTGAAGCTCATTCCATCTGATTTTTAGGCAGATCAATTACAGGAAAATCCCAATAAATTCTGTATGATCCTGCCCCAAAACCCCTTACGCGGTAAGACCGCTTATTTCTGCCATGACCCTGCGCGTTGCCATCAATGGATTCGGCCGAATTGGTCGCAATGTGCTGCGGGGTTGGATCAGCAGAGGGGCGAATACGGATCTTGAAATCGTGGGAATGAATTCCACGTCCGATCCCAAGACCAGCGCTCACTTGCTTACCTACGACTCGATTTTGGGTCGTTTGGATCCGTCAGTGGACATCCAAACCACGGATGACACGATGATCATCAACGGCAAGGAGATCAAATTCTTCGCCGATCGCAATCCTCTCAACTGCCCCTGGAAGGACTGGGGTGTGGATCTGGTGATCGAATCCACAGGTGTGTTCAACACCGATGAGAAGGCCAGCATGCACATTCAGGCTGGTGCCAAGAAGGTCATTCTCACTGCTCCTGGTAAGGGAGCTGGTGTTGGCACTTTTGTGGTTGGTGTGAACGCAGACCAGTACCGCCACGAAGATTGGGACATCCTCAGCAACGCCAGTTGCACCACCAACTGCCTGGCTCCAATTGTCAAAGTTCTGGATCAGAACTTTGGGATGGAATGGGGTTTGATGACCACCATTCACAGCTATACCGGCGACCAGAGAATCCTGGATAACAGCCACCGTGACCTGCGTCGTGCGCGTGCAGCAGCACTCAACATGGTGCCTACCACCACCGGTGCAGCCAAGGCTGTGGCCTTGGTCTATCCCGAGGTGAAGGGCAAGCTCACCGGTTTTGCCATGCGCGTTCCCACTCCCAATGTGTCCGCTGTTGACCTCACCTTCGGAACCTCCAAGGGGCCGAGTGTGGAAGACGTCAAAGCGGTGATGAAGGCCGCTTCAGAGAACGGCATGAAGGGAATCATCAAGTACAGCGACTTGCCTCTTGTCTCCACCGATTTCGCCGGTACGAACGAATCGACCATCTTCGATGCTGATCTCACCTATGCCATGGGCGACAAGGCTGTGAAGATCTTGGCTTGGTACGACAACGAGTGGGGCTACAGCCAGCGCGTTGTCGACTTGGCTGAGGTTGTTGCCAAAGGTTGGAAGTAACCCTCAGGATCGAGAAGATCTGATTTCCATCCCTCCCCTAGGGGAGGGATTTTTTGTGCGCTCGCTTAGCGGTAATGGGAGAACCCTGATGGCTGCAGCAATGCACCATTGTCATCGTCGTTCCAGATGATCCTGCCTGTGTCGGCGGTGATGGCGCCGAAGCAGCAACTTCCAGGCTGATGGTGTCTCCAGGATTCAGCCCACTCAGGAGGCAGGCTCAGCACCAGTTCGAAATCTTCGCCACCACTGAGACACCAGCGATCCCATGCGCTGTCGCAGGGCCAGGCATCTGGGCGTGGAAGGGCATCTCTGCGCAGAACAGCGCCGCAACCACTGCTTCGACAGAGACCATGCACGGCAGCAAGTAGGCCATCGCTGCTGTCGGTTCCAGCGGCTCGCCAGGGAAGCTGCTCGGGTTTGCAGGCCACCAGGGTTTGCAAGGCATCAAACCTTGGCCATGGCCGCTGGTGGCAACGAATCGCCTGATCTTTCAGCGTCGGTGGAACTGAGAGTGCGGTGGGGAGCGGTGTGTTTTGCAGAAGTGCCAGGCCAAGTCGGCTCAGTCCATGGGGGCCGCTGCTCATCAGCAGATCACCAGGTCGGGCCTGTGCCCGATGCAGTCGCAACGGTCCGAGTCGTCCAAACGCACTGATCGAGAGCAGTCGTTGGTTGCCGGTGCTGCAGTCACCTCCCAGCAGAGTTCCACCAAAGTGCTCGAGGGCTTCTGAGATCCCTTCGTACACCTGTTCAACCCACCACCAAGACGTAGTGCCAGGGGCCACCAGGCCCACCGTGATCCCCTCCACCTGCTCGGAGCCGCTTGCAGCCAGATCAGACAGGTTGGCGACCACAGCACGCCAACCCACGTCAGCAGGGGCTGTGGTGGCATCGCTGAAATGAACACCCTCCACCATCACGTCGGTGTTCACCAGCAGAGCCCTGGAATCTGGAGGCAGCAAGGCTGTGTCGTCGTTGAGCTGGCCGGGCGGCGCAAAGCGGGCTAGACGGTCAAGCAGCTCCGCTTCCCCGAGTTCGGCCAGGGTGATGCTCACGGCAGCATCAGGCGTGATCTTGCAGTCGATCGGCGCCTTCGATCACCTTGATGCGTTTGATGCCGTCGTCAACGCCCAGTTCTTCGAGCACATCAAAGCCATCCACCACGTACCCGAAGGCGGCATTCCGCCCGTCCACGAGGTTGAGGCCAGCAGGTGTGAGCTCTGCTTCATAGAGGAACAGGAAGAATTGCGACGAGCCATCGTCAAGGGCTTGGTCAGAATGCGCCCAGCCCAGGGTCCCAAGGGTGGAAAAAGGAAGGACTGCTGCGGCTTTGAACAGCCCAACGTCCTCGAAGGTTTCGTTGTAAAGGGTGTCGGTTTCGCCTGGAATGCGAATTTCTAGGGGGACGTGCCGCTCTTCTTTGGTTTTTGGGTCCACGTAGCCGATGTCAGGACCTTCCGGGTCTCCGGTTTGAAGGATGTAGAAATCTTCGGCGCGATTGAAGGGGAGGCCGTCATAGAAACCCTTCAAACTGAGATCGATAAAGGCGCCGGCTGTCAGTGGAGCGTTGTAACCGTCAACAACCGCAGTGAGGTTTCCTTGCGTTGTTTCGATCACCACGGTTGCCCGTCCAGCAAGCCGTGGCAAGGCATCGAATTCGGAGGGGATGTCAGGAAGACGATCGTCGATCAGCAGTGCTTCCAGATCACCTACCCGGCTCAGAGTGTCGCGACGGATCTGGATAAATCCATCTCTGTCACTGGCATCGGTCTGCTCCTGAAGCTGGACCAGGTCAGCGCGAATCTCGTTGATGAGCAGCTCAGCATTACTGCGTTGATCCTCAGGAACGGCTTCAACAATGCTGTTGCCGCGAGTGGACACCAGTTTCTGCGTTCGGCTAACTGTGCGTCCCAAAGCATTCCAGCGCTTGGCACGTAAATCGTTACTGGTGGATTCCAGCCGATGCTGAAGCTCGCGTAGATCCTCTTGATTCATCGGCAATGAATCGCGCAGGATCGCCGCAGGATCCTGTACGGCATTGCCTTGAGGCAGGTCTGCCCATACCGGTTTGGCAAGCCAGAGGCCAAAGGCGGCTAGCCAAGCAAGAAGCAGAGCGGTCAGACGGCGGTGAGCCAAGGAGAACCCCAGGTGCTGTCAGGACTTTGGCACAGCCGTATGATCCACTGAAACGTTCAGCGGGAATGATCTCCAGCAACGACTTTCGCACCGGCACCACGATCGAGCTCGACGGTGTTGTCTGGCGTGTAGTCGAGTTTCTGCATGTCAAGCCAGGCAAAGGATCTGCGTTTGTACGCACCAAGCTCAAAGGCGTTCAAAGCGGCAGTGTGGTGGAGAAAACTTTCCGAGCCGGAGAGAGTCTTACCCAGGCTGTACTCGAGAAGTCGAAACTTCAACACACCTATATGGAGGGCGAAGATTTTGTCTTTATGGACATGTCGTCCTATGAAGAGACGCGTCTCACCGCCAAACAGATAGGAGAGAGTCGCAAATATCTCAAGGAGGGCATGGAGGTGAATGTCGTCACCTGGAATGACAAGCCTTTAGAGGTTGAACTTCCGAATTCGGTTGTGTTGGAGATCGCTCAGACCGACCCTGGTGTGAAGGGAGACACCGCAACCGGTGGTACGAAGCCTGCCATCTTGGAAACCGGTGCGCAGGTGATGGTTCCCTTGTTTTTATCGATCGGCGAAAAAATCAAGGTTGACACTCGCAACGACACCTATCTGGGACGGGAGAACGGTTAATCATGCAGCTCGACCACGATCAGCTCCACACCCTTCTTGCCGCTCTCGTCGAGAACGATATTCAGGAATTCCGCTTGGAGGGAGACGACTTCCGCTTGGAAGTGCGTCGCAACCTTCCTGTCACTGCAGTGGCTGCACCAATAGTGCAAGTGGCTTCTGCACCGGTTGCTTCCCCGCCGGATAGTTCTGGTGTTGAGCTCCCTGCAGGAACTCCTCCGCCTGCGGCTGGATCTCGCTCAGATTTGTTGGAGGTGACGGCTCCCATGGTTGGGACCTTCTATCGGGCTCCGGCACCAGGAGAACCTTCGTTCGTAGAGATTGGGACCCGCATAGGTGTGGGCCAAACGATCTGCATTCTTGAAGCCATGAAGCTGATGAATGAGCTCGAATCCGAGCTGGCAGGCGAGGTGGTTGAAATCCTGGTGGATAACGGCACCCCTGTTGAATTCGGTCAGGTGTTGATGCGGGTTAAGCCCGGCTGAGCTCCCAGGCGGCACGAATCGCTGCCACCATGCTTGTCGATCTCGCTATCCCTTGTCCTGCGATATCGAAGCCGGTTCCATGATCCGGTGAGGTGCGCAAGAACGACAGCCCGAGTGTGGTGTTCACGGCCTCGTCGAAGGCCATCAGCTTCACGGGGATTAAGCCTTGGTCGTGATACAACGCAAGGATCCCATCGGGTGATTCCGGTTGACTGCCCAGCTGCCAGGCTTTGGCAGCGCTGAGCCAACAGGTGTCAGGAGGCAGTGGTCCGCTCAGATGGATGTGGGGATGATTTTCCTGCCACTGCTGGAGTGCAGGGATGAGCCAGTTCGTTTCTTCGCTGCCAAGGCGGCCCTGTTCTCCAGCGTGAGGATTGAGGCCTGCAACGAGCAAGCGTGGCTGAGGATTGAACCTCAGGCAGAACTCGCTGAGCACGTCCAGTTTGCGGAGCACGAGGTCGGGGCTGAGCGCACTGGGGACCTGTTGCAGCGGAATATGCGTGGTAGCGAGCAGGGTGTTCAGTCTCCAGCTGTGGTTTGGTGAGACAGCTGTGAACAGCATTGAGGCTTGACGCGCACCGTCGAGTTCAGCCAAGCGTTCTGTTTGGCCTGGATAGTCGTGTCCTGCGGCATGCCACGCATGTTTCGCAATGGGTGCTGTGACCAAAGCCAGGGTGTGCTCCTCTTTCACGCGCGAGACGGCATGGCTTAGCCAGCGAAAACTGGATGCACCGCTTTCTGGGCTCGGAGCCCCAGGGGTGATGGCTTCATGGACTGGTAGATCGTCAATGTCTAGATCGCTGGGATCAATCAGGAGGGAGCACTGTTGGGCTTTCAGCCTTGAGTACGTTTGCTCCAGCGTTTTTCGGCAGCCAACAACGAGTGTGTTCAGTCCATCGGGCAGTCGTGGGTCGGCGAGGGCTTTCAACGTGACTTCCATGCCGATTCCAGCAGGATCGCCGAGAGCAATCACCAGGCGGTCGTTAGCGTCAGAGGAGGGATGAGAGAAGGACATGCTGCGCTGGTTGCTCCTGGGGTTGTTGCTTTATGGGTTGGGAACGGCGTTGCGGAAGGGCTGGATTGAAGTGCAATGGCAGCGGGTTCTCGATGATGCGGGATTCACCGAAACTGGTTCAGATAAGCCGCTTCCATCGCATGAAATGCCGATGCTTAAGGCTCCGCCTCCTGTTCCGGAGTCATCACGTTGAAGCCTTCTGCAGCGAAACAATCCTTGAGACCACTTGAAAAATCGGGATGCTGAAAGCTGTACCCAAGCTCGTCTCGCAGCAGTGCGTTGCTCACTTTGCGGTTGTCTGCCCAGAAGGAGAGAGCCATTGGGCTCATGCTCGCTTGGGCTTCCCGGAAGGGGATCGCTGCTGGGAGCGTGCATCCCAAGAGTTCGGCGCCAAAGCGTTGAAGCTCGAGGCGGGAGGCGGGCCTGTTATCGCTGATGTTCACCACAATTGGTCGCTGTCCTGCCGCGGCTCGATGCATGAGATGCCAGCAGGCGCCAGCCAGGTCATCCACATGGATTCGGCAGAACATCTGCCCAGGTTGATCCACAGGGGTCAGATTGCCTGAGCGGATCGCAGCCAGGGGGGAGCGGCCTGGCCCATAGATCCCCGGAAGGCGCAGGATCTGCACCGGCAGGCCGCTGTTGCGCCACAGCTGCTCACACGCCAACCGCTTCTGGCTGCGGAGTTGAGTGGGGTGGGGTTCGTGGGTTTCATCCACCCAGTTGCCATTGCTATTTCCGTAGACGCCGGTGGTGGAGAAATAGCCCACCCATTGCAGTGGCAGCTTCTGCAGCTGCTCTCCAAGACACCTCAGCACTGGATCCGTTCCCTCTTTGCTGGGCGGGATTGTGCTGATCAGATGGGTGACGGAGGCGAGTACTTCATGGCTGGGAACGATCCCGTTGGCGCTGTCAAAGGGCAGATCATCGCTGCCGGATTCCGGTCGGCGGCGCGTGCAGATCACCCTTGTACCAAGCGCTTTGGACAACTTGGCGAGATGGCCTCCGCTGAAGCCAGCGCCAAGAATGCACAACGTGGCATCCGATGGGAGGGGTGCGCAGCGGTTGACAAGATCGTTAAGCATCAGTACAAACGTATTAATCGCGGTTTCGTTGTGGCTGATTCTTCCTTTTCACTGGCGCCCTCACGAGATTCCATGCTGCCCCAGAATCGGGTGTCTCGTCGTGATCGAGCGCAGCCCCAAGACACTTCAAGGGTTCGCATAGGTTCAGCACTTTTGGCAGCGGCTCTGGTGACAGGGGCTTTGTTGATGGCTCCTGACCAGCCTGAGCAAAGCGCCTCAATCTGTCAGCACTATCACTCGGAAGCGGCCTGTCGAGTGTGGTGATCAGGCTGTACGAAGTCCCCAATTCTGCGCTTCATCCCCTTTGGAGTGAGAATCGTTTGGCCGTTCAGAGCGAGAGTGTTGGTTGTGTTCTGGCTGGGCCCACTGCAGCAATCTCAAGGCGAGGCGCAGATCGCCATCAATCCACGCACGAATGGCCATAGCGCGGCGCGGGTCATAAAAGCGTTGACGCCGGTACCAATCAAAAACATCGGCGTCAGATTTCTGGCCGTTGCATGACAGGCAAGCTGGCACACAATTTTCGGTGACGCTCATGCCTCCAAGACTCAGGGGGAAGACATGGTCGATGGATTCAGAAGGTTTGCCGCAGTAAATACAGCGGTTGCTGGTGTGGAGATGGATCGATTGACGCCAGCGTCGATTGCGCAGCTTGGGACAGAGATCCTCAAGGAAAACCGCATCACTGCTGTGCATCCCAATACCTCAGCTGTGTGGAGTCTGGCGTGAGGGCGGGGTTCGTCGCGTGTCGAACGCTGCATTTTCACGGTCATGCAGGTTTTGATTGATCGATCAATGGATGATTGATCGAATCAGTGATCCCCGTGGGCTGTGGGGTATGGAGCACTTGAAAGCTGTTAGGAGGACTAGCGTTTGAGTCCTTGAATCGGAATCACGGCTACATCACCAACAGCTTGCACGCTGGGATTGACTCCGTCTGGATTGGTGCAGGCTCGTTACCCCTTCGATGCGGTAACCCATGCGGAGATGCGCAGAATTCGTCCACGGGGCGTCTGGCGTGGCTCTCGGCTGGGTTGGGAATTTCCGCTTGCCTCAGCTGAGGCTTTGTTGCAGCGTTTTGAACGGCGCTTTCGGGTGGATGAGGAGCTCATGCGTTGGTTGCATTGGCATCGCCATCCGCTCCCCCCACTGCCGCCCCACCGAGATCTGATCGCGCAGGCTGATCTGGACCAACGTTTGCGTGATGGCCGCTTACCGATGCCTCACCAGCGTTCGGGTGCTCGCTGGTTATTAGCGCGGCGCGGCGCGGTGCTGGCTGATGAGATGGGGCTTGGCAAAACCCTCACTGTGTTGCTGGCGGCGAGAGCTTTGCTGCGTGCCTTGCCGTTGCGTTTATTGGTGGTGGCCCCTGTGGGGTTGCATTCGCATTGGCGCCGTGAGGCCGCGGCCCTTGAGCTCATGCCTGACCTTTGCAGCTGGGCGCGACTTCCGTCTGAGCTCCCGGAGGCGGGCACTTTGCTGGTGGTGGATGAAGCCCATTACGCACAAAATCTGCGGGCACAACGCACGCAGGGTTTACTGCGCCTTGCACGGCACCCCCGCCTGCGAGCCATTTGGATGCTCACTGGCACACCGATGAAGAACGGTAGGCCTGATCAGCTGTATCCCTTGCTGGCCGCGATGGATCATCCCATTGCTCGGGATCAGCACTCCTATGAGGAATTGTTTTGTCAGGGGCATTTCCGTGAGCAAGGCGGAAGGCAGCGTTGGCAAACCGCAGGAGCCAGCCGATTGGACGAGCTGCGACGTTTGACCCGACCGCTTGTTTTGCATCGCCGCAAGGAGCAGGTTTTGGACCTCCCCCCCAAGCGAAGGACGTTTGAAGAGATCGCTCTCGTCGGTGAGGAGGTGAAGGGTTTTGATTACCGCCTTCGGCTGGTCATCGATGACTATCGCCAACGGGTGGCGCAGGGATTGGTGCGTTCTGATGCTGAATCTTTGGCGGTACTTACAGCTTTGCGGCAAATTGCAGCCGAATTCAAGTTGCCGGCTGCGCAACAGTTGATTCAGCGTTTGCGGCAGCAGCACAAGCCGATCGTCTTGTTCAGCAGTTTTGTGGATCCGTTGCTGCTGCTCCACGAACGCCTGGGAGG
Source organism: Synechococcus sp. SP2 MAG (assembly GCA_030756895.1). Classification (GTDB taxonomy): domain Bacteria; phylum Cyanobacteriota; class Cyanobacteriia; order PCC-6307; family Cyanobiaceae; genus Synechococcus_C. The sequence goes on from JAVBIX010000002.1 coordinate 62,422, forward strand.
CGTTTTGCTGACAGGCCGGCAGAAACCCGAGCAGCGGCAGTTTGCTGTCGACCGCTTTCAAGCTGGGGAGACGGATCTACTTTTAGCCACCTTTGCTGCTGGTGGGCTTGGTTTTACGCTCCACCGCGCTCAGCATGTTGTTCTCCTGGAAAGGCCTTGGACGCCGGGGGACATCGATCAGGCGGAAGATCGTTGCCATCGCATTGGTATGGAAGGAGGCCTGATCAGCCATTGGCTTCAGCTCGGTCTCGCTGATCAGCTCGTGGACGGTTTGGTGGCTAGCAAGGCGGAACGGATCGAACTGCTACTTGGACCGCGTCGGGTCGCCCTCGATCGTCAGCCATTGCCCAAAATGGTGTCCCGTTGCTTGCAGGATTTATGACGCACATTCAGTTCATGAACCACCATCGGATCAGCAGTTCTGCTGTCTTGGCGCAATAGCGCCATGGCTTGGGTCACGTCGGCGCAGGCTTGGTCGGTCTTGCCCATCAGCGTGAGCAAAAGCGAGCGATCAGCAAGCGCGGCTGGCTTATCTCCATGGGCGTCCACCACCTCATTGCACCGTTGAAGGGCTTTGTCGAGCTTGTTCAGATCAAGATCTGACATGCAATCGGCAATCGATATTTCAGGTGAAATGGTCGCCGGCTTTGGTTCGGATCGACTGCGGCATCCCAAACCTGTGAGAAGCAAACCGCCAATCATCAGGATGGGAATGAAGCGGATTGAAGAGGTCGTCAATAGCTGTAGCGATCGTCATCGCTCGAGTTAGACGAATTGAATGAATTGCTATTGCTTGAATCAGTTGCGTTCAGAGCGCTGTCGAGGGATTTTGTAGAACCTTTGCTGCCTCCGAAAAGATCGCCGAGGTACTGACCGCAGTCGGGGTAGCTGCCTGGATCTTCCACAACGGCCTCAGTGATCATGACCGCAGCATGCTCAGGTGAGGTTTTGAACATTCCACTTTTTTGGCGTTTGATCAAGGCGTAAGCCGCTTCCCAGCTGACCTGGTGATCGTTATTGCTGCTTCTCATGAAGCAGTAAATTTTTGCTCCCTTAACGGCCTCAGGGGTCCCAGCGATCGCCTGTGCAGGAGCCAGGCCAACCCCAGCAAATCCGATCAGAGAGAGGAGGAGCGCAAGGCGCTGGCGCATTCGGGCCATGGCAGGACGAGTGAAGCGATTAGAAACCAAAATATCGATTGAAATCGCTCTGTCTAGGCCTGAGTCAGGAATCACCGAGCCCAAGTGGCGTGAGCAGTTTCACCACAACAGGGATGACTAGTAAGACAGTGATCAAACGAACGGCATGCAGGGCAGCAACGGCTGCTCCAACGCCGTAGTCAGCCCCAACCAGGCTCATGCCGCTGATTCCACCAGGAGCTGCACCCAGCAGGGTGACGAGAGGATCAACGCCGAGCAACCTGCTGCTCCATAGCCCCACCACAATTCCGGTTAGGACGAGGGTGAGCGTGATCAAGACCGCAGGCTTCCACAACTGCTGCAATTGATCCAGTGAGGCTTTGGTCAGTCCTGTACCGATCACGGTGCCAATGGCTATTTCCAGACAGGTCTTTGTGCCTGCTGGCCATTGAGCCACCTCGAGCCGTCCGCTCATGCTCACCATGGCGGCTCCGATCAGTGCGCCTGCCAGTGGTGCAGCAGGGATTCCAGTGCGCGTTGCAAGCAATCCCATGCTCGTGCCGGCGAGGAGATAAAGGAGCACCGTTGTGAGTGGGGGCATGAACACCACGCTGCAGATTGATCCTTAGTCTGGATCGAGCGGTTCTGATGTGCTGTTATCGGGGCATATCTGTTTGTTGGGGCGATGACCCAGTCCGTTTCCTTCCGCATTACGCGTACCGCTGAGGATGTGGCAGAGACCCTGAATGCTTTATCTCAAAGGCTTATTAAGCTTGAGAATCGCCTTGAGAGTTTGGAGCTTCAGCTGGAACGCCAGTCGTCGGAGGTCAACACCATGCCCGCAGATGAGATGGAACGTCTGGATGGGGTGGATCGCTTGCTCACCGATTGCAGAGACCTTTTGCTGCGTTCTGAGCCGCAATGGGTTGATCAACCCAGTTCTGTTATGTCCTCGGAGCAAGACTTGGCTGCCTAACCCATGTCATGGGTGGCACAATCTGAATAAAGCCACCTATGGCTCATCCATCAACCAATTCCGCAGCGACGTGCGAAGTCATGTTGCGCAACCACCAAAATTTCTTTGAAGGCGGTCACCAGCTTGAAAAGCTGGAATTCGCCTTAGCTGTTGCAATCACACGAGGAGATGGCAGCCGATGCGAAATGCTCCGTGGTCAAATTGCTGAACTTGGAGGCAACATCGAAGAACCAGGAACTTGAGTTGAGATTTGCTATTCATTCATTCGTTAGACTATTGATATTCAAGTCCACTTAGTGTTGAATTCGGTCCTCGATAGAACTTCAACGATGGTGCAATCTGCTCCCAATCAAAAACAGGAGCATCTTGCCAAAGCTGATGTGTTTTTTCAGAAAGCACAATCTGCAGCCGAAGCAGGCGATGTCTCGTCTTCAGGATCGTTCATTTTGAAAGCACTTGAACAAGAGCGTCGTGCAGGCACCGTCGGTCCTCAAGTGATGCAACTGATTAAACCTAGGTCTTGACCAAGCGGGTGACCGGATTCGAACCGGCGACGTCCAGCTTGGGAAGCTGACATTCTACCGCTGAATTACACCCGCATAGGCGTGATTCTATCTCACGCCCGATGCTTTAGTTGATGATTAACCGCTCTAATTCTTGCTTAAGATCGCTGATGCGGCGCAAAGTCCAGCACCCATTTGGCCCTTGTGGAAGCCGAGTGAATGCAACACGGATTCAATGGCAGCTACGGCTGTCAATACATCTCGATCGCAGACAAAGCCAAGATGGCCAATGCGGAACACCTTGCCTTTGAGATGGTCTTGACCGCCAGCTAACAGAATGTCGAAGCGATCTTTGATGGTTTTACGCAGCAGCTCCGCATCCATTCCTGCAGGGGCAACTGCCGTAATCGCCGGACTTCCATAGCCTTCGGCTGCAAACAGCTCCAATCCGATCGCTTTCATCGCAGCTTGTGCTGCATCGCGGTGACGCGCATGGCGATCAAAAATCGCTTCAAGACCTTCCGCCTGCATCATCTCCAGTGCGGCGTCGAGAGCGAAGTACAAATTCACGGCAGGCGTGAATGGATTGCTGTTTTTGGCTGCAGTTTTCCTGTAGGGACCTAAATCCAAATAAAATTTAGGTAGATCTGAGCGTTCGTAGGCCGTCCAAGCTCGCTCACTCATCGCGACAAAGCTGAGCCCTGGAGGCATCATGTAGCCCTTTTGGGATCCGGATGCGACCACATCCAGGTTCCAGCCATCCATGGGCACGTTGGTGGCACCCAGGCTGGTGACGCAGTCGGCAATGGTCAGCGCTGTGCCGTGGGCTTGGACGTGGCGGCTGATCGTTTCAAGATCGTTGATCACCCCTGTGGATGTTTCTGAATGGGTCAGGATCACCGCGCGGATCGTTTTGTCCCTGTCGCCTTCCAAAGCGGTCCGGAAGTTCTCCGGGTCGAGGGGTTGACCCCAGTCCGCCTTAATGACGTCTACCTCAAGGCCGTAAGCGCGCGCCACCTTGACCCAGCGCTCGCCAAACTTGCCGTTGTCGCCACAGATCACCCGATCTCCACGACTAAGTGTGTTGATGATTCCGGCTTCCATGGCAGCTGTACCGCTACCGGTGATCACCAGCACGTCGTTGTTGGTTTGATGCAGCCAGCGCAGTTGAGCTGTTGTTCGTTCCACCACCGCTTGAAACTCGCCGCTGCGGTGCCCGATGGGATGGCGTCCCATCGCTTTCAGAACCGTTTCTGGCACCGGGGTGGGTCCGGGGATCATCAGGGTGAGCTTGTCCTGCACGTCCGGAAGAGCGCCAATCGTTCATTCTAAAAAACGATCCGCTTGCCATTCGGTATCACGCAATCCCTCACAGATGCCCCCCAAGGGCTGACTCTGCCCGTCTGGGTTGCCGCCGCAGCTCGAGCGGCCACGCAAGTGCTGTGTGGTCAGACCGCTGAAAATCCACAATCGCTGCAGATTCCAGGTCGCGATCAGGCCCTCAGCGTGAAGGTTCAATCGGCAGCGCCCTTGCAAGGCGGTGAGCAAGCTTTGGCGATCAGCCGATGTGATCCAGGTCCAGGTCTTGATCTCACTCGAGATTTGGAAATTTGGGTTCAGGCGCGTTGGAGTCAACCAGAAACAGGTTGGTTGGAGATCGTTCCTGGGGAGGGAATCGGCAGACAGGGGCATGAAGGTGATCTTTGCGCTTCTGACTTCGCCCGCCGTTTGTTGGAGGCCAATCTGCGCGACCTGGTTCCTCCTGGTCGATGTTTGCAATTGGAAGTTGTATTTCCGCTTGGCCGCGAGCTGGCCCAGCGCACGAGTAACGCAGCGTTTGGTGTGGTGGATGGCTTGGCCTTGATTGGCACGCAAGCTGAGGTGCAGTCGAGTGCATCACCCGATCAGCTGCGCGCCAGCCTTGATGCTCTGCAGACGATTGCCAGAGCAGCCGATTTCTGCGGATCTCTCACCTTGGTGATTGGCGAGAACGGGTTGGATCTCGCCCATCAGCTGGGTCTTGCTGATCAACAGCCTTTGCTGAAGGCAGGGAACTGGATTGGGCCTTTGCTTGTGGCTAGTGCGGAAGCGGGTGTTAGCAATCTGCTGTTGCTCGGATATCACGGAAAGCTGGTCAAACTGGCTGGGGGGATCTTCCATACCCACCACCATTTGGCTGATGGTCGTTTAGAGGTTCTTGCGGCGATTGCCCTGCAGCAGGGACTCGGTGTTGATCTGATCAAAGAGCTGCTGGCTAGTGCGTCGATGGAATCAGCGCTTCAAGAGCTTCAGAAGAGCGATTGCGCCGTGGCTGATCGGGTCTGGCAAGCGATCGCACAGGCGGTTGAACTGCGAAGCGAGGCTTACCTAAAGCGTTATGGCAGCTGGCCTATGCGGGTCGGTGCGGCGTTATTTGATCGTCAACGCCAGCTGCGCTGGACCGGATTGACAGGACACTCCCTACTCGCCCGCTGCGGACTTTGCATTCATTCGGAAGGGGAAGAGGCTGGCTTTGATCCTTCTCTACGCTGAAGGAACTGAAGGTTTGGAAGGCCGTTCTTTTGACGGTCCTAGTGCGGTATGTCATCAGTCCAGAGCGAAGGTCAGCGCAAACCGGCCATCGTCATTCTTGATTTCGGTTCCCAGTACTCGGAACTGATTGCACGCCGAGTGCGTGAGACGGAGGTGTTCTCTCTGGTGTTGGGCTACAGCACCAGCGCTGAAGAATTACGGGCTTTGGCTCCCCGTGGAATCATCCTCAGCGGAGGTCCAAGTTCGGTCTATGCCGATGAAGCTCCCCTCTGCGATCCAGCAATTTGGGATCTGGGCATCCCTGTGCTGGGGGTCTGCTACGGCATGCAATTGATGGTCCAGCAGCTTGGTGGTCAGGTGGTGGCGGCCACGGGTAAGGCCGAATACGGCAAGGCTCCGCTCGTGGTGGATGACCCCACTGAACTTCTCACGAATGTGGAGAGTGGGTCCACGATGTGGATGAGTCACGGTGATTCCGTGGAGGCCTTGCCCAAGGACTTCGTGCGTTTGGCTCATACAGCGAATACGCCTGAGGCGGCGATTGCAAATCACAGTCGACGTTTATACGGCACTCAATTTCATCCTGAGGTGGTTCATTCCACCGGTGGAATGGTGATGATTCGCAATTTTGTTTATCACATCTGCGGTTGCGAACCGGATTGGACTACGGAAGCTTTTATCGATGAAGCTGTCGCCAACGTGCGTAAACAGGTTGGTAAAAAGCGTGTGCTGCTAGCCCTATCAGGCGGCGTAGATTCTTCAACTCTTGCTTTTTTATTGAAGAAAGCGATTGGAGATCAACTCACCTGCATGTTTATCGATCAAGGCTTCATGCGTAAAGGTGAGCCTGAATTTCTGATGGAGTTTTTTGATCGCAAATTCAATATTCACGTGGAGTACATCCATGCCCGCGAACGGTTTATCAAAAAGCTTGATGGCATTACGGATCCAGAAGAGAAGCGCAAAATCATTGGCACGGAATTCATCCGTGTGTTTGAAGAGGAAAGCNAACGGCTTGGGCCTTTTGATTACTTAGCCCAGGGCACGCTTTATCCAGATGTGATCGAAAGTGCTGGCACCAACGTGGATCCCAAAACCGGGGAGCGTGTGGCTGTGAAGATCAAGAGCCATCACAACGTGGGAGGACTTCCCAAGGATCTGCGCTTCAAGTTGGTGGAGCCTCTACGCAAACTGTTTAAGGATGAAGTTCGCAAGGTGGGCCGAATGCTCGGGTTGCCCGAGGAGATCGTGAGTCGCCATCCATTCCCAGGGCCTGGACTGGCTATTCGCATCTTGGGCGAAGTTACGGAGGAAAAGCTTGATTGTTTGCGTGATGCCGACCTGATTGTGCGCGAGGAGGTGAATGCGGCGGGTCTCTATCACGACATTTGGCAGGCGTTTGCGGTTCTTCTCCCCGTGCGCTCAGTGGGTGTGATGGGCGATAAGCGCACCTATGCCTGGCCGATCGTGCTGCGCTGTGTGTCGAGTGAGGATGGCATGACCGCTGATTGGTCGAGGCTTCCCTACGACCTCATGGAAACGATCTCCAATCGGATCGTGAATGAGGTGAAAGGAGTGAATCGTGTGGTGATGGATATCACCAGCAAGCCTCCAGGAACGATTGAGTGGGAATAAGGCTGTTCGAGGGGCTGGTGGATGGGCCTAACCGTCGATACCCTTAGCTCCCGGCATCAATCCCTTGACCGCTGCTCAAGAGCAGGACCTCCAGCTTCAGCGCCGTCTTCAGCAAGACAGCATTTTGTTGGCAGGGAAAACGATCTACATCAACCCCTTCTTGTATTGGCGTCGCTTCGACAGCAATACAGATCGTTGGTTGCGCGAACCGGGCCAGCTCCCCGAAGAGCAGATTGCAGTGAATCGCAGTCGTTTCTATCCAGAGCTCGACTGGACCTTGCTCAAAGATTCTGATCGAGAGATTAAGGATGGAGCCGTGGAGATGTTCCTTAAAAGCATGGAGCTGATTAGCACGTTTCATCCTGAGCTCAGCTCCGGACATCTGCTCGAGGTGGAGCGCAAGATGGCGATCACCAAGAAGCGATCGTTTGAGCGTTGGGTTGAGAAGTCGTACCGGCGACGCGCCAAGCAGGAAACTTGGGAGCGGCGTCGCTTTGACCGTGATCGTTTTTGGCGCTCCTGGGGGGAATGGCTTTCTTTAGAAGCCACCCATCACGCCTTGGCTCCAGCGGTGGCGTTGCTAGTTCTCACAGGTGTGGGTGGTTGGTGGCTTGGGTCATCTAATTCAAGTTGTCCGACACTTTTGCCTCCTCCGCAGCAGACTGGGTTGCGCTGAATTCGGGTCTGCTCATGGCTGAGAATCAACCGTTTGACGCCCTGCGACTGGCGTTGATGCAGGACGTATTGCCTGTAGGGCTCGCTTTGGTCGAGCGGGCCCGTGCGGGAGGCCCCGGCAAGGTGGTGGAATCGTTTACATCAGGGGCGTCAGATCCGCTGCGCGAGTTGCGCGATGAAGGTGAACCGGCAGCGAAGGGTGTGCGTGAACGGCTCGATCAAGTGAGTCCTGGGCTCGGTAATCCAGTCATGCCCGTGCAGGTGGCTGTGGAGGAGCCCACAGCTGAGGTGGTTGACGTCATAGGAGAAGGCTTTTCACCAGAACAGGAAGAACAGCAGTTGCAGGAGGTTCTGGCGAGGATCACGCAGCGGCTTCAATCCTTAGAAGCTCAGCTTGCGCAAGAGAGCTAAGGGCATGACCCGCTCCGCCTCTCCCCAAAGGGACGCTCAGCGTCAAAGCGGTTTGCGCCAGCAGCCCCTGGTTCTGTTCGGGTTGGTGCTGCTGTTTTGCAGCGCCATGGTGGCTCGCTTGGTGTGGCTCCAGGTGTTGGAGGGCCCTCGCTACAGGCAGTTGGCGGATGAAAACCGCATTCGACTCGTACCTAGATCGCCAACCCGTGGCCGTCTGCTGGATCGCAAAGGGCGGGTATTGGCCTCAAGCAAGCTCACTTACTCGCTGTATGTGGAGCCGCGCCTGGTGGATGACGCGGCCTGGCCGGAGTTGCGCGATCGCCTTGCCTCTCTTCTGGATCTCAACCCGTCAACCCTGGACCGGCGCCGCCAGTCGGGGCCGGATCGCAATGGCTACCGCATCAATTTGGCCAGTGAACTCAGCTCAGAGCAGGTGCTTCGTTTCCGAGAGCAGTCTCTAGGCCTGAAGGGAGCTCAAGTGGACGTGGATATTCTTCGTGCCTATCCCCACGGAACGCTGGCAGCCCATACTCTCGGCTACACCCAGCCGATCACTGAGGAGGAATACGTAGCACTCGCTGATCAGGGTTACAAAATTCGCGATCGGATTGGTCGCATCGGCGTAGAGGCGGCCTACGAGTCGCATTTACGTGGCGCGTGGGGAGGGCAAATGCTCGAAGTGAATGCCATGGGAGAGGTGCAGAGGCACCTGGGTGATCGACCATCGGTGGCAGGCAAAGACCTCACGCTCACTCTCGATCTTGATCTTCAGAAGACGGCTGAGCAGGCTTTGGCTGATAAACCTGGTGGCGCAATCGTGGCCATGGACCCTCGCAATGGAGCGATCTTGGCGCTTGCGAGCAACCCGAATTTTGACCCCAATTTTTTCTCGAAACTTTTTACTACTCAGAAGGAGTACGACGCGCTGTTTTCCAATCCCAAAAAGCCGCTGTTGAGCCGTGCCATGAATGCTTATGACCCTGGAAGCACATGGAAGCCCGTGACGGCAATGGCAGGAATGGCGTCGGGCAAATTTCCTCCTGAGGTCAAGTTGAACACCACCGCCTGCATCACCTATGGCGGTCACTGTTTTCCTGATCACAATGGCGCTGGGTTTGGACGGATTGGGTACGCCGATGCCCTGCGCTTCTCCTCCAATACGTTTTTCTATCAAGTTGGGGTGGGCTCGGGTTCTCTCGCTCTCAAGAAGGCGGCCACTCAACTTGGTTTCGGGCGGAAGACAGGGATTGAAATCGGTTGGGAGGAAAATGTGGGTTTGGTTGGTGATGAAGATTGGGCGAAGGATGGTCGCGGCTGGGCTGAACCTGGTTCCACTCCTTGGATCCCTGAAGACATGGCCTCTGCTTCGATTGGCCAGTCCGTTGTGCAGATCACCCCTCTCCAATTGGCACGTGCGTATTGCGTGTTTGCCAATGGTGGTTGGCTGGTCACCCCCCATCTGGCAGATCAAGGCTTGGACTGGACCGCTCCATCGCGGCGCTCCAAGGTGCCGATCAAGCCATCAACTTTGGCCAAGATCCGCGAGGGCTTACGCAAGGTGGTGGAGGACGGCACCGGCTATGGCTTGAATGGTGAGGGCATTCCTCCTGCGGCCGGTAAGACAGGTACTGCGGAGGACAGCACGGGTGGCCCAGATCATGCCTGGTTTGCTAGTTATGCCCCGTACCCGAACGGGGAGATCGTTGTGGTGGCCTTTGCTCAGAACACCCCTGGGGGTGGCTCAGTGCATGCGCTACCGATGGCTAAGAAAGTGATTGAAGTGTGGAACCGCAATCGCAAACAGACTTGACTTAGGCCGCTGAGCTGAGATCTGAGGAGAGCACCTGGCGGTAATAGCCCCGTAGCTGCTCTGTTGCCCCGGCCCAGCCCCATCGTTCGGCTTCTGAGCGGGCGGCATTGCGGAGGGCTTGACGCTCGAGGTCATTGCCGAGCAACTTGCCGGTGGCTTCAATCAAGCTGCCGGCCCCCGCATCTGCCCCGTCTGGCTCATAAAGACAACCGTTCACGCCGTCGCTAATGATGTCCGGGATGCCGCCGCGATTGGCGCCCACCACTGGGCAGCCAGCGGCCATCGCCTCGAGCAACACAAGGCCAAGGGTTTCGGTGCTGGAGGGGAAGAGAAAGGCATCACCGCTGGCGTAAGCCCCAGCGAGTTCTTCGCCAGCCAGATAGCCCACAAAGGTAGTGGCCGTTCCCTCGAAATGTTTCTCCAGTTGCTGCCTGTGGGGGCCATCGCCTACCAGCGCCAGTCGCGCATCGGGCAACGCCTCGAGCACCGGACGGATTCGTTCGATCTGTTTTTCTGCGGAGAGCCGACCGACATACAGCAGAAGTGCTCCGCGGTCGTCGTATTCACCAAGTAAGCGCTGACGTAGCTCTGGGCTACGCAACTCGGGCCGGAACATCTCCGTATCCACGCCCCGCTGCCATAGGGCGGTGTGCTGGATGCCCTTATCGCTGAGCTCTTGCACCATCGCAGTGGAGGTGCAGAGATTCAGCAAAGCTTGGTTATGAGCCGCTTTTAGAAGTTCCCACAACAAGGGTTCGAGCATGCCCATGCCGTAGTGCTCGAGATACTTCGGCAGGTGTGTGTGATAGCTGGCGATCAGGGGGATGGATTTGGTCTTGGCGAGCCAAATGCCTCCCAAGCCCAGAACCGCAGGATTCACCACGTGGATCAGGTCTGGCTGGAAGGCATCAATCGCTTCGGAGACAGCCGGGCGCGGCAAAGCGAGCTTCAGCTCTGGGTAGAGCGGCAAGGGCATGGCGGGAACGCCCACCACCTTGGCTCCCATGTAATTGCTGGGTGCGCCCTCTGGACAAAACACCACCACGTCGTCTCCTGCATCCACCAGATGCTTCACCGTTTTGGTGAGCCGGGTGACGATGCCGTCGACTTTGGGGAGGAAGGTTTCTGTAAAAAAGGCGATTTTCAAGGTTCGTCTCGATCAGGAGGCGTTGCCAATGGCTTGGGCCTGCGTCTTGGTCCAGGCCGAAGTGCAGAGGATGCGCTTGCGGTCGCAGCGATCGGCGTATTTCGTCGCAATCTCTACAACCTCTTTGAGAAGGCCATCATCAAGGGTGGTTGGTTTAAGCCCCAGCTCGATGAAGCAGCGGTTGTCCACGATCAGATCGTTTTCAACGGCTTCGTTACGGGGGTTCGGAAGATTGTTGACCTGAGCGCCTGTTAAAGCAGCCACCTTCTTGGCCAATTCGCCCACTTGGTGGCTCTCGGTCATTTGATTGAAGATCTTGACCCGTTCGCCCTTCTCAGGCCGGTTTTCGAGCGCGAGCTGCACGCAACGCACCGAGTCACGGATGTGAATGAAGGCGCGGGTTTGGCCGCCGGTGCCATGCACGGTGAGTGGATATCCGATCGCTGCTTGCATCAGGAAGCGGTTCAGAACCGTTCCGTAGTCACCGTCGTAATCAAAGCGGTTGGTGAGGCGCGGATCACGATCCGTGGCCTCGGTGTTGGTGCCCCAAACAATGCCTTGGTGAAGATCGGTAATCCTGACCTTGTCGTTCTTGTTGTAGTACAGGAACAGCAACTGATCGAGCGTTTTAGTCATGTGATAAACGCTGCCAGGACTGGCGGGATGAAGAATTTCCTCTTCAAAACGGCTGCCGTCAGGCTGGGGCACTTCCACCTTGAGGTAGCCCTCGGGAATGGTGGCGCCACGGTGGGAGCCGTAGCCATACACACCCATCGTGCCGAGGTGCACCACGTGGATGTCTTGGCCCGATTCCACGATCGCGGCTAGCAGGTTGTGGGTCCCGTTCACATTGTTGTCAACGGTGTAACGCTTGGTGGCGCTGCTCTTCATTGAGTAGGGCGCAGCGCGCTGTTCGGCGAAGTGCACGATTGAGTCGGGTTTCTCTTCGATGATGAGATCGAGAAGCCGTTGGTACTCGTGGGCGATATCCATGTGGATGAACCGCATGGGCTTGCCGCCAATGCTTTCCCACACGTTGAGGCGTTCACCGATGCTCGCGATCGGTGTCAACGATTCCACCTCAAGGTCGATGTCGATCTTGCGACGACTGAGGTTGTCCACGATCACCACATCGTGATCTTGGTCGGCCAAATTCACCGCACAAGGCCAGCCGCAGAAGCCGTCACCACCTAAAACGAGAACTTTCACCCCAAACTCCGGCTGAAGCGAGCAAGCCGCTGATTTCTGGCAAGCTACTACAGGCTTTTTAGCTGACGGCTACGGACAGAGCCATTAGGGCGATCACAAGCACTGCGCCGGAGATGATCAGGAGCCGAGAGCCGTTGCTGAGAGAGGCTCCTTCGCTGATCACTTCCATTCGAGGTTCCTTCGCGAAGGCGTTGAGGCGACCGCCATCTTCCTGAATGACTTGCATGAATCCAGCTGCAACTGATCGGGACGTTATGGAGTTGATCGCTGTTGCGCCCCTGCTTCTTCATGCTCCTTCACTACCAGAGGTCTGTTGTTCGCCTAGACGGTGAACTGGTTGGCGCGTGTGTGCTGGTTGCTAGCCGTTGATACGTCCACTGGTGGGAGAGCTTGGAGAGGCGTCTGCCCGGGTTGGCAATCGACCTGCCAGCAAGGATTGGCGTCCTGCCTGCACGGCGTTGGCCATCGCTTCTGCCATCAGAGGAGGTTGTCCTGCGAGGGCGATGGCGCTGTTGATAAGAACGGCATCGGCGCCCATCTCCATCGCTTGGGCTGCATCACTTGGCACGCCGATGCCCGCATCCACCACCACCGGCACCCTGGCGTTCTCGATGATCAGGCCAATGTTGGCGGCATTGCGCAAGCCCTGACCCGATCCAATGGGGGATCCCAGCGGCATCACGGTGGCGCAGCCCACGTCTTCTAAGCGCTTGGCCAGCAGGGGATCGGCATTGATGTAGGGCAGCACTGTGAACCCCTCCTTCACCAGTATTTCTGCCGCTTCCAATGTGCCAAAGGGGTCGGGCAGCAAATGACGACTGTCTGGGATCACCTCCAATTTCACAAAGTTGTTGTCTTGACCGGCCAGCTTGGCGAGCTCCCTGCCGAGCCGGGCTACCCGCACGGCCTCTTCCGCGTTGGTGCACCCCGCCGTATTGGGAAGCATCCAGATTCGAGACCAGTCAATCGCTTCCATCAGGCCTGCATGGCCCTCAGCAACCGCCTGAACCCTCCGTACGGCAACAGTGACCATCTCGCAGCCTGAGCGCTGCAGGCTGTGCTGCATGGCCTCCAGGCTTGGGTATTTGCCTGTTCCCGTGATCAGCCTGCTGTGGAAGCTGCGCCCTCCGATTTGGAGTGCATCGTCGTGAGAGTGGGTCGGATCCATAGGGGTCAGCTGCGGTTGGGTTGAAGAACCGGATCGTGATGCGGTCAAGCAGGCCGCAACCGCTCTACCGTGCGTCCATCATCCATTCCATGCATGCCCGTTCCTCCCGTCATCGACATACCGGTTGAGATTCAGGCACCGTTTGCGTCTTCCCAATCGTTTGATAGTTCGCAACTTGTGATTCCTCTTGAACTTGAGGGATCGGTTGAGAGTTTTGATCCTGTCGCTCGCGCGGCTGATCTTGCGGCAACTCTGCCTCGTCAGTGGTGCGGAAATTACACCTCATTTACGTCTAATTCCACCATGGACGTGGAATTGACCTTGACCCGTTTGAAGCCAATGGGCCAAATGGTTGATTTACGCGGCGAGATGCGGATTGGAACGATCTCTACGCCTATTCAGGGCAATCTCAATGCCAAATCTGATCAACTTGACCTTCTACCTTTGGCTCTTGAGCTCACCAATGAGATGGAAATTGGCGGGAGATTTTTAGGGTTACAGGATTTTTCTCTAGCTGGATGGGAAGCTCCAAGGCTGACTAACCCTGGCGGACGTCTTGACCTGTCGCGCAGCTGCGCTGTTTCAGAATCCGCGCCCATCCGGGCCCTTTGGTGAAGACTGATTTGAGGTTTTTTCTTTTGCAGCAGAGCGTTCCAAGCGGGTTAATCGCTTGCGCGCTGTTTTGTTTTTAGGATCAAGAACTAGTGCTTGGCGATAGAGGGCACAGGCTTCCTCATTTTCTAGTAGGCGTTCTTGAGCAAAAGCGAGGTTATTCATTGCCACTGGGTAATCCTCTTTGGCTCGTAATGCCGCTTTGTAGTGGCGTACTGCAGTCGTGAAATCTTTTTCTGCTGCTAACGCATAACCCAAGGCATTTTCAATGAGCGCACGCGCCTCATTGGGCTCATTGTTGAGCCTTTTAACGGCCTGTCGCAACGTCACAATGGCCTGTGGGTAAAGGCGCTTGCGTAATTGAACAGAAGCCAGCTCATACAAGGCACCTGCGTCTTTGGAGGACGCGACCTTCTCTTGCTCCATCTTGAGCAAGCTCTGTTCGTCGCGACGAACACGTAAAAATTGGCGACCGCCGACAACAGCGACGATCGCCAAGAGACCAATCAGGCCCAAGAGGTAGGTCTGAGGCAGGAAAGCATTCATGTCAGACCCAAGAAACGTCCCGTTGGGGACTGATCATTAACCCTGAGTGGCATTCACGACGTTGGCGAAACTCGCAGGATCGACAACAGCCATTTGAGCCAACATTTTGCGGTTGATCCGCACATCAGCTTTCTTGAGGCCACCAATCAAACGGCTGTAGCTCACGCCATTCATCCGTGCAGCAGCGTTGATCCGCGCAATCCAAAGACGGCGGAAATCACGCTTGCGACGACGACGGTCGCGGTAGGCATTACAAAGCGCCTTCATGACGCGTTGGTTTGCCGTACGGAAGAGTGTTCCGTTGCTACCGCGGAAGCCACGAGCTAAGCGGAGGATTTTATTGCGGCGTTTACGGGCAACATTGCCTCTCTTGACGCGAGCCATGAATCAGATGTGGAGAAATTGAGGGGAAAAATGTCTTGCGTTGCTAATCACTTGGCAAGACTCAGGCCTGAGCTCAGGCGTAGGGCATCATCAGCGTGACGCGCTCTTCGTCGGTGCGATCCACCACGGCCTTGGTCTTCAAATGACGCTTCTGTTTTGGCGATTTGTGATCGAGAAGGTGATTATGAAAAGCGCGGCGACGCATGAACTTGCCAGTGCCTGTTGCTTTGAACCGCTTGGCGGCTGCTTTGCGGGTCTTGAGCTTGGGCATGGGTCTGGCTGCACGCGGCATAAGCGACAACCATAGAACGTTGCCTTCCTTAAAGCCAATCAATTCAAGCCCCGTCATGCTGAATCCAGTTGCAGCGGACGTGTCGATGACTCCTCCCTTTGGCTGGCTGAAACGACGGGTCGTGATGCCTTTGGCGTTGGTGAGTGCGATCGCTTGTAGCTGCCGCGCTCAAGAGGCGAGCCGCGAACCCGCGCCTACTGCCGTGGTGACCCATCGAGCAGTGCCATTGCCGCCCAAGGCCAATGCAGCGCCTTTATGGGTGGCATTGGACGATCACCTTGGCCGCGGCACCACCACAGAACGGTCCGGGCCCTTGCTCACCTTGAACAGTGCTGGTCAGCAGTCCTTGCGATTGAGGGATGGAGCCGGAACCGTTGTTGCCGAGGCGAGGTCGCTGCGCCTCAGCTGGCGACTTGCTCGTTTGGCTGCACCTGTGGAGATTGCACGCCAGATTGCTGGTCCCTACGCCAGTTTTGAATCAGCGGAACGGATTGCCAGTCTCTGGCGTGATCAAGGTGTGGTCGCGCGCGTGGCCCATCCCCGTGACTGGGAGGTGTGGGCACCCATTGATGCTGAGCGGCTCGATGGGGTCCCGGTGCGGACCTGGTTGCGAACGCTGAAAACGGAGATGAAAATCGTCTTGGAGGGCCCCTTAGGTGGACGCACCCTGCAGGGCCCGTTGATGCTGCAGGCTCCAAGCGGTCTGCTCTGGCAGGGAGGCGTTCTGCGCGGCCCGTTTCGTCTTCAGCCGGATGCCTATGGCAGCTGGACGTTGTTGGAACAAGTTCCGATTGAGCGCTATTTGGAGGGGGTGGTTCCCCATGAAATCGGCGCTGGATCTCCTACGGCGGCTCTCGAAGCGCAGGCGGTGTTGGCGCGCACCTGGGCCCTGGCGAATAGCCATCGGTTTGCGATCGATGGCTATCACCTCTGCAGTGATACGCAGTGCCAGGTGTACAGCGATCCCCGACAAGCCAGTGCTGCGGTGCGTCAGGCGATTCGTGCGACGGCCGGGCAGGTGTTGGCTTGGAATGGCGAGCCGATTCAAGCTTGGTATCACGCCAGCAACGGTGGGGTGATGGCTGGAGGAGAAGAGGCCTGGGCGATGGAATCGCTCCCTTATGTGCAGGCCCGTGCCGATGGTTCAGCGGCATGGATCAAGGGAATGGCGTTGCCGCTGCAGGACGCCTCCTCTGTGCGTGGCTTGCTAGCGCGCGGCGATGGTGCCAATGGCATGAATCACCCTCGTTTTCGTTGGTCGCGCACGTACAGCGCTGCCCAATTGGTCCAGGCTTTACGTGCTTCTGGCTTGTCTGCTGGTGTCCCCAGTTCCCTAAGAGTGCAGAAGAGGGGAGCGAGTGGAAGGGTGCTGGCCCTCGACATCGAGATGTCGGCTGACGGGGAGGCGGTCATGTTGCGACTGGATGGCATCCGGCGCACTTTGCGTCGCTTGCCCAGCACCTTGTTTGTGATTGAGACACTTGGGCCCGATCGATGGCGATTTAACGGTGGAGGATTTGGTCATGGAGTGGGCCTCTCTCAAGCTGGCGCCATCGATCTGGCGGCTCGTGGTTGGAGCTTTGAACGGATCCTCAGTCACTACTATCCGGGCACAACATTGACCACGGTCCAGCCGTCTTCAAGCTCTGAACCTGGGCATGCCCCTTAAAGTCCGATGAGTTCGAACGGTGACAGGGTGTTGGCCGCAGGGACAGGCGATCGCCGACGCGGTAAGACAGCCTTGTTTTTGGTGGCTTGCGGTTGCGCTGGAGCGGCACCCCATTGGCTTGATCCCTCCAGGAGTCTCATCCCCTCACTCACGCTTGCGCTCGTGCTCGGTGGGTACTCGCTCAGTACAACGTTACGAGGCTCTGACGCGAGCGCCGTTCCCGCGAACAGCACCCCTGCAAATGATGGGGATGGGATCTCAAGCCCTGAGACGTCCCTGGCCGCGGACCCCGCCGTGATCGAGAGCTTTGCCTCTTGGCCAAAGGTGGATGTAGTGGTGGCCGCTAGGGATGAAGAGGCCGTGGTGGCACGTTTGATGGAACGCCTTGGAGCGCTTCGCTATCCAGCTGACCAACTCACCACCTGGATCGTTGATGACGGCAGCGAAGACAAAACACCAGATCTGCTCGATGAACTGAAGCCTCAGTACCCCAACCTGAACGTGATTCGCCGGCAGCGCAATGCAGGCGGAGGGAAGTCTGGTGCGTTGAATGCTGCGTTGGCTCAAAGCAGTGGGGAGTGGATTCTCGTGCTGGATGCCGATGGTCAGATCAGTGAAGACCAGCTGGAACGCTTGATTCCTATCGCCGTGATGGGCGATTGGTCTGGGGTGCAGATGCGCAAAGCAGTGACAAACGCCGATACCAATTTGCTTACGCGTGTCCAGGCGATGGAGATGGCCTTTGATGCGCTGATTCAGCAGGGGCGCCTGTTGGGTGGAGGGGTGTCTGAACTTCGTGGAAACGGGCAGTTGCTGCGGCGTGATGTGTTGGAAGCCTGCGGTGGCTTTAACGAAGACACGGTCACTGACGACTTAGACCTTAGTTTTCGTTTTTTGCTCCAGGGTGCTCGCACAACGCTGCTATGGAATCCACCGGTCCGAGAAGAGGCGGTGGAGACCATTTCGGCGCTTTGGAAGCAGCGACAACGTTGGGCAGAAGGAGGGTTGCAGCGCTTCTTTGATTATTGGCCGGGGTTGCTCTCCAATCGCTTAACGGTTGGGCAGCGCCGAGACCTGGCTTGTTTTTTCTTGCTTCAGTACGCCCTCCCTGTGCTCTCATTTGCCGACTTAGTGACCAGTGCCTTAACGCGAACATCACCGGTGTACTGGCCCTTATCGATCGTGGCGTTTGGCGTGTCAGGCGTGGCGTATTGGAGAGGGTGCCGCCGCTGCAGTGAAGGCCCTGCCCTACCTCAACCCGATCCATTCTCATTGCTTTTGGGTATTGCCTATCTCAGCCATTGGTTCTTTGTGATTCCTTGGGTCACGCTGCGGATGGCGGTGCTTCCCAAGCGATTGGTTTGGGCAAAAACCAGCCATCGCGGGACTGAGGAGACGGTCAAAGCCTGAGCCTTGATGGTTGAAACGCTTTAGTCATTGTCCAGTTCCACGTCCAGGATTTGACCGTTAAAGAAGTCGGCAAAGCGTTTCACCTTTTCATCCATGATCGAAGGTGGATTCACTTCCGCTGGTCGCGGTGGAGTTGGTGAGTTCATCGATGGGGAGCCCGGGCTAGAGGCCTCTGCTGAAACGATGCTGGGCGGTTTCGAGCCTGCTGGTGGTGAGCTCGTTGTTGGCGCTGCCACCGAAGTGATGGGTGGTGCTTGCGCAGCAGGCATCACGACTGGCGATGGAAATGCGGGCTTCGGTTGCGTCGACGTCGGTAGAGACGGCGTTGGATCTGTGATGGGGGTGGATGGTGTTGATTGCGGTGCGGGTGCGGCGGATGGCGTTGAGGCCATCGGGGCTGCACCCCCGTGGTTTTCCAAGATCAGTTGTCGGTTCCCGCCAATGGAACGTTTGATGGCTTGTTCCAGCAAACTGGCCCGGCTTTGCACCATGCCCATCCAATTGCCAGCCACCTGCACCACAGCGCGATGGGGATCGAGTCGTACCAGTTGCGCCTGCTGTGACAGCAGCATTCGGGTGGAGGGGAGCTCGAGACTGGCGAGAATCTGTTGCCACAGTTCAGGCAGATTGTTGCTGTCAGGGGCTGGCTCTTGCGCTGCAGGTGGCGTCTGTGCAGGGTCTGAGTTGACGACCGGTTGTGGACTCGTGTTGGGAAGGCTGACGGGTGGTGGTGCGGGTGTTTCAGCTATTGGTGCTGTGCTGGTTACCGCGGCTGTGCTGATGGCTGGAGTGTTGACTTCTGGAGGGCTGATGGGTGGCTTGCTGACCGGCGCAGCAGAACTGGGTTTTGCAACGGGGCGCTCGGCATCAGCAAGGAGGCCCAGCAGCAACACTTCGAGCCACAACCTTGGTTGCACGCTTTGACGCAGCTGCTGTTCGCTGCCTTTGAGTTGTGCCTGCCAGTGCAGAAGTCGCTGACGACCTAGGCGCTTCGCGAGTGCAGGCAACTGCTCTCGAAATTGTGGTGATACTCCTGTGAGCTCTGGGCGGTCTGGTGCGACAGCCATCAACACCAGGTCGCGCAAAATGCCTGCTAACCCCTGGAGTACAGCACCGGGATCCCGGCCACGATCCAGCAGGCGTCTGCTCGCCTCGAGCAGGGTGAGGGGTTCTCCCTCTGCAAGCGCTTCAGCCAGGTTGAGAAGTTCTTGCTCTGGGACCGCTCCCAACAGGTCCCAGACCGCATCCGCCTTGATTGGTCCTGGCAGGAGGCTGAGCTGATCGAGAAGGCTTTCCGCATCGCGCAACCCTCCTTGGGCGCGCTGGGCCACCACATGCAGCGCCTCTGGTTGGATTGGAATCAACTCCTGTTCGGCAATCCAGGCCAAGTGCGAGTTCAAAGCCTCGAGTGGAATACGCCTGAAGTCAAAGCGCTGGCAGCGGCTCAGAATCGTGGGCAGGACCCGTTGGGGATCGGTCGTGGCTAATACGAACACCACCTGAGGCGGTGGCTCTTCCAGGGTTTTGAGCAGCGCGTTAAACGCGGCTGTGGAGAGCATGTGGCACTCATCCACCACGTACACCTTCCAGCGCGCTTGCACAGGTGCGAACCGAGAGCGTTCGATCAGATCGCGAATGTTGTCGACACCGGTGTTGGAGGCGGCATCGATCTCGATCACATCGAGAGCGGTGCCGCGCGCAATCGTGGTGCAGAGCTCACAAGTCCCGCAGGGCTGGGGCGTTGGGCCGTCGTGGCTGAGGCAATTGAGTGAGCGCGCCAGGATCCTGGCGCTGGAGGTTTTGCCGGTACCGCGTGGGCCGCTGAACAGATAGGCCGGGGCAATGCGTCCGGAGGTGAGGGCATGGCCGAGTGTGGCGGCAATCGCCTCCTGACCCACCAGCTGATCAAACCGTTGAGGACGGTATTTGTGATGCAGCGGCTGATAGGCCTGACTCATGCACTAACAGCAAGATACTGAGGCTACTCAGCTTGATCGCTGATGGAACGTCCATGTTGCTCGTTGAGCAAATCGCTGATGCGCTGCTCTAGTTCTTCCACGGCTGCGAGTTCATCGGCGAGGCTTTGGCCCGCTTTGAGCAGCTTTCTGCCCTGTCCTGCATAGCGTTCGCTGGCTCCATTGTTAGGACCGCCGCGGATCCAGCCCTCTGCCTGCTCAAGCGTGCCTTCTAGTTTGTCGAGCAAGCTCTGACGGAGTTTTTTCAGCTGCAAAAGGCCGCGGCGAGCGCGATCTCGGGATTGTTCATTCACCAACCCTCGCTTGAGCAGCAATCGGAGTCCTGTGAGAAGCGCTGCAGGCATCAGCTGGCCTATCGCCAAAGCGCCGAGGCTGGTGGTGTGCAGGAAGCTCTCCACTTGCCCGCTCTGATGCCGGCCGGTTTTACACCAGCTGGCGAAATGTTCGCAGTTGTTGAACAGCAGGTTGTAGCGCTGTTCGCCGATGCGGCTCATCGCTCGCCGCAGTGTGACCCCTGCTGGAGATGGATGGTCATGTTCCACAACGCTGGTCTCTAACCCGCGTTTGAACTCCTCCACCGGACTGCGCAGAATCTCACGTCCTTCGAGGTAATGGGCGATGGTGCCATCGCCTAGATCGATGCCGTGATGGAGAAACAGGCCGTGCTGGCGCGGGACTGAAAGATGATCAGCGGCAGCCATTCAGGGTGACGTTCAAGCCGACTCCTTGTGCTGCTTGGTGTCGGGGAGGGGCAGCACTTTGCCACCGGTGTGTTCTTCAACCATGGCTTTAGTGATCGTGAAGGATGTCACGGTCTGATCGGAGGGCAGCTCGTACATCAGATCAAGCATCAACTCCTCCACGATTCCGCGTAGGGCTCGAGCGCCGGTTTTGCGACGGTGAGCTTCTTTGGCAATCGCCTCAACGGCCTGTGATTCGAAGTCCAGTTGGACGTTGTCCATGCTCAAGAGAGTGCTGAATTGCTTCACCAAGGCATCGCGTGGTTCGGTGAGGATCGATTCGAGTGCGTGCTCGTCTAATGGCTCGAGCACGGCGCTCACAGGCATGCGCCCAATGAACTCCGGGATGAGGCCGTACTTGACCAGATCATCGGGTTCGAGATGACGGAGTACCTGGGCGGCTTGGATATCGCGGGTGGCGCGGTTGCGACCCCGTCCATCGTTCGGCACAAAGCCGATGGCA
Organism: Synechococcus sp. SP2 MAG; assembly: GCA_030756895.1. Taxonomy (GTDB): domain Bacteria; phylum Cyanobacteriota; class Cyanobacteriia; order PCC-6307; family Cyanobiaceae; genus Synechococcus_C. The sequence continues at coordinate 83,719 of JAVBIX010000002.1, forward strand.
TTGCGGCCCATGCGCTTCTGCACCAAGTCATCTAAGCCGACGAAGGCTCCACCACAAATGAACAGGATTTGGCTCGTATCGATCTGGATGCAGTCCTGATAAGGATGCTTGCGGCCGCCCTGAGGAGGCACGTTGGCAACGGTGCCCTCCAGCATTTTTAGAAGGGCCTGTTGAACGCCTTCCCCAGACACGTCGCGCGTGATCGAGGGATTTTCGCTTTTGCGTGCAATTTTGTCGATTTCATCGATGTAAATGATCCCCCGCTGGGCCTGCTCCACATCCATATCGGCTTTCTGCAGGAGCCGTAACAGGATGTTTTCCACGTCTTCTCCGACATAGCCAGCCTCTGTGAGGGTGGTGGCATCGGCAACGGCGAAGGGCACATCAAGCATTTCCGCCAGGGTTTGGGCCAGAAGCGTTTTGCCGCAGCCAGTTGGACCAATCAGCAGGATGTTGCTCTTATGCAGGCGGGTGGCTGTTTGGGCGGCTTCCCCTTGGCCATCGCCTTGCCATGCCAGGCGTTTGTAGTGGTTGTAAACGGCAACGGACATCACCTTCTTGGCTGCTTCCTGACCGACGACTTGTTCGTCTAAGAAGCCTTTGATTTCGTGAGGTTTGGGGATCGTGGCCAGCGTTGGAGCGGGCTTGCTGGTTTTGCGCGTGCCGCCGGCAGCAGTTTTTTTGGAGGGTTCGCCGCTGTGACGGGGATTGCCTTGAGCGTCGATCAGCTCTTCGTCAAGAATCTCGTTGCAGAGATCGATGCACTCATCACAGATGTAGACCCCAGGACCCGCGATCAGTTTGCGCACTTGCTCCTGGGACTTTCCGCAGAAAGAGCACTTCAGATGGGCGTCAAATTTGGCCATCGGGCTCTGGACACATCAAACGGAACGACAGAACCGGTCGGGATGGGATCGGACTGGATACGTAGGATCGTGGGGAAATGGGCCGTGTCAGCCCCCCGTAATGATTCCTTCGCCTCCGAGGTTGTCCACAACGCGATCGATCAATCCGTATTCAACCGCTTCTGCTGGAGAAAGGAAGTAGTCCCGTTCGGTGTCTTCGGTGATTTTGGCGAGAGGCTGGCCGGTATGCTCCGCCATCAGACCATTCAGGGTCTCCTTAAGAAATAAAATTTCCTGAGCCATGATTTCGATGTCAACGGCCTGACCTTGGGCACCACCAAGAGGTTGGTGAATCATGATCCGGGCGTTGGGGAGGGCTAAGCGTTTGCCTTTGCAGCCTCCGCTCAGCAGAAAAGCGCCCATTGAGGCAGCGAGGCCGTAGCAGATGGTGACGACGTCTGGCGCCACCTGCTGCATGGTGTCGTAGATCGCCAAACCTGCAGTAATCGAGCCACCCGGTGAATTGATGTACACCTGAATGTCTTTTTCAGGGTCTTCCGCTTCTAGAAAAAGAAGTTGAGCAACCAGAGCATCGGCCACTTGGTCGTTCACGTCGGTGCCGAGAAAGATGATTCTCTCCCGGAGCAGACGGGAATAGATATCAAAGGAGCGTTCACCCCGACCGGACTGCTCTATGACCGTGGGAACCCCTGGAGAGGCAAACGGGGCGTGAGCCGAGACGGGAAGAGTCCCTCGCCAGCGGTTTTCGATTGGGTGGTAGCTGCGGGCGTTGATCACGCGGCGGCGGGCAGGAGGACAGATGAATGCAATCTATGGGCGCTGATCAGGCATCGGTGGCGCTCGGCTTGTCCTTCTCAGGCGCCTTTTCGCTCACGGTGCTGTTTTCTTCTAGCCAGCCGAGCAGTTTTTCTTGGAGGAGATCCTCGATCACCGCTTGACGGAGACGGTTGGGATCGATGTCACGCTCACCGGAGAGTTGGGCTGTGACCTCCTTCACTTTGGCGTCAATCTCTGGGTCCTCAAGCTTGAGACTTTCTGCTTCCGCAAGGGCAGAGAGGGCAAGACTGCGGCGCAAGCGCTCCTCCGCTTCCGGGCGTGAGGTCTCCATCAAGTTGCGGACGAGCTCAGGAGTGAACAGGGATTTCACATCCATTCCCTGTTGCGAGAATTGAGCTGCGGTTTGTTCCACCAGATTGCGCACTTCCTGTTGAACCAAGGTTTCGGGAAGTTCCACCTCAAGTTGCTCGACGAGAGCAGCGAGGAGGGCATCGCGTCGATTGCTGGTGGTACGGCGCTCCGCGTCATCCTTAAGACGCTTTTCAAGGTCAGAGCGCAGCTCGGCCAAGGTTTCCTGCTCGCTGGCTTGTTTGGCGAAGTCGTCATCCAAATCGGGAAGTTCTCTGGTTTTGAGATCCTTCAGTTCGATCTCGAAGCTGGCCTTGCGTCCGCGCGCATCTTCCTTGGGGTAATCGTCAGGAAAATTGCAGGCCACAGTTTTGCTGTCACCAACGGCCATGCCCACAACGCCTTCAATGAAGCCGGGGATCATGCGGCCATGCTCGAGGTCCACGTCCATCGAATCGGCGCTGCCGCCTTCGATCTCACTGCCGTCGTCGCTGTAGGTGCCTTTAAAACCCAGCACAGCGATGTCGCCTTCTGCAGCCTTACGGCCTTCCACCGGAACCACGGTGGCGAGCTGACGACGCGACTGCTCGAGCATGTCATCCACTTTTGCGGCATCGAAACTGACGCTCTCCGCTTCCGCTTTCAGCCCTTTTGTTGTCTTAAGGGTTGGGGTGGGAGCCACATCGGCTTCGAACGTGACGGAAAGGGGCTTTCCAGGTTCAAAGGCCTCCAGCAAGGCTTCGTAGCCGCCATCCACTTCGGGTTGGCCTAGGGCTTCAATTGTTTCCTGCTTAATGGTGTCCCGCCAGATGCCATCCACGAGGTTCTCGAGTGCGGTGGCGCGAATGCGCAATCCGCCAAGTTGTTGCACAAGAACGGAGCGAGGCACCTTGCCTTTGCGGAATCCAGGCAGATTCACGCTGCGGCTGAGCTGTGAGATCGCCGCTTCGTAACTGGCCTGACTGCGTTCGGCTGGAATCGCTACTTCAACGGCCAGACGGCTGCCGGGGCGGGCTTTGGAGGTGACCTTCAGGCTGGCGGCACTCATCGGCGGCGTTTAAGAGCAGACCCATCACCTTAATTAAGTGCGAGTCCTTTGCCATCCGCGTAAGCTGATTGGAACGCTTTAGCAATTCCCTGCGGCGTCACAACGTCAGGGATCGATGCAGTGAGTGGCATGTAGCCACGGCTAAAACCAGATTTTTGTTCCAGTTTCATTCGTTTGATTTCCGCCGCGCCATTTCCTAATCGACCACTCACCGTTGCAGTGCTGGGTGCCAGTGGTGCCGTTGGTCAAGAGCTCCTTCAGCTTCTTGCGGAACGAAATTTTCCAGTCGCTGAACTGCGTCTTTTAGCGTCCGCTCGCTCTGCTGGCAGTTGCTGCCCATGGAAGGGGCAGGAGCTCATCGTTCAAGAGACCACAGCTAAATCATTCCAAGGCGTTGATTTGGTGCTCGCCTCTGCAGGCGGTTCGGTGTCCAAGGCTTGGCGCGAGGCAATCGTGGCGTCGGGAGCCGTGATGGTGGACAACTCCAGCGCCTTCCGCATGGAAGACGGCGTGCCTCTTGTGGTTCCCGAGGTGAATCCAAATGCGGCGCAGCAGCATCAAGGTGTGATCGCGAATCCCAACTGCACCACAATTCTGTTGAGTTTGGCGTTAGCGCCGCTGGCGTCGCGCCGACCCTTGCGACGCGTGGTGGTGAGCACCTATCAATCGGCCAGTGGTGCCGGTGCCCGCGCCATGGATGAGCTTCGTGATCTCTCCCGGGTGGTGCTTGATGGAGGCACCCCTACCAGTGAAGTGTTGCCCCATTCGCTTGCGTTCAATCTTTTTTTGCACAATTCACCCCTTCAGCCGAATGGATACTGCGAAGAGGAGCTGAAGATGGTGCATGAAACCCGCAAAATCATGGGACTCCCCAACTTGCGCTTTACGGCAACGTGCGTGCGGGTTCCCGTGTTGCGCGCTCACTCAGAAGCGGTCAATGTGGAATTCCATGAGCCGTTCCCTGTCGAGGAGGCTCGTTCACTTTTAGCTGCTGCTCCTGGTGTTGAGCTACTCGACGATTCCGCTCACAACCGTTTCCCTATGCCAACCGATGTAACCGGTCGAGATCCGGTGATGGTGGGGCGGATTCGTCAGGACATCAGTGAGCCGAATGCTCTTGAGTTTTGGCTATGTGGTGATCAGATTCGGAAAGGTGCCGCTCTGAATGCCATTCAAATTGCCGAACTGCTTCTTCCTTCTGTTTGATCCTTATGAGTACCGCTGCTGAACTTTCTCCGACCCCATTTGGCCGACTGTTGACGGCCATGGTGACCCCCTTCGATGCTGAGGGCCGTGTGGATTTGGCCTTGGCAGGTCGTTTGGCCCGTCATCTTGTCGAGGAAGGTTCAGAAGGGCTTGTTGTTTGTGGCACCACGGGTGAATCGCCAACCCTGAGCTGGCAGGAGCAAGTCAAGATGCTGGAGGCGGTCCGTCAAGCCGTTGGACCTGGTGTGAAGGTGCTTGCAGGCACGGGAAGCAACAGCACAAGTGAAGCGGTGAAGGCCACGCGAGAAGCGGCTGCTGCTGGCGCTGATGGTGCCCTGTTGGTTGTGCCTTATTACAACAAGCCCCCTCAAGAGGGCTTGGAAGCGCATTTTCGAGCGATTGCGACAGCGGCTCCCGAGCTACCACTCATGCTTTACAACGTGCCTGGACGCACTGGCACGAGCATGGCTCCGGCCACGGCAGCTCAACTGATGGATTGCGCCAATGTGGTGAGCTTTAAGGCGGCCAGCGGTTCGATTGAAGAAGTCACCGAGCTGCGCTTGGCCTGTGGACCTCGCCTCGCTGTGTACAGCGGTGATGACGGATTGCTCTTGCCGATGTTGTCCGCTGGTGCTGTGGGTGTGGTGAGTGTGGCCAGTCACGTTGTTGGCAGGCGTTTGCGCCACATGATTGATGCATTCCTCAGCGGTCAGAACGCTGTTGCCCTCGGTCAACACGAGCAGTTAACGCCGCTCTTCCAGGCCCTTTTTGCCACCTCCAACCCCATCCCTGTGAAAGCTGCTCTTGAGCTGAGTGGATGGCCAGTGGGTGCTCCTCGTCTTCCCTTATTACCCCTTAATTCAGCCATGCGCGATTCCTTAGCCGACCTTCTCACTGCCCTGCGTCAGACCTGACGCTCCGGCTGCCGATTCAGATTTTTCCTTTTTTAACTTCCCTTGCGTTCTTATTCATGACATCCACTCTTTCTAAAACCAAGCAAGCCTGTCTCCGTGTGATTCCGCTAGGTGGCTTGCATGAGATCGGCAAGAACACCTGCGTGTTCGAGTACGGCGATGATCTGATGCTTGTGGATGCCGGTTTGGCATTCCCTAGTGACGGAATGCACGGGGTGAATGTGGTGATGCCCGACACCAGTTTCCTGCGTGAAAACCAGAGTCGGATCCGCGGCATGATCGTGACCCATGGTCATGAAGATCACATCGGTGGAATTGCACACCATCTCAAAAATTTCGATATTCCAGTGATTTATGGGCCCCGTTTGGCCCTGTCCATGCTCACTGGAAAAATGGACGAGGCTGGTGTCACCGACCGCACCACCCTCCAAACGGTGGGTCCCAGAGACGTGGTGAAGGTGGGTCAGCACTTCTCGGTGGAGTTCATTCGCAACACCCACTCGATGGCCGACAGCTTTTCGTTGGCGATCACGACCCCTGTGGGCAATGTGATTTTTACGGGTGATTTCAAGTTTGATCACACCCCTGTGGATGGTGAGCACTTCGACCTGGCCCGTCTTGCCCATTACGGCGATCAGGGCGTGCTGTGTCTGTTCAGTGATTCCACGAATGCTGAGGTCCCTGGCTACTGCCCACCTGAACGTTCCGTGTTCCCCAACCTTGACAGGCATATCGCTGAGGCGGAAGGACGGGTGATCATCACCACGTTCGCCAGCTCGATTCACCGCGTCTCGATGATTCTTGAGTTGGCGCTTAAAAACGGACGCAAGGTTGGTCTACTTGGACGCTCCATGCTGAATGTGATCGCTAAGGCCCGTGAACTCGGCTACATGCGTGCACCGGATGAGCTGTTTGTGCCGATTAAGCAGATCAATGATGTGCCAGACCGCGAGACGCTGTTGCTGATGACCGGCAGCCAGGGTGAGCCACTGGCAGCGTTGAGCCGGATCTCCCGTGGTGATCATCCTCAAGTGAAGGTGAAGAGCTCCGACACGATCATTTTCTCTGCGAGCCCGATTCCCGGAAACACCATTTCAGTGGTGAACACGATCGACAAATTGATGATCTTGGGAGCCAAGGTGGTGTACGGCAAGGGTGAAGGCATTCACGTGTCTGGCCACGGCTTCCAGGAAGATCAAAAGCTGATGCTGGCCCTCACTCGTCCGAAGTATTTCGTGCCTGTGCATGGTGAGCACCGCATGCTGGTGAAGCATGCCCGCACCGGCCATTCGATGGGCGTGCCCGAAGACAACACGCTGATCATTGACAACGGTGATGTTGTTGAGCTCACTCCGGATTCAATGCGCAAAGGCGATCCCGTGAAGGCAGGTATTGAGCTGCTCGATCAATCTCGCAACGGAATCGTGGATGCACGCGTGCTCAAGGAGCGTCAACAGCTTGCCGTTGACGGGATCGTGACGATCTTGGCTGCGATCAGCACCGATGGGGCGATGGTGGCTCCGCCTCGGGTGAACTTACGCGGTGTGGTCACGACAGCGGATGCGCGCAAGATGTCGCTGTGGACCGAACGCGAAATCAAGTGGGTTCTGGAAAATCGCTGGAAGCAGCTTTGCCGCACTGTGGAAGGGGCTTCTCCTGAAGTGGATTGGATGGGCGTCCAGCGCGAAGTGGAAGTGGGCTTAGGTCGGCGCATGCGCCGCGAGATGCAGGTGGAGCCCTTGATCCTTTGTTTGGTTCAGCCGGCCCCTGGTGGCACACCGGTCTATAAAGGCCGCGCTGATGCAGAGCCTGATACCCGTCCTGCAGCCCGTGGTCGTGGCGGTCGTCATGGTGCTCCCGGCCGCGACAGCGGTAATGGTCACGTGCGGCGTGATCCCAATGCGGCTCCAGCACGGGTTGTGCCTTCGCGTGTGATTGGCACACCGGCACCTGCAGCAGCAGTGTCTGCTCCAGTAGCAGCAGCCATTCCAGCACCGGCCCAAGCTCCGGAGAAAGAGCTTGTTGCAGCGACGGTGGTTGTGACCCGCGATCCAGAGCCTGAGATGCCAGCTGGACGCACCCGTCGTCGTCGTTCAGCGGCGGCGTAGGGAACGCCAGGCCAACTCCAACCGCTTTCGTAAGGGAAGGGGTGCTGGCGGATTGTCATCAGCTGCCTGGGCTGATGACAATCCGAGTTGGGACAGGTGCTTCAGGTTGACGCGCAGCAGTCCGGCTTCCAAACGCTTGGGGTCGGTATCAAACCTGCGAGCGAGCGCTGGAGTGGAAGCTTGCTTAATCGCATGCTCCAAGTGCTCTGGGTCTTCAGCTTGCTTTTGAGAGCTATTCCATTCTCTTGGCTGTTGCAATTCAATTGGCTGTTGCAATCCCTTTTGCTGTTGCGACACCTTTGGCTGATCCGTTTCAGCCTTCAGCCAGGGCATGGCCGTTTCGATCGTTTCAACTGCGGGCTTGTCTGCTGTTGGGCGGGTTGAGGTGGCGTTCAAAAACGGATCACGGACGAGATCGTTACTGGCTGGCTCGCTTGTCACGTTGCCAAATGGAATGGATGCCAGCTCTTCTGCAGCAGGAGCAGACACAGCAACATCAATGACAGGTGAGCGCTCCAGGGCTTCGCTGAGGCCTTGTTGAGCAAGCTCCCGCAGCGTGTCTGGCGGTTCGCTGGCGAGCACGAGCCGGTAAAACTCTGCGCTTTGGCTTGCATCATCCTTTCCATAGAGGTGGATGTGGCCGAGTAAGAGGGCTACAAAGGCTCTCCAGGCCAGGGTTGCGTCCCGTTCCGCTCCTGAGGCGGGAAGGGGCTCCAGTTGTCCCAGCAGTGGACGCGCCAAATCGTCGGCTTTGTCGAACTCACTAGCGCTGTAGGCCTGCTCAGCGGCGACGTATTGCTCCTGAAAATCAGCGTCCAAGCGAGGTTGTTATGGCTTGCTCACTAGTTGTACCGAGTCTTGGGTCCATTGCAGAGTCTTTTGCTCTGGTAAGGATCGGCTGCCGGGGGGGCGACCAGGGCCAATGGCCAAACTCAGTGTGTCGAGTTGGCTGGCGGAGAGGGTGCCAACGCCTTGTTCTTGCAGCCAATGATGGAGCAACAGCCGACGGGCGGCTTCTGGCAAAACCTTGAGGGCGTTGCGTTGCAAGCCGCGTTCACAACGCATTTGTTCAATGGCCAATGCGGCGAGGGTGCGTTGGCTGTTCTCCACTTGAGACACCCGCTCGCTGAGTTGGGCGATGCGTTGGCTGCAGCCTGGATGCAACTCCTCCAGCACCGGAAGCACCTCGTTGCGGATGCGGTTGCGGCTGAAGGCCGGCTTGGCATTCGACGGATCAAGCCAAATGGGCAGGTGCAAGTCCTGGCAGATCTGGGCGGTGTTCTCTCGGCTGAAGCTCAGCAGGGGCCGCACCAGCCGAGGGCCGCTTGGGTCATTGTTTTGTAGTGCTCTGATCGACCGCAAGCTGCCAAGGCCGGCTAGATCCGTGCCTCGGGCCAACTGCAGCAGCAATGTTTCAGCCCGGTCGCTCGCGGTATGAGCGGTCAGAACAGTGCGGCAGCAGAGCTGCTGGCTGAGGGCGGCAAGTTCTTGGTAACGCCAGGATCGGGCGCTGGCCTCTGTTCCCGTGTTCTCTTTCGTGTTGCGGCTGATCTGAAGATCCAGCTCCTGGCCTTGGCACCACGCGTTGAGTTCGGAGGCAATGGTTGCTGATTGATCGTGCCAACCATGGTCGCCGTGCCACAGCTGGAAATGCCAATGGTGTAGATGCTGAAGCCCCAGGAGGAGGCCCAGCAAGGCCATGGAGTCTTGACCGCCGGAGAGAGCGATCAGCAATGTTTCCCCATTGGGCAGCAGGTTCGGTTGCCTCAGCAGTTGGCGGTGCAGCGAGTCGTGCCAAGGCAACCAGGATTGGGAGGCAGCCATGGTGCGGCCAGCGAGTGGAACAACAGACGATTGATCTTGCCTGTTCTCAGGCGAGATCACACCCGCGGTGTGAGAATGATGGAACCTGATTTCGCTGGGATGACCCGCCTTTCTCTGCTGCCCGCTGAGCTTCGCCGCAGCCTGGAGCAGCGAACCGCACTCAAGGTGATCGCCGGTTTGATGAACTTCGATCGCTGCAACGTGGCGATGGTGGCGGCTGCCGCGGGCCGCGGCGGTGCTGATTTGATTGATGTGGCCTGTGATCCAGAGCTGGTCAAGTTGGCGATCGAGGCCTCCGCTGGTGTGCCTGTCTGTGTGTCTGCGGTGGATCCTGAGTTGTTTCCGGCCGCTGTGGCTGCAGGTGCGGCGATGGTGGAGATTGGCAATTACGACGCTTTTTATCCCCAAGGCCGGATCTTTGATGCCGCTGAAGTGTTGGCGATCACGCGCCGAACCCGCCAGCTGCTTCCCGATGTGGTGATGAGCGTCACGGTGCCCCATGTGCTGCCGCTGGATCAGCAAGAGCAGTTGGCTGTGGATTTGGTGGCAGCCGGTGCTGATCTGATCCAAACCGAAGGCGGCACCAGCGCGAAGCCGTTCAGCGCTGGCAGCCTTGGATTGATTGAGAAAGCAGCTCCTACCTTGGCCGCTTCCCACAGCATCAGTGCTGCGCTGCATCAGGCCGAGTGCTCTGTGCCCGTGCTCTGCGCCTCTGGATTGTCTGCCGTCACCGTGCCGATGGCCATTGCTTCTGGCGCTGCTGGTGTGGGAGTGGGATCGGCGGTGAATCGCCTCAACGATGAGCTGGCGATGACCGCTGTGGTGCGTGGGCTGCGCGAGGCTCTGGCTCGTCCAGTGATCAGCCGCGTCTGATTGCGGTTGCTGGTTTGGGCGGTTTCTCCAAAAATTCCTAGCTTGCGATCAGTGAGGTTTGGACTGTGATGGGAACGCTTGGCTGGTTGCTGCAATGGCCGATTCGAGCCCTCGTGTTGCTTGTCGTGGCAGCGCTTCCCCTTGGTGTGGAACTAGCCAGCTTCGGTACGGCCCTGTGGGCAGCCGTGTTGATTGGATTGTTGGGCACGCTGCTGATCCTGCCGCTCAAAGTGGTGATGGGTCCGGTTTGGGCCATTACCTCGCTGGGCGGGTTGATCTCGCCGGTGTCGTTTCTTTTCAACTGGATGATTGCGGTCATCTTGTTTGGCTTGGCCGCTTGGTTGATCCAAGGCTTTCGCCTCAAGAACGGTCTGATCAGTGCCGTCTGTGGCGCAGTTGTGTACAGCGTGATCAGTGCCGTGGTTTTGCGCGCCCTTGGCCTCGCCGATGTGGACTTCACCAGGGCCGCGCTGATCGGATCGTTGGCCTAGAGCTGACACGGCTTGAGCGTCATGGTTGACGTTTGGTGCTGAGTAAGACGCCGTTGCTTTAGCAATCGCCGTAGCCTGATCAGCCTTCCTCCAGGCTCGACGCCACCGGACCATGCCCGCCTACGAGCTATCGGCGCCTTACACCCCTAAGGGAGATCAACCCACGGCGATCGCCAAATTGGTGGAGGGTGTGAATGGAGGAGAGCGGTATCAAACGCTTCTCGGGGCCACCGGTACGGGCAAGACGTTCACGATGGCCAATGTGATCGCTCAAACAGGTCGTCCTGCTTTGGTGTTGGCCCATAACAAAACGCTGGCGGCCCAGCTTTGCAACGAGCTGCGGGAGTTCTTTCCGCACAACGCTGTTGAATATTTTATCTCCTATTACGACTATTACCAACCGGAAGCTTATGTGCCGGTAAGTGATACCTATATCGC
>JAVBIX010000020.1 GCA_030756895.1 Synechococcus sp. SP2 MAG
TCACGGGTGCCGCTGCGCGCGCTTTGGCGATTGCCGCTCGTGCTGCTGCGCGTGGATTGGCGGTTGCTTCGGGTGGATTGGCGCGTGCCCTGGCGGCTGCCGCTGTAGGAACTAAACCCGGTGCGTCCGCTGCTGGAGCGCGATCCGCCTCCTCTGGATCCGCCGCCTCTCGAGCCGCCCCCGCCTCGACCCCCGCGTTGGCTGATCAGCAGCTCTTCTGTGGCAGACGTTGGTGCTGCCTCAACACTGGCAACACCATTGGGCATATAGGCGGAGAGGGCGGCTGCCGGTTGCAGCATCAGCAGGACGCTGATCGCTCCTGCGAGGCCGGTTTTGTTGGTTTTGTTCGTCATTTTTGTATGGCCTCCTTCAGTCGATCGCAGCCGTTGTCAAAGCAGGTCACATCCACGCGGCCGTTGCCGGCAAAGGCCATGCCGATCCGTGTACGGCCTTGAATGGCATCCCCTCCTTGGGTCAGCACATCGGCCAGGAAGGTGGGGTTGTTCACGCAAAAGGCCTTGCTGTTGAAGCAAAGCTCTTCTGTTTTGAAATTGATGCTGGCGTTGTTCACGGAGGTCCAAGGCGCGCTTTTGCTGGCCCGTCCTTCGATGCGGACGTAGGGGTCTTCCATCACCCGGTAGCTCACCGTGCGTGAGCCAAAACGATGGTGATATTCCGTGGAATCATCCACATCAATGGCCTGCACCTGGCAGGAAACGTTGGGGGAGATTGGGGTGCTGCAGGTGGTGTTGATCAGGTAAAGCTCCTCAGCGAGAACCGCTGGAGCACCAAGGCCGCTGCAGAGCGCTAGTAGAGCTGTCAGCACCTTGTTTCGTTTGGAAACAAGCATTGATTGGATGGGTGCGCGGAGGTTTCAGACCTCCATCCCTTCAAGATGGCCACAACGATTGCGGTGTGGTTGAAATGTGCACCAATGGGATCAAGGAGCGCCGGCAACGTCTGCACGACCTGCTGCTGGCCCTCGTGGCCCAACAGGGCGATCTGGAGCTGATGGATGGGGATCATCCCTCCGGATTGGTGAGTGGGGGCAGCCGCGATGCACCAGCCGATGCCGCCCGCTGGCTGGAGCGCAATCGACGCGTTTTGCAGCGTTATCAAGCGTTGGTGCGCACAGCGGTGACGCTCGATGCTCTGCTTGATGCAGAAGACGGCATCGCTCAAGAACCTTCTTGATGGAGCAGTTGTTGCTCGCGGCCAATGATCAACAGCAGCAAGCTGATCGCAAACAGCAGCCCGGTGATCACCGCCACGACCAACATCGTTCCCGCAAGCCCCTGGGTGTAGGCCTCCTGCAGCAGCTTGAGCAATTGCTCAGACGCAGATCCCTCAAGCGATATCGGGCTATTGCGCAAAAACAGACGAATCTGCTCGTCGAGTTGGGGTAAATGCTCTAAGCCCAGACCTGCGGCTTGCATGCGGCTGTGCAGATCGTGGAAGCCAAAGCCGCTGATCATCGTTCCGCTGGCGGCGAGCCCAAAGGCAAAGCCCAACTGGCCGCTGGTGGTACGAAAAGCCAGCACTGATCCAAAGCAATCCTCTGGTGCTTCCTGCACAAACAAGGCAGATTGCGGCACCGCCACAAAGGCCAGCCCGAGGCCCGCCAGCATCAACGCCGGCAGCAACTGCCAATAGGGCGTTTGCACTTGAACGATTGCGAACAGGGCCAGGCCGAGTACGAGAGTCAGGCTGCCGCCCGTCATCAACATCAAGGTGCGCCTGCCAGGACCCATCCAGCGTCCGGCGTAGATCCCCGCCACGCCAAAGCAGATCAGAAAGGGCAGCTGAGCGAAGGCCACCGCACTGGTGCTGTACCCCTGCACCAGTTGCCAGAAGTTGCTGGTCTGCAGCTGCACCACCGCTTGCGCCACATTCCAGCCGATCCCATTGATCACCGCTGCGGCAAAGAAACCGCGCAGGTACAGCCGTGGTGGAAACATCGGTTTGCGGCTGCGGCGCTCAATCGTGATGTGCAGCACAAACAACAGCAGTCCACTGCAGGCCGGCAGCCAGAAGCTCGGGCTACGCAGCCCTAAGGCTGCGTGGTTGATGCCAAATAAAAACAGCACCATCGCGATCGCAATACTCGCTAGGCCGGGCAGGTCGGGCTTGAGGGCGCGATTGCCTGGAATGGCAGGTAGCAGAGCGGGTAAGAGCAGCAGGCTGGCGCTGCAAATGATCGGTACCAGCAAAAAAGAAAGGCGCCAATTGATCGTGGCCATCCAGCCACCGATCAGGGAGCCACTGATGAAGCCCACCACGATCAGCAGGTTCCAGAGGCCGAGGGCGGCGCTTACGCCAGCGGCTGGGGTGACGAAGCGCACACTGGCAAAGGTGCTGGTGAGCACCGAGCCGAGGGCGATGCCGGTGAGAGCACGGCCGAGCAGGAACAGGCCCGCCTCGCCCGACAGCATCGAGAGCAGATTCCCGAATAGAGCCAGCAGCAGGGAGGCCGCCAGCACCCGCCGCCGCCCAAAACGATCGCCGAAAAAGCCCATCACCAGCACCGATGCGGCTTGGGCCAAGGTGGAAACGCTGGCGCCTAGCGCCAACACAGCGCCATGCATTTGCAAGGCGTCGCTGGCTTTCACCAAGGCGATATTGGCCACGCTGGGGTCGATCAGCTGCAGGCTGGCGAGGATGCCCAAAAAGGGGATGCAAGCTAGCGATTGCAATTCCCTCAAATTGCCTATTCTCACTTCGTTTTCACGCATTCTCAATCAGGACACCGCCAACGGCGTAAGGGTGTGGGCTTGGCTGCCGGTGAGCGTTTAGAGGATGCAGGTACGAAGGGTTCAGTCGCCTAGCTACTAGCAAGGCCCTGGCTCTTCTGCCCAGTTCTGGCAATCTGGGTCCACTTTCGGCCTCTGCATGGCACCGCTCGGACTGTCCGCATTGCGTTCACGGCTGAGCCGCGGATCATCAGGGAAGGGTTGGCAACCACCAGAAGCCAGCTGGAGCCGCTCCTTTGGCTTGGGCTGGCAGACCCCGTTCACGGTGCGCTACGCCAGCAACCTCGACGATGGCCCCTGGCATGGCATGCCCCTTGGTGGCTTTGGTGCCGGTTGTCTTGGTCGTAGCTCCCGTGGTGATTTCAACCTTTGGCACCTCGATGGCGGTGAGCATTGGTACGGCAGCATCCCCGATTGCCAATTCGCGCTTTGGGAAAAGCAAGGCGATCAGGTGCGTGTTCATGCCTTAGCGACAGAGCCAACGCGCGATGACTCCAGGCCGGAGTCGGGCAAGCCGCTGAGCAGCTGGCAGTGGTATCCCGCCAGTACGGAGGAGACCAGCACCGGTACCTATGCCGCTCGCTACCCCCTGAGCTGGAATCACTACGAAGGGGTGTTTCGCGCTGAAGTGAGTTGCGAGGCGTTCAGCCCGATCCTTCCTGGTGATTACCAACGCAGCAGTTATCCGGTGTCGGTGTTCCGCTGGACCCTCACCAATCCCACCAACAAGCCTTTAGAGCTGTCGCTGCTGCTGAGTTGGCGCAACACGGTGGGCTGGTTCACCAACACCGATGCATCGGCGGAGGTGCATTTTCGCGATGACGGCAGCCCAGAGCACAACTACGCCCCAGCGATTGGAGACTGCGAGGGTCAGAGCAACCGCTGGATCGATGCTGATGGCCTGAGCGGGGTGCTGCTCGATGGCAAGCGCTCAACGCCCGTGGCGGAAGGACAAGGGCAGTGGTGTCTGGCTCTGCCAGACACGTTGGAAGGGGTGGAGCTGATGCGCTGCAGCCGCTGGGATCCAAGCGCTGATGGTGCCGAGCTCTGGCAGCCCTTTGCTTCGGACGGGGTGATCCCCGATAGCAACAACGATCGCGCCAGCCGAAAGGGCGAACATGCCAGTGCGGCGATCGCCGTGAAACTCACCCTGGCGCCGGGTGAAACCCGAGAGATTCCGGTGGCGATCAGCTGGGATCTGCCGGTCACGAGTTTTGCGACGGGGGTGCGCGACCTGCGCCGCTACACCGACTTTTATGGCGTTGATGGCTGCCACGCGGCAGCGATTGCGGCAGAAGCACTGCGCGATTGGACGTCTTGGCATGAGCAAATCGAAGCCTGGCAAGCGCCGGTGTTGGCGCGCAAGGAGCTTCCCGAAGAGCTGCGCATGGCGCTGTTCAACGAGCTCTATGACCTCGCCAGTGGCGGCAGCCTCTGGACGGCAGCAAGCTCCAAGGATCCCTACGGCCGCTTTGGGGTGCTCGAGTGCCTCGATTACGCCTGGTACGAAAGCCTGGATGTGCGTTTGTACGGCTCTTTTGCCTTGCTGCAGCTTTGGCCAGAGCTCGATAAGGCGGTGATTCGCAGCTTTGCCCGCGCGATTCCAGCAGCGGACGCCACCCAGCGGCCGATCGGTTGGTATTTCACCCAGGGCCGCGGCCGGGTGGAAGCAGACCGCAAGGTGAAAGGGGCCACACCCCACGATTTGGGGGCACCAAATGAGGTGCCGTTTGATGCCACCAACTACACCGCCTATCAAGACTGCAATCTCTGGAAAGATCTCGCCAGTGATTACGTGCTGCAGGTGTGGCGCACCTTCAAATTGGCTCCCACCGGAGAAGACCTGAGCTTCCTGGCGGAGTGCTGGCCTGCGGCGGTGCAGGCCTTGCACTACCTCAAGCAATTTGATGTGAATGACGATGGCCTGCCCGATAACGGCGGCGCCCCCGATCAAACCTTTGATGATTGGCCGCTCAAGGGGGTGAGTGCCTATTGCGGTGCGCTCTGGATTGCGGCTTTGGAGGCGGCCTTAGCGATGGCGCAACGGCTGCAGCTTGAGCTGGGATTGGAGACCGGCGATGAGCAGCACACCTTCAGTGGCTGGCTGGAGCAATCTCGCGCCAATTTCGACAAGCTCCTGTGGAACGGCGAGTACTACGACATCGATGCTGAAAGCGGCACGCCCGTGGTGATGGCCGATCAGCTCTGCGGTGATTTCTATGCGCGCTTGCTTGACTTACCGCCTGTGGTGAGTGAGGCCAACAGCCGCAGCACCTTGAAAGCGGTGAAGGAAGCCTGCTTTGACAACTTTGCTGGCGGATCGCTCGGGGTCGCCAATGGTTTGCGCCGTGATGGCACGCCCTTGGATCCGAACGGCACCCATCCCTTGGAGGTGTGGACGGGGATCAACTTTGGAATCGCCAGCTATTACCGCTTGATGGGTGAGGGCAAAACCGCAGAAGCGATTTGCTCAGCTGTGGTGACCCAGGTGTATTCGGGGGGCTTGCAATTCCGCACCCCAGAAGCGATTACGGCCGTGAACACCTTTCGGGCTTGCCACTACCTGCGGGCGATGGCGATTTGGGGCCTATGGGCTACGCACACCGATTGGGAAACGATTCCGGGTGCTCAGCGAGGGTAAAAAGTACGCATTTAAGTTGGATCTTTGCCAGTTTCTGATTTCTCAAGGTTAATTGTTCTGTTGTCATCTCAGGCCTGCGGATCCCGCAGTCCAGGCATGGAGCGTTGATGATGGCTCCATGATTTGGCTTGTTCAGATGGGAGTGTTGCGTCGGCTTTTGTTTTCCTTGTTAGCGGCTGTGCTGCTGCTTCTGGTCACTCCAAACGCAGCCCTAGCCCAGGTTCATCAGCACAACGATGAGGCTGGTGCCCCGATGCTGCGCAGCCTTGAAAGCTTGCGCGACCTTGATTACGACAGCTGGCAAGCCGTGGTCTATCGAACCGGAAAGCCAGGAAATCCCGTGGTGCTGAGAATTGTGGGCTATCCCGGCAAGGTTCGGCTTGACCATCCGGTTTCGATGGGTGTCCAGGCCGGAGTAAAGAGATGGGAATTAGACGACATCACCCTCGATAATCCTGCGCTGGTCAGTGATGGCCGTGAGGCAGCCGCTGAATTTGCTCTCGATCCACTTCTCGGCGATCTGAGCAACAACCGGCCTTTGCGCTTGTTCCTGCCTGGAGTGTTCAACGAATTGCCCGTTCCTCCTTATGTGGTGGGTGAATGGCGCGATGTACAAACACAGCCCCTGAGCTGATGCAGGCCGGCTCCAACCACTGGACCCTTTGGATGCGCCGGGCGCTGCAGCTTGCGGCCTTGGCTGAAGGCCAAACCAGTCCCAATCCCTTGGTGGGTGCAGTGGTGCTGGATGCTCAAGGAGTTTTAGCGGGCGAAGGTTTTCACGCCAAAGCAGGTCAAGCCCATGCCGAGGTGGGCGCGCTTGCTCAAGCCGGTGAGCGCGCCAAGGGCGGCACGATCATCGTCACGCTCGAGCCCTGTTGTCACCAGGGCCGCACTCCCCCCTGCTCGGAGGCTGTGATTCAGGCCGGCATTCAGCGCGTGGTCGTGGCACTTAAGGATCCTGATCCGCGTGTTGCTGGTGGTGGCATTCAGCGTTTGCGGGACGCGGGTTTGGAGGTCATCACCGGCGTACTTGAGGAAGAAGCGGCTCAACAAAACCGAGCTTTTGTCCATCGTGTTCAAACCGGCCGTCCCTGGGGCCTTCTTAAGTGGGCGATGAGCTTGGATGGCCGCACCGCGCTAACGAATGGCGAAAGCCAGTGGATTAGTTCTCCTCCAGCTCGCGCTTGGGTGCATCAGTTGCGGGCTGGTTGTGATGCGGTGATTGTGGGAGGCGGCACCGTCCGCGCTGATAATCCCCTGCTCACCAGCCGTGGAGCTCGTTCGCCCGAACCGTTGCGCGTGGTGCTGAGCCGGAGCCTTGATCTACCTACCCAGGCTCAGCTTTGGGATACAAGCTTGGTGCCAACGCTTCTTGCTTATGGGCCAGGTTGCGCTGATCGCGCTCTGCCTCAGGGCCCTGAAAGCCTCGAACTTTTGGCTAGTGAGCCGTTGGATCTTCTTCAGGTTTTGGCTGAACGAGGTTGCAATCGTGTGCTCTGGGAATGCGGCCCGGCCCTAGCGGCGGCTGCTCTGCAGCAGGGTTGTGTGCAGGAGTTGGCAGTGGTTATTGCTCCCAAGCTGCTTGGGGGCACATTGGCCCGCACGCCTTTAGGTGATCTTGGCTTCACGGAGATGGACAAGGTGATGGCGCTTTCAGACCTCCATGCCCAACGCTTAGGTCGTGATCTGTTGTTGGAGCAGAGGCTGATCTAGAGGAGGTCTCCTGGAGCATTCGATAAGGACCTAGCTATGGGCGGTGATTGTGATCAACGATGTCTTCTTCTTCCACTTGCCTGGTGTAGCGACCGATCAGGACTCCCATCACCACCGCCAGATAGAGCGGTCCAATGATTCCTGTGATGACCGCCAGCATCCGCGAGACGGGCAGCACTGGTTGGATGTCACCGAAGCCCACTGTCGTCAAGCAGATGAAGGCGAAATAATTAATTTGAGAGAAGTCATTCAGCTTCATCAGCACGCTTGCGTTGGGCCCACTGGCCGATTCTTGAAGCATGTTGAGTGGCGCGAAACTGCCCGGTTGAATCGTTTCCACCGCACTCATCACCAAGCCAGCTGTTAGCCCTAACAGCAAATAGCCAGCGGCAGCTCCCATCAGCAACCCAGACGTAACTCTCCGTTCCTGGGACAATCGCTCCACCAAGCGGATCACGCTCCAACCCACCAGCACACTCCAGGTGAGCACGAGTGGAACGCCACTCACCACCCAGCGGATAGGGGTGATTTGCCAGAGAAGCAGGGCACTAAGAGCTCCGAGACCGAGGAGCTGGTACAAACGATCTCCCAGCGTGAGCGTTTCTTTGCGGATCATCACCAATTGCGTGAGCAGCAAGGCGATCAAGGCGTAGCCAAGCAGGCCGATCCAGCTCAGGCGCGGAAAGGCAAAGCTCATCAGCACTACTAAGCAAAGGCCTAGAAGCAACTCATAAATTTTTTCTTGATGGCGGCGCTTCGATCGGTTTGATTTCATCTTCAGAGCATTCCGCCAGGCTCAGGAATCCAACAATCGCGAACGCCAGCGAGCCCAGCAAGGTGGTTCGCATGGACATTGTGCTGTCGAACACTTGTTCCAGAGGCAAATTTGTTGGTAACCCTGCGATCGCCGATTGCATGAACCAGAGACAGCCCAAGGCATTCACGATTGAAATCCACCAGCCCAGGTGATCGGGTTCGAAGACCAGCAGCCTGCCGTGCCCCACCTCTTGCATTCCATAGGCGGCAGAGATCAGAAAGAGGATGGATCCGATCACATTGGGGAGGATGCCCAGCAATAGCCAGAGCTCAGCATTGGGTTGCTGCTGGTTCCAACTGAAAAAGGTGTCGATGTTGAACAACACCGTGCCAACGCTCTGGGTGAGGGCGCAACGCAGCCCACACCATTCCCAGCTCGGTCCATCTTTTGGCAGCGCTTGATCTCCAATAAGTGCTTGCTGGAGTTGCCACCAACCTCCTGCTGTGAAGAACACAGACCCAATTGCCAGTAACCCAAGGGCCAAGGATGGCGATTGGCTGGTGTGTAGTTGCAACCAGGATCCAAGTGCAAATAGCAGAGGGCCAAAGATGAAGGCCAGGGCTGTCCGTGTTTCGAGGCGCTTTAAGTGCTTTGGGCTTAGCAAAGCGCGAAGGATTTGAATGAAATTGAGGGCTTGGTAATGCCTCTGTTTGAGAGGTCCATGGCCCTTGCGGAGGCGCCTGCTGGTCCAAATACCAAGGGGATGGAGCCATGCACTAGTCCCGAGGGAACTACGCCAATGGGGACGCAGACTTTCGCTTGAGCTCCAGGCGTTCGGTTCTCCTCCCAGCACGTGCGCCCATCAGGGAAACAACCGACTTAGTTTGGTGCGCAATTGGGAACCAGCTTCATGGCGATTCGAGAGGACGACAATCGCCCTAATCGGCGCTTCGGGATCATCAACCTTGTCTTGATTGGTTTCGGAGTGTTGTTGCTGCTCAGCAGCTTCATCCCCAACCAAGGCATGCAGCAGGTGCCTCGGGTGCCGTATTCACTCTTTATTGACCAAGTGAATGATGGAGCGGTCAAGCGCGCCTTCATTACCCAAGACCAGATCCGCTACGAGCTCAGTGAGGTTGAGGAGGGAGCACCCTCCGTGCTCGCAACCACGCCGATCTTCGATATGGATTTGCCTCAGCGTCTTGAGAGCAAAGGCGTTGAGTTTGCTGCTGCTCCGCCTAAGAAGCCCAATATCTTCACAACGATCTTGAGTTGGGTCGTTCCCCCACTTATTTTTATCGTCGTCTTGCAGTTCTTTGCCCGCCGTTCCATGGGTGGAGGCGGTGCTCAAGGTGCACTCAATTTCACGAAGAGCAAGGCCAAGGTCTATGTGCCCGATGAGAAATCACGGGTCACGTTTGCCGATGTGGCAGGTGTGGACGAAGCCAAGGATGAGCTCAATGAAATTGTTGACTTCTTAAAAACACCTGAGCGTTACACCGAGATTGGTGCCCGCATTCCAAAAGGAGTTTTGCTTGTTGGTCCTCCAGGTACAGGTAAAACACTTTTATCGAAAGCTGTTGCGGGAGAGGCAGGCGTTCCCTTCTTCATCATCAGTGGATCTGAATTTGTAGAACTGTTTGTGGGAGCTGGTGCTGCTCGGGTTCGTGACTTGTTCGAACAGGCCAAAAAGAACGCTCCTTGCATCATCTTTATCGATGAACTTGATGCGATTGGTAAGAGCCGGTCAGGGTCGATGGGTGTTGTTGGTGGTAACGATGAGCGCGAACAAACGCTGAATCAGCTGCTTACCGAAATGGATGGTTTTGCCTCCACTGACAAGCCCGTGATCGTGTTGGCTGCTACCAACCAGCCTGAGGTCTTAGACGCGGCACTACTTCGTCCTGGTCGCTTTGACCGTCAAGTGCTTGTAGATCGTCCCGACCTTTCTGGTCGTAAAACCATCCTTGAGATCTATGCCAAAAAAGTAAAACTTGCTGATGCTGTTGATTTAGACAAGATCGCACAAGCAACCAGCGGTTTTGCAGGCGCCGATCTAGCCAACTTGGTCAATGAAGCAGCGCTTTTAGCGGCCCGTAATTACAAGAAAGAAGTTGTACAAGGCGATCTCAATGAAGCGATCGAACGTGTTGTAGCTGGTCTTGAGAAAAAGAGCCGAGTGATGCAAGACGACGAGAAAAAGGTCGTTGCTTATCACGAGGTTGGTCACGCGATTGTTGGGCACCTCATGCCCGGTGGCAGCAAGGTGGCCAAGATTTCGATCGTGCCCCGTGGCATGAGTGCTCTCGGCTACACCCTCCAACTTCCTACAGAGGAGCGCTTCCTTAACTCCCGCGAAGATTTGGAAGGGCAAATTGCAACCCTGCTTGGAGGTCGCTCTGCAGAGGAAATCGTTTTCGGCAAAATCACAACTGGAGCTGCCAACGATCTCCAGCGCGCAACCGATATCGCCGAGCAGATGGTTGGTACCTATGGAATGAGCGACACACTCGGACCCCTTGCTTATGACAAGCAAGGTGGTGGCCGTTTCCTTGGCGGTAACAACAATCCCCGCCGTGCGGTGAGTGATGCCACAGCTCAAGCGATCGATCGCGAAGTGCGTGGCTTAGTGGATCGCGCCCACGATCAAGCCCTTTCGATCCTTCGTCAAAACATGGCGTTGCTCGAAACGATCTCCCAGAAAATTCTTGAAAAAGAAGTGATCGAAGGAGATGACCTCAGAGAGATGCTTTCGGCCAGCGTGATGCCTGCTGATCAATCGGTTGCTGCTTAAGTTTTCGCGCTTACGTTCGCAACAACTGCGTTTCTGTTTTCAGTAAAACCATGAACTGTCTCCTTCCGGGGGCAGTTTTTTTTTGATAGGTCAGCCAAAGCCGCCTCAAACGTTTCGATTTTTGGAATCGTTAGGCGTCACGAACAGCAACGGTTCCAGCACGCAGGGTCATGAAGGCTTGACGAGCAGCCCTTTCATCCCCGATAACACTCCTTTGAAGCCGCTGGCATGGATAAGGGAGTTGCTGCTGTTCTCACCTCCTTAAGCGGGCGTGATTACCTGTCGTCTGCAGACGTTTCTGCGCAGGAAACCCAGGCTCTGCTCGACCTTGCGCGCCAACTGAAGTCTGGTGACCGTCGCATCGATCTCGGCAATCGAGTGTTGGGGTTGATCTTCACTAAAGCGTCCACCCGCACCAGGGTGAGTTTTCAAGTGGCGATGGCCCGGCTCGGTGGTCAAACCGTGGATCTCAATCCCCAGGTCACCCAGCTTGGTCGTGGTGAACCCTTGGAAGATACGGCCAGGGTCTTGAGTCGTTTTTGTGACGCTCTTGCTGTGCGCACCTATGCCCAACAGGAGCTCGTGGATTACGCCTACTGGGCTTCGATTCCGGTGATTAATGCCCTTACGGATCTCGAACATCCGTGTCAGGCCTTGGCAGATTTCCTCACGATGCAGGAGGCCTTTGGTGATCTGCAAGGCCAAACCCTGGCTTACGTCGGGGATGGAAACAACGTGGCCCACTCCTTGATGCTTTGCGGTGCTCTTTTGGGGGTAAATGTGCGCATCGGCTGTCCCGATGGTTTTGAGCCCCTTCCCGGGGTGCTGGATCAAGCCCGTGCCCTTGCCGTTGCTGGCGCTCAGATTGAGGTCACCAGCGATCCAGTGGCGGCGGTTCGCGGCGCCCAGGCGCTGTATACGGATGTTTGGGCATCCATGGGTCAGGAACAGGAGCAGGCCGAGCGCGAACAGGCTTTCAAAGGCTTTTGCTTGGACGAGGCCCTGCTGGCAGAAGCTGATCCCAAAGCGATCGTGCTGCACTGTTTGCCTGCCCATCGCGACGAGGAGATCAGTGCCGGGGTGATGGAGAGTGCATCCAGCCGGATCTTTGACCAAGCGGAGAATCGTCTGCATGCCCAGCAGGCGCTCCTCGCCGTTTTGCTTGGTGGTTTGTGAGCGCATCGCCCCAGGCGTTCTCACTGCCTGGGGGGGCAGTGACGGTGGTTCTCATTCATGGGTTTACCGGCTCGCCCTCTGAGATGCAGCTTCTCGCTGCCTCCTTAAATGCCGAGGGTTATGGCGTGGAAGTTCCCCTGCTCGTGGGGCATGGAACCAACCTCAATGAGCTGATGGGGGTGTATCCCCAGCAGTGGCTAGACCCGCTTGATGCCTTGATCACTCGTCTTTTGTCAGAGGGGCAAAGTGTGGTGCTGGGAGGTTTGTCGTTGGGGTCGATTTTGAGCCTGCAATTGGCGTTGCGTTACCCCCAAATCAAAGCTCTCTTGCTCTATTCACCCCCTGTTCGCAGCGGTGACCCTCGCCGCTTTTTGGCCCCTTTGCTCATCCGTTTCACGCAAACGCTGCCAAAGCCGGCCTCTGATTTCTTTGATCCGATCGCGGCAGAGCGGCTTTGGTCTTACGACCGCTACCCAGTGGCAACCAGTGCTCGTGTGCTTGATCTCATCTCTCGCACGCGCAAGCAGCTCTCCGAGGTTCAGCAACCGCTGCTGGCGATTGCGAGTCGTCGCGACAAGGTGATTTCACACAGTGGCATTGAGCTGTTGATGCGCACGGTGCAGTCCTCTCCTCGAGAGCTTCACTGGTTAGAGCGCAGTAGTCATTCGATCACGGTGGATGCTGAATGGACAGTGGTGCGTGATCTCAGTCTCGAATTTCTACGTAAGATTTTTTCAACGCAATCTTGAAGCATGGATCAAGTCGAACGAGACAACTGGCAACGAGTTCTCGACTCCTTAGAAGCTGCCGGTGATCAAGGCAGCGGCTTTTATCTCAGGGCTAAAGCCATTTGCAACGGTGAGCCAGACCCCTTGCTGGAGCAGGAGCAGAAGGATCAGGAGCAGAGGGAGCAGAGCGCATGAGCATCGATCCGATTGAACGTGGCCTGGAACAATCCTTTGAGCTCGAAAAGTGGGGCCGGTTCATCCGTGAGTGCGATGACATCGACACCCTTCGAGAAACGGCTCTTTCTCTGGTGCAGCAACTCGCTCAGCTCAAGGCCTCAAGTGCCTGGATGGCAACGCGTGCCTCCGAATCCGAAAACTCCAAATTGGAAATGTTGGCGGAATTGATCAAGCAAAAAAACCTCAATAAGGAGAACGCATGAGCATTGTTTCCAGGTTGCAAACGTCTGTTGGATTGCGAACGATCGTGATCACTGGATCCACGGCCGTTGCCGTGTCGTTGGCTTCTGCATGGCCGAGTTATGCCAGCTGGGCGCCAAAACCTGAGCCCAAGTTTTGGAGTGAGGTGCGCCAGCAACTGAGTGATCAGGAGACGTCATCCCAGGCTGATTGGAGGTTTATGGAGGCGATGCAATCCCCCAAGATCGACGCGGCTGAATATCTGCGTGACCCTCGCCGGCGTGATCAGACGGTGTCCTTTAAGGCTTTGTTGTTGATGCGTAAAGGGCAGAGCAATCCCTGGGGAATGCGTCAGTTATCGATGCGCGCCCAGTGTCTTGAGGGGGTGTTGGAGCGGCAGGATCAGGAGGGGCGTTGGAGTCCTTATCCAGGGCGAAAGGGAACGGCTTCCAAGGTGAACTGGATCTGCGCGCAAGCTCCAAGCCCCTAACCCCTTGCCAAATCCCTATTGAATAGGTACATATGTATTGACTGAAATGGATCATCCTGGTGACCACTGGATCCCCCGAGCCGCTCACCACAGCTCAGCAGGAGCTTTACGACTGGCTGTCGGACTACATCGGTAGCCATCGTCATAGCCCCTCCATTCGTCAGATGATGCAGGCGATGGGGCTTCGTTCACCTGCTCCTGTGCAAAGTCGCTTGCGCCATTTGCAACAGAAGGGATGGCTCACCTGGCAAGAGGGTCAAGCGCGCACTTTGCAATTGTTGGGGGATGTGGCGTCGGGTATTCCGGTACTTGGCGCTGTAGCGGCCGGTGGTTTGGTGGAAACTTTTGATGATGTGCAAGAACATCTTGATTTGTCTCCAGTGCTCGAAACCCGTGGCTTGTTTGCGCTCACGGTGAATGGTGATTCGATGGTGGATGCTCACATCGCCGATGGTGATGTTGTGCTCATGGAGCCTGTACTCGAGCCTGGTCGTTTGCGTCAGGGCACGATCGTGAGTGCTTTGGTGGCAGGGAGTGGCACCACCCTCAAGCATTTCCACCTTGATGGAAGTGTGGTGCGCTTGGAAGCGGCGAATCCTGCTTACGACCCCATTGAGTTGCCAGCGGAGCAGGTGCAGGTGCAAGGCAAATTAATGGCTGTATGGCGCCAAGTTTGAGCTCCATGGCGGTGTAAGCTTCGCCACGACAACGAACAAGCTTGCGGGCTTCGTCGTTGTTGATGGGGCCATAGCTCAGCTGGTAGAGCACCTGCATGGCATGCAGGGGGTCAGCGGTTCGAATCCGCTTGGCTCCATTTCAAAAATAAAACCAGTCTTTGACAGGTTTTTGACGGCCCGCAAGAGCCGCTTTTGATGCCGAAAAGCTTAATATGATTTTTGATGCGCAAAAGGTTGGTGTTGCGCACCGCCGCGGCTGTTTCCTCCGGTATCTCATGCGAGCTGACTCTGCGCAGCCCGTGGTTGGTTGTTCTGTCATCTCTGGAGTCGATCTGGATGACTTCAGCTTGTGCTGAGGGCTATGTGGGTGGTCTATATCCGGTACCAATGAGCTTGGACGAGAACTAACTGCTTCGGTCAAGTCAGAATAGATGCTGCCTTTATTGGTTGAAGAGGAGAGGCAATTTACATACTACGTTCTATCTCAATGGGGCCTTGATTTGTCCTGACGAACCCACAAAGGGATTCCCTTCGCTTAAACACAGATGAAGGGGAAGTGTTGTGAATCTTGGCTAATTCTGAGAGCAAGCCTCGAGGCCATCGATGAGGATGGTGTGTATTTGCTTTAAGAATTGCCACGTCCAGTTGCGTCTTAAATTTTGAATTTTTTCTATTCATTCTCGCAATTTCAAAAAAACACTAAAAGTTTTCATTCTGATTCAAGGATGGCTGTAATCAGATGAGGTCTCTTTCGCAACTCTTCATTTGCTTCAACTGCTAAGTCCTGGGCATTTTTAGCATCGAGGGCATAAACCGTTTCCTCGTGTATTTCTCCTAGCAGGTCCTTAAACCTGACTTGGTAGTAATGACCAGAGGCGGACGTTTTCATGAGTAAGTTGAATAGATTGGTACCCCACAACTGTGAGGCATTGTTTGTGTAATCAGCCAGCTACAGCTGAAATGCTGTACGGAGCTTCAGGGGAACTAGTGGGCATTGGATCGAGCTTGCCTAATGCCAATGCTTTGGCGCGGACATACATCTCGCTAGATGTGGCACCAGCAGCTTCCATTGCTTTGGCGACGACATCCCAGTTGCGAACTTCGGTAGACATTTGAGGCTGGTTTGAAGATGAAGTAACCATCGCCAGCCAAGTGACTTGAACGTGACGGTGAAATCCGCCAAGGGACCGAACACGCGAAACGAGTCGTTTCTCGATAAGCACCGCCTGGTGCTGCATGTCCAATTGGGTATTCACCATCATCAAACTGTGTGGCGTTCTCTCTGATGGCTATAAGCCTTGGATGGCACGTGGCATTGAGCAGCTTTGAATGGATGTAGCGGCTCAGGTCGAGTCCGAGTTGCAGCTGCTCACTAGAATGGTGCAAACTCTGACGGAGCAGTTGGTACAAGAAAGAGCAAGAGGATGAGATTCGATCTGGCGCCATATCTGAAGAGCCATCGATTAAATGGCTTGGTTGAGATTGAAGATCTTGTGGCGTACTGCACCCATCACAATATCCAGGTGGAATACATTTCCAAACAAGAGCTAGATGCATCCATTGACCCAGAGATCACTACTGCCCAATGTGTTCTGGAATCTGAAGGTGGGGTGTGCATCAGGTTTTCCGCTCACACTGGGGAAGTCATAACCATTCGAATGTCGGAATATCTGGTAGATCTTTATCGCTCAAGAGCCGATGAGAACCAAAAAATGCTCGCAGACCATTCGAAATTATTACTTCTGGAGTAATTTCCAGCCGCTCCGCTGAAAGATGTTGGCCAACAGTTGGAAGCACTTCAAGTTGAAGATGCAGGGCGTCTTTGTGTCTTGCGTCGGTAGCCTCGTCAGATGGCAGACCCGACCACTCTCGTCAGCACCCTCATCAATGAGCTGAAAGGTCAGCTGGCTCAGTCAGCGAGAGAGCTAAAGATGAGAGCTGGCTGGGACTTGGGATGTCCAGTGATGGTTATCGACACCCGGAAAGACCCAAAGCGAGTCATTGCTACGACTATTCGTGGAGTGACGGGAGTCATCACTACTTCACGTGTTATTGACCATCCCTTGATGAGGGCGTTTATGGCGAGGCACAAGGAAGTAGGAGCGGGGGAAGCGGTCACTGAGCTCATCAAGGGTCCTAACGGTGAGGAGTTCGCTGAGGTGTGGGACTCCTACGTGAAAGAAAGAGACGAGAGAGGACCAGCTTGTTGGTCCCATGATGATGCTGCGAAGTTTGCCAGTAAGTCCAGGGAAGCTTTTGAAAATGGTTGTTTGGCTTGTGTCGCCATCACAGAGGGAGACGAGGGAGACGACGTGGGGGTTCTGACGTTTCAGGTCAAGTCTGAGTGGCTTACGCAGTAAACAGAACCACTAGTTTTTCTATCTGTGGCGGTTATTACTCTCTTGCTGTGGGTTGAGTTCATGTAGGCATGGCATTGAGTCACGGTTCTAGCCCCCTAAATCTTGCTTGGCTTTCAATTCTTTCCACACTTTCAACCCAGTGCTGAAAAACCTTGGAAGATGAGGTTCAACAGCTGGCTATGCAATATGAAAGGGTGGAAACCTTGGAAAGGCTCTACGCACACCTCCTGGATTCAATGGGTTGAAAGGCGACGACCTTTCCGCGCTTGTGATCTGACCGGGTGATCTTCACCATCAGACTTTTGTTGGCTAACGCATCAAGTGCCTGAAACGCCTTCTGGCATACCTCATGCTCGGCATTGAAGAGCTTGGAGGGGATGTAGCTGCAGAGGTCGAGTCTGAACGGATGGTTCCCTTATTGGTTGAAGAGGAGAGGGACAGGCTTATGGCTTGGCAGTCGGGTGTAAGCCTTTAGTACTCAAAAGATGTTTGGAGGTGATTCCCCTGTACTGCAATGGGTCAGAAACTATGTGAGCAAGATCACAACACCGCTTGATGGTGGTCATCACCTAAGTCATTGATTCGGGAGATGGTGTGTTCATCGGGGGAATGATCCTCCACAGCTCTTCAAATCAATGGGTGTTTTCGCAAAACTCGATGGGATAAAAACAATGCCTCATCTTGTTACCTGGGATGCAATCACCGGGAACCAAGCTCCCCAAGGCGACCTCGCACATGGAGTTCCTGGATCTTTTTCACTTGTTCAAAAAGACGGACAAACCTTTTACAAAGGACCTGATGGTCAGCTTTTGGGACCCCTCGGCGGTGAGGGTGTTTTTTCGTCTCAAAGCCTCGACGACAAGGGCAGCGTGATCGTTGGCGACAACCACTTCAGGACAGGTGGTGGTGACGACGCCCTCACAGGCATTGATAGTGATGGCTCGAACTACATGACTCGACAAGGCGGCATCACCAATCAGCTTGAGCATGGCCCCGGGTTACATGATTCTGTCCATTGCATCGTTGGAGGAACTATGTGTTCTGTTATTAGAGGCGATGGAGACAATAAGGGGAGTTTCAATTCTCAGGGATTTAGAAATCTCGTTGGTCATGATTCTCCTGGTGGTATGACCTGCCTCACAGAAACCCTCGAACCAATTGCTGGGATGTATAGCTTTGGTGAATCACTGAATCCTGCTCTTGAATTCGGAGGCGGCTCTGGTCCTGATGGTATGTCTTTCCTGACAGGTAACATCGGCTTTTCTTCTAATACTGATGGTGTTCGTGCTAGTTCAGGTGGTGACGACATCTGAGCCAAGCAGTATTAGCTCAATTCAATGCCCCGCCAAGAGCGGGGTTTTATATTGCAACGGGGGAATGCTTCATGCAATAACCATTTGTCAATACCCCTCAACCGTCAGATGACTTTGCTTTGCTTCAAGAGCTATTGATAACATATTATACCCAACCTTTACTTCGTGTTGATAGAATGATTTTCGTTTTGAATCACGAAAATGGAAAGAATATATGGGGACGAAAAAAAGAAAGCTCTATGTGCCTACTATAGTTCTTTTGTAGAAGAAGTTGACCAACTATTTCTTCAGAAGTTCGAAGAATTGTCTGAATTAAACATTGGAGAGGGAGAAATAACCAGAATTGTAGGAAGGCTGGTTAATGCTAAAGCTAATTTGATTGATCAAATCAGGGGTTGATTGCTGGTCTTAAAACTAATGAGATGGTGCCTCTTGAGTTTGAAGAAGACAGGAAAAGGTTGAGGCTTGGCGTCTAGGGGTAAGCCTCTAGTTGCCTTGAGGAGGATCTGAATAGTGCATTTCCCGCTTAGGGGTATGACTTGTATTTGCTTTGCGTTGTGATGTTGACGGGGTTAATAGCAGGGATGAACCCATATAGCCTTACCCTGCTAAATTTTTTACAAGCGACACTGAACGTTCAGTTGTAACTTAAAAGCAGTCGGGACCTGTCTTCTCGGCTATACTGAACGGTAAAACTACTTAAGGAAATGAAAAAAACGAACAAGAGCAATAAGGGTGGCTTCGGTGAGTACACACCAGATGGCATTGCTAAAAAGAAACTTCAAGATAAGCGAGAAGAGCAAGCAATCAATTCTTCTGAAAATGAACCAAAAGATTGCGGATGCTGCTGATGCTTAAATGGTCCAAAAGCCGCTGACTAGGTTTGCAGGATATATGAATATAATATTCTCCTGTATTGAGTAGACCTTGATTAGAACTTGCTAAATTTCCTGCTTATTTAAAAATAAATGCTTATCAGTGTCGACCCAGTGACAGATAAAACAAATACGCTTCAGTCTAAAATCTAATCTAATCTAATCTAATCTTTTCTATTCGCTGATTGGAGGGAGAGACAGGGAAATGATTTGCAGATTTGCCAAAGTCTCAACCTAAGCATTGAAATTAGTACTGCATCATTCAGGCTTCATGCACTATCGATTAGAGATTTTTGCGATAGTCTCGTATTCATATCCAAAAATCTGTACAAGCTTTATTCTCGGTTTAGAAGATTTATATGCATGGTCGATTCCGTTAATCTTGCCTCGCTAGGAGCATGTGATTTTATTCGATTAGTGAATGCATAAATCATTAGCTTTCTTGCAATGGCGCTCGATGCTTTGGCGACTCATTGCTATCTGAAGCGAGGAGCATGAAGGCAGTAGAATCTTATGATGGTACGGCTATAAATTAGTGTTACTCAGTATTGATCCTTTTGAGCGTGCAATGCGTATCAAAGGCTTTTGGAAATGTTGCAATAGGAATCAGATTAAAGCAACTAGCTGCAAAAGAAATGATTGAAGACTACGTTAAATGGATTGAATCTCACGTATCTGGCGCTGAGGATGCATGGGATCATGAGCATATATTTGCACTCTCAATAGATCTTTCGTGTGAGGCCATAGTAAGGATGGCTGGATATGAACATGTTGGTAATGAACAGGATGCTCTTGATGGCTATCAAATCAACGGTAATGAAATTATCTTTAGCCTACCCAGTCCAAATGTTGAATTAATCAAGAATAAACTGAGTCCAAATTGGCAAGAGGAAGCAATTGATATTTTAGGGTTATCAGTGAAAGAGAACTAATCAATACTGTATTAATCCGACCTAATACACACTCGCTACGACATGAGCGGGGTTTTTGCAACGGGGAATGCTTGAAGCAGTTTTCCCCTGCCAATGACACTGATGGCTACAAGTCTTGGCTACCAATCGGGATTCATGTGAAGCAGCTGCACTTCCAGCTCAACTCAGACACCATTGATCCCAACTAAGCCATCTATTTGAGCCGTGCATTCGTAGCGAAGCTTGCTGAGATCAATTCAGACTTGGGCGATGCTCGCGAGGTAACGACTAATGACCCAGTTTTCTCAGATCTGAATGCGACTCGCTCACAACGGAAACATCGACCCATTTCTGAGTGAGATGGGTCGCATCCCACTTTTGACAGCTGCTGAAGAGATCACTCTTGGTTCTGCTGTGCAGCTGGCCCGATCACAAGAGGCAACACTAAGCCAACAAAGGGCTGGCCGAAGGGCAAAGGACCGGATGATTCAGGCCAACCTCAGGCTTGTGGTCGCCGTTAGCCGTAAGTATCTGCATCGTCAGATAGGACAGCTCGAATTGGGCGATCTTGTGCAAGAGGGTTGCATCGGCTTGAATCGCGCAGTGGAGAAGTTCGATCCTGAGCTTGGCTACAAATTCAGCACCTATGCGTATTGGTGGATCAGGCAATCGATTAGCCGAGCGATCGATCAAACAGCAACAACGATCAGAACCCCGACCTCTATGAATTTGATGCTGGTCAAGCTAGGTCACTTGCCTAGTGGTCTAGACGATCAGCAGATATGCAAACGCCTAGAGGTCAGCGAGCTTCAACTTAGGAATCTGCGCAATGCTCTCATCGCAAAGAGGACAACATCACTTGATAAGCAGCTTGGAAATGATGGTGATGGCTCTTGCTTAGGTGTCATCCTTCCTGATGAAAGCACAACCCTAGACTTTGATCAATTTCAGTGGGATGAAGTAAGAGAGATTCTTGAAGTACAAGAAATATCTGACATCAATAATGATCTATATCTATTGCGCCGCAATGTTGTTGAGGGTGAAAGCCTTCAGTCACTTGCCGATGAACTCGGCAGGAGTCGAGAGCGCGTTAGGCAGAGAGTTAAAACCGCGAAAAAACGACTTGCAGCACGGCTCATCAAGCACCGGGAGTTAGTGGTATGAATCCAGGGACCGGCCCGTATGCCCCTTCTTGTGGGTCAAACCTTTGGTTCGATCTATGACAGATGACAAAAAAAGCCACTTACGCCGGTAAGTGGCTCCTAGTGAAAACGAAGTGTCG
>JAVBIX010000021.1 GCA_030756895.1 Synechococcus sp. SP2 MAG
ACGCTGCAATCCACATTGGGTCACTCGTCATCGGCAACCACTGCTCATTACGTTGCAGCAAACCCAAAAGACAGCAGTTCACTTCGGCTGGGGTGAAGTTTCTGAAGGGAGCGACACTTACTTCAGTCGTAATTCACATTGCGTCAAAGAAGGTTTGCTTTTGCCGTAGCTTCAAAAGAACTATGAAAATAATCATCTCCTCTACCATTGGCTAAAATTGAAAGAGGTAGATTTCTTGCCTTTAATTGCTTTGTCAGATGGTTGATGAATGATCTCTGCCGATCTACTGAGGGTGACAACTTGCCTTGCGTCAACGCATCGCCGACATCCAGAAATGCTGTCGAGTCTGGTGCCGTTATTCGCTGGAGTCGTGGCAATGACCCAGCGGGATCTCATCACTTACTTGCTCAATACGGAGGCTGATTGGCCATGGCACGAGCAACAACAGCTGAGACCACCGACCGTATCGACACGCTCCAAGGGCTGATTCAAAAGGGCATTCGACTCATCCTTTCGAGTGAATAGATCTCAACCCAATGGGCAATCTCGCCAAACTGCTCTGATGTGGCAGCAGCAGCCTGATTACGCCAGATACAAGGAGAAGTCCAACGGTGAGGGCTGGCTGGTCAACAGGCAAGAAGGGACGCTCATACAGATCAAGCCAGATTCAGCAACGCAACATGCTCAGTTCGTTCTGGTGAGCTACTACCGCTTGTCAGCACGGCTGGGGCAACCCGTCAGGCAGCAGCGGATGCTCAGGCATCTAGGCATCGAGATGTGGATCAACCTGCAGAAGATCGGTTGGCAACGCTGCACGCCGCCTAACTGAATACCCATTCGGGGGATAGCTCAGCAGCGAAGACCACTCGAATGGGGGATTCGGATTCGTTCCGTTTTAGCGATTGTGAATAGGGTGCAGGTTTAGTTGAATTGATTTATGACAGAAGACAAGAAAAAAGCCACTCACGCCGGCAAGTGGCTCCAAGTGGAAAAGAAGTGTCGAAGTCCAATAGTCAGTTGGACTTTAAAGAAATAAGGATGTCTTCCTAAATAAACAATCAACTACCAACAACTTATACATTTAGCCTCAGTAGAACCAATTCACTAAAGCAAAAAGCACCGGTGAGACACTCTCATTTGTTGAAG
The DNA here is from genome assembly GCA_030756895.1 of Synechococcus sp. SP2 MAG. Lineage (GTDB taxonomy): Bacteria > Cyanobacteriota > Cyanobacteriia > PCC-6307 > Cyanobiaceae > Synechococcus_C. The sequence goes on from JAVBIX010000021.1 coordinate 1,147, forward strand.
CTATGTTACCAATGAGGCATTTTCTAGCCAATTTCAATAAAGATCGTTTGCCAGCAAATCTGCGGGCAAAATATGGGTAACTCTGATCATGCAGAAAGTGAAATACTGAACCAGATGATGCTTGGCTCACTCCATACCTGATACCTAAGACAACAAACCTGAAAAAAAGGCAGGTCCTACCATCACTGGATAATCTGATGTACTCCATTGCTTACTTGATCTGTTGGAACCAGAAAGGTGGACTTACAAAATTTGGGATGACAGAGGGTCCGCAAAATAGAAAAGAGTGGGAGCGATGGGCAAGATCGGAATACAGAGATGAATTACGAAATTGGGGCTCTTGGGCCCGTGCTTACAGTGTGCCTATGACGACTGCCAGAGAAGCCAAGGATTGGAAGATTCTCATGGGCAAAATTACAAAGCTAAAAAATTTAAAGCGCAAACACCCTCAGAGTCAAATCGGTGAAGGAAACGACGAATGGTGCCTTTCAGGGGACGCAATAGTGGATTGCTTTAACGAAGCACTACAACAACTTAGCGATCAGGCAAAACCTCTCCAGTAAGACTCGTACGAACACTGTCCTGGATTTAATTGGGTAAGCCATCGTTAAGGCACTGAACTACTAAATTAATCTGTATATTGTCATCCAAAACTCTAACCAACGCCTATAAGATTAAAAAGTCCTTTAGATATAGTTATCAAAAAGAAGATAGATGTAAATGCGATCAAATTAATCCCAGTGACATCAAAGATTTTCGGGCTATCCTGACGCTCAATGGCTAATTCAACTGATTTAGCCTCACTGTCCCAATAGCCATAGACGAAGCCGCGTTTTGCATAAAATCTTCTATTTGATGGTTTGATTGCTATATATCCATTTTGTTCTATGGCAAGATTTTGAGTAGTGATTTTTAACGATTCAGTCTTTAGTAATTTTTGAATCCACCTTGCATGTGCTATCGCTCCTATTACAATCCAGAAAATCAAACTTGAACCCACCAATCCAGAAAGCAGCTCAGTTGCACTCATGGCTACAGCTTTGAATCAATCAAGTATTTTGAATTGGAAGCTAGCAGCAAGATGTTTATTTTTTACTAGTTGTGTTCGCAAAATACACATACTATTGGCTCAACTGTTCATCTTTTCAAGATTGTATTAATTGCTAATTAATTTGATTCATTTGCTAGTCTAACTTGTGACTCATAGTGGTATTCATGTCGAATATACTCAACCATCCTTATTTCAAGGTAATGTGTCGCCTCTTTGTGTGGATGACTCGCGTAACCTCGTCACTCAAATGGCTTTGCTTTGCTTCAAGAGCTATTGATGGCATTTTCATACCCAACCATCACATCATATTGATAGGATAATTCTTAATTATTAAATCATGAGAATGGAAAGACTATACGGGGACGAGAAAAAGAACGCTCTATGCGCCTACTATGATGCTTTCGCCGAAGAGGTCGATCGACTATTCCTTCAGAAGTTCGAAGAATTGTATGAATTGAATATTGGAGAAGGAGAAATAACCAGAATTGTAGGAAGGCTAATTAATGTTAAGGCCAATATGATTGATCAAATGAGAGGTTGATTGCTGAAGTTAAATCTAATTAGATGGTGCCTCTTGGGTTTGAAGAAGAGAGGAAAAAGCTTTTGGCTTGGCAACTAGGAGTGAGCCTTTAACCCATTTGGGGGATAGTTCAGCAGCGAAGACCACCTGAATGGGGGATTTGGATTCGTTCCGTTTCAGAGATGGTGAAGAGGTCCAGGAGGGATCACCTCCATACACTTTCAAACCGTGAGACTATCTGCATTTGTCGCTATCTCTACTGTGATTGGCGGACTGGCCTTCGTTCAGCCTTTTCAGGCAAAAACATTAGTTGCTACAACGGCTCTTGCACTGGCACCACAAGTTCGGGAGCATCCATCAACACGCATACCTACAACGGATCGACAACAGGAACCATTGGCGGCCAGTCAGTTAATTGCAACTCCTATGGCGGAAAGACCAGCTGCTATTGAATTTTATTGTCGGGAAGCCTGAAGCCTTATGGCTGAGAGCAATACAAAACCCGCAAGGGGAAAGCAGGGGTCGTTATGTGTCGCTATCGATCTCCCGACTAAATATTCACTAACCCCGCCACGAGCGGGGTTTTTTATTGTCTTAGTTCGTTCGGAGGGCATGCACAGCTAACCGGAACAGTAATAGGACCCAAAACTTTTCCTGTAGGGATTATTATGTGACTTAGATAGATCTCTTTGTTTGTTTGCTCAATATCAAGGTTGATGGACTATGGCAAGAGCTACTGCACAAGAGACCGCTGAACGCATTGATCTCCTTCAAGTCATGATCCTTGAGGGTGAGCCCAACACTGCATGTCTTGCTTTTGCCAGAAAGGAGTGGGGGATTAGCAGGGCTCGTGGGTATGAGTTATTGAAACGTGCTTGGACTCAAATCAAAGCCGACGTTGATGAGACCGGTATCGATAGACAAGAACTATTGGCATGGTCTATTCAGACGCTGATGGCTGCTGCTGGTCAGGCAAAACAACAGAAGAATCCTGGAGCAGTTGTTGCATGCATCAAACAGCTAGATTGGATGACGGGCTTAGGGATCAACTCAAGTGGTGGGACTCGTATGCATCGCACGAGGTTGTGATTGTTAATTGCTTAGATGCCAATCGAGCCATTCTTTCTCCCACTGTTCGATGTAATTGGGGAAGTCTCCGCAGGGGTCTGACTCGCGCTCCAAGGGGTGAGGACAGTGCGGACACTTGGAATCAAAAAATAGTCCCCGCAAGATCCATTGGTGCGACTGGATGTGGACACCTCTTTTAGAGTTCATATGAGAGAGATTCACGCCTGGAACGAGTTGTTGCCCTGTAATGGAGATGATGGGGATGACCCAGATAAAACTCGGTGATATTTACATCGGCAATACCTTGCCGATGGTGTTATTAGGTGGAGTGAACGTAATTGAGGACAAAGTTTTTGCTCTTCGTTGCGCTGGGCACTACCAGGAGGTCTGCGAACGCTTAGGTATTCCTTTGGTCTTCAAAGCGTCTTACGACAAGGCCAATCGTTCTTCGATTCATTCATACAGAGGGCCTGGCTTAACGGA
>JAVBIX010000022.1 GCA_030756895.1 Synechococcus sp. SP2 MAG
TTTCGCCTCTAGGACCATGCATGAAATATAAAACTTTTTTAAAATCTCTCTTTACTGCTATAGCAATTATTGAGTGCTTGTTTGTGATTAATGCGAAAGAAGTATTCAGTGAAACAGATGAAACAGGATTCACTGGGGTCGTGCCTTTTGTTTGCTCTGTCGAAAACGACGACCAAATAAAAGAAATGTCATACACACCTGTGAGCGGTTCTCAAGCCAAGCTTTCTGGATTAGATCAGTCACTCACGATTGTGGGTAATGCTCATGCGTATTTAACCGCGGAGTTGATTTCTGAGATCAGTTCACCGGGTTCTAATATTCAGAGTACGTCTACAACTCTTTTCCCTAATGGCCGGCCTCAATTTTATGTAAATGGTCAAATCCCACCAGTTAATCTTAAAAATGGGCCAATTCCTTTATGGCTTTTATTAAATGCATTTGTCAGTTCGGTACCAGCTAATTATCAATTTGATGTTTTAATAACCTGTATACATTCAATCTAATCTGATGTTTTTACCTCTCTTCTTTGCTGCAGCATTGGGGCTCAACCCTTCTAACAAACTCATTTCGCCAGGTCTCGGATCAAAAGTTGTTGTTCGTACTGCAGCTTTTTTAGCAGGATCAAGCCCGGGTCAATATCGTGTTGAGGCATTTACAAATGCAAAAGGTAATGTTCCTGGCGAACTTATAGAGAATGTTCGTGTAGGGCCACGAACACTATTCCTACGAGACAACACAGCGAAGAAAGTCACCTTAAGTATTCCTACATCCTCCCTTAAACCTGGGCCCCTATGGATTTGTATCACCGAAAATCCAAAAGAAAACAAATCCTCAACTTCTTCTGGATCGCAATTAACGGTATTAACGCGATCATGCTATCAACGTATTCTGCAGTCGCGCAAACCAATCTTTCTCCGATAGAGCGACTCCCTTTAAGTGATCTTACAAATTTCACATTGCAAAATCTTGTTGGTCCACGGTTTGAGGTTAATCTCTCCGATGGTACTAGTTGTGTAAGTCAAGATGGTACGCCTACAGCAATCAATGTATATGGTGGTTCATCTGAGCGAAATGATGAAGCAGGTAGATATTCAGGTATTAGGCAAGACTATTCAGGATCAGGGAATGGATATGCTTTAGGCGCTGCAATAACAATCCCGCTCTTTACTAAGAACTCTCGGAATTGTGATAAAGCTTATGAGCTATCAATCGCGACGAAAAAAATTGAAATGGCCACCTTATTGCATCAAGAAGGACTTTTGAGTGATGATGATCTTGAAATTCTGCTTGGAGAGGTGAAAAAAATTCTTCTAACAAAATAATGCCTTATCCCCTCGAGATATTTTATTTAGTGGCTTATCGAATCTCCTGAACAAGATTAAGTTATTGAGTGGATATTCTGGTAATGGCAATGGATATGCTTAGGCGCAGTGCTAACTGTTCCTTTTGGCACCAAGAATACTAGGAACTGTGATCAAGCATATGCGATATCTATCATTACAAAAAAATGAATTAGCACAACTCTTGCATGACGAGGGGCTTTTGTCTGACGAAGAACTCGCTGCATTGCTTACTCAGGCAAAAAGTATCCTTCTGTCTGATAATTGATTTTGGAAATTGTATAGGAATAGTTCATTCCCTCCTCCTGTAATAGGTTGGATCTATAGCCCAATTTGGTCTGTTCTTGATCCGTTTGAGTTTTGTCGAGGGACCTATCGTCTATATCGTGAACAAATGGGCTTATTGACTCCAAGATATGCGTTTTCTGCATGCTAGGGTTGTAAACTCTATTTAATAGTATTAGTGCATTCTCATATGAGATTTGGGATAAAAAGCACTGTTGATATGTCAGCTATATTAAATAGGCAGTTTATTGGTTCGTCTGTTCTTTCCCTTGAAAAGGGTCCCATTGCAGGGGTAGTTCAGATTCTTCCCTTACCCAATATTAGATTGGTTCTGATTGAGTTAAATAAAAAGGTTGCTTTTTGTGCTGATAGAAAGACCGGAAACTACCATTTTTCAGTCAATTTGTCGGATGACCCCTCTCGCGACACTGTTGTGGCTCAAGGGGTCTCTATTGCTAGGCCTGCAATTTTTGGCTTTAACAAGGAACTAAAAGATCTTGACCTGCAACTTAGTACTGGTTGTCGTTTTTGTTCAATTGTTATTCCGGAGCTTTTTCTGAAGACCAAATTGTCCGAATATGGCACTAATAACATTCAAGATATACTGAATAAATTCAATATTTTGTCTAGTGGGCCTGTTCCTTCTGGTCTGATTTTATATTTGAGTCGATTATGGGCAAATATCACTTCTATCATTTTGAGTCCAGAGCTTATTGAGGATGAAATATTATCAACCCTGATTGAGTGTTTTGTTAGTGGCGATAATCGGAAGGTGGGTATTGCTATCGATAGGCGCGACCGTCACGAGGCTGCACTGCAGGTTTTAGCTTTGACGAGTTCATCGCCGACAAAGCCTTTTGAAATACAAGATTTGTGTTCATTGTTGCATCAGTCCCGGACGTCTGTATTCAATGGCTGCAAGGAAAAATTTAAAATGTCTCCTCTTCAAGTTGTTAGATCTGTTCGTCTGCATCAAGTTAGGCATGCCTTGATGGATACTGAATTTTGTATAGAGAATAATATTCATGGTGTCTCCGATGTAGCTTCCTATTTTGGGTTTATAGGGCGTTCCCACTTCGCGCGATATTACAAGCAGGAATTTCTCGAAATGCCAAGTCAAACGTTATCGAATAGGCGCCATGCTGATCATGCATTCTAGGCTGATTTGCCTATCCCCTTTCTTTCTATTTGCGATGTGTTGGAAATATTTATCTTTGTCTATTTCTTAGAAGCACTTTCTCCCCACGATCTATTTGTATAAGTGATGTCTTCCTTGGCCTCTTTGTTTTATTGGCGCAAGCCCCATGCACTATTCGGTCTTTTTGCTTGTGGTTTAGGGATTCTTTGTCTTGAGTCTGTTCCGGTATCAGTAAAGGCCCGGCCTAATCCGATTACTTCATACACCCGCCTTTGGGCGGAATGGGATGTTGTGCCCAATACGCAATGGGCTCCGCGATCGATTGACCCCTCAGCAAGTCAGGACAAGTCGCTTCAAATCTTCAAATTGCAGCCTGTTGTTCCGTTTCGGATCAATGATGACTGGACAGTGCTAACGCGAACGATCTTTCGCTTTCTTTCTTTGCCCCAAGCCGATCCTGTGCTCGGTGTCTCTCCTGCCGGGCTTCCAGCAGTCGTGGGTTTCGATCAAAAGAATCAGGCTGGCCTCTCAGATGTCAGTCCCACAGCTTTCCTTGTTCCCAATCTTGGCCCTGAGTGGACAATAGGCATCGGTTCATCGATCGTCTTCCCTACCGGTGATGGCACGATCGATAGCGGAAAGGTGTCAGCCGGACCAGCTTTTCTGGCTTTCTATCATTCCGGCCCGTGGATTGTTGGTGCTCGGATGCGCAACATCTGGTCCTTTGCGGGAGACCCTGAACGCGATGACGTCAATACTTTGGTGGTGCGAGGACTGTTGCGTTATCAGCTCAACCGCAGCTGGTATTTAATCTCTTCTCCAATTATTGCCTCCGATTGGACTCAACCTGAGGGCAAAGGCTGGATCGTTCCCGTTGGCGGTGGGCTGGGCTACTCCTTTCGGTTAGGCGGGCAACCGATGCAGGTGTCTTTGGAGGGCTATTACAACGCTGTGAAACCGCAGTTTGCTGGTGAGGAGTTGCTGGGTGACTGGACGATTCGAACGCAATGGCAGGTTCTTTTCCCGAATTGAACCTGGCTAATGGCGGTTGCTTGGACTGAGCGTGGAACGAAACATGCGGATCCCGAATCGCCTCACCTTGCCACGACCGCGTGGCAGCCAACCAGTGGTTTTGCGAAGAGCTTTGAGCCACCCAGCAACGTAGTTGCGATGACGTTGTGGTTTGAGCACCCAACGGCAGATGTAGGACGAGCCCACGCCTA
>JAVBIX010000023.1 GCA_030756895.1 Synechococcus sp. SP2 MAG
AACTGATCCCAGCCTATTCATCACCTGCTGCGTATGAAGCGAGTGGTCTGTGATAATCGCTTTATAGCCGCATCAATCTATGCAAGACAGAGAGTTAATTCTCTCCCGAACTTAATACGATTAGTCCTTAATAAGTAGCATTTGATACGTATCCGTTGCAATGGTTTGACTGTGATGATGCTCCTAATTAGCATTCGAAGCAAAAGACACAAGATGATTGAATCCATCGCATTGCTATTGATTGGCAGCCTAATGAATGCCAGCACTGTACTCGCAGGCAATGTAGTCCCGCCTGAAGTGCTTAGTAGTATTCAGCAGGAATGTAATGCTTCATTTGCTCAGAATACTTACCGAGATATGTCAGCTGAGAACTGCATTGGCTTAGAAGTTGAGAAATACAAGAGAGCTAACCCCCCGAAATGAGTAGCCGATGCCATAATTAGGCAATCAGAATAATAAATAGATTGAATAAGCTTTGTGGTAAATTTTAACTTCAGCTTGCCGATTATTCCAGGGCAGATTATGGACCCTACGCTTGAAAAGATCATGCTTTGTTCAGTTATGGATTTGCATTGCTCTGATGTTGCCCATAGCTGTGGTGGTTGTTTTGCTGGGGTTCTGCCGGTGCGATCTGCAATTCGACGGACGCAGGCCGATGCTCGTCGCCGTTTAAGGATTGGAGCCAGATCAATTAAAAATAATCTCAATAACTAAATTACCAATTAATGGTCTGCACCTATGGGCGCAGTTGAGCAGAAATTAGATAAAATGAGATCGCTTACATAGTGGTGTCAGCTAAGGTTATTGCTCCCTTACACTCAGCCGCCTGGTCATCTTGCCTAAATCACTTTCTGGGCAACGAGTGCACCATCACAATTGGCTGAAGCTGACAGGCTCGACTGATGAAAAGTATCTTCCTGCTTCTTGTGCTGATCGGAACATCAGCATTGGCTCAGAATTTCCAGACGATTGATCGCATTGATGGTTGGTTGATTGAGCGGAAGGTGGATAGCGAACAAAATCATGTTTGCCGTGCATCTGTTGTTGGTGGTGGATCCTGGTTCTCTGCGCGGGTTCGCCTGGATCGCAACGACGCACTTGTCGTCCCAAACGGTTTGACCTCGCCAAACGAGGAATCGCTGGCTTCGGCACGCGAGGCGCTTCGTTTGTGCCGATCAAGCCTTCTCTATTTCTAGGGAAATGAGAGCTGATTGATCGGAGGGTCTAGTGAGGATTCAGTGGGTTCAGTGGTGTCTATCAGGATTTTCCAAAGATCTTCTCCAGAGCATTGCGTTCGTTTTGGAGGGAATTGGCTCGCATTGGCTTTGATGCCCCCATTGGTTTTGGCTGCCGTGGACGATTCAGAAAGACTTTGCTGAGCCACCAAACTTGAAGACCGAGAAAAAGAATGGCAAGTAGCCCTAATTCAAATGCGCCCTGCATCAGTAGTGCTTCCTACGGTTTTCAATGGCGTCCCGTTTGAAGCACTCCAACTCCTCCGGAGTATGGAGCGGCGTTTTCTGTGTTTTGCCTTTCAGTCGTTTGATGAGTCGCAATAGACGTTTCATCTCGTCAGTCTGGCTCGGGCCGTCTTCATTGGGGTTGTCCAACCCGGTTACTTGCGGTTGATGACCTTCCAGCCTGCCCAGATGATCACTGCAAGAACGATCCACCCGAAAAAGGCTCGCAGGAGCATCAAGCCGATCAAGAGCACGACTGCCGAGCCAGCAACGTTTTTGACGATGGCCTTGCTCTTTTCAGACATGTACTGCCAGCGAGGAATTAAAGCCATGACCACATCAAAATCTGTAGCCACAGTGCCACCTGTATCCATCTCTGTCATCGCAGACCAGTTGGTGTTATGGCTTTCATTGCTACTCACGATCACTGAATAGGACCGATCAGCTGTGCAGCAGTTGTTTGATTCATGCCGCTAGGAGGGCAAGACGTTGTTTGATTCCTATGGCATAGCGATGCAGCAAATAAGCCACCGAGATGATGCCTGGTTTGGAAGTCCAGTCTTGACATTGTTTGGTCGTGGCCTGATTTATCAGTAAGCATTGATGGGCTTAGATCCGCACACTTCTCACCCAAGGGAGTGAACCCCAGCTTTTCCGCCAAGTGACAAATACTCTTCGCAGGGATGTGTGATCAGGTTCAAGGCCTCTGCTCAGCCAGCAGCACCAGCTGGGGGATGATCAGCGAGTTCGATGGTTTTCGATTCGATGCTCACCATTGCGTTGCTTGGCACCGGTTTGCTCGGTGAGGCGATCGGCCGCCGCCTGCTCGAGCAGGGGGTGACGTTGAAGGTTTGGAACCGCACTGCAGCGAAATGCCAGCCGCTCGTGGAGCAGGGGGCCGTGCTGATTGAAAACCTCGCTGGGGCGGCGAAGGGCTGTCATGCCGTGATCACTGTGCTGCGCGACGGGCCCGTGAGTGCCGAGGTGATTGCTGAGCTGGGTGATCTCGATACCGTCTGCTGCCTGCCGATGGGCACGATGGGAATCAGCGAATCGCGGCAACTTGAATTGCAGGTGCAAGCGCAGCAGGGTGCATACCTGGAAGCCCCAGTCTTGGGCAGCAAACCAGAGGCGCGAAAAGGCACATTGTTGGTGATGACAGGAGGGGATGCTGCCGTGTTCGAACAGCAATTGCCTCTGCTCCGCCTGCTGTCTGTTGATCCGAAGTGGATGGGGCCTATCGGTAGTGCAGCCGCCAGCAAGCTCGCTCTTAACCAGCTCATTGCCAGCCTTACCCATGGTTATTCCCTGGCGTTGCGATTGGTTCAGGCCTCAGGTTTGGAGGTTGAGCGTTTTATGGAGGTGCTTCGCCCATCAGCTCTGTACGCGCCCACCGTCGACAAGAAGCTCGATCGGATGCTCTCTCACGACTTCAGCAATCCCAACTTCAGTACGGCGCTGCTGCGCAAAGACTTGCAGCTGTTTGTGCGTGAGGCGGCCCTATCTGGGGTGAATGCTGCGGCGCTCGCGGGGTTGGTTGAACTTCTTGTACGTGCTGAAGGAACCCCTCTTGATGCAGGTGATTATTCAGCGCTACATGCGTTAACAGGGGGTTCAGTGGAGGAGAGCTAAACCTCTTCAGGGGTCGCTTTCTTCGCGTCCTAACTGATGCGAAAATCGTTAATAGTTTAAAGATCGATTGATCATGCTCATGCATCGCCTAATCGTTAGTATGTATGAGAAGTGTCTTTAATACCGATTAGAGAATCTTAAATCGTGAAACTGAATTCAGGAATACTTCCATGCCCTGATTAGAGTATTTGCGATATTCGGATGGGTGCTGGAATGCAAATACGTTGCCACCGATGATTGGTGGATGTACGAATTGATCAGCAGGGAAATTGATCAAAGCGTTGAAGCATCGTTGAATCAATTTCAGCCTGTGGATTGAGCTTCAAAACCATCCACAAAAGCATTGCTGAGCAGGCCTTGTCATCAGCGCCATAGTCGTATTTCCAGTCTTTAACCATGCCAACGAGCTCATGCTGAGCATTGGTGATGAACTCATCCGTCCATTCCTGCATGGCCAAATCAATCATTCAAGCAATGTGTAGTTTCACAGATCACCAGCGGGACCGGAGTCGTTTGCCTCAGCGGGTCAGGTTGTTTTCATCTGCCACAGAGATATATCCCGTTGATAGCCTCAGTGGCTTGAGTTTGCTTCATCTTGCAGCAACTGTGCTACCCCATTGCCAAAAGACCAGTCTTCACATTGTGTGGGACTGATACTGATGAAGAGGTCTTCTTTGCGAATGCCTTGTTTCTCAAGCTCTTCAGCAAGGACTCTGAATAGCTCAAGCTTTAATTCTTTGCTTCTGGGTGAAGACGTGATCTGAAGAAGCAGGGGTGGCTGGTCTGATCGATTGATCTCCCACATCGTGCGACTGATGCGCATTCGTGATGATGGTCGTTCGTTAATAATGTAAAACCCGCCATTCACGGGGATTCCCCATGCTTTCACAAAGCATGAGTGAATCGTGCTTTGGAGCTGATCGATGGCTTCTTCAGTCATCCCTTCAGTAATATTAATTGTGGTGAGCGGCATCCTATAATTTGAATTCTATGCTTCTTTAATAGCATATGTTTATTGCTTGGTATTTTCTTGTCGTTTTCAGAGTAAATCTTCGAAATAACCGCAGCAATGATTCAGATTTAGCATGAGAACAGTATTGCCATGTGATATATTTTTATAGTAACTCTTAATTGAGCGTTAAGTATTAGCGTAAATATTATGGCCTAGACGCTTGCGCAACCCTCATTATTTGATCTACTTTTAATCTTCTTCTTCAACTTTGGGGTTTTCTGCTGTCCATGCTCGCTCAAGTGCATTCACGTTTGCATTTCTTTCAGGAGACTCAACGATGACGTTGACGTTTCGCTTGGCAATAATCAATCGCACGAGAGAAACTAAAAACCAGTATGCGGTCGCAAACAGCAAACTGAAGTAGACGAAACGCACTCTCTCTCCATCAGTAGTCAACCTGATGCTAGAGGGCCAATGTGGGGCGTTGCGGCCCTGCAATCCCGTTTTGTTGCAAGCGGCTTGAGAGCCGTATCCCTTGACCAACGTCCTTCTGACGAGTTTGATGGAGCACTTTGTGATGGCAGCGATGCAGGACGATGCTCTTAAAGCGTTGATCTCTGATTTGGGAGAGGGGATCGTGATTGATCCAGAGCTGCTTGAGGGTTGCTCCGTTGCGGCCCATGATCTTGACGAGATGGATGCTGTTCAAGCTGCTCAGGTTGCAGCCCATGTGTTTTTCACATTGTTTGAAACCAAGGTTGTGGAGCAGATCGGTGAGAGTGCAGAACCTGAGGAGGGTGAATGGTCTGGCTTGGTGAATGGGTTTCGCTTCGTCATTGAACGGGATGGTGATGGTGACCTTGTGGTGGATTTCAGTGAAGCTCCATCCGTGACTCCCAGCGATGCATGAGATTCAGCCCAACGGCGCGTTGGAGTTTGTTTATGACAGCTAGAGCCTCAAGGTCGTGGCATGCGGATTGAGAAAGTTGAACAGGTTGCTGCCTTGATCATTACGGCTGGACTCGTGCTCGGAAATTTTGTGATGTTCACTCCATGGAGGAATGACCAAGACCCTCGCAATCGCCAGGCGCCTCCTCTTCAATCGCAGCCTGATCGACCTTGATTTCTGGTGTGATGATTGGGATTGCTTGGTCGCGTCCTGCCGATAAGCGATTGGTTCTTAAGATGGGTGAGGAGATTTGGCACCTGGCGTAGCGCGTTGTGATTGCGGCTAGAAAGCTTTATGCTCGGATCCTTGGAGATTCAAATTATGGGAAATTACACAGTCGCCATTCTTGCAACCATTGGCCTTGTGATTGTTTTTACTGTTCCTGTTGTCTGGCAGTTTTTGCAGCCTAATGATGATGACTTTGGTGATATCAGTAAAAAGCCAAAGCAATAATGATCCTTGCTACTTTTGAAATTTTTGTTACATCATTTTAGGGTGTAAGCATCCTCATTTTCTTGACAACCAAAATATAGTCACACGATAAGTTAATCTTCATTTGCGGAATGATTTGCCATTCTCTCCTCTGGTGTTAGATATTCTTTAATGATTGGGGACTCTTCACCTGCTTCTAGGGCTTTGATGTCTCGTTCGATGTTGTCGATGAAAAGTTTGTTCCCGTTGGCTTTGGCAATACTTAGTACTTTTTTCAATCCCTCTAACAGCTGTTCGTAGTCGCTCATTGATCTTGTGTGGCTATCGCTGATGGTTGATGAACCGTTGGCTTAAGAGCCTTGTCATCACATCCTTACAGCTTTGGATGCTTTTGTTGATTTGGCAATGCGCCTTAACACCGATGCCAGTCGCTGTCGGCTGGCACAAACTGTAAACATTGAGATCGGAGGCGCTTTGACAGACGACACTCCACCTGAGTTTTCAGCAGTAGCAAGCTGATCTCAGGAGCCTGCTCTAGACGTCTCAACAAGACGTGCGTGGTTCTTGAGTACGGCTTGTGTTGCCTTCAGGAGGACATCACTCCATGCCTAGAGCCACGGTCCGTCTTGCTCTTGAATACAGACCCTTTTCAGCATCCTTCAGGTCCCTGAAACAGGGATGTAACTGGCATCAATGAGTGAGCTTGGCTGTCGTTTCTATTGAGATGCCGACCTGCTCACGTTTCCGAAACTTGGAGAATCTTCATGAACAAAGCTGCGATGACCGCTTCTCAGACTCAGCCTTCGCTGATGTCCGTTGGAGCTGCCTCTGAATGTCGTTCTCGCAATGATCGTCAGACGTATTTTTCAATCACAAGAAGCCTGGTTCAGGCACAGTTCAAGCTTGATGATCGGGAGTTGTCTCGTCGTTTGTGGCAGGAGGTTGCTGACCGTGATCTAGAAGTGGGTCGGATTATTAATCTGATGTATGGATGTTGGTTCCACCAGGATGAGGTTGAAATGATGGAAGTTGACAATCGGCACCTTGCATTGTTTGTTGATTAGCTTCATGGACTTCCTCCTGTATAAGGGTTTTTAACCATTGGCCTGAGTTTATTGGCTTTAAACTAACGCAGTTGATTGATCTAGAATTTGCTTGTCAGTCTTGATCTATCCTTTTTGTAATTTAAATCCCTAGTCTTTAGCTTGCCTACTCACTTGCCGAGTTAGTGTTATTAAAACTTTGATTCCGTGATGGCTTCTCAGCGTGCTGCGTTGTTTTTGTCCTTTAAGAGCTTTTTAATTAAAATTGCTATTTATTGGTTTGCGGAGCTGACTATTTGTCAACTAGACAGAAGCAGGCTTATTTGTAAATTTATAGGGAAGGGCTTCCTCCCTTGTGTTGTTGGCTTTGTGGTCATGGACTTTATTGTTTTGCCTCAGATACGCAATGCCCTGAAGCGCAGGCAACACAAGCTTGAGTCCAAAAACAAATAATAAGGTGATGGTTCCCAGCTTGTATTGAATGAAAGATCTGGGAGTTATTGATTGTATTTTAAAGCCTATTCCTTCTGAATTGTTATATGCATGCAAGATTGTATTATTGGTATCTTTCTGTTTATAGCTTAAAATTGTTCTACTCAGCTAAGCACATCTTTGCTGATGATGAGACTGGGTGGCTGCATATCGCCGACCTGCAACATGGGCTTCGCTTACAGATCTGAAGTTTCCAACATGGTCGTAATTCACCCCATTGGTCGTTGCAGAGACTGAATAGAGGCTTGATGTAACCTTTTGCACGCACCAGTGCATGAAGCAGGATGGTGCTGTTTCGAGAGAATGCATTTTGTACGCGACCTTGAATGTGTTGAAAGTAAGATAGGATTGCTTTGCTGAGACCACTGCTTTACGAAAGTCCACTGGGCTTAATTTTCTCTTTAGTATTGTCGCTAATGGTCGATGTTGGTCTTATGCGCCTTCAGCCCTCTTGCTAGCAATGCTTTTACAGTTAGTTCCCCTATGACTTACTGGTTTCCATACGGCCTAAGCCCCATGACCCATCCCTTTTTTTGCGCTGCTTAGTTTTTCCCCATGGCTCTTGATCAACTCAAGGCTTTTCTCATCAAGATGCAGGATGACGAGGCTCTGAAATCCACAGTTCTTTCTGCATCAACTGCGGATGATGTAGCCAAAATCGCTGACAAGCTTGGTTATGAGTTTTCAGGAGATGAGTTGCTGCGTCAATCGGGTAAAAAGGTGGGACGCGTGACCGTTTCTAAGCAAGAAACACCCGGTGAATACAATTAGTTGATCGCAATATTATTTATCTTCTTGTTGTTTGGTTTGGGTTTATTCAATCGGTTCCCTATCGATACTAATTTCAAACTCAATCCCGAATCGATGTGCCGTAGCTCTAAATTGTTTTGCTAGTTCAATGAACAACTTTTTAACTAATTCATCATCAAATTCATAAATCTCTAAATTTGCTGTTTTTGCCATTGCTTGCAAAGCTTCAAGCAGTTTCTCTACTCTTGTCGAAAAGACTTTGCCAAATCGAGCTCGTTTTTCAGTTGACGAATTGAAATCAGGCACATTTGTCATGGTGTGTTCTCGATCAGCATGCTGCTCTGTGGGTAGTTTTGCATGTTTTTTGGTGAATCATGCTCATAGAGTGCCTCTATCTTTTCAATCCATCTTGAGCCCGGGCGGTATATGTACATCGCTATTATTTATACTCTAACTTGAACCAAGAAATGGGATTCTCTTCTGTCTCTCTGTAATTGTGAATGATTTGAGTAAGATTGTGTTGAAGGATCGCTCGGTTTGGGTGATTCTAATTCATTTAGTTGTTCCAGTCTGATATGAAGCGATGCTCTAATCGACCGGAATAATTCTCTTTTGGCTAGTACAAGCTATTTCGTAAATGTTGAGGTATCCATGTGTTTGATGAGATCAATACACTTGCAGCTGTAGGCCCATTCGTTGTCGTACCAGGCAACGAGTTTCATGAATCGATCATTCAGTGCCATTCCAGCACCTGCATCAAAAACTGATGTTGCACTCTCACCGAGCAGGTCATTCGATACCACTTGGTCATTGGTGTAACCGAGAATTCCTTTCAATTCTCCTTCTGCAGCTGCTTTCATAGCAGCTTTAACCTCTTCATAGCTGGTTGACTTTTCCAGATTGACTGTGAGATCAACGACTGATACGTCAGGAGTTGGCACCCTGAATGCCATCCCTGTGAGTTTTCCATTCAATTCTGGAATTACCCTTCCAACAGCTTTTGCAGCTCCTGTTGAACTTGGAATAATGCTTTGCCCAGCTCCACGTCCTCCTCGCCAATCTTTGTGTGAGGGACTATCAACTGGTTTTTGTGTTGCTGTTGTTGCATGCACTGTTGTCATTAATCCGCTTACGATTCCAAAATTATCGTGGACAACTTTTGCTAAGGGCGCTAAGCAATTTGTAGTGCAGCTTGCATTCGATACGATCTCCTGACCTTGATACTCTTTGTGGTTCACACCCATTACAAACATTGGCGTTTCATCTTTTGATGGTGCGCTCATTACGACTCGCTTTGCTCCCGCATTGATATGTGCTCTTGCCTTTTCGTCCGTAAGAAAAAAGCCTGTGCTTTCAAGAATGTAGTCGGCACCGATATCCCCCCACCTCAAATCCTTTGGATCTCTTTCAGCAGTGATACGAATTGATTTACCGTTCACGATTAAATTATTATTTTCTACTCTTACATCACCTTGAAATTGTCGGTGAGTTGAATCATATCTAAGTAGGTAGGCGAGGTAATCCACATCGATTAAATCATTCACTGCTACGACTTCAACGTCATCCATTGATACCGCCTTGCGAAAAGCCAGGCGACCAATGCGTCCAAACCCATTGATACCAATACGAATGGTCATGGGTGGTTCCCTAAAAACTAGTTATAGGTGCTGTGCATCCTTTTGCATCTCTGCATTTGAGGATGCTCACATGTTATTAGGTATATCACTTGGTATTGGTATTTTGATTGTTGCCCTGTTGCGTCTAGGGACTGCAGGGTTGGTTTGATCTAACGATAACTTTATCGCCAAGATTGATGCTCTTGATCAGTTTGCTGATCTCTTTATTGTTCATATTGATGCAGCCACCTGTGATGCGTTTTCCGATGCGAGTTTCATCATTCGTTCCATGAATTGCGAAGCTATACCAACGGTAAGTTCCATCGTATTCATTAAAGCTAAAGGGCTGTGGTGTTGAGGGTATTGGGGTGAGGCTGATATATCCTGATCCATACTCACCTGTTTCTCCATCCCCTTTGAAGTCGATGGAGTTCATGTTATTGAATAAATTTTCTGATAGATATTCATTCGTCTTACCTGATTGTTTGATTAGTGTTTCGTCCATTTCGAATCTGTCTTTGCTCATAATTGCATTGACTTTGAATGTGCCGAGTGGTGTAACTCCCTCCTCAAATGTGCTGCCGATGCAGCCAACTCCATTTTTGCCATACCCCACCTCAAATACCATTTCATTCCCTTCGTTTTGAGCTGTCCCTTCGCTCTTTTTTGGAGACACTTGATTGAGCTCGATTTGGATGGGCCTCTCTCCTTGTGACGAGATCTTTGTTGTGTTCGGTTGCTGCATGCATCCTGAAAGCATGAGAGCTGATGATGAGACCATCAGCATCTGTGCTACGCGCATGATCGTTTAGGAGGATTCTTCATATCATGGCGTGGTTTGATTCAACTGCCTGCAAAGATGTATATGTTCTGAACGTTTTGGATTTGAAGCTTCTGATTGCCGCTGCTTTTCTTCTCGGTCTGTTGGCCCTCACTCAGTTTCTTGTTCGCCGTGGAATGTCGAGTGGTGATGAGTAACTCAGCAGTTTGAATATCGTCCATTTGAAGCCTTTTTAAGAAATGGTTCCAGCTGATGCCATTGGCATGATGATGAGCAAAATTGACTTGTATTCATGGCTTTTCCCCTTTTGGCCGTCGCATCTCCTGAGACCTTCAGTTGGTCTCCAAAGGTTGGTCTCCTTATGGTGTTGTGCAATATTTTTGCGATTTTTCTCGGTTCAAAAATTTTCCAGGCAGGGGAAGGCACCCAGCTTCCTAATCCCAAATACTTTGGTGGATTAGGTTTAGAGGCTTTAGTGGCGACAACCAGTCTCGGTCATGTGATTGGTTTTGGTGTCATTCTCGGTGTTGGCGCTGCCGGCCTGCTTTAGTTTTCAAACTTTGGCCTTAGTTGTAAAGAGAAATTGTCCAGAAGTGCATCTTATTAGTTGTCTATGCACAGCTGTGAGCTCTTCTGGAATATTCCTTTGTTTATTGTTGTGATTTGTAGATATAGTTATTGTTCTTAGTTCCATTCTTGCTATGAGCTTTTCTTTTGATATTTTTTTACGGCTCCAGAAATGATTGCGAGTGCGAACACGCCTAATAGTGCGACGCCAAGCATTAATTTTCCACCGCTAAAAACCCCGGCTCCTAATGCAACGATTGGGGGATCACTGAGCGCCACGCTGATGATCAGTGCTGGCGTAAATGTTTTCCATTTTGTGCCTCCAAGGCCAGCTGCATAGCTCACAAAATCAAACAGACCTGTCATCAATAAACCGGTTAGGAAAAAGGGATTTCCTTCTATTTGGGATTGATTAAAGCTTTCAATGCGTTTGCTTGCTTCCACTCCTACGAGTGCCTGTACTGGTTTTTGCCCGTAGCGTTTCGCCACAAGAAATGCGACTTGGCAAAACACCAGATCGGTGATGAAGATCGTGATTAGACCAGTCTCAAACCCCAGGAGTGCCCCGGCCAGCAGCGAATATGCAGTGCTTGGTAAGGCTGGAAGCAAAATACTGATGCCCCTCAGCACCACGATCCCAAGCGGTGCCCAGATACCCATACCCTCAACCTGAGCGCGCAGGGGCTCGAGCGCATGGGTGTGGGCGAGATGGAGAACAACTATGGCCAGAGCAACTACAACGCTGACCCCAATGATTTTGCGTAGTCGCTGCACGTAACGCTGATTGAATTTGATTGATTCTTACTGTTGCATTGTTCAATTGCTAGTGCGAATTCTTATTTCGATGTGGAATGTGTTGTTACAGCCTTTTGTGGGCGTTAACTTCTTTTCCTCTGTGATTTCCAACTGCTATTCACTTTGATTGTGAATATTTTCTTCTTGGTGTTGGCTGAATTACTGGGTTTGGAGCGTCGTGGCACTGGTTTTGTGTCCTTTTCCCTTCAGTTCATGCCTCGTTCCTGTCGATCTTCACGTGCGCACTTGACTAGCCGCTCTTGCTGATCCACAGCTTTTCTTTGGGATTGCCTTTATTTTGATTGCTTTGTCAGCGTTACCTTTCCGGCAAATGCGCGGTCCCGATGGATTCGATTGATCTCGAAGTGGTGAATGTTCTGGTATTCCAGCAGCTTCTGGAATCTGTCGAAAGCGAATCTTGGTCTGAGGCCGCCATGGCTCTTTACAAGCTCTATGACATTGAGGCAGGCCAGACTTTTCTCGATTAAGACGACGTCGAAGACGAACAACTTATGGCTGCCTGATTGCTCTGTTGTGTTGCTCAATCCCGCTCAGCACTGTTTCGTCTCAGTATTGTTTCCGCTCATGACTGTTATGCCTGAGCTTGTTTCAGTAAGGGCTTGAACGCTGTCTCTCTTGTGAAGAAAGCCGCCGTCACAAAGGTGCATAGGCCACTGAGGCTCACCCAAATTCCTAAATAGATGGGATTTCCGCTGGCTCGAGCAATCAGCACAGCAGCAATTAACGGCGTTGTTCCACCAAACCAGCCTTCGGCCAGGTTGTACGCCAAGGCTGTGCCTGTACAGCGCACCTCTGCTGGCATGAGTTCCACATTGGCGGGGCCTTTGCCACCATCAACCAGCGCAATCGCCAGCGTGAATCCCAGTTCTCCGCGAACGATCATGGCTGGGTCTTGGCTGTGAATCAGCTGTAGAAACGGAATCGCTCCAATACAGAGCAAGGCTGCACCACCCATCAACATCGGTCGTCTGCCGATCCGGTCTGAGAGCCAGGCTGTGATTGGGTAAAGCAGCAGCAACACAGCCATCACATCCGTATTCAGGCTTAGGGCAACGCTGTCTGATAGTCCATCTACAACCTCCACGTAGGTCACTAAGTAGACGTAGACCGCATAAAACCCAACGCTGCTGGCAATGTTCAGCGCCAAAACTCTGAGAAAGGCTGGTCGGTGGACGCCCAAGGTTGAAGTCAGCGGGGTCTTTGTTGACACCGGTGCTTCGTCTTCCCCGATGCCCGTGCGAATAATCACTCCCGTGAGGGCGACCAAGGAGCCCAGAGCAAAGGCCACCCTCCACCCCCAGGAATCCAGTTGCGTTTGTGTGAGGGTTCTTGTGAGTAGATCACCAAAGGCAGAACCCATCAGCATCCCCAACACAGACCCCCATAGCCCCCAAATGCTGAAAAAGCCCCGTTGTCGTTCCGGAGCGGCTTCGGCAAGAAAAATGATTGAGGTTGTGTACTCGCCGCCTGCTGAAATTCCTTGCAGAAGGCGTAAAAGCACCACGGCAATCGGCGCCGCAATTCCGATCTGGGCATGGGTGGGTAAAAACGCCATCGCCACGGTTGGGACCGCCATTGCGATCACCGAAAGGGTTAGGGCGCGGCGGCGTCCAACCAAATCGCCGATGCGGCCATACACAATTCCTCCCAGTGGTCGGACGATGAATCCTGCAGCAAAGGCTCCAAAGGCACCAATCAGTGACGCCGTTGGGTTGGTTGATGGAAAGAATTGTTGGCCAATCACCGTGGCGAAGTAGCCATAGAGCGCAAAGTCGTACCACTCCATCACGTTGCCGATCAGGCCGGCGATTAAGACTCTTGCTTTGGAAGGCGTTCTCGATCCCTTCCCTTGTTCTTTAAGCATTAAATCAGCGGCCCCGAATCTCTATTTTGGACGACCGGGCAACTTTGAACTTACGTTGCTAAAAAGTGTTCAAACTCCCTCACGCTGATGTGCCTTCTGGCTGCTCTGGGCCTATTCGTTCCCAGGTTGATTTTGATTCTGCTCTGGTTTGTGAACGCGCCCTTTGTGCTGGGACCCTTCAGTGGATTACCCCTCCCAGCTTTTGTTGCACCTTTGATTGGTTTGGTGATGTTGCCCACCACTACCCTGGGATACTGCTGGGCCAATGCTTCCTATGGAGGAATCAGTTCGTTTAGTGGGCTTCTAATTATAGGTATTGGTTTGTTAATTGATCTTGGTTTGATCGGTGGTGGACGAGGAATTGCCCGTCGTTAATAGTGCGCATCCAAGCTGATTAGGGTGAGCTCAATCCTTCAATGCAAATCGTGGTGGCTTTGGGTTGCCACGCCTTGATCAATGTTGCGTTGGCTTCGCACTGATCTCTGGACGTTTGTGGAACTTTTTCCAGTGCCGCGGTGGTGCGATGGGCTCCATAGGTGGCCCAGGTGATGATCAGCCAAGTGATCGGTTCCATTGAGTGCCAAAGTTTTAAATATTTTGGCGTGGATTGGCATCACGCTGTGAGCCTGCTGTTGGCTTTTTGCATTGCATGCCTTTTCCAGGAGTTATGGGTCGCTGATGTCATGCAATCTGTCGATCAATAGGTCCACATCGGTTGCATTCCCACCATCCTCAGCCCAGGCTTCTGGATGAATCCTGTCCTGAATTTGTTGATTTAGTCGCGTTGCATTGCGCAGATTGAGCAGGGTTTGGTTGCTGGCTGTCTTGGTTGTTGTGGTTTCAAGCGTTGAGGTTGTCTGTTGGAGGTTGTTCTGTTGCTCTCCGATTAAGTGGCAAGCGATGCGCCTTGTGCTTCCGAGCTGGCGATGCTCCCAGAGATACACCGCTTGCCAGGTGCCCAATAGCAAGCGACCGTTTTGAACGCTGAGCGTCATGGTCTGACTGGTGAGTGCCGTTCTGATGTGCGCAGGCATGTCGTCATCTCCTTCATCGTCATGGAGGTAACGACGACGTTGGCCTTGGGCATCCACTGGTCCTTTCCCATCCTGTGGCACAACAACTTCCATCCAGGCGGCTAAGTCACTGAGGACGCGTGGATCTGCGTTTTCGTTGATCGTGATGCTGCAGCTGGTGTGGAGACAGGTGAGGTGCAACACCCCTTGTTCGATGTCCTTGCTTCCGAGCCAGGTTTCAATGCGCTCATTCAGCCGGGTGAACCCTTTCCCTTTGGTTTGGATCTCGAGTTGAGTCAAGGTCTGTTCAAGGGACATCACGGCTCGTCCAGGAATATCTACGGTTTAGCGGTGTTGATTCTGTCTTGGCTTTCAGCCTCAGTTTCCAGCTTGAAAGCCTTGCCAGGTACTGGGATCACAACGCGAGGATCAGGCTGCTCTTTGATCTTTGCCCCACTCAGGAGGGCACTGATTAATCCGGTGAAGGTCACGTCTCCGCCGGTTGTACTGGCGAGCACCGTGCGGGGAGTGAAGCGTTCAATCAAGTTTGGAAGCACGCTGGCACCAGTAATAAAATCTCCGGCCACTGGTAATCCGAGGTCGATCACCGGCGTAATCACAGTGTCGACAGGACGTGAGGCCAGCTTTGGGTCAAGAACTCCATGGGGCTCGAGATACAGCGACCCACCGGTCCAATCAAGGAGATAGCCGTTTTCCACGTTGGGAACTGCTGCTCCTGCTGTGGCTGCGATGTTGAGACCCTTGATGGTGCAGGTCTCACCCGGCTTGAGGGTTTCAATGTGTTCAAAACCCAAGCGCTTCACGACTTTCGCGGCGGCTGTTGAGCCCACCACTTGAAGGTTGCGCGGCAGCAGTTTCAAGCTGGGTAGGTGGCAATGATCCGCTAATCCTTGGGTTAGTAGCAGAAGGTCAAGATTCTCGGGAACAGGCCAAGGGTGAGGGAGTTCGCCGCGCAACATCCAGGCGCCAGGTGGGAACACCAAGGGGCCACTGAGCCAGGGGTCGACCAGCACACGGCACTCAGCGATTTCCAAAAGCCAGCCATTGGCCCCGAAATAGGTTGCTTGAGATCTCATGACTGCTCTTTGGGTGGGGGCTGAAGCGATTCATCGAGGCCCAGATCGATCTCGCCGATCCAAGCCACCATGGCCAAAAGGGCAAGAACGGAGCCGATCAGTGGAACCAAGCGGCGCGCTTTCATGAATGCTTCTTGAGTGGCTGAACCGTAGAAGGGCGTTGGCCTGTCCCGCGAGTTAGGCAAGAACGGCTAAGGCAATGCCGCTCACGGCCAGGAGTGATGCACACACTCCAGCAGCACGTGGATGGTCGCCTTCCGGTGCTGCCACCAACAACGCCATCACGGGGGCTGTGCTCAGCACCGTGATGCCGATGCCAAGTGGTAACTGCTTCAACACCACTTGCTGCAACACAATCCCCACATTGGTGCCAAGCAGGGTTGCTATCAGCACTCTTGGCCAGCGCCTCTGGTTTGGACGGGGCGTGGGGAACAGAGTGCGGACCCGAAGCCATGGCAGCAACAGCAGCAGCCCTCCCAACAGGCGCGTGGCTGCGCTTTGCCACGCCGTTAAATCCGTGCTGATTAAAACGCTGCGGGATACGGCTGCTCCGCTGACGCCACACAACACGGCGAGTAGGGCAAACACAATCCCTTGCCATTGCACGTTGCGATTGCGATCCCGCTCGCGCGTGCCGTCGGGGGGACTTTGACGCGCCACAAGCAAAACCGAGACGGACACCATCGCGGCGCCTAGCCAAGCTTGTCCTTCAATTCTTTCGCCCATCACCACGAGGCCTCCGAGGGCTGCGATCAAGGGTGCAAGCGACTCAAGCGTGAGGGTGCGTCTTGTGCCAAGACGACGCAGGGCTGCCAGATAGAAGCTGTCTCCTAAGGAGATCCCGAGCCCACCGCTGATCAATAGCCAGAGCAGTGCTTGGCTCTCAAGTTTCCATGGCAGAAACAAGAGCACCGGAAGCAATAAGGCACAGGCGATCGCATTCTTGAGCCCGTTCAGTTCGAGTGCCGTGAGTGAGGTGGAGAGACCCCGCCAGAGGCTGCTGGCCAGAGTCCAAGCCAGCGCTGCGACCAACCCCGCGATGACGCCCATTTATTTGGTTACCAATAGGGGTCTGAGGCGAATTCCACGGAGAGGGATCCAGAGGTTGAGGAAGGAACCGTGCTGATACAGGCCCGCACCGTTTGACCATTCACGTCGATTTCGCAGGCGCCACAACTTCCCCCTAAGCAACCGGTTGGAATGTGGACTCCTGCCGCTTGAGCAGCTCCGAGCCAGTCATCGCCTTTGGAACAATGGCTTTGGTTTCCGTTCGGCCATTGGATCGTGATGGCGGACTGTTTGTTCTCCATCGCTGCATCGTTGGGTTACAGGCAAAACGGCACCCCGTGGCGGATGCAGAGCAAGCTGCTTGATTGTTCAAATCACCTTAACGAGCCTTTGAGATAGCAAGGTTTCAGCCTTTTTTGCTGCTGCTGAGTAGGGGCTCGATGTTGATGTGTTGCTCGAAGGCATCAGCGAGGCGATCAAGCAAAGCTTCACGCTGCCGGCTGTGGTGCGGTTGTTGTTCACTGAGCGGCGGCAATCCCTTGCGTGTTCGCAGTTGATTCAGCCAGCGTCGCCGCCAAGGGCCACTTTCAAACACCCCATGCAGATAAGTGCCTGCCACAAAACCTCCTTGCTCGTTGATGGGAGTTACCCAGCCAAGCTCTGCATCAAGGCACAACGGTTGGCAGATTTCAGATGCTGTGGTGGAGGTGCGGCCATGGTGAAGCTCAAAGCCTTCGAGTTTGAGAGCGCTGCTTCCAGCTGGCCATCGGGCCATACTGCTGCGCTGCCGTAGCGCCTTGTCCGCGGAAAACACGGTCTGAAGCGGCAGGAGGCCTAGGCCTGCATGCCTGTTGTTGACCGATGGGGCACCGCCTTCCAAACCCTCGGGATCGCAAAGCTCCTCGCCCAGCATCTGCATGCCGCCGCAGATGCCAAACACGTGGCCACCGCCGGCGCTGTAGGCCTGAAGCGCTGTGCCCAGGCCACTGCTGTGAATGGCGGCAAGGTCACGGAGCGTTTGTTTGCTGCCTGGGATCACAACGGCATCTGGCAAGCCAAGTTCCTCGCCTGGGGCAACCCAGCGCAACTGAACCGTGGGCTCAGCTTCCAGTGGATCGAGATCAGAAAAGTTGCTGAGGGAGGGCAGCTTGAGCACGGCGATCTCGAGTTCGGCGCTGCGTTTGCGCCCGCGTCGCTCGAGGAGGTCGAGTGAATCCTCCGGTGGGAATAGCTCATCCAGCCATGGCATCACGCCTAACACCGGGACACCTGTATGGGCCTCAAGCCAGCGTTGACCCTCGTCAAACAGTTCACGCCGGCCGCGAAAACGATTGATCAAAAGCCCTCTGATGAGAGGGCGTTCTACCGGGCGGAGCAGATTCAGGGTGCCCACGATTTGCGCGAACACGCCTCCCCTTTCAATGTCTGCGACAAGAACGCAATGAGCTCGTAGAAATTGAGCAAGGCGCAGGTTGGTGAGATCTCGCCGTTGAAGATTCACCTCCACGGGGCTTCCAGCTCCCTCGAGCACAAGGCGTCCGCCTGGATGGCTGCTCTGCAACACATCTAGGCCCTCACGAATTGCCTTCCAGCCCGGTTTGAACCAGTCGCGGTAATAGTGCTCAGCGCGAGCCGATCCCACGCTGCGGCCGAGGTGAATGAGCTCACTGGTGGAGTCTCCCTGAGGCTTGAGCAACACGGGGTTCATTGCGCAGACGGGCTCCAATCCCGCTGCCCAAGCCTGAAGTGCTTGGGAGTAGGCCATCTCACCGCCGGTTGGATCCACCCAGGCGTTGTTGCTCATGTTCTGCCCTTTGAACGGCAGAGGTGTTTCTCCTCTACGGCGTAAAACCCTGCAGAGGGCAGCCGTCATTAATGATTTTCCGGCACCGCTGGAGGTGCCCAGCACCATGAGAGCAGGGGGAGTGTTCACAGGCGCGGCCGATAGCGGCGTAGCCAGTGATGCATCACTTGAAGGGGATCTGCCGTTGGAATTTCGCCATTCCAATCATTGAGGAGGTCTCGCCCCATTGGAGTGAGCCGCACCCGTTCGGTTAGCCCCTGGCCATCCACTTCCCGACGCAGCACGCCTACTTGGATCAACCAGATCAGGTCGTCCTCTGTGCTCGAGGGAGAGAGAGGCTTGCGGCTGATGGTCCTCCAGTTGTTTCGGCTGCTCAGCTGCGTGCTGCTTAAGGCTTCGTGTTCAAGTTCGTTGTAGAAGGCGCGGCGAAACGGTAAACAGCGCATGGCTTGCCGGGCCCGTTTTAAGGCTCGTGCCGATACCAGGGTGGTGGATGTGGTCACGACCTTGCCGCTTCGTGACTCATTCTCCACCCGCTTCATTCCGAGCGTGGTTGTGACCAGCATCAAACTGAAGAACGTTGCGTGTTTGTTGTGTTGCTGTTGGCATCTGCGTCTCCAGCCAGGCGCCGTCTTTTGGAGCAAGCTCAGATTGACCATCAGGTGATGGTGAGCGGTGTGGACGAAGATCAGATTCAGCATCCTGATCCAGCCCAGCTGGTGCAGCTGTTGGCTGAGGCAAAGGCATCAGCCGTGAAGCTGAACCTTGAGCAGAGAGCAGATCTCGATCCATCGATCAAGGCCGTGCTCGGTTGTGATTCGGTGCTCGTGTTTGAGGGCGAGGTGTTTGGCAAGCCAAGGGATGAGGCAGAGGCCATCGCGCGCTGGCAACGGATGCGCGGCAACTGGGCTGAGTTGCATACAGGGCACTGTTTATTCCCTACATCGTTTGCCTTTTCAAGAGAAGGTGGAGCTGCTGAGATGCAGAGCAGGTGTGTCACGACCCGTGTTCTGTTTGCCAATCTCACAGACGCGGAAGTGAAGGATTACGTCGCCTCAGGCGAACCTTTGCAGTGCGCTGGAGGTTTTGCACTTGAAGGACGCGGTGGCTGTTGTGTGGAGCAACTAGACGGATGCTTTTCGAATGTGATCGGCCTTAGCTTGCCGCTGCTCCGACGTTGGCTGGCGCTCTTCTAAGGCCGTTGTCATTGTCCTCTGGCCGTAGCTAAGTCAAAGACAGTTCTTGCATCGCGCATCATGATCCGTCTACTTTGCCGCTGCTTTTCATTGATGATCGTGACGGCTGGAATGGCTCCTGCGCTGGCTTTCGAGCCTTTGCAAAAATCCTTTGATGCAACGCCTCAAGAAGCATCCAGTGAGCTCAGTGTTGAAGACGTGGATTTCTCATCTGATGAGCTGAGGCGGGCGGAATCCTTAACGGTAACTCCAGCAGCTCCTGGAGAAAAAGGCCGAGCCCCGAAGGGATATTCACTTCTGGATGTTGGCTTTTGAGCCTGTTGCAGCGACCAACGCAGAGCCTTTGTGTGTGGACCTTGAGTGCTGACTCGTATTGCTGTGTTTGGCCAATAAAAAACCCTCACCTTGCGGCGAGGGTTGAGACACTTGATCAATGAATGATCAGTCGAGGTCAGGCATAGCCAAGGTGGGCTCTGCTTGACGATCGATTCCTTTTTCGAAACCAGCAGCGGCAGCGCGAGCGCGGCCTGCATGCCAGAGGTGACCGACAAGGAAGAAGAAGGCAAGGATGAACTGCGTCGCGGCAAGCCACTGACGGATGTTCACGAAGTTCACCGAGTTGGGCTCGGTGATGATGCCTCCAACAGAATTGATCGACGCGTTAGGAGCGTGGGTCATGTATTCAGCGGCGCGGCGAACCTGCCAAGGCTGAATATCGTTCTGAAGCTTGTCGAGGCTCAGGCCGTTGGGTCCACGAAGGGGCTCCAACCAAGGACCACGGAAATCCCAGAAACGCATTGTTTCACCACCAAAGATGATCTCACCAGTTGGTGAACGCATCAGGTACTTACCAAGACCCGTTGGGCCCATGGCCGAACCGATGTTGGCTCCCATGCGTTGGTCACGCACAAGGAAGGTGAAACTTTGGGCCTGGGAGGATTCGGCGTTGGTCGGGCCGTAAAACTCTGAGGGGTATGCGGTGTTGTTGAACCAGATGTAAGCCGAAGCGATGAAGCTCATGAAGCTCAAAGCGCCGAGGCTGTAGCTCAAGTAAGCCTCACCATTCCAGATGAAGGCGCGACGCACCCAGCCGAAAGGCTTGGTGACTACGTGCCAGATACCACCGAAAATGCAAGTTAAACCAAGCCAGATGTGGCCACCGATGATGTCCTCCATGGAGTTCACACCGATGATCCAGCCTTCACCACCGAAGGGTGCGCGGAACAGATAACCGAAGATCACACCGGGGTCGAGGGTGGGGTTCGTGATCAAACGAACATCTCCACCACCTGGTGCCCAGGTGTCATAAACGCCACCGAAGAACATGGCTTTGAAGACCAGGAGCAGGCAACCCACACCCAGAAGGATTAGGTGATAACCAATGATGTTGGTCATCTGGTTTTTGTCGCGCCAATCCTGGGAGAAGAAAGTGGAGTAGTTCTCCAAAATCTCTGGACCACGAAGAGCGTGATACAGGCCGCCGAGTCCGAGCACGGCAGAACTGATCAGGTGCAGAACACCAACAACAAAGAAGGGGTAGAGGTTGGTCACCTCACCGCCAGGACCAACGCCATAGCCAAGAGTGGCCACGTGTGGGAACAGGATTAGACCCTGCTCATACATGGGCTTGTCGAAGGTGAAGTGACTCACTTCGAACAGCATCATGGCGCCAGCCCAGAACACCATCAGACCAGCGTGGGCCACGTGGGCACCTAGCAGTCGGCCAGACAGGTTGATGAGACGAGCATTACCGGCCCACCAGGCAAAGCCGGTGGAGTCGAGGTCTTTACCGCCAGTGGCGATAAGACCGGAATTAAAGGGCGTTTCCACGGGGCAGAACCTCTTCAGGGAAGACGAAGTTTTCGTGCGGCTGGTCAGCCGGTGCCATC
>JAVBIX010000024.1 GCA_030756895.1 Synechococcus sp. SP2 MAG
GCAGCCAACGCTTGTTGGAGAACGCAATTCCGAAGATTTGGCTCCAGAAACGGTTTGCTGTGACCATTGAATAGGTCTCTTCTTCTTGGGTGGGTTCGAACGCCTTAAAAGTGTTCGACTGTTCACCATCCTCAAAAAGGGTGTTTTCCACAGTTGCGCCATGAATGGCGCAAAGCAGTGCACCGCCAAGAATGCCGGCCACTCCCATCATGTGGAATGGATTCAGGGTCCAGTTATGGAAGCCCTGGAGGAACAGCAGGAAGCGGAAAATTGCTGCCACACCAAAGGAGGGTGCAAAGAACCAGCTGCTCTGTCCCAAGGGATACATCAGGAAGACACTGACGAACACCGCAATCGGACCTGAGAAGGCGATGGCGTTGTAAGGACGAATGCCGACGAGACGAGCAATTTCAAACTGACGCAGCATGAAGCCGATCAGTGCAAAGGCGCCGTGGAGAGCAACGAAAGCCCAAAGGCCTCCCAGTTGAATCCAGCGGACAAAATCACCCTGGGCTTCTGGGCCCCAGAGCAATAGAAGGCTGTGACCCATCGCATCAGCGGGGGTGGACACAGCAGCGGTCAAAAAGTTGCAACCCTCGAGGTACGACGACGCAATGCCGTGCGTGTACCAGGAAGTTACAAATGTGGTTCCCGTTAACCAGCCACCAATCGAGAGGTAGGCCGTGGGAAGAAGGAGAATGCCGGACCAGCCGACAAAAACAAATCGGTCGCGTTTGAGCCAGTCATCGAGGACGTCGAACCATCCCCGCTGCGGCATGCGACCTGCAGCGATCGTCATGAATTGAATGTTGCGGTTAACCCGCATGCATTGGGTTCCTGGCGACCTTAACAATCTTGTTGGGTCGTTCGGGGCTTATATGGCTCAGCTGAAACCCGTTGTATCGGAATGCATCTTCTGGGTTTCTTTCGATTTGAGTCCTCGTTCCGTAGCAATGCTTTGTAGCGGGCTCAGCTGATTGGCTTCGCAGTCCAAAATGACCTTTGATTTTGGGCTTTGATGGCCGCTGAACTGCTCGAACAACCCGTCCTTGGCTCGCGCCGACTTTCGAACATTCTTGTTGCCTTGATGGTGACGATTGGCGGTATTGGCTTTTTGTTTGCTTCTCTCTCCAGTTATCTGGGTAGGGATCTCCTCCCGCTGGGTCACCCCGCTGGCCTGGTATTTGTTCCTCAGGGATTGGTTATGGGGCTGTACAGCCTTGCGGCAGCCCTTCTCGCCACCTATCTCTGGGCCGTGATCACGATCAATGTCGGCTCAGGTAGCAACCGTTTTGATCGTTCCGCAGGTGTGGTGACAATCTCGAGGCGTGGCTTTCGTAAGCCGATCAGCGTTGAAATTCCGATCAAGGACATCCAGGCGGTGAAAGTTGAGGTGAGGGATGGCTTCAACACGCGACGCCGTGTTTCGCTTCGTGTTCGCGGAAGACGAGACATGCCCCTCACTCGCGTTGGCGAACCCCTCCCCCTGGCCCAGTTGGAACAGGACGGAGCCGAGTTGGCTCGTTTCTTAGGTGTGAATCTCGAAGGACTTTGATCTTCTTTCCTCTTATGCAGCGCTCAATCATGCGGACGCTTTTATCTCTTGCTGTCTGCTTGCCACTTCTTGTTGGTTGCTCTCAGTCCAATACAGCGTCAACGGCTTCAGTCCCTATGGGCTGCAGCCAGGCCAGTAGTCCCTGTCTTCAAGGAAAGGCAGAAGTTGAGCTCACGACCACCCGCGGGGTGGTCAAGCTTGAACTTGATGGTGATGCGGCCCCCGTTACGGCCGGCAATTTTGTGGATCTTGTCAAAAGAGGTGTGTACGACGGCACCGTGTTCCACCGGGTGATTCGTGAGCCGGTTCCCTTTGTTGTGCAAGGCGGCGACCCTGCATCCAGCGATCCCAGCACCTTGAAATCTCAATACGGCCAGGGAAGTTTTATCGATCCAGATAGTGGGCAGGCGCGATTCATTCCCCTTGAGCTGTCGTATCAAAATGAAGATGAGCCGCGCTACAGCCGCCAGAGCACCAATCCCAGCGATCTGCAGCAGCTCAAGTTGAGCCATGAGCGTGGAGCCCTTGCCATGGCTCGCTCCCAATCCCCTGATTCGGCCAGCGCCCAGTTTTATATGGCCCTGAAACCTTTGCCTGAGCTGGATGGTCGATATGCGGTTTTCGGTCGTGTAACCGATGGCTTGGATGTGGTGGACGCGATCGAACAGGACGACAAATTGCTCAAAGCAAAGCTGCTCACCCCAGGCCTTTGATGTCAGCCATCAAGCGGGCACACGCCCGCCGCTGATGGCGGCTTTCAGCAATTCGGTGTTCACCCCTGAAGCGCGCTCTAGGGCGACTTTTCCGGTACGGGCAATCTCCAGGATTCCGTAGGGAGCCATCAGGCGTTCTAGGGCGACCAATTTGCCCGGATCCCCCACCACTTCAAGGGTTAGAGCGTCATCGGCAACGTCTACCACCTTGGCGCGGAAGACCTGCACCAACTCAAGAATGGCGCCTCGCTGTTCTGCCGGAGCTGACACCTTCATCAGCATCAGCTCCCTTTCCACCGCAGGCAATTGCGAGAGATCGAGCACCTGAAGCACGTTGACCAGCTTGTCGAGCTGCTTGCTCATTTGCTGCAGGGTGTGTTCGTCGCCTTCCACCACCATGGTGAGCCGTGACTGGCCGTTGGTTTCAGCAGGACCTACCGCCAAGCTGTCGATGTTGAAGCCGCGTCTAGCGAAGAGGCCGGCGATGCGGCTCAGTGCGCCGGATTCGTCCTCCACCAGGACGGACAGGGTGTGCTTCATGCCCGTTGCTTTGCTTCCAGCTCGCTTGTTCTTCCTAAATTAAGGTCCAGCCAGCGCAAAAGCTCTTGATGGAAGTGTTCGGGGCTTTCATCGTGGGGACAATGCCCACTTCCCTCGAGCACGCGCAGCTTCAGCCAGGAATGCTGTTGCTGCAGTTTTTTGCCGATCATCAAGGGCACAAATCGGTCTTGCCTGCCCCATACCAGCAGGAGAGGAACGGGTTGGTCATGCCCGGCTAACCGCTCCAGTAATGCTGGTGCCGTGGCCCCGCGTGGGCGTAAGGCCATGCCAACGCTCATGGCACGGAGGCTGCGTGCGGCGGTAGGGCGACGGGCTGGGCTAGCAATCAGCTGATGCAATTCCCGGTCGGAGCGAATCGAGCGGTAGTAGGCCCCTTGGAGGCCCATGCGCAGCAGAGCTGTGCGGCTGATCAAGGGAACGATGAGTTCTAGAGGCAGTAATCGGCAGAGCAGCCCCACCGTGCGTCTTTTGAGTTGGCGCAGATGGCGTGGCTGTCGTTGCGGCAACGGCTGCATGAGAGCAGGGTCCGGCAGCGGCGCCGCAACCACGGCTCTGACCCATTCAGGACGAAAGGCCGCAGTGGTGAGTGCGGTGAGGCCTCCAAGGGAATTGCCTACCAACACAGCGGGTTGTTGTACGACCTGTTCCAGAAAGGCTGCCAACTGCCTCGCCCAGAGACGGTTGTCCAAGCGGATGTGGGGATGAAGGCCTGGTTGTTCGGAGCGGCCGAAACCGATCAAATCAAGTCCGTAGACCCGATATCCAGCCTCTGAGAGAGGCGCTGCGTTGTGACGCCAATGGCTGCTGCTGGCGCCGAACCCATGCAGCAGAACCATCGCGGGAGCTTTGGGATCTCCGAGCACGCGCCAGTGACAGCGATAACCCTTCCAGATCCATTCCGCGCTTTCGCCCCAATCGGCACCATTGGAGGCAGGCTGAAGAGCAGTTGCGTGCACACGCCTGACGGAGTTGAACGTTCACTATCGCGAAGGGTTGGCGTCGGTGCAGACCGGGGGTGGTTTCTTTCGTCCCGACTCCAGACCGGCGCGAGATTTTTCCGTCTTGATAGCTGCTTCAACTTTGCTGGGGGCCTCTAGGGATCATCCCCTGCGCTGGCTTGACCTTATGGCTGGCTGCGGGATCCGTTCACTGCGCTGGGGACTGGAGGCAAAGGGGGCGTCCCATCAGCCTGTGGAGCTTTGGGTGAATGACGGGGACCAAGAGCGTGGGCCCCTGCTAGCCGCCAATCTCGAACCATTGCAAACCTGTGATGGTGTCTCGATCAAGCTGAGCCATCAACCGGCGGAGCGGCTGCTGCGCGAGGCCTACCTCGAGCATCGTTTTTTTGATTTGATCGATCTCGATCCTTTTGGCTGCCCGAATGCATTGCTCCAGTCCACGCTCCAGGCGATGCGTTTTGGAGGTGTGCTGTTAGTTGCGAGCACCGACGGTCGCTCTCCCACGGGGCATGACCGGTTTGCGGCTGTGCGTCGGTTTGGAGCAGCGGCTCGTGCTCACCCATCGAGTTGGGAGCTGGCGTTGCGTCTGCAATTGGCTGCTATCGCCCGTGAGGCTTGGCTGCTGGGACGCGGTCTTGATCCCTTGTTCAGCTTCAGCGATGGCCGCACGTTTCGTGTAGCGGTGCGGATGCGCCAGCGGATCCGTTCGGGTGAGGAGCAGCAGCTGGGCTTTCTAGCCCGTTGCGATCGCTGCGGTGATCAGGCGTTGCAAGCGATGTTGGACCTGCAGGGCTGGAGACCCTGCGCCTGTACCGATGGCTGCGGGCGCTGGGCGGTGAGTGGTCCGCTCTGGATTGGTCCGCTTCAGGATGTTTCCCAGATCAATGGCCTATTGGAGATCAGTGCTGGCTTGGATGCAGCCTCGAGCCTTGGGTTGAGCGAGGGCCAAGACCGAACCCTTGCCCCTCGCAGCAGGCGGATGCTCGACGGCTTACTGGCGGATCCAGGTCAACCGGCCTGTTGCTGGTCGACGGGTGAATTATCCCGACGCCTTCAGCTCAAAGGGCCACCAGCTATCGAGCCTTTGGTTGCCGCGCTTCGTGCCTCCGGGCACAGCGCCTCCGTGAGTGGTGTGATGGCTGGTCAGGTGCGAACCAATGCCCCTCTCGGCATTTTGTTACGACGATGCAGCGAATTTGACGGGAAAGATCGTTAAATAGATGTTGATTGTGAATCCCGTTTCATGGCTTCGGAAATTTTCGGAATTGCTGTCGTGTTCTGGGTGTTGATTCCCGTGGGCCTTGCTGGTGGTGCCTTGCTTTTGAAACTTCAAGGCGACTGATCGGCGCGCCTGGCCTTTGCTCCCTTTAGGCTCGACGCTTGCAATGACTGACCCGATGCAGGTTCTGGTGGTTGGTGGGACAGGAACGCTTGGTCGTCAAATCGCGAAACAAGCGGTTGATGCTGGCCATAAAGTGCGTTGCGTAGTGCGCTCACCTCGAAAGGCAGCCTTCCTACAGGAATGGGGTTGTGAGCTCACGCGAGGTGATCTGCTAGAGCCGGCCAGCCTTGATTACGCACTAGATGGCATGGATGCGGTCATCGATGCTGCCACCAGCCGGCCAACAGACCCCAACAGCATTTATGTGACTGATTGGGAAGGAAAGCTCAACCTGCTCAGGGCTTGTGAGAAGGCCGATGTGAAGCGGTTCGTGTTCCTCTCCCTCCTGGGTGCTGCGAATCACCGCAATGTCCCTTTGATGGACATCAAGCACTGCACCGAGCGTTTGCTTGAAGAGTCAGATCTTGACTACACAATCCTGCAAGGAGCGGCGTTCATGCAGGGCGTGATCAGTCAATTTGCGATTCCAATTTTGGAAAGTCAAACGGTCTGGGTGAGTGGTAGTCCAACCCCGATCGCTTACATGAACACGCAAGACATGGCTCGTTTTGCTGTTGCCGCCGTCGAACTTCCAGAAACGATTCGATGCTCCTACCCCGTCGTAGGTCCCAAAGCCTGGAATACCGGAGAGGTGATTCAGCTCTGTGAACTGGCGAGTTCTCGCTCGGCAAGGGTGTTTCGCGTGCCTGGAGCCTTGCTCAATCTGATGCAAGGCATCTGTTCATTCTTTGAACCGGCCGTAAACGTGGCAGAGCGCCTTGCCTTTGCTGATGTCACCGGTGGCGGGGGCTCCCTTGATGCCCCGATGGAGGCTAGTTATCGAACGTTCGGCCTAGACCTCGATCAAACCACGCAGATGGAGACCTATATCCGTGAGTACTACGACACGATCTTGAAGCGCCTCAAGGATATGGAGGCCGATCTCGACAAGAACGCCAAGAAAAAGCTGCCCTTCTAGCCACCTTGACGGAAATAGTGGTTTGTTTGTACTATCCGCTCGTTAGGATCGATTTGTTGTTGGATCGTTGTCATGTCTGTCGCCCAAGTCAAAAATCTTCAGCGACGCCTCGATAATCTCGCCCGAGAAGCGGAAACCGAGCTCAATCGAGCCTGTGGTCATGAGCTCTGGCAAAGCGTTGGTTTTGATGCCTTTGATGGCATTGAAGATACCGATCGTCGTGCCAGCGCCAATTACTACTACGGGCAATGGCAAACCGTTCGTGAACTGCAGGATGTGCTGAGTTAGGGGCAGCCTCTCTTTACGGGTATGCCCTGTTCAGAATGGGGGCACTTCTGCGCTGTTGCCGATGTCGTCTTGTTGCGGTCCCACTCCTTCTTCCCTGGATCAAACGCAGGCGGTAGAAGACCGGTATGGCGCTGCTGCAGCGGAACAAGAAGCTTGCCTCTGCACTCCAGTGGCGTTTGATCCTTCCTTGCTGAAAGCCATCCCCCAAGAAGTGGTGGAAAGGGATTATGGCTGTGGTGACCCCACCCGTTGGGTGCGGTCTGGAGATGCGGTGTTGGACCTCGGTAGTGGAAGCGGAAAAAATGCCTTTATTTGTGCTCAGGTGGTTGGGGCAACAGGTCAAGTGATTGGTGTTGACCGCAATGCGGACATGCTGACCCTCTCGCGTTCTGCTGCTCCCGTAGTGGCAGAGCGCATTGGTTACGCCAATGTTTGCTTCCTTGAGGGTGCGATTGAGGCGCTTGATGCCACCAATGCTCAGGGAGAGCTCCTGGTTGCCGATTCCAGTATTGATGTGGTTCTCAGCAACTGCGTGCTGAATCTGGTGAATCCATCCGCGCGTCAGCAGCTGTTGCAGAACATCAGGCGCGTGCTTCGGCCTGCTGGTCGCGTTGCAATCAGCGACATCGTCTGTGATCGTCAGGTGCCGATGGCTCTTCAGCAGGACGCTGAGCTTTGGAGTGGCTGTATCAGCGGCGCCTGGTTAGAAGAGGCTTTTTTGGAGGATTTCCGAGCGCTGGGGTTTGAGCAGGTTCAGTACGCCGAACGCTCTGAAACTCCCTGGAGAGTTGTTGAGGGAATTGAATTTCGCGCGGTCACCCTGACCGGTGCGTTGCCGAACGGCTAAGTAGCCGCTGTAGGCGTTGATCTTCCGCGCCCGTAACCTCTCGCCACATCCCTGGACTAAGGCCTTTGAGACTCAATGTTGTGTCTCCATCCATTAAGTCGATGGAATGACGAATCAGCCTGAGTGTGGGTAGACCCACGGCTGCGGTCATCCGTCGCACTTGGCGGTTGCGTCCTTCGCGAAGTTCAAGACAAAGCCAGCAGGTTGGAATCGAGCGACGTTCCCGAATCGGCGGGTTGCGATCGCCGATCGTTTGTCTCTCGCGATCCGACAGCACCCTTGCTTTTGCAGGCAGGGTTAAGCGCCCTTGAATCATCACTCCCTGCTGGAGTTGACCCAGTTGACTGTCGTTCGCACAACCTTCTACTTGAACCCAATACTGTCGCCAGTGCCCAAATCGAGGATCGGTGAGGCGTTGTTGCAGCCGACCGTTATCGGTAAGTAACAACAAGCCTTCGCTGTCGGCATCGAGGCGCCCTGCAGCGTAAACATTCGGAATTGGGACCCACTCAACTAGGCATCCCCAGCGGCTCTGAGGTTCAGGTGTGAACTGACTAAGAACCCCATAGGGCTTATGCAGCAGAAGGGTCAGTTGTGAGCTCCAAAGCAGAGCAGTAGGGCTTCTCCCCAACTGGAAGCGTTGTTGAGGTGGTCGTCATGAAGATGCTTGGTTTTCTCCGCTTGCATCTTCATGAGTGTGGCTTGGTTGAACACATGCCCTTGCTCAGAAGCAAGATTTACAACATGGGCTGGAGTAGATGCCTGGCGAACCTGTTCCCGCAGCTGAGAATCGGATTGAACCAGAGATGTGAAAGCAATCAGAGCTGATTCAGACACAGAAACACGCCATAACTTGCAAACAAGCTAATTCGCATTCTGTCGGTTACGCCAGAGATTCACCGCGCCAATAGAAATAAGCAACAGGCCCAGGTCGAGGGAAAGCGGTGGGAGCATCAAATGGCTGTTGGAAGATGTTCAGACCCTAAAGAGAGTGACCGCGCAATGGTGGAATTGCGCTGGAGGTGGCCTCCTAAACTGAAGTCAATGACGACGTTGACCTTGGCGAATGATTGAGACCTCGGGTGTGATTGAAAAAGAGCAGGGGAACGGGTTTTACCTCGTAACCCTGGAGCAGCCCGCTGGTCACCAGTGCCTGTGCCGAGCCGCCGGAAAGCTCACGAAATTCCGCATCAAACTGCTCGCAGGCGACAAGGTTTTGGTGGAAATCAGCCCCTATGACCTAACCCGTGGCCGGATCACCTACCGCGAGCGCAATGCAGGTGCACCGGGTGGACGTCCAGGCGGGAATCGTCCTGGTGGCCCACGCCGCCGTTAAATCCCGGTTTCTTGAGTTATTGGCCCTTGAGAAGGGCCTCGATCGCACCTTTGAATTCACTGCGCTGTTTCACTCCGCGCCATTGCTGTTGTAGTGACTTGTCAAAAAACAGCTGAACCGTTGGGGTGCCGCTGACGCCTGCCTGTTCGGCAATATCTTGATCGGCGTCGATGTCGATTTCGATGCCTTGAGCCTGTCCATTCAGTTCTGATAACACCCTTTTGAGCTGCGGCTTCAGCACATGACAGGGGCCGCAGCTTGGGGAGCTGTAAATCACGAGCAAGGGCTTGTTGCTGTCGTGATACAGCTTGCGGAGGGCATAACTGCCTTTTTGCCATTCAGCATTGGCGTCATAGGTGGCTTCCGTGGTTGCTTCTATGGCTTGTGGCGCATTGGCTTTTTGAGGTTCAACCGCCTCACGAGTCACAAGTGTGGCCAAATCGTGATGGCTTAACCAGCGTTCTGCGGCAAGGGCCGCTTGGCAACCACTTCCTGCAGCCGTAATCCCTTGTCGCCATTCCGCATCGGCAACGTCACCCGCTGCAAACACACCTTCCAAGGAGGTCTCTGGTCTGCCGGGTTTGGTGACGAGGTAACCGCTTTGATCACAATCCAGTTGGTCCCTAAACAAATCTGTGTTGGGCGTGTGCCCAATGGCGTAAAACATTCCGCGCACGGCCAATGTTTCCTCTTTGCCGCTGATTCGGTTTCGCAGTCGTAGGCCGTTCATCCAGTCCGATCCCTCAACATCCAACACCTCGGTGTTCCAATGCACCGTGATTTGGGGATTGGCTTCAACGCGGTCAGCCATGGCCGCACTGGCCCGTAAGCGGTCTGAACGCACCAACAGATGCACTCGACTGCCGTACTTGGTGAGATACACCGCTTCTTCGCAAGCGGAATCTCCGCCTCCGACGACCGCTAACTCCTCCTTACGGAACTGGGGAGTTGCGCCATCGCAAATGGCGCAAGCGCTGATTCCTTGGCTCCAGAAGCGATCTTCACTAGGCAAGCCCAAGCGGTTGGCGCTCGCGCCGGTGGCGATGATGATCGATTGCGTTTGGATCGTTTTGCCTTCCGCCTCAATCCTGTAAGGACGTTGGCTCAAGTCGATCACGTCAGCGTCGGCTTCGATCAGATGAGTGCCCCAGCGCTCTGCCTGAGCCTTCATCAGATCCATCAGATCGGGTCCTAGGACCCCATCTGGAAAGCCGGGGAAATTTTCAACATGCGTGGTGGTCATCAGTTGACCGCCAGGGATCCCGCCGCGCTGAAATCCCGTGATCAGGATCGGATTGAGGTTGGCTCTTGCCGCATAAATAGCTGCCGTATACCCAGCCGGCCCGGATCCGACGATCACTAGGTTCTCGCTCGCGGCCATTTCTTATGAGTATTGAGTTTGAATTGAACTTAAACGGGCTCTATTGGCAATCGCTTCGTTTTTAATCCGCAGCGTTGTGTGATTTGGGCGGAATTATGTGTCGTAAAAGCAAGAATTAATAATTTATTCAGATTTCGACTGAGCCTTCTTCGAGGTCATGGCCGTGTCGTTTTTCTGAAACTTGACCCACGCTCATCACAGATTCAGCAAAAAGTTCCGGACTTTCCCCGATACATGTGATCCATTCTCTGAATTCTTGGGTCAACGCGTAGCTGTCTTCGTAGCGCTCAGTGCTGTCTAGGGCTTTGATTCTGGTTGTTGCCCAGCAGGTGGCAACACTGACTCTTCGTTCAAGTGCTGCGTCCATGACTGACTCCCAGATAGAGACCACATTGCCTGTTGGAGAGCCAACATCGTGTGTGATTTCGCACAACGTCGCATTTTTATTTCTACAGAGAAGTTTTCATTGATGCAAAAAATTGGGTAATTCCGGGGTTCTGAGTCGAATGACAGCACCGGCGCCATCGTTAACGGCTTCCAAGGGCAAGCTTGGACCTCTCCATGAACTGGAAAGCAGCGGCTCATCGGAATCCGCTTCCGGTTGTTGGGCTTGAATCCGATAGGGCTCTGAAAGCGACCAACTGCGGGCGTAGCTCATCAGCAACGGGTCTGCTGGCGCAAACACATAGGACGGGTCTCTTGGAACCGCTTCAGTGGCTGCCCTCGCGCTGCACATCCGTACAGCGCGAGTAATGCCCTGCACGAAGCGACTGCGGGTCACAACAGTGGTGAGGTAGGCGACAACACGCAGCCTTGGGGCGTCAAAGCCTTCGGCGCACATGTCGATGCTCACAAGCCAGTCGGCACCACCTTCTTGAAAGCTGCTGAGTCGTTCAGCCGCCTCTGGATCTTGCGAGTGCACGAAATCCACTCGATCGCCCTGTTCCCTCAGCAAGGAGCTAATCGATCGGGCGTGAGCAATGTCTTTGGCGATCACAAGACCGCCAGCGTTCGGGTGTTGTTCACGCACCTGCTCCAGCTTGCGCCTGGCCCTGATCAAGAGTTGCTGAGCAATGCTGCTGCTATCGGAAAGATGAATCGCTCGACGCAAATTGCGTGCTCTCCAACTTTCACGCACCTCCTCAGAGAGTGGTGACACATCGCGATCAGGCTTCCCTGCACGACTGTGTTCCACCCAACCGTCTTGGAAGCGAAATTCCAGTGGTCGCACATCGCCAGCCGCAATGAGCTCTCGAGGTTCAACGCAGAGGTCTGGGCTGATCTGTTCCACCAACTGACCACCCTCTTGGATCCG
This sequence comes from Synechococcus sp. SP2 MAG, assembly GCA_030756895.1. GTDB lineage: Bacteria > Cyanobacteriota > Cyanobacteriia > PCC-6307 > Cyanobiaceae > Synechococcus_C. The sequence continues at coordinate 11,316 of JAVBIX010000024.1, forward strand.
GATCCGTCTCGCGGCACAAAAGGCGAGGTTGTCGGCTCGAAAGGGTGTCCCTGTGAGTCCCAGCCTCAGTCGAGCCTGGCTGCTGAGCTCTAAAAACGTGCGTCCCCAAACGGGACCGTCTGGTTCGTCCGGGTCGACGCCCAGGTGATGCGCTTCATCCGCAATCGCTAAGAGTTGATCACCAGCCCATGGCTCGAGCGCCTGTTTGAGCCCCTCGATCTGGCTCGCTGCCCCTTGGTAGGTCACGAGCCAACCATCGGCGTTTTGAATGGTTTGGCTCTGGATGTTGGGGCTCGCTTCATTCCAGTGCTCGAGGCGTAGCCCCAGCCGTTCGGCTGATGTGCGCCATTGGCTGAGAATCGATGTGCGGTGACACATCACCAAAAAGCACTTCAGCTTCCCCTCTTGCTGCATGGCCTGGAATCCGAGCAGGGCCCCCAGGGTCTTGCCGGCACCAGGTCCTGCATGGATCAGCACATCGCGCCCGTGACTTGCTTCTGGCTCCAGTCGTCTGCGCAGCAGCTGGACGAGTTGCTGTTGCCACTGACGGGGTTGGATCTTGCCTCGCGGGCCGTCTCCTGGGAGCTGAAACGAGGGAAGTGCGATCGGTCAGCCGCGAAAGTTAGGTCTTTCTAACCATTCCATCCGTTGACGCCACCCTTAGCTTCCAGCCAACAGCTCTTGGGGTTTCCGGCCCCCTGCCGCTATGGCCAATAGCCGTCCTCGATACCCATCCAATCCTGATCAGCGCCAACAGCTGGAGCATTGCTGGCCCCTGGAATGTGACATCGATCCCTTGATCTTGAGGCTGCGTTGGTTGCAGCACCAGAGGCAATGGCCCCTGGTGCAGGCGGTTGAGCAGGAGCTCCTTCCGCTGTTTTAACCGGGGTTGAGACCGTGAATTAAAGGGATTCGCTGTGGTTGTAGAGCAAGCGTTCTACTTTCATTAATCCTGCTTCTGCGGCGTTTTGCGCCCGTTGCTGATCGCCGCCAGCCGCAGCGGTGAGCTATGCGACCACTCGCTCCAACATGGCCGTTTTCTTGTCTTGGAGCATCGTCAGGATTTCGTCTTCGATTAGCTGTCGCACGGCGTTGCTGCGCAGGTGATCATCTGAGGCTTCGTCAAAGGTTCCCTCGACGAGCTCCTGAATCAACAAGCGGCGCATGCGGAGAGACCCATGGGCTTATAGACAGAATTCTCTAATTGGCCACAGCTGCTTTACTAAGTCAGCTTCTACAGAAAAGATGCGTTTCTGGAGCGACGACCCCGTAATCTCACCCGGGTGGCGGCACAACGAACTTGCCCAGACTCCTTATCCCGATTGAAAGCGCAGCGGCTGAAACCCGTGTAGCTGCTTCACCCGAGACCCTTAAAAAATTCATAGCCCTCGGCTGCTCCGTAGCTGTAGAGCGTGGTGCCGGAGTGTCCTCCGGTTTTCTAGACGAGACTTACGCCAGTGCTGGAGCCGATTTGGTTGCTCCAGGAGAGGCTCAAGCCTGGGGTCAGGCCGACGTTTTGCTTTGTGTGCAAAGCCCTAGTCCGGCATCGCTCAGTCGCTTGCGACGGGGTGCTCTGGTGGTTGGGATGTTGGCCCCCTATGGCAATCACGAACTGTCGGAAGCGTTGAAGGGGTGTGGTCTTTCAGCCATGGCCCTTGAGCTTCTGCCTCGTATCAGTCGTGCCCAGTCCGCTGATGTGCTCTCATCCCAGGCCAACATCGCTGGCTACAAAGCCGTGCTGATTGGCGCTGCGGCATTGGATCGCTATTTCCCGATGCTGATGACGGCAGCAGGCACGGTCCAACCCGCCAGGGTTGTGGTGTTGGGTGCTGGTGTTGCAGGTCTCCAAGCCGTTGCAACCGCTCGCCGTTTGGGCGCGGTTGTTTACGTGAGCGACATTCGCCCTGCTGTTAAAGAGCAGGTGGAGTCGCTTGGAGCCCGTTTCATCGATCCTCCGGAGATGGAGGACAAGCCAGCTGAGTCGGGCGGGTATGCCAAGCAAGCCTCGGATGCGTTTCTGGCCGCGCAGCGACAACAGCTGTCCGACCAGCTCGCCCAGGCTGACGTGGCGATTTGTACAGCCCAAGTGCCTGGTAGGCGAGCCCCACGCTTGATCAGTGAGGACATGCTTGATCGCATGCGTCCCGGATCGGTGGTGGTGGACCTGGCCGTGGCACAAGGCGGAAACTGTGCTGAAACCGTTCCGTCCCAAACCGTGAACCGCAAAGGCGTGAAGCTGATTGGTGCGAACGAACTTCCCTGCAGCGTCCCGAATCACGCCAGTTCGTTGTATGCGCGAAATCTTTTGGCCTTGCTGCAGCCCACCCTTCAAGACGGCCAGCTCACGCTCGACATCGAAGACGAGCTCATTGCTGGTTGTTTGATCGCTCATGACGGCAGCATTCGCCGTGGCGATGTTCTTACCCCTGGAGCTAACTAAATGGATGCGAATTTCGTTGAATTTCTCTGGGTGCTGTTGTTAGGCAGCCTCTTAGGCCTTGAACTGATCGGCAAAGTGCCCCCCACCTTGCACACGCCACTAATGAGTGGTGCGAATGCGATTTCGGGCATCACGGTGTTGGCCGCACTCACGGCAATTATCAAGGCGGATGGCAATCAGGCATTGCTGGTGCTCGGTTCGATCTCCCTTGGATTTGCTCTTTTCAATGTGATTGGCGGATTCCTCGTCACCGATCGAATGCTGGCCATGTTCAGCCGCAAGCCCGCCCGTAAGGAGAAAAGCTGATGTCTGATTTTTTTAAATACGCGATCGATCTGATTGCGGTTCTGCTGTTGGCCTTCGGCATCAAGGGGCTATCCAAGGTGCGTTCTGCGCGTGGAGCCAATCAATTGGCTGCCGTGGCGATGGGTTTGGCGGTAATAGGACTGCTCGGAAGCTATCTCGGACAGCCCAGCCTTAATGCCCAGGCTTGGGCCTGGATCCTTGCCGGTACGGCCGTTGGTGGTGTGCTCGGTGCGATCACTGCTCAGCGCGTGCCGATGACCTCCATGCCGGAGGTCGTGGCCTTATTCAACGGTTGTGGCGGCATGTCGTCGTTGCTTGTTGCCCTTGCAGCTGCTCTCTATCCAGCTGCATTGGATGCCACCGGGATCGTGGCTGTGGTCTCGATTGTGATTTCGGTGTTTGTGGGATCGATCACCTTTACCGGTTCGATCGTGGCGATGGCCAAGCTCCAGGGCTGGCTGTCTACTCCTCCATGGATGCAGAGCAAGGCGCGCCATGTGGTGAACATTGCTTTGGCGGTGGTGGCTTTGATCGCTGCGGTGGAGATGATCCGCAACGGTGGCAGCGGCCTATGGCTGCTGGTTGTGGCCTCTGCGCTGCTGGGAGTTGGCGTCACCCTGCCGATCGGCGGAGCCGATATGCCAGTGGTGATTTCCCTTTTGAATAGCTATTCCGGCGTGGCTGCTGCTGCTGCTGGTTTCGTTGTGGGCAGTCAGCTGCTGATCGTTGCTGGCGCCATGGTGGGCGCTGCCGGTTTGATCCTCACCCAGGTGATGTGCAAAGGAATGAATCGCTCGCTGGTGTCGGTGTTGTTTGGCGGGGCGCTTGGCGCTTCTTCCACCGCCTCCGCTGGTGGTGGCGAATACACCAACATCACCAGTTGCAGTGTTGAAGAGTGCGCCCTCAGTCTTGAAGCGGCAGAACGGGTGATCATCGTTCCCGGCTATGGCCTCGCTGTGGCCCAAGCCCAGCACACTCTGCGGGAAGTGACCCGCTCCCTCGAAGCCGCTGGAATTGAAGTGGCCTACGCCATTCACCCTGTGGCGGGCCGGATGCCCGGTCACATGAATGTGCTTCTTGCTGAGGCCGATGTGCCCTACGAGCAGCTCAAGGAAATGGATGTGATCAACCCTGACTTCCCTGCCACTGATGTGGTGCTCGTTTTGGGTGCCAACGATGTGGTGAATCCCCAGGCCAAGACCGATCCCAATTCACCGCTTTATGGCATGCCTGTCCTGGATGTTCAGCAGGCTCGCACCGTGTTTGTGGTGAAGCGCGGCATGAGTGCTGGTTATTCGGGCATTAAAAATGACCTGTTTGAACTGAGCAATACCTCCATGGTGTTTGGCGATGCCAAGAAGGTGCTTGGAGATCTGCTGGGAGAGCTCAAGGAGTTAGGTGTCGGTAAGAAATAGATTCGCCTGTGAGCTGGCCTGATCCACACCCAGACCCTCAGCTGCTCAAGCAACTGGGGGTTGCTCCATTTGAACAGCGTCTGCCCTGGTGGGGAGGCGATCTTCAAACCTTGAGGGACACGCTCCGTCCCGTGGATTTGCCGATCGATCAGGGTCAACCCCTTGAGATCCAAGTGCCTGCCCTGAGCAGCGGTGCAGCAGGATCTGGTGCGTTGCTCGCTTTCCTTGATTGCCCGCCAGAGCCAAAGGCAGTGGTGGTCATACTCCATGGTCTTGGTGGATCCAGTCGTCGCGAAGGTGTGCGCAGGCTTGGTGTAGCCCTTGGAACACAGGGTTTTGCGGTGCTGCGCCTCAATATGCGCGGAGCTGATCCTGGCCGACATCTGGCGGGTGGCACCTATGCGGCCCAGTGCAATAGCGACCTTCTTCCCGTGTTGCATCGGGCGCGACAGCTCTGCAAAACCCTGAGCCCTGAAGGAACATCGCTGCCCTTGTTTGGAGCTGGGCTTTCCCTGGGGGGAACCATGCTTCTCAATGCTTGCCTCTCAACGCCAGCTGAACGTGTTGCCGCCGGACTCGAGCCAGCGCGTCAGCCCCTGGATGGATTGTTTTGTGCCAGTAGTCCTTTGGATTTGGCGGCCTGCAGTGCCTCGATTGAACGTCCTCGCAATCATGTGTACCAACGCTGGTTGCTGCAGCGATTGGTGCGTCAGACGCTGGCCGATCCCTTCGGCGTGAGTGATTTGGATCTTGAACGATTGAGTGGCGCCGAGCAACCACGCACGATTCGTGCATTCGATAGCAGCGTGACTGCGCCTCGTTGGGGATTTGCAGACGTGGATGCTTACTACCGGGAGGCTTCACCGCTCCAGCATTTAATCCAATCGCCCCAGCATTTGCCTCCCACCTTGATGCTTCAGGCTCTGGATGATCCATGGGTGCCCGCGCGGTCGGCCCTCGACCTAAGAAAGGCTGTCTCTACGGAAAGGTGCACGGATCAGACCATCCAATTGATCTTTACCCGTAAAGGCGGTCATAACGGCTTTCACGGACGGGCTGGCTGTTGGGCCGATGCGCTTGCTGCGTCTTGGTTGCAAACCCTCAAGTAAACGTGCTGGTTTTGAGGACCCACTCTTCAATCGGTTGTCCTTGGATGATGTGTCGCTGAAGAATGCTGCTGATGCGTTCTGGCGTAACACCTCCGTACCAGGTGCCATCAGGCCAGACCAACAAGATTGGGCCTTGATCGCAGATGCGTAAGCAATCGGCTTTGCTGCGCAGCACGATGCCTTGTGCCCGGCTTGGATTCTCAAGGTCCAATTCACGCACCTGGCGCTTGAGAGCATCCCAGCTTGCGGCACCGATCTCTGGATCACAGCACTTGGCTTTCGTTGGTGTGGCGCAGAGCAACAAGTGATGGCTAATCCGCTGGTTAATCCCCTGACTCATGCGGCCATCGATGCGCTGCTCAAGCGTGTGGTGCCGCGCTTCACTTGCTCGCGCACGGCCTGGCGTGCCCATTGATCCACCGCCAACACATCATCAAGACAAGGGTTGGCTGCCAGATCAGCTTTGTGCTGTTCACAGGCTCCCTCGATCATCTTGGGAATGTCGAGAAAGTGAATCTTCTCCTCGAGGAATTGGGCTACGGCCTCTTCATTGGCTGCATTGAGCACGGCAGGCATGGTGCCGCCGGCCCGGCCTGCGGCGTAGGCCAGGTCCATGCAGGGATATTTGGCTGGATCCGGTGCGCGGAAGCTCAATTGCCCTACTTCGGTGAGATCGAGCCGTCGCCACGGGGTCTCCAGCCTTGAAGGCCAACTCATGCAATAGAGGATCGGCAACTTCATATCGGGCCAGCCGAGCTGGGCGAGCACGGAGGAATCAGCAAGCTCCACCATCGAATGGATGATGCTTTGAGGATGAATCACGATTTCGATGTGGTCGTAATCCAGTCCGAATAGATAGTGAGCCTCAATCACCTCCAGCCCCTTATTCATCAACGAGGCTGAATCCACGGTGATTTTTTTGCCCATACTCCAGTTGGGATGGGAGGTGGCATCGGCCACCGTTGCTTTTTCGAGATCAGCGGCTGACCAATCGCGAAAGGCACCACCCGAAGCGGTGAGTTGGATGCGGCGCAGGCCAGGCGTTGGCACCCCAGTGGAGAGACGGGCGGTGTCGCTCCAAGGTGTTCCTTGCAGACACTGAAAGATGGCGGAGTGTTCCGAGTCGGCAGGAAGGAGCCGGCTGCCGCTTTTCTTCAGCTCAGGTAAGACCACTGGACCAGCGGCAATCAGCGTTTCCTTGTTGGCAACGGCCAGGTCTTTGCCTGCACGAATCGCCGCCAGGGTGGGCAACAAGCCAGCGCAGCCCACGATTCCGGTCACAACGAGATCAGCTGAATCCCAGGACGCCACCACATCAAGGCCTTCAGGTCCACCCACCAATTGCGGCAAGGGTTCCGGGCGTGTGTCTGCAGGCAGGTCCATCAGCCTGTCCTTGAGCTCAGCAAGCAGCGCTGGATCCGCTAAGGCCACAACATCAGGGCGGTGTCTCTGGATTTGAGACACGAGCAGGCTGAGATTGCGCCCAGCGCTGAGGGCTACTACACGAAATTGATCGGGGAAATCATCAACGATCTCCAGCGTCTGCGTGCCTATGGAGCCAGTGGAGCCCAGAACGCTGATGGCTTTCACAGGGATCCAGGCAATTGATCACAGTTTCCCACCTCAATGCCTGCGCCTGGCAAACTTCGCAGCATTAAGGATGAACTCAGGCTGATGGCGCTGAAGGAGCACTGGCGGTCCGGATTTGGATTTGTGTTGGCCGCGGCTGGTAGCGCCGTGGGTTTAGGCAACCTCTGGGGCTTTGCCTATCGCGCCTCCCAGGGAGGTGGAGGCGCCTTCCTGCTGCTGTACGTGTTGATTGTGCTGTTGGTTTGCTTGCCCGTTTTGGTGGGGGAGATGGTGCTGGGTCGGAGTACGTCCCAAAGCCCGTTGCTGGCACCTGTTACGGCGGCTGGAGAGGCTTGGCGGCCGATGGGATGGCTGTTTTTGATCGCCTCTTGTGGAATTTTGGCGTTCTATGCGGTGCTGATGGGCTGGACGGGCCACACCCTCGTTCATGCCCTATGGGTGGGTTTGCCAGAAGATATGGATACGGCTAAATCGCTGTTTGCATCAGTGAGTACGGGCAATAGCGCCTTGCTGGGCCAGGGGGGAAGTCTTGCCTTAACCGCTGCGGTGGTGGCTGCTGGTGTGCAGGGAGGAATCGAGCGTCTATCGCGTTGGGCCTTACCCCTGCTGTTCGTGTTGTTGGTTGGCTTGGCCCTTTGGGCCGCCACGTTGCCTGGAGCTGTGGGCGGATACCAAACCTTTCTGTTGCGTTGGGATTCGGCTCAGCTGCTCAACCCCACCACCATTCGTAATGCATTTACCCAGGCCTTTTTCTCGATCGGCACTGGAATCGGTTGCATCCTTGCCTATTCGGCCTATTTAAAAAGCAGTGCGCGTCTGCCGAGAGAAGCGATCGCGGTGGTTGGTTTGGATACGGCCGTGGGGCTGTTGGCTGGACTGATCACATTTCCAGTGGTGATCAGCTTTGGTCTGCAGGAAACCGTGAGCGAGTCCACTGTTGGGGCTTTGTTTTTAGCGATACCCACCGGACTTGCCTCCCTTGGCGCTGCAGGGCGCTTGGTGGCTGTGCTCTTTTTCTCACTGGCCTATCTCGCGGCGATTACCTCATCGGTGTCGCTGCTTGAAGTTCCCGTCGCTTCCTTGATGGATCGCTTGGGCTGGTCCCGCAGGCGATCGGCATGGCTGATGGCGTTGCTGATTTTTATTGCAGGCCTTCCAGCTGCGATGTCGATTCCGGTGTTGGAGGTGATGGATTCGATCTTTGGCGGTGTACTGCTGATTTTGGGAGGACTCTTAATTGCCCTGCTTGTGGGCTGGGTGGTTCCGAAACGGTTCCAGAATGATCTTCAGGGCTCCAAAACGTCTGCTGGATTAATCCGCTTGATGCTGTTTTTCCTGCGCTGGGTGTCTCCTGCGGTGATCACTGCTGGGTTATTAATCAGCGTTGTTGATTTATGGCGTCAATGGTTTCCAGCAGCTTGATTGTTTAAAGCATGAGGAGGAGTTTTTAAAACTTTCTCTGCACAAATTCAGTTGCAAGGCGAACCTCTAGGAGGAACGAGATCGAGGCCAGCGTTAACATTCCCATGGTCGTGATGAAAAGAGGCGCAACGATTGCGGTTAAGTCAACTTGCGCGATGACGCCCATAAATATTGCTGAAACAACAATCGAAAGTAAAAGGGTTGCGCAGGTGAGGAGCGAGATTGCCCGCAGAATGTGTTGCATGCGCCGCTTGCAATACCTGCGGTCAAGATCGTCTCCGCTGGCATCCGATTCGCTGAGTCGGCGAGCTTGATCAGCAACTCGGGCGAGCCTGGCGGAAAGAACGTTGAGAAGGGCCCCGATCCCGGCGAGCAAAAACACCGGTGAAACCGAAAGCTGAATCGCCCTTGACAGGCTTTCAGGTTGCAAGGTTGTGAATTCTTAGAAATGGAGCGTACGTCAAATGGTGTCAGCAATCCGGTAGACAGGAGCCTCTATGGATGCGTTCTGATGTTGTGGCTCAAGCGTTGGAACTTTATTGAGCGGGCCCGGTTGGAACGGGAGCTTTGGGATGCATTCGAAGCCAAGGAGGATATTGAAGCCATGGTGAATGCGCTTAAGGCCCGTATCGAAGCTATGGATGCAACTGACCCCGAGCTAGGCGATCAAAACTTTCGTCTGGAGGTCTGGATCACCACCATGGAACGCATTCGCAAGATTGAAGCAATGATGGCTGGGAAGGAGCGTTAGATCATTCTCCAATCGGTGAGTCCACCTGGCTTATCGATCAGCTCAATGCCTTGCTCGCTGAGAATGTTGCGAATGCGATCGGCTTCTTGATAGTTCTTCGCTTGTTTTGCTGCTTTGCGATCGGCAATCGCCTGCTCAATCGCTTGCGCATCGACGGAACCGTTGTCCGATGGTTTGGAGTCGTCGTTTTCGCTGCGTAAACCGAGAACAGCGGCGAGTTCGCGCAACACCATCCAGCGTGTGTGCTGTTCGCTCAGCTCATTGGCTGGCTGATCAGGTTGGTCGCCTCGATCCAGTCGGTTGGCTAACCCCCTGAGCGGACGGGCGAGCTCAAACAGCACGGCTAGGGCACCAGAGCTGTTGAGGTCATCGTTCATGGCAGCGACGAACCGTTGCTCAAGGTCTTCATAGGGGCCATTGGCGTTCAGTCCAGCTCTCACCGCGTCCACGCTGAGGGCCATCTGATCGCCCCATCCCAAGGCGGCAGCATGGGTTTCTCCCAGCTTGAGAGCGGCATTCAATCCTTTCCACCCTGTGGTGGCTGCGTCCAGCGCTTCGGGAGTGAAGTCCAGGGGCTTGCGGTAATGGGCCTGGAGAACAAAGAGGCGCAGGGCCATAGCCGAGAGTCCGCTCTCGAGAAGCGCACGGATCGTGGTGAAGTTGCCCAGTGATTTGCTCATCTTTTCTCCACCCACATTCACCATGCCGTTGTGCAGCCAAACCCGCGCTAGTTCGGATCCTGTGGCTGCTTCCGACTGGGCGATTTCATTTTCATGATGGGGAAATACCAAATCAGCTCCGCCGAGATGGATGTCGATGGTGTCGCCGAGTTCTTCACGAACCATCGCCGAACATTCGATGTGCCATCCGGGCCGTCCGTTGCCCCAGGGGGAAGGAAAGCTTGGCTCATCGACTTTTGCGCGCTTCCAAAGGGCGAAATCAAAGGGGTGCCGCTTGCGTGCTTCTTCCGCATCGGCGACGCGACCCGCAGCATTCTCCTGTTGCTCATTGAGGTCTCGACCGCTGAGCTTCCCGTAGCCCGCGTGCTTCATCACGGCGAAATAGACATCTCCATCTGCTGAGTAGGCCGCACCTTTGGCTTCAAGCTCTGCGATTAAGCCCCGGATGCTGTCGAGACAACGGGTGGCGCGGGGCATGCGGTCAGGCCGCAAGATCCCAAGAGCATCCATGTCCTGATGAAAGGCATCGATGTTTCGCTCGCTCACCTCATCCATCGATGAGGATTCTTCAGCAGCACGCTTGAGGATCTTGTCGTCAATGTCGGTGAAATTTTGAACGAACGTCACCGCGTAGCCGCGCCAGATCAAGTAGCGACGTAAAACATCCCAGTTGATGTAGCTGCGGGCATGACCTAGATGGCAGAGGTCATAGACCGTGACCCCACAGCAATAAATGCTCACTTCTCCTGGTTTAAGTGGGAGAAAGGGTTCCGTGCGGCGGGTGATGGTGTTGGTAAACCGCAGGGAAGACATCAGGCTCAAAAAGGGGAATCAAATCACGGTTGATGCCTGCCAGCGCAGACCAAAAACCTGTAATGGATGGTAGATCCGAGCTGGTGTTGCTTTTTAGTCCCGCCAGCGGGTGGGATCGTTGCCCACCGCTCGCTGAGCTCAGATCACCGAACCTCACGAACGCCTGATTGAAGGGGATGCGTCGCTGACGTGATGCTTGCTTGCTGCTTTCTAAGGCGCTAAATCTCAAACGCCGTTATTGACTTTTGTTTTGAGGTGTTTATTTCGCATCCATCCAGTTATCGCCAACGCCTGTTTCTACGACAAGTGGCACACTTAGCGGAAGAGCCTTTTCCATCGTTTGTACTACAAGTTGCTGAATATCTTTAAGTGCAGTTGGGTCAACTTCTAGTACCAATTCATCATGCACTTGTAGAAGAAGTCTGGCTGGCAAGTTTTTGCTTTCTAGCTCTGTTTGAAGTTGCACCATCGCCAGCTTGATGATGTCGGCACTGGAACCCTGGATGGGAGCATTAGCCGCTGCTCGAAGTTGTTGCGCTTCCATCCCGCCGCGTCGAGCCACCTCCAAATTGATCTCGAGTGGATCCATGCCGTTGAGGCGGCCTAGCCCATTGCGGTCGAAGTGGAAAGGCCGCCTGCGTCCCAAAATAGTTTCCACATAGCCCTGACTGAGGGCGAGACGTTCTTGAAGTTCTAGAAAAGCGAACACCTTGGGATAGCGCTGTTTGTATTTGATCAAAAAGTCTTTGGCCTCGCTTTGGCTCACACCTGTTTCGCGCGCAAAGCGCTGGGCACCCATGCCATAAATCACGCCGAAATTGATGGTTTTGCCTAACCGTCGTTCGTCGGACGACACCTCGTCTTTGTCGAGAAGCAAGCGAGCGGTGAGGGCATGCACATCGTCTCCATCGCGATAGGCCTGTTGCAGGACCTCTTCTCCGGATAGGTGCGTAAGGATGCGAAGTTCGATTTGGGAATAATCGGCGCTGAGCAATTTCCAGCCGTCTTGGGGCAGAAACGCCTTACGAATTCTTCTGGAAAATTCGGTCCGAACCGGAATGTTTTGCAGGTTGGGGTTGCTGCTGCTCAGCCGGCCTGTAGCGGTCACCGCCTGGTTGAAATCGGTGTGGACCCGTCCTGTTTCAGCTTCCACCAGTTGGGGCAAGGCATCCACATAGGTGCTCTTTAATTTGCTCAGAACCCGATGTTCGAGCACGAGGGGCACAACGGGGTGATCCTGTTCCAGCTTCTCGAGCACGGTGGCATCGGTGCTGTATCCGGTTTTGGTGCGACGTGATTTTTTGCGGTCCAGCCCGAGGGTGTTGAACAGCAATTCACCGAGTTGTTTAGGGGACGCGAGGTTGAAATCCACCTCTGCAACTTCTTTGGCTTTCGATTCCAGTTGTTCGAGAGTGGCACCGATCTCTGAGGAGAGTCCCGCTAGGTAAGGCACATCAATGCGAATCCCTGTGGCTTCCATGACGGCCAGAACGGGCTCAAGGGGCAGCTCAACCTTGCTGAGCAAATCCGGAAGCTGGGGGCCTAAGGCTTCCAGTTGTTTGTTGAGGTCGATCGCGAGTTTGCGGGTGAGATGCACATCCATGCCGCAGTACTGAGCGGCTTGTTCCAGGGGCACCTCGGAGAAAGTACTGGCCTTGCCGTCCTTGGCTTTGCCCACCAGATCACTGAACAGGGTGGGACGAATGCCGTAATCCCGATCAGCCATCACATCGAGGCCGTGTTTCGCTGCCGCATCCCTGAGGTAATCAGCCAGCAGGGTGTCCATGACGACACCAGCAAGCGGTAAGCCATGTCGCAACAGAATCAAACGGTCGTATTTGGCGTTCTGAAGTGCTTTGGGGTGCTCGCCACTGGCGAGCCAAGGGGCAAAGGCTTGAAGCACCGTTTCCAGTGGCAATTGCTCTGGGCTGGGATCGCCCCGATGACTCACCGGGATGTAGGCCAGATCGGAACTGTTAGGCCCCCAACAAACGCCAATGCCAACGAGCTGAGCGCGGAATGGATTGAGATCGGTGGTTTCTGTGTCGAGGGCAACGGGGGCTAGGGGATCACGGCAGCTCATTAACTGCGTGATCAGTGCTCCGAGTTGATCAGGGGTTTGAACGAGCCCGGGATGTAAGACCGGTTGGGTTTGGCTGGCAGCTGCGGCGGATGTCGCCTCGGCCCCTGATGGTTCTGTTGAGGGTGTTGTTTTGGATCCGTCTGTTGTTTTGGACCCAGTCTTGGCGGTGCGTGGCTCCTCCGCTGTGGCGAGAAGGTGGGCATTAGCCGCTAAACCACCACTGGAAAAGGTGGCCACAAAGTTGGGGACCTGACGGATCAAGCTGTTCAGCTCGAGCTCCTGTAGACGCTGACTCAGGCCATCACCGTCAACACTGCCTAGGTCGAGGTTGGGCTCCTCTGGCAGCGGAATGTCCACCAGGATTTCAGCCAGGTGCCGTGACAGGTAGGCATTGTCTTTGTCGTTGGCAAGTTTCGCTTTCAGTGCACCTTTAATGGCGCCCCGACTCGCTTTTGGCCCCTCCTTTTCCACTTCGGCAAGGGCCCTGTACACCCCATCGAGATCGTCGTTGTCTTTCAGCAGGCTGATCGCTGTTTTGGGTCCCACTCCCTTCACGCCAGGGATGTTGTCGGAGCTATCTCCAGTGAGAGCCTTGAGTTCAACCACCTTGGTGGGAGCCACGCCGAGCTTGGCTTGCACGCCGGCTTCATCAATCAAGGTGGGGCCACTGCTTTTGGCATAGGGCCCGCCGCCCATATAAAGAACAGCGATGTTGCGGCTGTCGTCCACCAGTTGGAAGAGATCGCGATCGCCGCTGAGAATGCGCACTCCCCATCCATCCGCCGCTGCGCGATTGGCCAACGTGCCGAGCACATCGTCGGCTTCAAAGCCCGGGGCTAGGCAGAGGGGGAGTTGAAGCTGCGTCTTCAGAATCTCTTGGAGCTGCTCAAGGTCTTGGAAGAAGTGAGCGGGTGCAACGTCGCGATGGGCTTTGTAGTTGGGATCTGCCTTATGGCGGAAGGTGGGTTCAGCCGTATCGAAGGCGATCGTCACACTGTTGGGCTTCAGCCCTTTGCAGTTATCGAGCAGGGCCTTGAGGAATCCATAGGTCACGCTCGTAGGAATTCCATCTTTTGTGGCCAGTCCACCCTCACCGCCTTTGCTGAAGGCGTAAAAACTGCGGAACGCCAGTGAGTGTCCGTCTACCAGCAGGAGCAGGGGTTGATCGGAGTTGGGGCTCATGGGTTTCGGCAGGGGTGGTCTGGATTAGTCGCGTTGTTTCGCCCAGGGCGGCAAGTCGATAAATACCTGGGTTCCCGGTTTCACTCCGGAGAGAATCGCACTCTGGCTGCCGCCGCTAGCACCAAGTTCGATGGACTGGAATGTGGGTTGATCGTTCTTGCCCACCAGCAACACGCCTGGTTTGCCGTCCTCCGTCACGATCGCCACGGTTGGGACCAAGGTGCTCGCTGCAGTGCGTCCGGTTTGAAAGTTCACGTCTGCCGTCATGCCAATGAGCAGGATCGGAGGTGGATTGAGAAGGGTGAGTTCCACCTCAAACGAGATCACGTTGTTGGTTTTCTCGGCGCGCGGTGCGATGTCGCGAACTTCAGCGGCAAAGCTTTGATCAGGGAACGCATCAACGCGGACGTTTGCGACTTGTCCGATTTTGATCCGGCCGATGTCGCTTTCTGGCACTTTTGCTGTGACTTCAAGGCCCTGGGACAGCTCAACAATCGAAGAGCTGGTGGCGCCTGCTGAGGATGATGCTGCGGTAGTGGGCGTCACAAAGGAGCCGGGCTCGGCATAGCGCTCTGTAATCACCCCGCTGAATGGGGCCCTGATTAAGAGTTCACCACCCTCCACATCACGCTGCTGAATCCTTTCTTGTGTGGCTTCAAAATTAGCTTTGCTACTGAGGTAGCGGGCTCGATAATCATCTCTATCTGCTGCGCTAATCGCACCGCTAGCGAATAACGACTGACGTCGTTTGTAGTCAGCAGCTTTGGCGTCGTAGTCGGCTTCGGCCTGACGTGCCAAAGCCCGGAATTCATCCATACGGTATTGAAAGTCTCCCCGATCCATGCGGGCAAGCACCTGTCCTTTTTCAACGCGGGCTCCTTCATCAACGAGCAAGGCATCGAGTAAGCCCCCCTGTCTTGGGCTTACGTTGACGCGGCGAATTGCTTCTAACTCGCCGCTAGCGGTGATCACGCCAGGCAGCGAGCCACGGGTGGCTTCAACGGTGTAGTCGGAAAGGTCTCGACTCCCGCTGCGGTTGCTGGTCAACATCCAGACCAAACTGCCGCCGCCCACAACGACTGCAGCCACGCCAGCGATGACCAGGCGTTTGCGTCGTCGTCGATCTCCGCTGAGGCGAGTAAGAGAGGTCAAGTCATGGTCCTTGGCGAGTAATGGGGTTTGCCGTTGTTGGCTGACCATGACACCGCTTGTATCAGAACTTCACACATAGTCTCGCCTGTGTGTTGGCGAATTGAGGCATCAGCTATAAAGTTGCACGTAACCGTAACGGCATCGATACGATTACGTGTGCTTATTGGGGTTATGGGACGCGTGAGCGGTTGAGGGTCGGTGGATAGATTTGCCTACATGCTTAAAGCTGGAATCGTCGGTTTGCCCAACGTTGGCAAATCCACCTTGTTCAATGCCCTCGTGGCCAACGCGCAGGCTCAGGCTGCGAACTTTCCGTTCTGCACGATTGAACCAAATGTGGGAACGGTGGCGGTTCCCGATGACCGCCTCCAGAAGCTCTCTGACCTCAGCAAGAGCAAAGAGCTGATCCCTACACGGATGGAGTTCGTCGATATCGCCGGTTTGGTGAAGGGTGCCAGTCAAGGCGAAGGCTTGGGCAATAAGTTCCTCTCCAATATTCGTGAGGTCGACGCGATTGTTCACGTGGTTCGTTGCTTTGAAGACGACGATGTGATTCACGTGTCTGGATCGGTGGGGCCTGCCCGCGATGCAGAGGTGATCAATCTTGAACTTGGCTTGGCCGATCTCTCTCAGATCGAGAAGCGACGTGAGCGGCTGAAGAAGCAAAAGCGCACGAGCCAAGAAGCGCAGGTGGAAGATGACGCGCTTGCGCGCATCCAAGAGGTGCTCGAAGCCGGTGGTGCAGCGCGCAGCATCGAGCTGACGGATGAAGAGGCTCTGATGATCAAACCGCTTGGACTGCTCACCGCTAAGCCCATTATTTATGCCACCAATGTGAGCGAAGATGATTTGGCTGCGGGCAATGGCTACTGCGAAGAAGTTGCGGCCCTTGCAGAGAAAGAAGGTGCTGAGTCCGTGCGCATTTCAGCGCAGGTGGAGGCCGAGTTGGTTGAGTTGGGCGAAGAAGAATGTGCTGATTATTTGCAGGGTCTTGGTGTGAGTGAAGGAGGCTTGCGAAGTCTCATTCGTGCCACCTATCGTTTATTAGGCTTGCGGACTTATTTCACAACTGGTGAAAAAGAAACGCGGGCTTGGACATTCCGTGCCGGGATGACTGCACCGCAAACGGCAGGGGTGATTCACACTGATTTTGAGCGTGGATTTATCCGTGCACAAACCATCGGTTGGGAGAAGTTGCTGGAGGCTGGCTCACTTCCTGAAGCTCGAAATAAGGGATGGTTGCGCAGTGAAGGGAAGGACTATCTGGTGGCCGAGGGTGATGTAATGGAGTTTTTGTTTAATGT
>JAVBIX010000025.1 GCA_030756895.1 Synechococcus sp. SP2 MAG
GCAAAGCACTGCGAGAACAAGGCCATCGCCAAGCCGCGATGTTGCAGTGGCGTCTCTTCCACCATGGCTTCTGCCGCCGTTGGTAAAAAAGCCGCTTCTCCAAAGGCGATCGGAATCATCGCAAGAGCAATCAGGCTGCTTCCTCCCGCCCAGAGCGCTGACCCAGCCAACAAGAGACAGCCTGTGATGAAGCCAAGCAGACCCATACCTAATCCAAAACGCAGACTGCGCTTTGCAACCCAGTTGCCGATGGGCCACTGAAGCACCATCAACAAAAGAAGCTGCCAAGCAATCAAGCCGCCGCTGGAGGCTTCGCTGAGCGGTGCGCGGGCGAGCCCTCCACGCACCATGTCGAGCGGAAGTGCACTTTGCATTAAAGACACGATTCCAGTGGCAATCACGCTCACAATGAGCACTGGAATCAGGGGCAGAATCCATCGCCATTCAGCCTCTGGGTTGGCTTTCGCTTCCGTCTTGGAATCGCCGTTCGCTGTCGTCTCAGCTTTGAATTTGTGGTTGTTAATTGTCGCAGCGCTGGCATGGAGTAGCGCTGCCCTTCCGTCTGGCAGGGGCGTGAGCAACAACACCACCAGCATGCTCAATACGGCTGCGGCCTCAACCGCATAGACCATCCGGATCATGTCCATGGCGGTCAGCACCGCACCAAGTAAGGCGCCAGCAGCAACTCCTAAGGCGTCAGCGCTGCGAGCGAGAGCGTATCCACGGCTGGAAGTGAAACCGCTGCAGCTCAATGGAACGGCCAATTCAATCGCAGGGAAATAGAGGCCGGCCGCCAAACCGATCAGCAACTGTCCAACCAGGTATCCGTTGAAGCCTGTGGCCTGAAACAGCACTAAATCCGCCATCAAGGCGAGCAGGGCAGCGGCTCGGACTGGCCATGAGCATGTCAACCCGCGGTCCAGCAAGACACCACTCAGCAGCCTTGCCACCGTGCCGATCAAGGCAGAGGCCGCCAACCCTTGACTCACTTGCACTGCCGTGAAGCTGGCCTGGTGAAACACAATCGGTGTCAAATAGATGACACCACCAGCTCCAAAAGACGCAAGCAGGCGAATGAACGCCACTTCTTGCAAAGGTGCGGGAAACTGGTTCCACCAGTGGACTGGTCTTGGCCTTGCGAAGACGCTCAACAGGACTGCGATTAGCTGCAGGTTGTGTATGCAGTCTGCTGTTTTTTGGCGTCACACCGCGTCCGTTGTGGGCTGCTTCTCAGCTGGAAGTCCAGATCGATGGCACGGTGATTCCCTTTTCCATTGGTGATCTGGCGCAATGGGCGCGGTCTGATGGACGTCACCGCTCCGAACTCAGTAATTGGTTTTCGTTATTAACTCCCGAGAGTCGAGCAGGCGTTTTGGAGCTGCTACAGGCTCCTGTAATCCTTGATCGCAGCATGGCGCGCCAGCTCTTGAATAGCTGGGCTGGTCGGCAATTGTTAGATCAAATTGCTGATTTGGTGCGGGTGGACGATGACACGGAGGGGGTCATCGTTCGTCAAACGATCAATGAACTTCTAACTCGACAGCAGCAGGTCTCCAGCTTGGATTTGCTTGAGGCTTTGCCTGCTGAAAGCGTTCGTCTTGATCTCGATTTACTGCTCAAGCTGGCATCCAGTTGGCGGATGCAACTGGAGCGCCAACAAAATTTGGTGCGCAGCCTGGATCGCTTTCCTGTCACGGCCTCAGTTTCTGAGCCTGCTGCTGTCTTCCCTAAAGACGTCAACTCGTTGTTGGAACCGCGCTTGATGTCCTTAGCGGTTCGTCATCGCAAGGAGCCATTGGGATTTCAGCTCTGGTTGCCCGTGGAGGGGGCCCCAAAGCGGGAGCAGTGGATGGTGCTGATGCCTGGATTAGGCGGCAGCCCAGATCATTTCCGTTGGCTTGGCCGCGGCCTGAGTCGTCGTGGTTGGGCCGTCTTGGTTCCAGAGCACCCTGGCAGCGATGACGAAGCGGTCCAAGCCCTATTGGAAGGGCGTCTCCCCCCTCCCGGTGCGGAAGTGCTTCCCGCGCGGCTGAAAGATCTTGATGCCCTGCTTAAGGCCCGCGATCAGGGTGTGTTTCAAGTGCCGGGTCAACGCTTGGTCCTGGCTGGCCACTCCCTGGGTGCCTTCAGTGCGCTGCTGTCAACCGGTGCAAGTCCGGCTCCAGGTCTTGCGCGGCGTTGTACTTCGGTTTTGCGTGATTTGCCGCTCAGCAACTTGTCGCGCTTGTTGCAGTGTCAGTTGGTGGATGTTTCTTTGCCAAAGCAAGTCGCACCCAATGGGTTGTCGGCTGTGATTGGTTTCAACAGTTTTGGCAGCCTGCTCTGGCCTGCTGGCTCTCTTTCGAAAACCGTCAAAGTGCCTGTGTTGTTCACTGGCGGCACCCTCGATCTGATCACGCCACCAATCAGCGAACAGTTGGGGTTGTTATTGGCGATGCCTGCCGATCCGTCCAGCCGCGTTGTGCTTGTGGAAGGAGCGAGTCATTTTTCCCCCGTGCGGGTGGAGGGGCAGAGACAAGGCGGACGGGGTGAGGATCTTTTTCAGCTGGGAGAAGAGCTCGTCGGTGTTCAGCCGCTCCAGGTGCAAGCCCTATTGGAGCAGGAAGTGGTGCAGTTTTTAGTGGAACAAGAACAGAGCAAAGGTGAGCATCGAACCCCTGCCAAAACGCTCCATTTGAAGCGGGGAGAGCTTCATCTTTATCGGCTCGATCGAGAGGCGGCGTCAGCCCTGGTGCATCAGTAACGGATGCGTGGATCGAGCACGGCCACCAGGAGATCTACCGCCACGCTCACCATCACGACGAGGGCGGCGATGGCGACAACGATGCCTTGGACAACGGGGTAATCGCGTTGGTTGATGCTCTCGTAAAGGCTCATGGCAATGCCTGGCCAGGAGAAGGTCACTTCAATGAGTAGTGCCCCGCCGATGAGCGATGCCACCGTGATTCCCGCGATCGTGAGCACGGGCAGCAAAGCATTGGGCAGGGCATGGCGGAGTACGACCTGGACTTCGCTCAGTCCACGGCTCCTCGCCGATTCCACATAATCCGATTTCAGGGTGCGGTTCAGATTCAGCCGCAGTGCGTTCGTGAACACTCCGCTCAGCAGGAGGCCCAAGGTGCAGGCTGGCAGCACGAGGTGCCGAATGCTTCCTTGCAGGGCAGCCCAATTGCCGCTGATCACGCTGTCAAAGATCAGGAAGCCGCTGCCTTCTGGGGGAATCAAGCTGGGAGGAAATCTGCCGCCAACGGGCAGCCATCCGAGCATGACCGCAAACACGAGTTGGATGAGCATGGCCGCCCAAAATGGGGGTAATGCGTAGGTGCCAATGCCGTAGAAGCGGCCGGCGAAGTCAACTTTCCCCTCGGGCCTGGCAATCCCACTAAACCCAACCGCTAAGCCCAGAACGGCCGAGATAATTAAGGCGGTGATCCCTAGCTCCAGGCTTGCCGGGAGCGTTTTACTGATGATCGAACGCACCGACTCGTTATTAATCAGTGCATTGCCTAAATCTCCATGAATCAGCTTGCTGAGAAAATCAAAATATTGATTCCAGAGCGATTGATCGAGGCCCAGGCTGCTTCTCAGAGCTGCTTTAGCGGCTTCTGGGGCCCTGCTTCCGAGTACCGCATCCACCGGGTCTCCCGGCGCGACACGCAGGAGCAAAAACACCAGGCTGGCAATCAGCCACAGCATCACTGGAGCGAGTGCGAGTCGGGTTGCGCAATAGCGAAACAGCTCCCTTCCTCGTGCCATTAGCGTCTCGCTCCGAGCTTGGACAGATTGACCAGTCCGTTGCCATTAAAAGTGGGAGGGTTCAAACGAAGCTGAGCCCAGGCTTTTGGAGCCACAAACCAAACCGGGATGTATGGAGCTCCTTGTGCTGCCATTGCATCCACTGTTGCCAGCTCCTTTAAACGTGCCTTGCCCTGAAGGCTGTCGCTACGGCGCAACGCTGCTTGGAGCCCTGGTTCGGTCCAGAACGTGCCGCCATCCACGGCCTCACCCTCCTTGCAGATGTTCCCTTCCGAGCGCTTGCAACTGAGTAACGGGGTGATGTAAGCCTCAGGATCCGGGTAGGAGCCACCCCAGTCAAGAATCACCGCTTCGAATGATCCTTCGCTGAGCTGTTTGTACACCGTGGTTGACTCCACGCCGTTAAGGGTCATTTGAACGCAGTTGGGCAGGTCCCGCTTCAGCTGAGCTTGCCAGGTGAGGGCCATCAAACGATCGGAAGGAACGTTGGTGCGAAACGTGAAGGGCACTTGCAGCCGACGTCCTGTGCAGTAGCCAGCTTGTTGAAACAACTTTCGGGCTGTTGCAAGGTTGTAGGTCGGCCAGGGCTCGGTTTTGCCTCCCCGTAAACCTGGGGGAATGAGGGATCGCAATGGCTCTCTTTGCGAGTAGCTAACGCGGGCGCTGATCAACCGGCGATCCAGGCTGTGGGCGAGGGCCCGACGCACGGTTTGGCTTTGCATCGGCGGGCTGTTGGTGCGCAGAGTCACAAAGGTGATGTTCATGGCCGGACCTTTGCTTTCGCGCAGCAGGGTCTTATCAGCTCGTTCGCTCAAGGCTCGTTTTTGATCTTCATCGATGGAGTCCGAAAGCAATACGTCCACTTCTCCGCTGATCAGGGCTCCAAACAGTGCTGTGGAATTGCTGAGATTGATGAGGTCGAGCCCCACATTGTTCGGAGGGTCTCCCCAGTACTGGCGGAAGGGGAGAAGACGTTGTTGGGTGTTGCGAAAGCTGTTGAGGATGTAGGGGCCTGTTCCAATAAATCGATCATTCAAGAAGCGATCGGCATGGTCGGCGTAGGCCTTTGGGGATACGGGGGTGAGATAAGGGGAGGTCAGCAGGCTTTCAAACGAGCTGGAGGGCTGCTTAAGGCGCAGGCGGAGTTCAAAGGGGCTGGGTGTTTCAATTTCGGCAATTCGATCGTTCAGCAAATAGCGCTGCGAACCGATGCGAAGGAAGCGCTTCAAGCTGAAGGCCATCGCTTTTGCGTCAAAGCGTGTGCCGTCGTGGAACAGCACATCGCGGCGTAATGGGATGGTCAAGCTGAGACCGTCATCACTCAGCTGAGGCTTCGATGCGGCCAACTGGGGCTGAAGCTTTCCGTTGGTGCCTCGGATGTAAAGCGTGTCCCCTAGGGCGCTTAAGACTTGCAAGACCCCTGTTGTGCTCGCCAGTGCTGGATCAAGGGAGGAGATGCGTCCGGCACTGGCCACCGTGAGTCGCTCGCTCTGGCGTTTGGGTTGGCAGGCGCTTTGGCTGAAAGCAAGAGCCATGCCGATCAACACGCTGGCCTGAAGGCGGGAGCGACGGCGATCAGTCACGCAGCGTTTCTTGATATCAGCTGCTATTCAACGTCCTAAGGGCCCTGCAGTCCTTAGGACACTTCTCCTGAAGGGCTGGAGATCTGTTCAAGGGCAACTTCAAACACGGGGCAACCATGGGGATCGAGGGGCCATTGGCGGATCCAACAACGGTCATGGTCGTCATCAATCCCGATCACTTGAAACGGACCCTCTCCTGAGCGGAGCTTGATGCAGTCACCTTGATGAAGCGTCATGACAGACCGAGAACTCTGCTGATCGCAGTGTGATCCGTAGGCCAGTGTCAGTTCGTTCGACATGAACGGTTAAGAGCACAGATCTGAAAATGCAGATTTGCTCTGTGATAGTTCTTACAACTCTGCCTTATCTCGGGGCTTAACCGCCAGGGCTGAGTTGGTGATGTGAACCTGCTCAAAGACAGCCGAGATGGGCATCCAGGCTTAAGACCCCGGGAAGTGCATGAATGGCTTTGAGCGCTGCACTCATTTGACTATTGCCAACAACGTGCGTGATCACAACGATTTCAGCTCCCGCATCACTTGCTTCGAGCTGAACAATTGATTGAATTGAGACGTTGTGGTCCCCGAAACAGCTGCCAATGCGGCCGATCACGCCTGGTGCATTTTCTGTTTTGAAACGCACATAGTTTCGCTGGCTGGTTTGCTCCGTGTTGGCCAGGTGGCAAGCACGCCAGCTGGAGGCTGCAAGCAGGGGGTCGAGGTTTCCGTCTGCTGGTTTGAGTTGGCGAATTCCAGCGATGTTGAGGATGTCGGCCACCACAGCCGAAGCAGTGGGTCCTGAGCCAGCGCCAGGTCCGTAAAACATCACCCTGCCGATCGGATCACCCTCAACCAAAATCGCGTTGTTCACCCCATTAACGCCGGCGAGGGGATGGTCATTGGGAACCAGGGTGGGTTGAACACTGACCGCTAGAGGCAGCGATGTGGGATGGCTGGGGTCGGGCTCCATGCTTTCGGCCACAGCGAGCAGCTTCACGCCGTAGCCCAACTGGGTGGCGTAATCCACGTCTCTGCTTTGCAGCGTGCTGATGCCTGCCGTGTAGATGCCGTTGCGATCAATGGCCCCCCCGAAGGCCAATCCGGAGAGGATGGCGATTTTGTCGGCGGCATCGAGCCCCTCAACATCTGCGGCTGGGTCCGCTTCGGCGTAACCCAGATCCTGGGCGTCGCGAAGGACAGCGTTGTAATCCGCACCCTCCTCGGCCATCCGGCTCAGGATGTAATTCGTGGTGCCATTGATTATTCCGCTCACGCGCTGAATGCGGTTGCCGCCGAGCGATTGCTTAAGCGGCTCAATGATCGGAATCCCCCCGCCAACGGCGGCTTCAATCAGCACATAAACACCTGCGGCGGCCGCGGCCGCGGCAATCTCTTCGCCATGCCTGGCGATGACCGATTTGTTGGCGGTCACAACCGACTTGCCGGCAGCAATCGCGCGCATGATCAGGGTGCGAGCTGGCTCGATGCCTCCCATTACTTCCACCACCACATCCACGGCTGGATCGTCGACGACGGCTTCCGGGGATGTGGTGAGGATGCTTTCGTCTAGAGCAATGGGCCGAGAGCGGTTTAGATCTCTCACCGCAACGCGGACCAGATCGAGATCAGCAATCAGAGGATGTCTTCCTTCTGGCGTCTGGAGAATGCTTGCCACTCCGGCACCCACAGTGCCGAGACCGAGAAGGCCAATTCCGATCCGGGTGGACATTGAACAGGTTCCGTTTGCGTCGCTAATCAGCAGACTCTATGAATCCGTAGCGTCATCGGTGTTTTTTAGGGCATGAGCCTGGGATTGCATCGCCCGCAAAATGTTCAAAAAGCCGTTAGCTCTTGAGGGGGTCAGGCTTGCTTGTAGGCCAGTAGCGGCGATGAACTCGGGATTGACGGCTAAGACCTGATCTGGGGTGAGATTGCTCATCCCTTTGATGAGTAAGGCAAGCAGCCCTTTGGTGATCAAGGCATCGGACTCTCCTTGCCAGCACACCTGGTTGTTCTTGAGAGCGGCATGAATGAACACTTGAGACACGCAACCTTGAACCTTGCGGTCTTCGGTTTGAAGCTCTGCGGGCATTGCAGGAAGCTTTTTGGCGAGCCAGAGCACGTACTCGTAACGTTTGCGTGGCTCTGGCGTGCCGCTAAGCCGATCCGCCAAGCGGTCTAGCTCGTCGCTTCCGTATTGGCTTGAAGAGCAGCAGGGTTCTGCCATGGACGGATTCAGCGATTAAGGCTGGGTTGGCGCACCTTAACCATCAGGCTCACAAGTCCGAGCAGGGCAGGTGCTCCAAGCCAGGCGAAAGGCGGTAGCGCGGGGGATTGGTTATGCGTTTGCACCACCTCGTCCAGCAAGACGCTGCCCTGTCGAATTGGTAATTCCAAATAGTCGCGATGTCCTGGGCCACCATCCACTTGCAAATCCAAGACGCCTTCAACCAGGTCTGGGAGTGTTAAGACCAAATGTCCATTTGCTCCGATCTCCCCGAGTTCATCTCCAGGTGTTCCATCGGCATTGAGCAGGCGCACAGCGGCACCTTTGACTGGCTCACCTGTGGAGAAGCTGCTGCTGAGCTCTAATTGGCCATCGAGATAGCGCAGTGAGCTTTCGATTCCATGGGCCTGGGCCTGCTGGCCTGCCATGAATCCCAGACCTAAAGCAGCGCAGCTGACCAGCAGGCGTCGTGAAAACACGGTCATGGCAGCAGGCTTAGAAGGTTTTCATCTTGCAGAACATTTGCTCTACTGGCTAGCCCTACGCAAGCTGCAGCCTTGCTCGGTGATCCATCCATCCAAGGGCTGATCCCAGGGTTCTGCCGGTAGCAAGCAGGGATGAACGCACGCCTCTGGAAGGACGGCAAACGTCGGCAGCGTTGACCACCCCGGTTGACTGAGCAATCGGTCATAACAGCCGCCTCCGTAGCCCAGGCGCATGCCGTTTCGATCGACGGCAAGGGCTGGAAGAAGCAAGAGGGCTAGCTCGGTGGGCTTTAGCGCTGGGGATGTGAGCGGGGCAGGAATGGAAAAGGCATCGCCGCGAAGCTCTTTTGGCGATGGGGCGTCTCGCCAAAAGTGATAGGTCACGCTGTAATCCGCTGCCGTTGCAGGCAGGGCAAGAGCTGCAGGCTGCAGTTCGGCCAACAGGCGTAAATCGGGTTCCCCTGGAAGGGGCCAGGTGATTCCGATGGCTCCATGGCGGTGAGGAGGCCCCTGGGCGTTCAGATGGGCAAGCACGCTCTGTAGGAGTGAGGCATTAAGCCTTGGCATCTGCGCATGGCGTATGCGGCGGTATTCAGACCTCAGGGCCTTTTTATTCATGAGCTTGTTTTCATGAGCTTGCTCGGCGGAGCGCGATGTATGGATCTCTTGGTGCGTGCGCGTTGTATCGAGTGATGTATCGAGCCATTGCGTCCTATGGGTTGAGGTTGAGCTAAATACCAATGACCTTGGCAACCCTTATCGCAAACACCGTTGAACCAATGTGAAACCACCTCGCAACCAATTTCAAGCAGTTTGTGAGAGCGATGTGGGTGTGGCCATTTCTTGGGTTCGAGAGGGTGATGTCTGAAGTAACTTCGCGTTATCAAAAAAATCAGGACTGATGAACAAGCTCAAAACTTGGCTGAAGCAGCTCAATGCTTATGCAAACAAGCATCTTCAGACCTGGGAGGTTGAAAGAAAGCGCTGAAGAACGGTGGCCTTGAAGACTTGATCGTTGCGCTACATGGTGATTTTTCTTGTTGCGTCTTCTTCTTGGTTAAAACGTGATGAGCACGCTGCTTTGATTGATGAGAGCTCTTTCTTTTTGCGCTTCTCTGTTGCTGGCCTTGCCTATGGCTGCAGCTGAGAAGGGCACGTCGACAGCCCAGGGTGTGAATGAACAGATGGCAACGGCTCAAGCGATGCGCAGTGTCCCTAAGGGGGCAACAGTTATGGATACCACCTGCAAAGAAATTGGTGTTGGTGCATTCACCTATCGGTTTCAATGCTCAGTGCATTGGGCTCAATAATCAGCGCAGCTTGCACGTTCATTCTTGATACCAGCCTGGGTGGTTTGGCATTTCGATCAGAGGCAAACCAGCTCACCAATTTATTGCCCTGGTCTCTGTTCATGAAGCCCTTGTGCGTGCCGATTGAAAGGATCGAGCAAAGAGTTTTCTGTCAGTTAACGAATGAGCTCTCTCTCCCCTCTGACATGCTTGTTCCCAGTAAAGACAGTGCAGCACTGGGAATTTGAGGTGTGAGATTCATTTCGGCACCGATGTCTTGGGTTCGCACTGAGGATTGACTGCAGAGAGTGTTCTGAAATAGCTGATGTCCTAGAGGTCATCGCAACAGCGACGGCAGAGATGGGCCCAACGCAAATGCAAATTCAAATGCAAAAGAAAACTCAAACGATGGAGACCTTTCCGGAGGCAACATCGAAATACCCGGCCACGATTTGAAGATCTCCCGATTGAACTGCGTTGGCCAAAACTTCGCTGCGTGTCGTGAGCTGTTGAGCTGTCGCACTGGCATTGTTTTTGATGGCGTTCGCCAAGGTGTCTCCTGGGACCAAGTTGGCTCGAATCGGCTCGATGAGCTGATCGAATAGTGGCGTGAGTGTTTGATTTGATCGCGCGGCTTGAACAGCGCCACAATTGCTGTGGCCCAATACCAAAATCAAGGGCGTTTTTAAGACTGCAACTCCAAACTCGAGAGAGGCAATTCCCTCGTCAAAAGGAGTGTTGCCTGCGCTACGTACAACAAACAAATCACCAGCAGCAGCATCAAAAATCCATTCCGGAGCAACTCTGGAGTCAGCACAGCTAATGATGGAAGCCCAAGGAGATTGAGACTCTTCCAGAACGCTTGCAGGAAGGAAGCAATTGTCTAACCAAAGGTTGGACATCACTTGTGCGCGTTCGTTCAAACTCGTTGCCTTGTTCTTCGCTTGCCAAGCTGCCGCAAACCGCGCATTTCCATCGATCAGGGCCGTGAGTGAATCGTCTGGCCGGCAGGATCGGGCTGATTCCTTTGGCGCTAGAAACGCTGCTTCGGCCTTAGCCGGCTTGATCAACTGCATCGCAGCCGCGAGACCAAAAGCGTTTAGGCCTCCACGAAACAGAAAAGAGCGTCGATTGAGTGTCACGAAACCTGCTTGAAGTAAGGCTCAATTCCCAGGGTGCTGATCAAGATCCAGTAAGGACGATTGACAAAGTTTAGACAGGCCTCTCATTCCAATTACACGTTCTGAAGTGCTGTAAACACATTAATTTCAAGCTGTTAGAGGCATTGATTGCAGCCAGGTTGGCTCGTGCAGTGATGCTCATAGCCTATTTGTGAGCCTTAGGACCTTCTCTAGATCGACCGATGCCACTCATCAGCCTGAGCGATCCTTTCCATAATCTCTTCATGATGAGCACCGATTTGAGCCTTTGCTCCTTCAGTTCATAGGCCGTTGACTAATCGATTCCGCGCGTTGTCGCGCTCACAGATATGGAGGGCTTTTAGATCGACTCTGCGGCGAGATACAGCGAACCAGCAAATCCATCGCGTCGTTTTCGATCACCCCATACATATTGCAGATCCCCCTGTGTTTCCTTGTGGTAAAGATCTTCTGCGAGCTGCACAAGATTTCCGCCGGTCTGCAAATAGTCATCGGCGCTCTCGTATCCATTGTTTTGAAGCCACTGCACGGTGAGGTTGATCGCAGTTTCTTCGACCCTGGTCATTGCACCGTTACGTCATCTTGACGTTCTACTCGGCTGATCTCTTCAGTGCTTGGCAATAAAAAACCCCGCTTGTGGCGGGGCTTAACTCAATCAATAGGAGAAGGACTCACTCGTCGCCTTCTTCCTCACCACCCACAGGAATCAAGCGAATGGCTTTTTTGCCAAGTTTGATGGTGAATTCGTCACCAACTTGGAGATCGAGCATGGCGGTGTAAGCCTTGCCGATCAGCAGATTGCCGTTGCCCTGAACTGTTGCAACGTAAGAAAGCTTGCGTCCGCCTTTACCAACACCAGCGTTTCCGCCGCCGAGGTCAATGCCTTTGGCATTGAGGAGAGCTTCATAAAAAGCGGTGAAATTGACCCGGTCACTGCCGTCTTTCTTTTTAGAGACGTAGCCACAAGCTGTGGCGAGATCAGTCTTGGATACATCTCCAAGGTCTTTGACTTTGGTAAGCAGGTCGGAACCGGTAAGCATTTGAAACTTGCGTTTCACTATTACTAACAAACTCCATGCCTACTAGTCAACTATTTGGCCATATCAGTTGTTTTCCCTCTTGCCTCTTTCTCTGGCCGGAAACGATTCCGATTCAATAGTTTTTGATCATGAGGGATGCTCTGATTCATTTTTACAAGTGACTGCAAGGCTTTTGAGATTGTGGGGATAATGCTCTCTTCCCAGAGCAGAGTCAGATGGAGATCTTGATTTTGATATCTGGCTCATTTGTGGTCTGATTCAGCGGCGTGTCTTACATCCACATGGTGAGGGGCTGATGTGGTCGTTCCTTGTCCCGAAGATCAATGGGATAAACAAGCTCGTCGAATGGTTTCGGCCTGCATTGACTACTAAGAAGGTTGTCAACTTGGTGGCTTCCTCGGTTGTGCTCAGTTGCGCGGCTGTTATTACCAACCGTCCCGCAGCAGCTTGATCTCTTGAGATCAATCCAGCCTCAAGATGCAGCTCACCAGGCCAGTTCAAGACGATGGATTACGCAGGCCTCGCGAATCCGTTGCTGATTGCTTGCGTATCGCAACGGTAAAGACAGTGCAGCACTAAGTCAGTCTCTGCTCTTTCTGAAGTCAATATCGATGCGGTGAGGTTTGTGCTGTCGCTAGATGCATTGCCTAAAAAGCTTGATGAGATCGTGCTTCTCAGCTCTAACGTTGCACAACAGCGGACAGAGGAATCAATCGTTAACGATTTTTACTCAGTGAGTGGATTTCAAGATTTCAACTGCGAGCTGTTTCAGTAGGTATCAGTTGAGTGAGCTGTCTGTGAGACTTGATCACATCGGCTGCCATCAA
Organism: Synechococcus sp. SP2 MAG; assembly: GCA_030756895.1. Lineage (GTDB taxonomy): Bacteria > Cyanobacteriota > Cyanobacteriia > PCC-6307 > Cyanobiaceae > Synechococcus_C. The sequence goes on from JAVBIX010000025.1 coordinate 12,367, forward strand.
GATTGCGCAGGGTTCTGACGCATTTTTGGGAAATGACCAGCTTTTTACCGACCTCTATGTGATAGAGATCGCAAATCACGAAGTGTTGAATGCTAAGCGCATGATGAGGTTGTTGGGGTAAGCCAGTTTTACTTCGACAGGCGACGCTTGATCGCTCACAGGTGATCAAGCCCCTCACCCCATCTTTAGTGTGATATCAAACCCTGTCTTTGCAGTGGGTTCTCATCTCAAAGTCTTGGTAGGAACGCTGCGAGGCTGGGAATCACCGTTGAGTTTGCTCAAGGGGGAAATCAATGCGTGATTCTTCCAGGACCACCGACAATGCCCTCTCGCTGAGAGATCACCTCAATGCAATGGAGGAAACATTGGGGGAGGCGAGCGCTGGGGCCTCTGATTGTTTGCAATGTTGTTGAGGGGCAAAGGCCTTCCCCTGTTGTTTCAGGTCATCGATGGTTTCTTTCTCCAGGTTTGAGTAGAACCTGAGTTCTGCTGGTAAGTGAATGCCTGCACCAAAATCCACAACCCAACCCAATGCCCGTTGCTGGGTTTGGTTCAAGGGCGATCCGTTGAAGACGGAGGGAAGTTGGAAGGGGGGCTGGTACGGAGCTCCTTCCGTGATTGGTGGGGTGAGGATTGAGCATCACGACTATGTGCCGTGCAGGGTTCCGGAGTGGAGGGTGGTGTTCTCTGAGCCTGCTGATCTGTTATCGCCCCCCTCCGTTCCAGATGATGGGGAGTGGAAGCTGTATCCCACTGAGCCTCAGTAAGCAGACTCGATGTTTTCGTTGCCGCCTACTGCGAGTGCTAACGGAATTCATCGATGTGAAGCCAAACGGACATCCATTCGTCGGATCCTGATGTATTGACCGAGCCTGGCTGCTGATTGACTTCTCAGGGAGATAGAATTAATGGTTGGTTTGATTTCTTGTTGGCCTTTGTATTGTCTACAAATTTGTCTAATAGTTGTAGTAATGCTGTATTGAGAATTTGATTTGTGGTATTTAATTTGCTTCTTGGTCGTGTCTACTGTTTGGCTAGTTTAATGTATTCAAGGCCAAAAGGCCATGATCTAATCAGCTTTAATGGCTGCTTGCCCTAGTAATTGCAGGCTTTCTAAGCTTTTGAGCGTCTGTTGGGCCTGAGCCAGCATAGGACGTCCTTGGGGAGCGCAATCGGCGATTAAGGAGGCCGCTAATGATGCATCTGTTTTGACCAAGCCTATACAGTGATGCACTCGAGATATTGGGTCTGAAGCCATCGATTCACTTTTCTTGCTCAAGGATGGCGTGAGCTCATTCAGGAGTTGATTGATTGCTTGTTGTATTGATTCGATGCTTGCGTCTGTACATGCTAACTGCTGATCAGATGGGTTTGTCATGGTTAGTCAAGGTGGAGAAAAAAGTGGTTTGATTAAGGCTTAATACGTCTTTTCAGCTATGGCTACTCTTTGCTTGATGTTTGATCAAGCACATAAAGTGACCGAATACATCCTCGCGGATGGATGATCTTAGTTCGTATTTGAGTCGAGATCTGGGTTATCGGTGCATGCTTTGCGTGAAGATGAAATGAGCTAAAAATTATGATGAGCAGCTGTAATGAGAAATTCCGCCTGCATTGAAGTACTGAGCAGGTTTCAAACGATAGTATTTCTCTTCGATGGCTTGTGATTGCTCCTCGTAGGGATGGCTAAACACCTCCTGCAATTCTTTCACAAGTGCATAGTCACCTTGCTTCGCTTGTTGATAAGCAGGGGCAATGAGCCACTCGCGCCAGGTGTATTTCGGATTAACGCGCTTCATCTTTTCCGCGATCTCGTTTGGATCGCCACTGCCTCCTATCAGCTCATTCCAGCTCTGAAGCCAGGTTTGCCATTGATGCTCTAGATCTGTGGGGATCGATGCATAGAAGCTTATTTTTAAATCAGACCAATCCTTTGGAATCTTGCAGAGCTCACGAAAGAAAATTGTGAAATCAACCTTGGTTTGGACCATGAGTTGGAATAACTTATTGACCAGAGTTTCGTTGTAATGGGCGAGGCCAAGTTTATCTGCCCACATCTGTTGAATAGTGGTGTTGATGTTTTGTTTAAACCCATCACAGATCTTGTCTAATTGCTCTAATGCTGCCGGATCGTCTGCAATAAGCAGCCTTATGGCCTTCCAAAACATATGAAAATTAGCTTCTGCCGCTACTGGCTGATTAAAGAATGAGAAATGTTCGCCACCCCCAATCCAAGGCTGGAAACGCGGATCAAAGACTTCACAAAATCCAAACGGTCCATAGTCGAGGGTGAAGCCACCAGCTGCACAGTTATCACTATTGAAATTGCCTTGGCAATAACCAATGCGTAACCAATGGGCAACCAAGGTTGTTAGCCGATCTCGGTAGAGCTCGGCTAACTTTATTAATTGAGTTGGAAAATCTAGAGTCTGATCGATTTCAGATTTGTATTCTCGATCGATTAAATGCATCACGATCATTCGTAACTCTTTTAATACATCTGGATGGTTTTTGGTTCGAGCACGTCTTGCAAATAATTCCAATTGACCAACGCGTATAAAAGAGGGTGCTACACGGGTTGAAATTGCAACCGGATCCTCTACTAAAATATCTGGGTCAGATGAATTAGAGCTTTCTGAATACCAAGGTCGCCTAACGGTCTCTGTCTGTGATACATAAAGTGTTAAAGAACGAGACGTCGGTACTCCAAGGGCATGCATCAAGTCCTGTGCAAGAAATTCTCTTACGCTTGAGCGCAGAACGGCACGTCCATCAGCACCCCGACAGTAGGGAGTGGGTCCACCGCCTTTTAATTGCATCTCCCAACGTTGACCTTCAAGAACTCCTTCGAAGACCGAGATTGCGCGACCATCCCCATATCCATTGCCATTTCCAAATGGACATTGTTGATTATATTCAGTTCCATAAATGGATAATGCATACCCCGTTGCCCATCCAAATGGGTGCATGGGATCTCGAATTTCAGAGAGATCACCCGAGAAAAGTTTCTTAAATTCCTCATTCAAGGCTAGTTCTTGATCTAAACCGAGTTCGGAGAAAAATGTTTTGCTATGGCTAATGTAGGTGGGCTGAGGCAGGGGCTTTGGAGTGACAGGAACAAAATGACCTGAGCGGACCTGTCGAGGTCGATGATCATCACCATCTTTTGTAGATTCCGGATCAGGATGAAGATTATCTAATAATGAATAATTTGCACTTTTAATAAAATTATTGAATGAAGCAGAGGATTGTTCAGAATTTCGATCAGGTGGATGTGACATTCTTGTTGCTCGCGCTTGTGATCTTTTGTGCATCATAGCTAGTTGCATCTCCTCTGGTCATGTTGCTGCCTTGAGGTTGTGCTTTTCTAGCGGTTGATTTACCTCAATCTTGAAATCAGCCGCAAGAATATCCTATGCTTTTTTAATTGATAGCTTTGTACGGTGCTAATAATTAGTCTATTCCTTTGGGCTAGGCCAAATTCTTGTGCGTTCGTTTTGCTTTGCCTTTCTGCTTAACTTCATGTTCTTATTCATGCTGTCTTGATTTAGATGTGATCAGTGCCTATGATTAAAGTGATAAAAGGCCAGCTGCTTCATTCTTGGGGCTTTAACGCCCCTGCCATTCACGATGGACTTAATCCAATCCAATGCTATTACCACGCTTCACCGTCTTGCATCGGTAGAAGATGTGGTTCAATTCGTACGCCTGTGTGTGGACAAGAACCTTATTATTGATTTTATTGTGAAGGAGGAGCTTGATGCTTTTATTAAGCCAACCAATAACTCTGGCTCTTGGGTTCGTCAGCAAATCGATGGTGTAAGAGTGAAAGCTGTTGATCGTAATGGTTTTACGGTTTATGCCATTTGGATGAGAGAGTCTTTGATGAAAGATTATGTAACCTATTTGGAATCGATTACTAAGACTCTCTCTGATGCATCTGTCTTTTCATTTCCAGTCATCTAAGAATTCAATTAAGAGTATTTGATTAACAGATTGAGAACTCTCCGACATGTTCTCTTTTTACCCCAATGTAATCTTCTAAAACGGCATCCTCGTTGAATTCCCCTGTGAGGCACTCAATAATCTGTGTGTGGATAAAAGCAGATTCTTCAGCTTTGCCTTCTTGGTACGCAAACCTATCTGGATAGAGAGTTCGGTATTCATTAGGAATTGTGATAAACCAGCTACTATCATCAGCTGCATAATAAATCTCTCCAGCAATTCTGTAGAACTCGCCAAATTCTTTTGCAGGTTCGGGAACCTTCAGGTAGATCTTTGCTTGTTCGTCAGCGGTGAGCCCAAGCCAGTTCAAGCTCTGTTCCATCTTCTCGTTCATTAGAAGCTGGGCAACCAATCTCCTATTGATAGCAGTTTTTCTTCGTTCTTACTGATTAAAAGACAACCTGTGTTGTCTTTCCTCCGGCATCTGCGCTAACGCTTGTTTTGTTCATCAGCTTGTCTTTCACGTATAAACGACTTCGATACGACCGTTTTGGTCTGTTTTGAACATCCTTTATTGCATGCTCTACTCGTTGCTGAGCACACAACCCATGGCTGTAAGGGTTGCAGGTTTTCCTATCCGCAGGCGCCTATGCACTCGAAGGTTCCAGTGCTGGAGGCTGCCATCGCCATAAAGATGATCACAACCGTGGCTGCCACGAGAACCACAGGTCCGATTTGTGTATCAGGTCCCATTGCCCAATGCCTTCAGCCAATTGCTTCTCACTATCCAAGCTCATGATGATCACCGCATCAATCTTGATCTCGTATGGCTTAAGCGTTCAGGTCAAATGGCTGCATTGATGATGATTGTCTTTGCAGGCTCGGCTGGGGAGCGTCTAAGTGGAGCTATCTAGTGGCTCCGTTGCCTGTGATTTTTGGTTTGACTACAGATTTCGTCTCGCGATGCAGCTTTTATATTTGTCAAAATGTGACAATGGTTACTCTTTCTGTCGCTGGGCTGCTCCTTGTGCTCAACGTTGCTCTTATCTCATCCATCCTCTCCGTTGACCAATTAATTGGCTGATAACTTTCGGCTGCTTTGCTCTGATGCTGCTGCAATAGTTTATTGGTCTAATTGATTCGATTGATTCCCGTTTGTTGTTAGCAGATTGGGTTGATTGTTTGTCATTGTGTTAGCTCTTGATTGGTTTCAATATGGCAAATTGTTAACTCATATGTTGTTTCAATTAATAATGTTTACTGACGGTTTCTGAAAGACTTTTTGTTTGTCCGCGACCAAATTTGCGCTTAGATGTTCACTTTGTGCAGTGACTGTCTCTTTGTTTTCCTATTGTTGTGAAGTCTTTATTATGTGATATCAGTCTATTTGGAGCTGTTTTGCTGCTCAGTTTTTCCGCCATTTATTGTTGAAACCATGCGGTTAGTGCCACGGCTAATGCGTCGGCAGCATCATCGGGGCGCGGGGGCGTGTCGAGATTGAGTTCACGCATCACGGCCTCAAGAACTTCGTCTTTGTCTGCATGTCCATAGCCTGTTAGCGCTTGCTTAATTTGCATCGGCGGGAATTCCACGATCGGAAGCCCAAAGCGTGTGAGCGTCATGATCAACACTCCTCTTGCCTGCACCACGGCGATGGTGTTGCTGGAGCGGTAAAAGAAAAATTTCTCCACGCTGGCCAGTTCTGGTTGATGAATGCGAATGATTTGGCGCAGATCACGGGCGATTTCCACCATTCGCTCGCCTTCGCTTCGGCCTGGATCGGTGCGAATGATTCCGCAGTCGATCATCCGCTGTGAGCCTTCCTGTTTCCCCTTGCGTGGCTCAACGTCGATCACGCCATAGCCGACCCGAGCAAGGCCTGGATCAATGCCAAGGATCCGCAACGGGAATTAGCTGGCCAAGGCCAGTTCGAATTCAGAGCGATCGTCCGATTCGTTGCGTTCAAAGACCTTGCAGAACATCTTCACGACCCGATCGCCAGAGTCAATTTGCTCTAAGGGATCTTTGCGCAGTCGATGGCGCAGGCAGCAAGACACCACGCGGGCCACGTCGTCCTCGCTGACCTCTGTGCGGCCTTCAAAGGCTGCTAGGGCCCGTGCTGCCCGATTGGTCACGATGTCGCCACGCAAACCATCCACGTCCAACTCTCCGCAGACTGATGAAATGCTCAAGCGCAAGTCATCGTCAATCGTGACCTGCTCTAGGCGTTGCTGAGCTTCCACCACCCTGGCCTGTAGAGCTTCTTGGCCAGCCGTCACGCTGATGCTGAAAGCGTCGGGATCACTGTCGAAAGCCGTGCGCTGATCCACCACTTTCACTCTTAATTGCGGATCGCGAACGGTGCGCACCTCCACGCTCATCCCAAAGCGATCGAGAAGCTGGGGGCGCAGCTCCCCTTCTTCTGGGTTGCCTGACCCAATCAACACAAAGCGGGCGGGGTGTCGCACGGAAACACCCTCGCGCTCCACCGTGTTCCAGCCAGAGGCTGCCGAGTCGAGCAGAACATCAACTAGGTGATCGTCGAGCAGGTTCACTTCGTCGACGTAGAGGAGGCCGCGGTTGGCTTTGGCGAGCAAACCAGGTTCAAAGGCGCGGACTCCCTCACTCAGTGCTTTCTCGATGTCGATCGTGCCGCAGAGGCGATCTTCTGTGGCGCCCAGGGGAAGGTCCACCATGGGCACCTGGCGTTGCTCCGTGCCTAAGGCTTCGCCGTGTTCCAAGCGCTGCCTTACCTCACTGCTCTGCAGGTCAGGATCAGTCGGAGAGCTGTTGTACGGATCGCCCTCAACTACCTCAATGCCGGGCAGGAGGTCTGCCAGCGCACGGATCGTGGTGGATTTGCCCGTGCCGCGGTCTCCCATGATCATGACGCCGCCGATGCGCGGGTCAATCACGTTGAGCAGCAGAGCTAACTTCATCTCTTCCTGGCCGATGACGGCGGTGAAGGGAAAGACTCTGCGCTTGCGCGGTGAACTCACGGGTGAACGTCGGTTGTTGAATTGGATTGTTTCACAGGCAGCACGGTGAGCACCTGCGGTGGTGTGGCATCGGCGGGATAGACCAGTCGCACGCGCACCCGCCGGCTCTCTCCTGGCGCTAAAGACACCGTCCCCAGTTGCGGTCCTTCTTGGCCACGTCGCAACACGAGGTGAAAGCGCCGCCGCCCCATCGCCCTTCCGTTGGCTCCATCAAGGCCTGTTATCTCAATGGGTCCGCGAAACATCACGGGTCCGCTGTTGCCAGGTTTGAACTGCAATTTGCCGTTGCTGCTGCCCCGTTTGTCGGGGGATTCCAGAGCGATCGCCACCGTTCGTGAGCTGCGCTCAGGATTGCGTAACGGAAGGGTGAGGTCGTATTCCACGCCGTAATTCCCGTGGGCGGCCCAGGCCGTTCCTTTGTCAAATCTTTTCAGTTCAGCTGTTTGAACTTGATTGGTGCCGAGGTCACCCCGCTCCAGACTGCTGATCGGCCACGAGATCGGTGCTTCGTTGATGTTCAGGGTGTTAGAGCCTGGATCACTCAAGCTGCCGGTCCAGGTGCTGCCGATCTGAACGCCGCTCACCCGCGAGTAAATCATCCGTCCCTTGCTGCCTCGTGGCGTGGGCTGATGTTCTTTTGGGCTGCGCGTTCCGGTGCTGAGCAGAGCTCTCCAGCGTTGATCGCTTGGTGGTGAGTCGTTTTGGCCGTAGGCCGCCACGGTGGCCAGATACACCGGTGCGGAGCTCTTAAGTCTGAGCTGCAGGTTTCTGCCGTTGAGCAGTGGGTCAAGTCCTGCGACCGGTATGGGAAGCACCACCAACGCACTGGCATGCCCAGGGTCAATCTTGATTTGCTTGGGAAGCTCAGGAGCCTGATCGCCGCGGAGCAAGTCTCCAGCTACCCGGCTTCCTGGTCCAGAGGCGATCGGTGTGGTGCTTTCCGCCATCAGGGAGGGCAGAGGTAGGAACGGGGCTGCTGTTTGCCCAGATTTGGTGCCCTGGGACAGCGAGGTGCTGCCGCTGATCACGTCGAGCGTGACCGGTTCTGTTCCTAGTGGTTGCGCAAGCACGGCCAGCCAAAGGGTGGAGGCCAGCTCCTCTGGTTTGCCGGCGTAAACGTGGTGGCTAAACAGATCAAAACGTCCGTCCAAGGCAACATCGAGCCCTTGGTTGGCTGGAAAAGTGGACAGCAGCACCCCTTCGCCGGTGATCAGTTCGGGGTTGTTGTCATTGAGCAGCAGCACCCCATCCAATTGGCCTGGGAGGGGACGCAGCTGCTGCTCGCGTAAAAACGGACCTTTCGCCTGGCTATCCGACCTGGATGGCATGCCAGGGATGCTGATGAGGCAGAAGGCCGCTAGGGCCAGCAGCGAAGAATGACGCATGGTGAAAACAGGAATCAGCGTTGACGAGGAGGCGCTGGCTTGGGTTTGAGCACCGGTGCCATGGCGGCAGCCATGTTGCGGATCAGCTCCGTGGAGCGGGGATCATTGAATGGACCTTTCACCACAAAGGCCGCAACGGCACGGCGACCATCGGGGAGTTCGATCAGCCCGGCATCGGCGTAAGCGATGCCGATGTCACCGGTTTTGTTGAACACGCGATAGCCCTTGATCATCAGGCTGTCATCGGGTTTGCCCTGGGAGCCGCCAAGGCCCTTGAGCAATCCACCGGGCAGTAAGCGGTTGGTCACGGAGGTGCCCATCACTTCTCGGAATAAATCTCGGCCGCGAATCGAGAGCGCTTCTCCGGTATCCACAAGGGCGATCGCTCTGGCTAGATCACGGGCGCTGGTGGTGTTGGTGCCCTTTAAATCTGGAAGCCAGTTGTTCACTTTGGTGGCGCTGAGCCCAAGGCTGTTGAAGCGGGCGTTGAGATCCACTTGACCGCCAACCCGTTCAATCAGCAGATTCGTCGCGGTGTTGTCGCTGATGCGAATCATCTCTGTGGCGACTTCATAGGTGGGGAAGCGGGTCCCCAGTGGTTTGCTGGCCATCCAGCCGGCGCCGCCGCCTACCACCGTTTTGCTGAGGGTGAGCGGTTCATTCCAGCTCAACCTGCCGGCATCGATTTCCTCGAGGGCGACCAGCAAGATCGGAGTTTTGATGGCACTGGCGGCCGGCAATGCCGTGCCTGGATTGAGCTGGGCGTAGCGGCCATCATCGAGCGCCAGCATGAAGGCACTCACCTCGAGATCTGGATCCTGATCTGCTAGCGCCTTCCAGCGTTGGCTCAAAGCGCTGAGTTCTTGTTTGGTCTCGAAACGCCCAAGCGTGTCGGTGCTGCTCGCTGGATTGCTCACAGCGGCCGCTAGATCTGGTTGTTCTTGTTTGGCGGGTGTGATCGTTGGCGTGAGCCAGCTGGGAAGGCTGAGATCTCCGCGTTGGACAGCAGGACCTGCCAGCTTCAGGGCCGATCCTGTGATCACGCCCAGACCCACACCCATCAGCACCAGGCGCAGCACCAACCTCAGGGGACGTCCCCAACCAGGTGGCTTTTGACTGGAACGACTGGAGTCCAAGGCGGGGTTGCAGGAGAGCCTGAGGTTACGAGCGGTTGCGCCTGACTGCCCAACGCAATTGACGTACCATCCCGCGCAACAGAGCCACTTCATCGCTGCGGATCAGGGCTCGTTGCACAAGTCCTTTCACCTTGGCCATCCGCGCCTTTGCTGTGTGCTCCAGCAGGAAGCCCACCTCGAGCAGAAGGTCCTCTGCATCGCGCAGGCAGCCATCGAGCTCTGGAGCACTGGCAGGGATCTCTTTTACTGGCGCATCAGGTTTGGCTTGCAAGCGACGTTCTCGCTCCAGCTCATGCAGCACAACAGCGACGGCATGGGAGAGGTTGAGAGACGGGTATGTGTCTCCGGTGTGCAGCTTGAAAACGCGATGGCTGATCAGGAGTTCTTCATTGGAGAGCCCTCGATCTTCCCGTCCAAATACCAGGGCTGAGCGCAGGCCTTGCGTCCTACCCGTTTGAATCCAGGGCGCGATCTCTTCGGGTGATTGCAGGGGGATCTCGCCGTGATCGATGCGTCCGCAACTGGCCACTACCTGTTGACAATCCGCGACAGCCTCGAGCAACGAGGGAAAAATGGTGGCGTGTAGGAGCACGGCATCACCGTGGACGGCCATGCGCACGGCCTCTGGATCGCTTGGGTCACAGCGGGGTGCCACGAGCCTGAGATCTTCAATGTTGTAATTGGCACACAATCGAGCCACGCTGCCGACGTTGAGAGGTCCCGCCGGCTCGACCAGCACCACGGCCAATGTCAAGACAGTGTTTTGAGATAGGCGAGCAGATCAGCCATGTTTTGTGGCTCGATTTCAAAGCGGGGCATTGGCGGTGTCTCACCACTCACAATCTGGTGAATGATCTGCATGTTCTTGCGCCGATCACTCACCCCTTTCAAGCTCGGCCCAACCAGGCCCTGGCCTGCGATGCCGTGGCAGCCGGCGCAATTGATGCGGAAGATCTGACCTCCGTGTTGCTCTGATCCTTCAAGAACAAGCGTTGCTTTGGTGTAGGGATCTTGGCGTGTATTGCCCAACATCCACACCAACAAAACGATGCAAGCCATCGCGGCGAGAACGGTGAGGGCGGCGATGAGCCCTCGACTCCGCTCTGGAATTGCTGCAGCAGTTGATGACGGTGCCGTCACAGAAGAGACCAGGCCATGGAACAATTGTGCTCAATCTTTTCATTGGGCGCGACGACATGATCGAACCCCTTCTTTGCGGCATTGTTTTGGGTCTAATCCCAATCACCCTGATGGGGTTGTTTGTTGCCGCTTGGAATCAGTACCGCCGGGGTAGTGCTCTGGGGGGCTGAGTAGCAAGAGAGCGCTCGTTCCATAGCGTCGTTGATTCACCATCGTCCAGGGCGATGGTGCGGTTAATTTTTTACGGCGGGCATGCTCACAGATCACTAATCCCTGGCTGCTAACCCAGTTGCCCTCAAGCAATGCAAGCAAGGTGGGCTCATACAGCTCAGATCCATAGGGAGGATCGAAATAGACGACATCGAACGCGGGTAAGGAGCTGGGACGGCCTGTTTGGAGCCAACTCACCAGATCTCGGCGGATCACCTCAATGGTTGGAGAGGGAGAACGGCCTCCAGCGATCAGCATGAGATTGTCTCTGCAGATGGAGGCTGTTTTGGGATCCTTTTCCACGGCCCAGACCCTGCTCACGCCGCGTTCGATCGCTTCGCATCCCATCACGCCGCTGCCGCTGCAAAGATCGAGCCAGGAGGCGTCCTGCAGCTCTGAGGCGAGCATGTTCATGACCGCTTCGCGGACACGGGCTGTGGTGGGCCTTGTGGTGGTCCCAATAGGACTGCGTAGGCGACGACCCCCACTGAGACGTAGCAGACCGCTCACGGCACCAACGGGGCACCCTGTTGCAGCCATTCCAGCCATCGTGAGAGCAACCGCTGGCCCGTAGTGGCGGATTTCTCAGGGTGAAATTGGCAGGCTCCCAGCCGATTGCGCCATACCGCTGCAGTCGCACGTCCTGAACCGAAGTCAACGCTTGCAGCTCGATCCTGCGCCTCATGGGGCTCAGCGGCGAATGAATGCACGAAATACATCCATTCCGTGCTGGAAGGATCAGGGAGTAGGGGGGAGGGGCGATCGATCTGCAGCCTGCCCCAGCCCATGTGGGGGATGCGCTCTCCCTGGTCCTTCGGCAGCGCTTTTACCCTTCCAGGGAGCAAGCCAAGTCCCTTGTGTTGGCCTTCTTCGCTGGACTCAAACAACAGCTGCAGCCCCAGGCAAATCCCTAGGAGTGGACGATCCGCTTTGTTCCAAGCGACCAATTCAGGAATCAGACCTGTGGCTTCCAAGCGGTCCATGGCTGGGTCAAAGGCGCCAACGCCAGGAAGAATCAAGGCCTGGCAGCCCTCTAAATCCTCTGGGTGTTGCACAGCCTTGAGGGAACTCCCCAAGCGCTTAAAGCACGTTTGAACAGAAAAAAGATTCCCCATGCCGTAATCGATCAGTCCAATGGTCTGAACTGAACGAGACATGGGGATCAGTGGCAAGGCAAATGACGAAGACCCGCTTCGAGTTAGAGATGCTTCGAAATCGTGCCAGAGAGGGTGGCTTTAGGAACGGCACCAACAACGGTGTCAACTTTTTGGCCGCCCTTGAACACCATCAACGTGGGAATACTGCGGATCCCGTACTGACTTGCAACGTTGGGGTTTTCGTCCGTGTTGAGCTTGAAGACTTTGATCTTGCCTTCGAATTCCTTGGAAATCTCATCAACAATCGGAGCCACCATGCGGCAGGGGCCACACCAGGGGGCCCAGAAGTCAACTAAGACAGGAACGTCACTTTGAAGGACATCCTGTTCAAAGGATGCGTCGGTTACAGCGGTAGCGCTGGACATTCCATTTGTCGTCGTTATCAAGTCAATTTAGCAACCACTTCAGAAGAATTCTCGGATTCTTTGTGGGGTCTACAGAACTGTGACGGTTTCGAGTTCAGACTTGAACACAATTGGGCGAAGACAGAAAGCCCGAACGCGTCGGGCCGGGGGGTGTGAGGAGTGTGTGGGCCGAAGCCCGCACCCTTTGAGATTAAGGCTTATTTGCCCATCCCTAACTGCTGGGCTTTCTGATACACCTTCCCTTCTGTAAGCAGTGATGGCGCAACCACCACTTCCACCTGCTGCATCTCCTTGATGGTGCGAGCCCCGAGGGTTCCCATCGAGGTCTTTAGGCAACCGAGCAAGTTGTGGGTTCCATCGTCGAGTTTGGCTGGACCTCGCAGGATGCGTTCGAGGCTCCCGGTGCTGCCAACGTTGATTCGAGTGCCACGCGGTAGCACTGGGCTTGGGGTGGCCATTCCCCAGTGGAATCCACGGCCTGGTGCTTCTTCTGAGCGGGCAATGGGGGATCCAATCATCACGGCATCAGCACCACAGGCGATGCACTTGCAGATGTCACCACCGGTGACGATTCCGCCATCAGCCACGACCGGGACGTAGCGACCGCTTTCCTTTTCGTAGTCAGCCCGTGCAGCAGCGCAATCGGCAACCGCGGTGGCTTGGGGAATACCAACGCCCAGGACCCCACGGGAGGTACAAGCAGCACCAGGACCAATACCCACCATCACGCCTGCAGCACCAGCGCGCATGAGTTGAAGGGCGACCTCATAAGTAACGCAGTTGCCGATCACCACGGGCACACCCATGTCGCGGCAAAGCGTTTCCAAATTGAGGGTTTCTTGTCCTTCAGGGCCGATGTGGTTTGTAGAGACAACGGTGGCTTGCACGAAAAACAGATCGGCCCCCGCCTCTGCAATCGCCTTGCCAAAGCGCAAAGCCGCGACTGGGGTACCGCTCACAGCGGCAATTCCACCCTGGGATTTGATCGCTTGAATGCGCTTGCGAATCAGGCTTTCTTGAACCGGCTTGCTGTAGATCTCTTGCATCAATGGCACAAAGTCGTTCTTGCCGACGGATGTGATGCGATCCAAAGCTTCGGTGGGGTCCTCGTAGCGGGTCTGAATGCCTTCCAGATTCAAGACACCAAGCGCTCCGAGCTGGGAGAGCTTCACCGCCATTTCTACGTCCACCACTCCGTCCATCGCACTGGCAATGATCGGGATTTCACGTTCAATTCCGCCCAGTGACCAGCTGGTGTTAGTGACCTCCGGATCAACCGTGCGACCCCCCGGCACCAGGGCGATCTCATCGATGCCATAGGCCCGGCGAACAACTTTGGAGCGTCCGAGCTGAATGTCCACCGCGAGTCGTACTAAAGATCAGCACAAACTACCAACTGGTCATGCACTACGTGACAGTGATCAGGGACGAACGGAGCCCTTGAAGGCGGCCCAAATGCCGCCAACGTTTGCAAGCAGAGCTTTTCGCTCTTCGCTGCGAATCAGCCTCGTGGTTGAGAACCAGATCACCCAGCCAAGGCCTACCAGTTCAAACAATCGTGGAGCGAGAGGGATGCTGGCAATCGCCTCCAAAATTCCGCTGTAAATCCTTATAAGCAGGGTTAATCCGATGAGGCCAGCGAGCAGAAAGAGTGGCCTGCGGGAACGTTGCCAGAGCTCAACAAGGTTGTTGTCATCCCACCACTGACGCACTTTGGAGCTCAGCAGATCCCACTCCCCGCCACCGCTAGTGGTGTCGTCGGTGCTGGCTGTGGCTGCCACTTGGATGCGCTCAGCGATTGCTTCGGATCCTGCGGGCGTTGAAATGGGCGCGGCTACAGGTTTCTGGGCAAGTACTGGTTCCTGAGCAATCACCGGATCTGGAGCGATCGAGGCCACTGGACTTATGGGTTCTGGTGCCTGGGGCTCAGCTTGAAGCGGTGCTGAATTTTCTTCTGCTGCGGTATCGGCTGCTGAGGGCTTTTCTGCTGACGGATCTGGTGCTGGGGTACCTGATGCGATCGGATCGGTGCTGTTGATCTCCGTTGAAGGGGTGGAGTCAGAGGGCGACGGATTGATCGGATCGGTTTCCATGGCCTTGATGGCACTGCGCGGATGCGCAACTTTAAGGGCGTTTTCTGGTGCTGTTTTGAAGACGCAGCAAACCCTGACGTATCTCTACGTCCTTCCCGAGATAAGATGAGTTGAGCAAATAGGTCTTGTATGGCGGATCCAGTGGGACCCGGCAGCGGCGGTCCCGGCGAATCCGTCGAACGGATCATTCAGACAGATTTGCGCAAAGAAATGTCGCGCTCCTATCTGGAGTACGCGATGAGCGTGATCGTTGGGCGTGCGCTGCCCGACGCTCGTGATGGGCTCAAGCCTGTGCACCGGCGAATTTTGTACGCCATGTACGAGCTCGGGCTGACCAGTGATCGGCCTTATCGAAAGTGCGCCCGTGTTGTGGGAGAGGTGCTGGGCAAGTACCACCCCCATGGTGATACGGCGGTCTACGACGCCCTGGTGCGTATGGCACAGGACTTTTCGATGTCCATGCCGCTGATCGATGGGCATGGCAATTTCGGCTCGGTCGACAACGACCCACCGGCCGCCATGCGTTATACCGAATCGCGCTTGCAGGCGCTGACCACAGACAGCCTCCTCGAAGATATCGAGGCTGAAACAGTTGATTTTGCAGACAACTTCGATGGGTCGCAGCAAGAACCCACCGTTCTGCCATCACGCATTCCCCAGCTCCTCCTAAACGGTTCAGCTGGGATCGCGGTGGGCATGGCCACCAACATTCCTCCTCACAACCTTGGAGAACTGATTACGGGTGTGCTGGCCTTGATCAGTAACCCTGAGATCACCGATCAGGAGCTGATGGCTCTGATCCCCGGCCCTGACTTCCCTACCGGCGGACAAATTCTGGGCCGCACCGGAATTCGTGAGACCTACCTCACCGGACGCGGCTCGGTGACGATGCGAGGGGTTGCTGGGGTCGAAACGATCGAGGCTCCCGGTCGTCCCGATCGCGATGCGGTGATCATCACGGCCCTGCCTTACCAAACCAATAAGGCGGCGATGATTGAACGCATCGCCGAGATGGTGAACGACAAGAAGCTGGAGGGCATTTCCGACATTCGTGATGAGAGCGATCGCGACGGGATGCGCGTTGTTGTGGAGCTTCGTCGCGACGCCTACCCCCAGGTGGTGCTGAATAACCTCTACAAACTCACCCCGCTCCAGAGCAACTTCAGCGCCCACATGTTGGCGCTGGTGAACAGCGAGCCAATCCTGCTCACGTTGCGCAAGATGCTCGAGGTCTTCCTCGACTTCAGAGTTGAGACGATTGAACGCCGCACGCGCTATTTGCTGCGGAAAGCTGAAGAGCGCGACCACATCCTCTTGGGCTTGTTGCTGGCCCTAGATCAACTCGACCCGATCATTGCCCTGATTCGTGCTGCGCCCGATGCAGCAACAGCGCGCACACAGTTGCAGGAGCGCCATGGTCTGTCTTCTGTGCAAGCAGACGCCATCTTGCAGATGCAGCTCAGGCGTCTCACGGCCTTGGAAGCGGACAAGATCCGCTTGGAGCACGAGGATCTTGTCACGAAGATCGCCGACTACAAGGACATCCTTGGCCGTAGAGAGCGAGTGTTCGGGATTATCGAAGACGAGCTGGGGCAGCTGCGTGATCGCCATGCCGTTCCCCGCCGCACCGAGATTCTCGATCTTGCCGGTGGTCTGGAAGATATTGATCTGATCGCCAATGAGCGCTCCGTGGTGTTGCTCACTGAAACGGGCTATCTCAAGCGGATGCCGGTGAGTGAATTTGAAGCCACTAGCCGTGGCACGCGTGGCAAAGCCGGGACCCGTAGCCAAGGGGAAGAAGCGGTCAAACTCTTTATTGGGTGCAATGACCACGACACATTGCTGCTGTTTAGCGATCGCGGTGTGTCCTATGCCGTTCCTACGTACCGGGTGCCTCAGTGCAGCCGTACCGCTAAAGGCACACCGATTGTGCAGTTGTTGCCAATCCCTCGGGAAGAAGCGATTACTTCGCTGCTTGCAGTGTCGGAATTCAACGATGACACCGACTTGTTGATGCTCACCACGGGCGGATACATCAAACGCACGCGTCTTTCGGCCTTTAGCAACATCCGCTCCAACGGTTTGATTGCCATTGGACTGGAAGAGGGTGATGCGCTCACTTGGGTCCGGCTTGCTGTTCCCGGCGACAGCGTGCTGATTGGGTCGCGGGCAGGAATGACCATCCACTTCCGGCTCAATGACAACGAACTGCGCCCGTTGGGCCGTACGGCTCGTGGTGTGCGTTCGATGAATTTGCGCGCAGGCGACAGCTTGGTGAGCATGGACGTGCTTCCTGCAGAGTTGGCGGATCAAATCGCTGCTAGCGCCGATGAGGGCGACGAAGGCAGTGATGAGGGCGAAACTGCTGCGGTGGTGGAAGGCCCCTGGGTGCTCGTGGCCTCGGCCTCTGGTCTTGGCAAACGGGTGCCGGTTACGCAGTTCCGTTTGCAGAAGCGCGCTGGCATGGGACTGCGCGCAATGAAGTTCCGAACCGATGCCGATGAGCTTGTGGGCTTGCGGGTGCTGGGTGCGGGTGAGGAGCTGCTGCTGGTGAGTGAAAAAGGTGTGATTGTGCGCACCAGTGCTGATGCAATCCCCCAGCAATCCCGCGCAGCCACGGGTGTGCGCTTGCAGCGGCTCGATAAGGGCGACCGTTTGGCCGATGTCGTGCTTGTTCCACCTGAAGCCGAAACGGAAGACGACAGTGAAGCCGATGTAGTTGCTGAACAAGCACCCAGCACAGAGGAGACGTCTGAACCATCAGCTGAGAGCTGATCTTGGCTGATTGCGCAGATGTGCTGGTGATTGGGGGCGGTCCTGCCGCCCTTTGCATCGCCTCCGAACTGCATCAGCGCGGTGTGCTGGTGGAAGGAATTGCACCGAATCCGGTGGATGCGCCTTGGCCGAACACCTACGGGATTTGGGCGAAGGAACTCGAGCTCTTAGGTCTGGAGGATCTGCTTGAGCACCGTTGGAGCTACACGGTGAGTTTTTATGGTGCCGGTGGCTCGGATTTAGAAGATCAAGCCACGCAGCACGGGATGGATTACGGGCTGTTTGATCGCCACAAGCTGCAGCAGTACTGGCTGGGCCACTGCCAGGGGATGACCTGGCACCAAGACAGCGTTGATCGCATCGAGCTGGAGGCTGATTGCACCAGGGTGCATTGCGCTTCCGGCGAACAACGCTTGGCCCGGGTGGTGATTGATGCCTCAGGCCACCGAACACCTCATGTTCGTCGCCCAGATCAGGGGCCTGTGGCTGGGCAAGCGGCCTATGGCGTTGTTGGTCGCTTCAGCAAAGCTCCGGTGGAGCCAGGTCAATTTGTGCTGATGGATTTTCGCTGCGATCACCTCAGCCCCGAGCAACGCAAACAACCCCCCACCTTTTTGTATGCGATGGATTTTGGGGATGGGGTGTATTTCCTGGAGGAAACATCGTTGGCCTTAGCGCCGGCGGTGCCGGAAGCGGAGCTCAAGCAACGGCTGGAGCAGCGCTTGGCCAAGGAGGGGATTGCGATCACCGAAGTGATCGATGAAGAGCATTGTTTATTCCCAATGAATTTGCCGCTGCCTGATTTCAATCAGCCGCTGCTCGCCTTTGGCGGAGCAGCGAGCATGGTTCATCCGGCTTCTGGCTACATGGTGGGAGCGCTATTAAGACGCGGGCCAGGGTTAGCGGAAGCCTTGGCTGCGGCTTTAAAAGAGCAACCAGCGATGGGATCTGCTGCTTTAGCGCGTGCGGGTTGGCAAGCGCTGTGGCCGATGGAATTGGTGTTGCGCCATCGCCTATTTCAGTTTGGATTAGGCCGCTTGATGGGCTTCGATGAACGGCTGTTGCGCCGCCACTTCACCAGCTTTTTTCAGTTATCTCAAGATGATTGGAGTGGCTTCCTCACCAACACCTTGCCCTTGCCGCAACTGATGGGCGTGATGCTGCGTCTGTTTGTAATTTCACCGTGGGATGTAAGGAGAGGGTTGGTGCTTGGGGCTCCTAAGAGTGAAGGCTGAGACCTGAAGCGAACGGTCACTTCAGGCGATTGCTAAATAACGGAATTTGCTTATTAATAAAAAAGAAGTTATTAAATCTGATATGAAGCTGAGCCGCTTCAAGGAGTCTTGCTTTGGTCTTTTTGGCGAGCAAGACTTATCTTAAGTGAGATCAATGAGTCTAACTGTGAGATTTATAGTTGTACGATTGGGGTCAAGAAAGAAAGCCCCCATTGCTAATCTTTGAGATCAAGGGAGGTTGCTGTGAGCCTAATTAATAGCCCTGTGAACAAGGTTGCATGGCTTGCATTAATCCTTGCGTCTTGCTGTCAGCAAAGTTTTGCTCAAAACATAAGGACTGAGTCCAACCCTCTAGATTTCAACGAAAACGCTACATTAAGTGCAATCGATGATTCATATGAAATATTAAAAGATTTTCACAATTACAACACTGGTCTGCTAATTAAGAGGAATGTGAATGTTCTTAGGCAGCTTCAGTTTGGTGGAGCTCTCAACACTTCGGAGGGGCTTCCTGTCGAAGATGTTGTGGAAAATCTTGGGATTAATACGCAAAAATTGGGTGCGATGTTGCTGGTTGATTCAGGCAAGCGACTGGACATTGGGGGATGGCTAGGCTTTTCAAAACAATGCACTACGGATACCAATGGTGGAGGTGATAATCCGTCAAAAGAATGTATCGCTGCAAGAGAAGATGTAGGTGAAATAGGTACGGTTTCCAATGACTATTTAGGGGTTGATGGGGCATTGATTGTTGGTGATTATTTTCGATCTTGGGGCGGGAATGATGTTCTTTATATGGGTGCTAATGCACTTGTCAGTGTTGCTAATGAAATGGATTTAGGGAAAGGTGACGATCAAGTCAGAATGGAATATGGTAGTTCTCTTGATGTTCAAAGTGATTTGATTCTTGGAGATGGAAAAGATAAATTTATTTCGAGAGGATTTACCTCTATCAAAGGTGATCTTTATACGGGAGGGGGAGACGACTATATTGAGATTAGGGGGGAAAGCCCGGTTGGATATGGGAAAATTATAATTACGGGTAAAGTTGACCTTGGTGAAGGAAATGATTTATTTTTATTGAAAAATCCTGTCAAAGAGGAATTCTCCTTGATTAACAAGCAATTGTCGCTTGGAGCTGGAGATGATGTTGTTGATATAAGATTAAAAGACACGCGACTACTGATTGGAAAGGCGAGTGATGCAGAGAATAAAAATTATAGTCTTAATTTCGGATTAGGTAATGATACTTTGATGAATAAGGGTACGTTAGAAAGTGGATGGGGAATTATCTTTGATGGTGGTGATACTGGTATGGGTGATTATATCTATAATTATGAAGGCGGAATTATCGCTTCTTATGCGGGCATCAGCTTTCAAGATAGTGGTAGAGGCACAATAGATAATCAAGGAACAATTGAAGTCGCTCTTGAAAATCCGAGCGGGAGACAGATTGTTTTTGGCTTAGGAAATGATCGGATCATCAATCGAAAAGGCGGAGTCGTACATGTAAAAGGAGTGATTGAGATGGGTGATGGTAATGACCTTATCCTTAACGATGGGAGCTTAATTCTTAAGCAAGATTTTAATGGTAGGAGTGGTCTTGATATGGGTAATGGTGATGATCAGTTCCTTATTGGTAACGGGATTTTAATCCTTACTAATGGAGATAAAGTGAATGGTGGAGCTGGAGTTGATGATTTAGTGCTTAGTGATCAAGACAATGCAAATCCTGTTTCTTTTGGAACTGATGCTTCTCAGCAGCCTTCCTTCGGTCGCAAGTTGATTGTTGCTCCTGGCCTATCCAGTCAATACGTAAACTTTGAAAATCTGATTCAAGACAAAGGTAATTATGAGTATCAGGGAGATTTCTCTAAAGATTTTGATCGAGCGATTGTTCGAGATGGTGTGTTTGTTGTTCGTGAGTCGTCCCCAGCCACGTTCGAAAATCTGGAATTAAAA